>JAZKYO010000001.1:0-21813 GCA_045612185.1 Eubacteriales bacterium
TATCAAACAAAATGGTTGTTATATCAATTAAATTTGTTATACATAGCGATGCAAATTTCATTTGTGCCAAATGGACCGTCGAGGACGCCGGTCCCTACAATGATATGTGCTAACATACCGACAAACTACAATTTGAACATAACAATTATATTTGTGCAACAAAAAATCGATGGTGTTTAGCCATCGATTTTTGTATTGCGTCCGAGTTGTTCGCACAATCTCCAAATCGTAAACGCCGAAGGCAACCAGCCCACCGCCAGGTGCGGCGAGGCGGCTACAATTTGTCATGTCATTTTCTACGCAAAACGGAAACGGGATTGCCCTTATGGGCAATCCCGTTATTTGTTATTTCTTTTTCTTGGGGTCTTTTTTAGTCTTGGGTGTTGCAAAGTAGTAGTAAGCTACGCCGGAATCGTAATCGGGCATAGAATACTCAAACTTGTTCTCAAGATACTTAAGTGCGCCCTTCTTCCTCTTAGCCACGATCTTCTTTGCTTCGTCAATAACGTGATAAATTCTTCCGTTCATAAGCGTAGTATTAACGTACTTAAGAAGATATCCGTCAACGCAACGGAAACCAACCGTAAAGCGACCCATGGTATTGGGATTATAGTTGATTGCCGCATCCGCAAAGATTCTGATAACTTCAGCCTCGTCGTATCTTCTGAGATACGCATTGTGATATCTGAAATACTCGTGGTTAGTGTACTTAAAGGTCTCAACGTCTGTATAGTACTTCTTGAAAGGCACGTGATAAGCCTGATCGTTACCGCCGGTTTTGATAAAGTCACTGTACGGAGTACAGAAGTAGTTGTAACGAACCTCGTCCTGTTTTGCAGAACCGCTCTGTGTGTTGGAGGGATCACCCCACGTAGCGTCAAGATAGTAGCAATATCTGCCTATCTTGAGCATATTGAAGGCGTGACCGCCGCCGTTCTTATCACGCTCACTCTTAACGTAAGCGCAAACAATTCCCACCGAGTTAAGCAAGTACTGCATAGCAGACGCATAACCCGCGCAAACAACCTTGTGGTTGACAAGCGCGCTGTGAAGCGAACGAAGTCTGTCCTCCTTGGTAGGATCCTTGTCTATATGAGCCGCAAGCCCCAGTCCGTCGTAGTCAAGCGTAAGAATAAGTCTACGGTAAATAGTAAGCACTGCCTTGTAAGGATCGGTCTTGCGTCCGATTCCCTTAACAAACGGCTTTGCCGCTTTGTGAAGATCCTTGCGTTCTTTCTTAACCTGCTTAACGTCAAATCTTCCGTAAGAGTCACGCACGCAGAATACGTTACGCATCTCAGTTGCGGAAACAAAATCAAACCAGTAAAGCCAGAACAATTCTGGATAGTCGCACTGAACGTATACGAATACGCGCTCTACATCCGCAGGACTTACACCCTCGAATGAGAAAGGCTCCTCGCTGTAATTGAAGGCGTGGCGAGCTATTTCGTTGTACAGACGGATAAGAGGATTCTTGTCCTCGTCCTCCTCGTGGGGAACGAGTCTGTCTCCTTCGGGAATCTTCTTGAAGAATCCGAACAAACCGCCTCCGGTTTTCTTCTTTTTCTTCTTTTCCTGCTTTTCGCGCTTCTTGCGCTCGCGCTCTTCTTCTTTTTCTCGTCTCTTACGCTCGCGCTCTTCTTCCTTCTGCTTACGTTCTTCTTCCTTCTTCTCAAGAGCTTCCTGCTTCTTGCGTTCCTTTTCAGCCTTTTTCCGCTCGGCATTTGTCATAGTAATGATCTCTACCGGCTCTATCTGAGGCTCGGGATCGGCAGGTTCTTCGGGCTCTTCGGGTTCTGAAGGTTCTTCGGGCTCTGAAGGCTCGTCGGAAGTGATGGGCTCGTCGCCGTTCACCTCAAGTTCTTCCTCAACCTCATTATTAACGTCACTTTCGGGCTCGTCTGTGGGCTCGGGCTCGTTTTGAGGATCAATGTTAATCTCAACGTCAACGTCGTTGCTCGGCTCGGGGTCTTTAGACTTTTTCGTGAAGCCAAAGGGATTCCAAGGAGCATTGTCAACTCCAACGTCCTGCACCTCAGCCTCTCCCTTTTCTTCTTCCTCATCGCCCTCCTCGGCGTTCGGGTTAGATGCGGGATCGGTCTTTTCCTCTTCGCCGTCGTCAATATGCTCACCTTTGAGGTAACGCTTCCAGAATCTCGGAATCAGGTTGGGATCGTAGAGGGTGTCAAGGGAATCCTCGTCAGATTCCGGCTCTTCCTCGGGATCTTCGTCATAGGCTTGCGCCATTTTACGGATAAAGCTAAAGCTGGTTCTCTTATTAGGATCACCTTCCTCGCGGCTTTCCTCTTCTTCGACTTCTTCTTCCTCGTCGTCTCCAAGAGGCGCGTTGTCACCAAGATCCTCGTCGGCATTAGGCTCGTCGCCATCTTCCTCCTCGGTTTCATCAAAGTCAGCGTCAATGTCAATGTCGGTATCAACGTCAAACTCTTCCTCAGGCTCATCGGGCTTGTCGTCACCGTTTACGTAAGCCGCAATCTCGTCAACCTGCGCCCTGGTATCCTCATCAAGCGCGTTATATGTCCAATCAGCCATATCCTTCTTGCCAATGCTCTCGAGGTACTTAATCTCCTCGTAGTAAAGCTGAGCGTTAACGTAAGGAATAACGAATCCGTGACCGTGCTGCCAAAGCGATATAAGTCCGCGGAGAACCGAAACCGCCGCGTTATTAACGGGATCGTCTCTTTCAACGAATATAGTTCCCTCGGCAACGTCAACACGGTAATAATACTCACTCAATTCCTGACCGGGCTTAAGATCGTATATTTCGTCAAGCTTGACCTTTGCGGGGTCTATGCTCTCTTCGGGATAATTCTCCGCAAGATAATCTCTTATCTTATCGTAGATTTCCAGAAGCTGGTCGGTAGTCTCAACAGTATCAAGGCATTCCGCGCAAATAAATCTGTGTTTATCAAACAGCGAGAATCTGCCGCTTTCCATAACTCGGTGGCAGAAGGAGCAAAGTCTTGTTTCCTCGTCCTCCATCTCGTCACCCGCGGTATTAATGTCTTTTCTACCCTCGTCACTGAGAACGACGTTGTAGTCACAGAGAAGCTTGCAACAGCCTTCAAGGTCGTAGCACTCGGGAAGCGCATCAAATCCGAAATATATGAAATGCTTTCTTTCCGCGCGGCGCTTGAGCCAATAGAGATACGAATACACGTTTGCAAGAAATTCCTGCATATATCTCGCGGAACGGTCGTAGAACCAGTCGATAATACCGATATCCTCAACGCAGTCGTTGATAAACAAAAACTGCATACGATTAGGATTGGTCTCGCGGAAGTCCTCGCCCGCATTCTTAAGGTAGGGATAAAGCGCCTTTATCTGGTCAATCTCGGTAGCAGGCTCGTTTTCCTCGTTAAAGGTAAGCGGATCTGCGAGAATGGGACAAATAGACATACAGCGGTAAGCGTGCGGGAATATAGTCTTTACAAACTCGTTAAATACCGCCGCCATAAGAAGGCGCATACCGTCGGTACACTCCATGCGGGTGTCAAGCGTCACGTTAAGCACGTGGCTTTCCGAGAAGCGTCTTATATGAGGATCGCTAACGTGAGGATTACCCTCAACACCGCTCTTGAAATCAAGCGTCTGCTTGTCGGTCATAAGGCTGTAGAAGCCGTACGTTTCACCGACAAACTTAGCCTTGTAGGGCGTTACGGTAATCTCGCTGAGAATAGACTTTGAGCTGTTAAGCACACCGCTGGGGCGAATGGGATCACCAAGCGATTCCATCTGATAGCGGCGCAAAAGCACCGTATCAAGACAGTTCTTGAAGTTGATATTCTCGCGGCGGAGATAAACAGTTCTTCCGTCTTTGGAGATATGCTCTATTTCGTACTCAGAGTTCTTGTAAACAATGCTCTGTCCCGCGATGTACTCAAGATGGACTCTAGACGGGAAGGTATCAAGAAGTCCTATTACCTCGTCATTAAGTCTGAGCTCAACTCTGCGGTTGCACTCAAACAGACGCTCAAAGAGCTCCTTGACTCTGTTAAACAGGATATGCTTTTCCTTGAAAAGCACGTAGCCGTCCTGCTTTGCAGGGTCAATAATAAGGTAGTAGTCCTTGGCTCTGAATCTGATAGTAGTCGAATCGCCCTGGTGGTCCTTGTCAATTCCCTCGTCTCTGTCGTAAAGACCCGAGATAAGGTAAGCCGCAAGCTCGCTTGTTTTAAGCGTATCATCGGTATTCTTAGCGATAATCTCGCGGCAGTAAGCCGACTTAATTATGTCACCGCGCTCGCGTGCGTCGCGGATAGCCATTCTTACGCGTCTTTCAAATTGTGATACGGGAATACCATTGTCCACCGTAGCGTCGCAGAATATTCTGAGCAACGTCAGCTTATAGCGGTCGGCGTGCTCGGTTACTCTGGGCTGAATGAAGGAGGAACGGTTAACGTAATCCTCGCTGTTCAGCTTTGCCATAAAGAATTCACGGAGAAGGTAGGGCTTGCTGATAATATGAACAACCGAATTCTTCTTACCGCGGAATCTTGTGCAGGCGTAAAGCGCCGCCGAAAGGTTGCAACGCTCATCAGAATAAATCATGTAGTTAACGTCGGCGATTCCTCTGTAAAGATTGTTAATCTCTACGTTGTGCATGTCGAGAATCTTTTTCTCGGCATGGTCAAGAGCCGCCTCTGTAATCAGCCTTACGCCGTCAACGTCGTATTTGCACGCCTGCTCGGCTATAATACACTCAAGCGAGGCAAGCTTCTGTCCGTTCTTGTTATAAATACGCTTGCTCTTGCTTTCACGGTTCCAAAGGGTGTAGGAAACCGCCTCGTTCTCGTCCGCGCTGCTAAGGCTTAGCACCTGATCAATGCAGAAGGACTTGGGAATAACCGCGGCAGCGAGACCCTTAATAAGGTCAAGGGTAAGGAATATAAATCTTATTCTTCCCTCTGTAGCCTTCTGAAGTCTGTTTGCCATGATAGGGCAAAGATAGCTGTGCATTGTTATCATACGGTCAACGTCGATAAATACAGCGTTAGAGACTTCCTCAAAGAAAGCAGGATACTGAGACACAATATTGTCGTTCTGGAAGTCCTCGGGCGATGCCACAAACACATCAGCCTGGTCAAGACGCTCGTCCGACATATAAACGCGCCAGCTGCAGCCCTCGGTGCTTCCGGTCATCTTCATCAAACGCTCGGCAATATACTTCTTAAGCGTAGCTCTCTCGCCGGAGTCAGAAACCACAAACACCATTCTCGCGCCCGAAAGAAGTCTTATATAGGTATAAGCGATAAGATACTCTCCGAACTCGGAATAGAATGAGGACGCAAAATATACGTTTTCGTCACTGAAAATCGAGTCAAGGCACTTCATGTAGCTCTGCACAACCTTGCCCGACGTAAGCTCCATCTGCTTGCGAATATAATTCAGCGAGCTTGCATAAGGCAGGCTGGTGCATCTGTATTCAGGCACATCGTTGCCAATGCTTGCGGGATAGTATCTGAGAATATGCTCTGCGTCAAATCGTTTCTTAAGCTCGGACTGAAGCGCTCTGAGTCTTGCCTCACGCTTTTCGTCCTCAATCTGCTCCTTCTTCTTGGGCTCTTTTTCAGCCGCGGCTTCTTCCTTTGTAGGAGCCTTGAAGGTGTTGCAGATTTCCTGCAAGAACAGTATAGACGCCGAGGGGTAGAGATACCACAAGTGGAACTGAAGTATATCCACGATAAAGGTATAAGCCCATCCGGCCATCGGGAAAAGAACCGATGTCATCACCCACAGAATAAGCAATCCGTATACTATCTCTATGGAATAAACAAATATCTGAAGAATAGTTCTCAAGCGCGAGACCCAGTTCTTGGCATACTCAAAATCCTCGCCCTCAAAAAACAGACCGAGAAACCATCTTGAGAAGGCGCTTCTTGATTTGGGCAACTGCTTGCCCTCTCCCTCTTCTTCGCCTTCTGTTTTTCCCTCAGTTCCGCCCTCTGCGGGAGTATCCTTTTCAGGATCCTCTTCCTCCTCTTGGGAGTGGGAGAATCCGGGAACTCTCATGCGCTTACGCTTGCGCTCAGCCTCGCGTTCAGCCTCGATTTCCGCGGCGGTTTTCTTAACGGGGTCTTTTTCGGTCTCTTCTTCATCAGCCTTTTTCTTTCTACCAAAAATCCACCATCCGCGCTTTTTCTCGCCATTGTTCTTCTCCGCCTCGGTTTTTCTGAAGCCAAAGATAACGTCAAGAATCAGCTTTTTGACAAACGCCTTGACAATCACGAAAGCGTAAAGAATAACGAGGTTAACAATAATCAGCTTAATAGTTATCGCAATAAAATCCACCTGAGGATTAAGCCCGTTAATGGCGCTCTGGAACAGCGAACCGATAAGCGGAATACCGTACAGGAATTCAACGATTTTGTTAAACAAACCAAGAAGTATAGCCGCTACCAGCGTAATAAGCATGGCTATCAGCGTAAAGAGGATATTCTTCTTGTTATGAGGCGACTCATATCTGAGCGCGTAAGAAGTGGAGAATTTACGCAGCTTCAACGGAAGCGGCAAAATTGGATACGCAAGCAGCAACAATACCGCCAACATCAGCAATACTTTTATCAGCGTTCCGATCACTGCTTACCACTTCCTTTCCTGGGGAACATTCTTTCAATAGTTTCGATTGAGAAAATACGGTATATCTTGTTTTCTCTCGCCTTTATGGGCTTAGAGATATCAAATTCTCCTTCTACCGTTTCCTCAGGATTAACAATAGGCTCAACGTCAAGGTTGTTAAGCATACTGCTGAGTCTGTCGTCAAGCTTCGCAAGCATCTCACGGTGCTTGACGATATTTTTATTCATACCGTCATTTGCCTCAAAGAGGTGCTTAAGCTGACGTATCTCGTAGCGAACCTGCTCTATTGTTATAAGCTCCTGCTCATATCTGCGTCTTATAGTAGACAGCGCAAGTCTCTGCTTGGCGCGGCAATCGTAATAGCACTCCTTCAATTCCTCTCTTGCCCTGACCATAAGAATCTTATATTTTATTCCTTGTATCAAGAACGCGATAATAAGGAATCCGAAGGTAAACGCAGTCATCTCTATTCCAAAGAGCATAGCTCCGAAAAGGTGGGCGTCAAGAAGCTGGAAAAGCACGTAGGGCACGATCATGGTCAATATCGTAAGAACGATGAAAACAAGATCCACCCAAAGACTTCTTTGCAAGCAAGCCTTTGCCTTGCAGTGCTTTTCGTACGCCTTGTCGGCGCGTTTTTTCTCGGCGGTAAAGTCCACCTCTATAAGCTCAGCTTTGAGAGCGCTCTCAAAAAGCCCGGATATCTCAAGCTGCTTTTTCTTTACCAAACTCTCGTATTCCTCGCGAGAGGGACACTGATCGGTCATCTCAAGCGCGCCAATGCGCTTAAGCTCATCAAACTCAGCGCCCACGCTATTTTCTCTTGTAGCGTCACGCATAGCAAGATACGAGCGCATTATTTCGTCAAATTCGTCTCGCGTCTGCTCGGCAAATTCCTCGGGGTCGCGGGTAGCTATCTCATTTACAAGCTCGTAGTACCTTTCGGTGGGACGCTTTTTGGAATAAGCGTCCTTCGGCAGTCCTCTCTTTTCTCTCAAAAGAGCCTGCTCCTCGGTAAGCTCCTCGTGAACCACCTTGTCGGCGATGAGACTTCCCGTCTGATTAAGCTTGAAGTATTTTGAGTTATTGCTCTTAGCGACGTTTCTGGCAACGCTTACCTTACTCCACGCGGTTTCAAGTACGTTCTTAAGCTCGTCGGCGTCAAGGTGAATAACCTCAAACTCGCCCTCCTCAGCTCCGCGCTCCTCTCTCTCGTACATACGGATAAGGTAAAGCGAAAGCGAAAGCGTGTCAAAAGCCGCGCGCGCGGGACCGCCGCCGTAGTTGGTGATATAATAGTGGCGTCTTACGCGCTTTCTGAGAGCCATTCTCCGCGAGAAAGCGTCGTAAAAGTCCGAGAAAGTCATCTCGGGCGAGCCGTAAGGATAGTCCGCCAGCTTAATATCAAGCGACAGATTAGGAGAACAGTAAAGTCTGAACGCGTCATACTCGGGTTCCGCCACTGCCTCGGATTCCTTTTCCTCGGAGTCGGTTTCCTCATCGTTTTTCCCCGGCTTCTCGTCCTCCGCGGACGTTACCTCGTCCGCCTTATTCTCGGTTTTAGTACCGTCGGCTTTTTCTTCGTTCAAAGTCACGCCTTCAAGTATCTTACCCACCTGTTCCCTTGCGTTATCAAGGAACTCATAGGGCTCGTTCTTCTCATTTTGGACGTAGTACACCTCAAAATCGGCGGCGTAGATATCCTTTTTTTCAAGATAATTTCTGAGATTATCAAGCAAATATGCCTCAATATAGGGCATATAAAGGCTTATCTCAACGCCCTCCTCCTCGCCGTAGCCGTTTCGTCCAAAGGGTACGCGTATTCTGTCGAAGGTATAAAAGTCAACCAACACCGCTATACGAAACTCATCTGCTCCGAGAACGTTCTGCTTTTCGTATATCTCCTCAGCACAAATATTGATATCCTTAAGATCGCGATTCATCCATTTGATCTTGTTATATCCCGCAAGATCAAACAGCATATCGCTGTCAAAGGTCTTGTTTTCGGAGGTGTTAATTACGTATGTAAGCATTTTTCTTTTCTCCTTTCCGAAAGAAGAAATGTTATTTCATCTTCAAAGTTTAGGATCACTTTTGAAATTTTCCGGCTATATCTTCACTTATTTTCAAATCAAAGGATTTACCCGAGACCTTATGCGAGCGGAAAGTGCCGCACGAGTTAAGCCAACCGACAAAATCCTTAAATTCATCAAAGTCCTTTAAAGCCCCGCTGTCCGCAAAGCTTTCCAAAAACCTTGCTGTCTGCAAGCCGTATAAATCAGCAAAGCCGTAAAGAGAATCGGGCGCGCCCACGCGGCAGTACTCAAGCAACACGCTGTGACCTGCCAAAAGAAGCCTTTCCGCAATTCCCTCAAGCTGCTTTTCTTTTTTGTAGAACAGCACCGTCTTAAGAAGGCTTTCGCGAAGCTTCACGATAAGAGGCGTGCGGGAAATACGTCCCGAAATTTTTTCAACAAGCGATGCGCCCGCGCGAGCGGCTTTAACTTTTACAAGCCCATCTTCAGCCATAGCGTCGTACAGCCTTGCCCATTTTTCAACCGTTACTCGGTTATTCACAGCCCACGCGAAGAGCTTTTCGGGAGAATCAGCCCCTACAGGCTCATCTCCGTCAAGCACGGGAATTTTTTCCGACTCCGCGCCGCAAACCAACACCTCAGCGCCGATCTCCTCGTCAAATTCGGTAACTATTTCGCCAAATTCAAGAGCGTAAAAGATCGCTTTAGCGATGCGGCTGTCAAATTCTTTCTGTTTTGACGGAGCTATAAATGGCAACGCGCAATACTCGCCGTCAACACATCTGAAAATATGAGGATTCCACATCTGAGAATCCTGATTTCGCATAATCTCAAAGGCTTTCAGATAATTCTTATAAGCAATCGGGGTCTCGCCATTTTCGTGTAAAGCATCAACAAAGTGAAGCTGAACGTTGCTTAACTCACGTCTTACGTAAATACAGCTCTTTGGAACGTCAGCGCTGAACACCACTTCTCCATGACCCTCGTTAACGTACGAAAGCATAGATGTCTTAAGACTTTCGTCACTTCCGTCCTCCGTCGAAGCAGCCGACGCGGGAAGAAGTATTGTAGTAACCATCTTTACGTCGTTGAAACCGATGTGTTCTGTGGGCATACGAAGTCTGAGAGGTGCCGATCTTCCCGTAAACGCGCGGCTGAGATTGTGCGTTTTACCGAAGCTTGAAACGTCAGCCACGGTAAGCATATCAGGATTATTTAAAACCTCAATCACAGTCTTATCAAGATGCTCTTTATAAAATTCGCTTGCGCGCAAATCACTTTCGTAGAGACCAAGCTCTTTTTCAACCACCGTTCTGACGTCAGCGCGGGAAATTCCGCCAATACCTTCAATAACGAGTGCGCAAACCAACTTTCCGTCTCTGGGATCACGAACCGAATAATCTGTTCCGCCGTGCGAAGAGAAGGAAATATAACTGTCACAAGCAAGCAACTTATCCTCAACCGCGGTAGCGATATAAACAGTATTTCCGGAATCGCGGGAATCAGCGAGAATATCGTCCTTAAGGTCTATCTCAAGCTCGCCCGAAATGCGCTCGGCAGTCTCGAAGAAAACTCGGTAGCCGGCTATAAGCTTTTCAATAATTTTCAGCACCCTGTCCTTAAAGGTCGCCTTAAGCATTGAAAGCACTCTGCCGCTAAAGCCTCTGACGTCCTCAATAAAGACTTCAAGATCGCGCTCGCTTCCGCCTGCGGCAGTCTCGGAGCCGTCAACAAGCTCCATAAATCTTTCCTCGCCGCGCTTTGCGTAATGGCAAGTATTTTTAAGCTTTTCCATTACAAGGAATTGGTCGGGAAGCAAAGAAACCCGCATTTTCGCAAGCGTCTCGGCATCCACAACAAGGTCCTTGTCAACAGTCAGCTTAAGCTCCTCGTAAGCGATACAAAGACGAGCCAAAGCGTAAGACGGATGAACGTATTTGCCGTCTATCTTAAGCAATGAGTTCACAAGTGAATACTTGGCGTCTTCAGCCTCCGAAATAAGCGCCGCCTCGATTTCAGCCATACCCACGCGGAGCGACTCCATGCAAGACACGTAGCAATCCGACAGCTTTGAGTGTACTCTCTGCGCCGCCTCAACCATAAGCGCCTTACGCTTTCCAAAGTCAAGGAACGCAAGCTTTGCGGGCTTTTCAATCTTAGTTGCTCTGCCCTCCAAAACCTCATCTACCGCCTCGGATGCGCTGCGTCCGTACTTATCCTCAAAGTATTTTTCTACAATGTCAAAGCAATCGGCTTCAAAAAGCCCCTGTGGGACAGCCGCATTTGTGGCATCGTTCGATTCTCTGCCCAAGAGCGCGTTTTCACCGCCCTCAAACTCCGAAAGTCCGCCAATGGCTCCCACCACCGCCGAGCTGTAATCAGCCGCGGTATTATCAAAGAAATATCCGTATGCGCGCGCCTCGCCTATTTTGCGATTTATCTCGCGCATTGCCAGGCGGTGAAGCGAAAGCCACTCACCGTCGATGTCGCAAAGCAGCTTGCGCTTTGCGGTATATTTTACGATGCTATCCACGCTGTAGCGCACCTTTGTAAGTGAAACCGCGCCGTAAATATCATCAGTTGTTTTCAAATTTTTTTCCGAACGCTTTGCCGCAGAGCCTCCGTCTATGCAAAGCGATCTCAGCACGTCCGCAACAACCGTTTCATGCTCCTCAACGGTCTGCAAACCGACTATTTTTTCAAATAAGTAGACCTTATCAAAGGGCGCCGCCTCGGGATTTGCGAACATATCCGAGTCAGAGTCAAAAACAGTCTCCTCAAAATTTTCGCCCTTAAGCTTAATGAAAAGCTCTGTGGGCGAGTGCTTTCCAATCTCGCACTCGCGCTTGTATCCCATAGAAATGAGATCTATTGCGTGTAGCTCACGCAAAGCAGCGTAGGCATTGGAGTTGCCCTTTATAACCTGCTCCCGCGTGAATCCGTTCTCGTAAACGTCGGGACAGGTAAGCATAGCCGAAACGTTTATAACCTCTCCGCCCGCTTTTTTCACGAGATTTTTAAAGTAGTATGTAAGTGGGAGGAACAATCCTCCGCCGGTGCCTCCCACAAGGGACGCCACCGTATAGATTTCTATGTCACAAGGATAGCCGCATTCCTCAACAAAGGCTTTCACCTTTTCCTCAAGGCTCGCGACTGCGCCCTCGTTACCAAGAAAGCTCGCAAAAGACAACAGAGCCTTGGTTCTCCACAAATTGGCGCCTTTATCCATCATAAGCCCCTTCAAGAAGCTTGATCCGTCCTTGTTCCAATCACATGGAAACCATTCTTTTATATTATCAGCCCCGATAGTCTCAACGACCGTCTCAAGAGATGCGCCGTTAGTCATCGGCACGGCAACTGCCGTACCCGCCTCGGTAAATACGCTTTTATCGGTATCAACGGCAAAAGAAACCGAGTGTATTCCGCTCGTATTCCGCGAAAATTTTTCCGCTACGGCGCATCCGGTTTCGCCTATTCCAATCAAAAGAATATTTCTTCCCATGTGGGTCTCTCCTTTTCAATTAATATCTCATCCGCTTCCGGGTTACCCCGGAAGCGGATATAATAACGCTTAACTTCAAGCGTTTTCAGGCATTATTCCTCGTCAGCGTCATCAGCCTCGGACTCAGCGCCCTCAAGGAGCTCCTCCTCAACGACTACGCCGCTTCCGTAGATAAGATTGCTAAGCTTTGTAAGGGAAATATCCTGATAGAAGTATACGTCCATACGTACGTTACCCTTATCGTCCTTAGGCGAATCGGTGGATACGGTAAGGAATACACCCGCATCGTTGATCCAGTTTGCGATTCCGCGGAATCTCGCGATCTTTTCCTTAGCCTCGCGAACGATCTTAGCGTGCATAATAGCCTCAAATACCTTACCAACCTGCTGTCTGTATACGTCAACAAAGCTGTCGGAATTCTTCTCGGGATTAGCTCTGTAAGCGCACATTTCGTAGAAGATCTCGTAAACGACCTTAAGAATACGCTCAGCGTCGTCGCAGTCGCGTCCGATCTCCTCGCTGGTCTTGATCATATGAGCAAACTCGATAACGGTAGGACCAACAACCTTTTCGTTCTGTACCTCTGCCTTTTCTGCCTTTTCTGCCTTCTCAGCCTTGCCCTTCTTGGCGGGTTCCTTGATTTCAAAGGACTTATCCTCGTAAAGTCCCTCGGTAAGGAGCTTCATAAACGGCGAAGCGGTAAGCTTAGCCTCAAGAGTAGCTCTCTCCTGAGAGCTGTCGCTGGAAAGGCTGGGAAGCTTGTTCATCTGTTCGATGATGCTCTTGTCAAACTGACCGCTCCAGTTTTCAACGTAATCTCTGTCATCGTTTCTGATCCATGTAAGAAGGTGAGCGATGTTGGTGGTAGTAACGAGTCTTCCCTCAACGTCGGTAATCTTCTCGCTGCCGCACATAAAGTAGCCCTTGGGCGAGTAGGTAATCTTCTTGGTCTGGAACGCGAACAGAAGAGCCTTAACCATCTGCTTGTCGCACTCCTGCTCCTTCTCCTCGTTCATAAAGGGAAGGTATCCGCGCTTGTAAAGGTCGTTACCAAGGTGGGGGTTCCACATATCGGTACCGTACTTCTTGAAGTTTTCGATAGCCTTCATGTAGTTTCTGAAGTAGATGTTATCCTCACCAAGCTCATCAAACTTAGCTATACGGAGAGGAGTGATATCCATAATCTCACCGGTGCAGTAAAGAACCTGGTCGGGAATGCTGGAAACCAGCGATACTCTTACAGCGGGGTTACCCGAGTACTTACGGATAAACTGCTCTGTGCAGGACTCGATAACGCTACTCTCGTTGCTCTGGTCAGCGGGAAGCGAAAGTCCGAACTCGTCAGCCTTCTTCTTTATGTACTTACCTGTGTTCTTGGACATCATGAATACCATAACCTCGGAAGGACGAACAAGATTCTTGTGGTCGCCGTCAAAGTCAACGCGGAGCGAAGGATGAGCAAGATCCTGAGCAAGCGCGAGCTTTTCGCGGAAGGTATCGATCATCTGAGTATCGTTACCCGCGCTGGAAGCTACGATAGCCTCAATGATGTTAAGAGACATAAGCTGAGCAAACGCGTCGCTCTTCTTAAGGTTCTCTGTATAAGAAGCGATCATACCGTCAAAGAGCTTGCGGTAAGCGCCGGAATCGTTTTCGTTGTAGTTGCCCTCTCCAACAGCAGCCGCAGCCGAAGCGTATACACTGTCAAATACGCCGCGTCCAACTACGTTATCGGTCTCAATAAGAGTTTCGGGAGTCTCGGGACCTGCGGACTCAAGAACGAAATCAAATATGTTCTGCTTGTCTTTCTCAGAGGAGTATACGTTGATAACGCTGTCAACGTCCTTAGAGTCTCTTCTGAGAGCTGTCTTCGTAGCCTCTTCGAGATCCTCCTTCTCCTTGTCAAAGCGCTTGAAGAAGTCGCGGAACTTGTTGATAAGCATATCAACACGCTCTTCCATCTGCTTGTATACAAGCAACTCTATCTGTCTCTTTGCCTCAGCCTCAATCTTCTGGAGAATATGAGGAGCGTCAGTACCAAGAACTTCCATATCCTTCTTGAAGTTAGACTTTCCGCCGCCTGCTCTCTTACCGTCGTAGCTGCCCTTTGCAGCCTCAACAAATCTGGAGTCTCCTGCCTCAGCATATGCGCTTCCCTTTCCGTCCGTAACGTCGGGAAGATTCTTAACGAGAGAGTCAAGCAAAGTAATCTTAAGGGGATCTCTTGTGTTGATAGCAGTCCATACATCACCGTCGGTCTTAGCCTCGTCAGCAAGAAGCTTTCTGAGTATGCAAAGACGAATAAGACAAGCAACAGGGTGAAGGAACTTGCCGTCGTTCATAAGCAATCTGTCAACAAGATAATAAGACTTACCTACTATCTCGCTCTTCTTCTTATCAAGAGTGATGATAGCGTCAGCGGTGCTGCCTCTTGCAGCCTTGATTCTGTCTACACACTCTCTGAAATAAGCGAGGAATATAGCGTTAAGCTTTTTAGCGGAATCCACAACGAGTTCAGCGCTAAGCTTATCGTTGATTTCAAGAGCCGATTCAATTTTCTTTGTATAGTTGGAAGATTCGGGAATCTTAGCGTCAATAAGCTTCTCCTCAATTTCCTCAATATAAGCCTTTATGGGCTCGTCTCTGGTAATCTTTCTCTTAGCTACCGAGTCATACTTTTCAAGGCATCTCTCAACAAGCTCGCTAAGAGCAGCGCTTCCGTTTTCAACGAGGCTGTCAAGCTCATCAAGTACAACTGCCGCATACTCGGCATTGTTCATTGTAAGTCTGCCGCCCATAGACTTGGCGTTAACTTCCATCTCTTTGATCTTGCGCTCTACCTGATTGTGAAGAATAAGCCACTCCTGGTTGCAGGACTCCAAAGTTTTTCTATGAGCGATGTACTCAAGAACCGAATCTATGGGGAAACGAACCTGAGCAGTGGAAACACCCGCGTAAACCGCGTTACTACCGTTACACCCGGAACGAAGAAGTTCGTGGTTGGAAAGCTCGCTGTCGAACTTAGCGCCTATCTCGGTACAAAGCATAGTATAAAGCGAGTTTGCAAGAACGATATTGTGAGCCTCAACAGAGTTGATGTTGGGAATCTTGTCAAGAAGGAATATCTGCGAGAAAGGCGCAGCCTCGGGAGTCCAGAAGCGCTCGTCGGAAGCGTCGAACAGCACGCCAACCGTAGGCTCATCGGGATGACCGATGCGGAACTTAACGGGAGCCTTCTTACCGTTTGTCTTGTCGCTTCTGTTGTAGCCTCTCGCTACAAGGTTGATGGCGTTAAGCTCACGCAGAATAGCGTAAGCGTTAGCGTAAACCTTAATCTTGTTTTCGGGTGTCTGTGAATCGGAATAGATATCGGGAAGCGCGATCATAGCGTTTACGATAGGATCTTTTCCGAGATTCTTTCTGAGGTAGCGCTTAGCGTAAAGCGCGATCGGGATAAAGGAACCCGAACCAGTACCGCCCGCAACGGAAGCGATAACGTAAACCTCGCAAACCGCACTGGGATCGGCAACCATGCCCTCGAGAGCATCGATAAATACCGAGCGGGTAACCGGCTTGTGCATAAGGTTAAGGAATGCAAGGTAGGACTTCTTTCTCCACTGAGAAGCGCCTCTGCTCATTTCCTGAGCGCGGATAGCCTTGTCGTCAAGGGGGAACCACTCCTCAAGGTATTCCTTACCGAATCTGTCGCAGATAGTACCTACGCTGGCGTTATCCGCAAGAGGAACCTTTTTTGCGCCCTCAATTCTCTTAAGGTCTCCGATGTCGGTATCAAACACCAACGCGGTAACTTTGTTGCCAGTCTTATCTTTGAGCTCTTCGCGCTTCTTGTAGAAGATTTCAACAGCTCTGCTACCTGTTCCACCAACGCCTATCAAAAGAATGTTTTTCATGATTTTTCTCCTTTTTAATCAGTCTTGTTTATCTTTTATAATTTTACGAAGAATATTACGGACTCAAGCGTTCCGTTATCGTCCAAAACACCATACGCACGGTTGCTTGCGTTGTAAATATACTTGGGATCTATCTTTGTTTTTGTAGCCTGGAAGAGAGTCTTCATATCCGGACCGTGGAGTTCAAGTGCTTTCGAAATACTTCGCACTCCCTTCTCTCCGTTTTTGCGGTATGCTTTCTTACATTTGTCAATGTATTCCTGTACAGGCTTCCACTTAGGCTTTCCGTCTTTTATGTTAGCCTCAACGATGTTGTCTCCTCTGAAGCTGAAGGTCGCCTTTCCGTCTTTCGTGAAGCCGTACTTAATCGTACCAAACGCCCTTACTTCCTCTTGGTGACCCCAAATGAAAATCTTATGGAAGCGTTTTATATGCCACAGCCACTTTTCCTTAAAGCCTATGTTCACGTATTTCACTGCAAAATAAGCGTCGGGCTGGTTGAAATCGGATATGGTTATAAACATTCCCGTAGGAAGATTCTTAGCATGACCGTTGAAGAATCCCACTACCCACGAAACAAGGAACAGCAGGAAGATGAACAACAGCACACGCCATATGTATTCAACAATGTTGCTTGGAGTAAAGGTTACAAAATCCGAAGCCGAAGCCCCTCTGTATTCCACCTCAACCGTTTTGTCTCCGCCGAATATGAACATTGACATAAAGTTGACTGGGATTATATTGTACCATTTTCTCACAACACGATATTCAACCACCGGCTCGCCGTTCACCTCGGCAACATCCGCGCTGTAACCGACAGGCAGCCAGAACTGCCAGGTAAACAAGCCGTCGCCGCCAAACTTGAACTCGCCCGCGTCAAGACCCGCGCGAAGCTCGTCGGCAGCAAGCAGAGCGCCGTCTCTGATAACCTTAAAGTAAAGCACCGCACCGCTCTTGTTTATGTTAAAGCGGTCAACCTCTTTCTTTCCCGAATCAACTGCCTGAATATCATACTTGATATCGCCTACGATAAGCTCGGCAAACTTGGAAATCGAAACAGTCGGGAATTTATCGCTGTTAACTGAAAGCGTAACCTTTTTTGAGCCGTTGGAAATCGAGCTCATATGCTCAGCCTTCGGCACGTAAGTGATGGTATTCTCAGCGACGGTTGCGTACCCGGTAACGTCTTTTTCGTCAAACTCAAGCTTGTAGGTTATGATATCGTTTGAGAAATCAAACGCCTTTCCGCCCGCCGTCAGTTCAAAGGTAAACGGAGTGGTATTACTGAGAATTCCGTGTTGGGTAACCGAGATGGGATTCTGCCCCTTGATCTCGATTTTCAACTCCTCGGGACAAAGGCTGATAGCGCTCTTTCCCGTTCTTGACAGATTGTCGGGGTCAACCACCGTAAACAGAACCTCGTAGTCGCCGTAAGCGCCCGAGCTTTCGTTTACCGAAACCTTAGCCTTTCCGTCAGAGCCTATCGAAACCTTAAGCTGACTTTCCTTGCCGTCGGGTCCCTTAAGAACCGCGCTGCATTTGTAGTTGCTCATTTCAGCCTTGGTAAGCGGCTTTTTGTCAACGATTACGGTGTACTCAAAGTCCGCCTTCATAAGTCCGGGCTTGGATTGGTCGTTGGCAACCACGTCAACGCGGTAATCGTCCAAGCTCTCAAGAACCTTACAAGCAAGCTCGGCTTGCACCGTGTAGGATCCGTTAAGCACGCTCACCGTAACTACCGCAACCTCGTCGCCCGTAACAAGCGCGAACTCCTCGCCAACCTTGTAGCTGTTACCCGCGTAGGTAACGCTTGTCGTTGTTGAACCGAACAGCTCCTCAATGTCAACCGGCTGTCCCGTGGTCTGCTCAAACGCCTCGTAACCGGCTCTTACCTTATCACCGCCAAGCTTTGTGGCGTTGATTTCCTGCACCGATATGCGTTCCCATTTTCCACCGATATTGCACTCAAAGTAAGCGGAGACCCTGAGAGCAGGCTCGGTCATTATCGAAAGTCTTTTAACGGGAGCTGAGAACTCAAGCTCAAGCTTTCCTCCGTACAGATAGCCAGCATCCTTAACGATAGCCGAATATCCGTCTTTCATCAAAGTGCCCTTATCGTCAACGGTAATACTTTCGGCTTTTATCACACACGGCTGAGCTATGCTTAGACTCTTGCCGTTGTAGGTTGCGGATTTCAAGGTAGCTCCGCAGTCCTGCGCGATAAGCGACACACTCTTTATAGAATATTTGAATTTGTCAAGGTCAAGAACAACCTTGTTTCCCTGCACCGAGTAGTCGGTGTCCTCAAGCTTACAGCGGCTTGAAAGCAGGTTTGCTATCTCCTGCATGTCGTTTATAAGCTTTTCGGAGGAATCGGCATCGTAAACTCTGAAAGGATAGTTTCCAACAAGCTGACCGAAATCAGCGCTTTTGGGAGCTCCGCTTCCAAATCCGATAAAAATCGTATTCATCACGGGATACTTCGTGATATAGGGCTTTAAAAGCTCCTGAGCCGACACAAGGTAGCTATTGCCATCATCGTTAAAGGCTCCGTCACTCAGGATAACCAACCAATACTCGGTTTCATCCTCCTTGGAAGAAATGTCAACCTCCTCTCTAAGTCCCTGATTGGTAAGGTGTTGCATAGCCACACCAAGGGGGCTTGGACCGGGGGTTCCACCATTGGGGTTCTTCAAAAGATCATTACTCAAAGCCGATAAAATTTCGTCCGAGCGGTTTTTCTTTGAAAGATCCACCGTAATACTGTTGCTCACCGAATTAACCGCTGATGTTCTGTCATACTTATCCTTTTTGTTCAACGGCGTAATAACAAGTGTATCGTCCGTACCCAACATAGACAAAAGCATCTGAAGCGCGTATCTCGCATACGGATTTTTCTGAACAGGATTAGCGCTACCGGTAACAACCGGATCATTCATCGAGCCCGAGTTGTCATAAAGTACCGACACTATCTTTCGCGTCGTGTGGGTTCCGTCTTTGTCCCCCGCAGCCGACGCGGGAAAAACCAAGCAGGAAAGCACTGTAATCAACGCCAGAAAACAGCATAGTACTCTCTGTTTTAGTCTCATTATTTTCTCCTTTTCTCAGAATTTTGATCGAACACGGCCATATATTATATAATAATATGTAGCGACATAGCCAAAACGTAGCTATGGGTAACTATTATGATAGCATACAATTCATAGTCTGTCAACACTTTTTTACTTTTTTTGCGATTTTAGACAACTTTTCTTTAATATTTTTGGTAAAAAAAGCAACAACTTTGTCATTTTTTAGACAATAATAGCGGCAAACAAGCCCCAAAGCCACGCAAAACGCGCTGTATTGACAAAATTCAACCTTTATTAATATAATTAAACAGAGCTGTGCCAAACAACGGAAAACAGCGACAAATTTTGCTTTAAAAACCGAATTATTTATTGACATTTACGTTCTGCTATGGTAAAATAAAAGTCGAAGATTTTATTTTTATGGAGGCAAATTATGATAACCCTTGTAGCGGTTCCGTCAGTACTCGCCATAATAGCGCTGATACTTTGGCTGGCAACTATCAGTCTTTCCAACACACTTGTGTTCATCGCCTTTTCCGCAGCGGTTACCCTTGGAACGGTAATTCTGTGGATAGCATCTCTGTTTTTCACATACAGCCAGCGCAAAAAGTACAAAATATCCTTTGTGCTTATCGCCGGATTGGTAGTAGGCGCGCTTTCCGCCTTTCTCCCCTTGTGCGCCAAAGACGTAGCGTTAACCTCTCCCCCCGCGTTTGAAACGGGATTTTTAAACCTTGTAAGCGCCCTGCACAGCACCGTGCGACTTTTCGTTATCGACGGAGATTACCAGACAATTCTTAACTTCTCGTCAGAGACTCTTAACGGCGGCTGGGTACATCTTTACAACGCTATCGCGGGAATACTTCACATTGCGTGCCCCTTGCTCACCGCGCGCGGAATCGTATCTCTGTTTTACAACTTCACCGCGTATCTTCGCTATTACGCCGGGTTCTTCAAGGATGCGTATGTTTTCTCCGACCTTAACGACCGATCTATAAAGCTCGCCCGCGACCTCAAGAAGAAAAGCCCTAAGAGAATGATCATCTTCACCGACGTTTTCAAGGTGAATGACGAGGAGTCCTACGAGCTTATCGAGCAAGCTCAGGAGCTTGACGCTATACTCTTTAAAAACGATATTACAGTCATAGACTTCCATTTCCACAGTCCTGCGACAAAGCTCTACTTCTTCATCATCGGCGAGGACGATTCTGAGAACATCAACCAGACCATCTATCTCTCAAAGCCCAGCGTCAAGAAAAAAGCTCAAGCCTTACTCGGCTACAAGACTGACTATGCCCCAAGCGGCTACGACTACAAGCGCAAGGGCGGAGACACCAGAATTTATCTTTTCACAATTCACTCAAGCAGCGAACAGCTTTTAAGTTCAATAACACCGCAGTTCCTTAAGCTCAGACGTGTAAACGACGTTCAGTCGCTTGTTTATAAGCTTCTCTACGACGAGGGACATTACATATTCCAAAGCGCTACCGAATCAGGGAATATGCTCAGCCACCCACTTACGGGCGAGCCCGTACCCGAAAAGCTGATTTCGGCAGTAGTTATCGGTCTCGGATTCCACGGGACAGAGGTTCTCAAAGCCCTGCCCTGGTTCTGCCAGCTCTACCCTTATCGAGTGGAAATAACAGCGTTTGACAAAGATAAATCCGCCGAATCACGCTTTACATCACAGTGCCCCGAGCTTATGTCGGAAGAACACAACGGAGATTTTGATACCGACGGTGAGGCACATTACAAAATCACAATCAACCCCGAAATGCCCGACGGATGCAACGTAAACTCAAGCGAGTTTGACAGAGCAATAGAAAAGCTTGAAAATACCACCTACGTTATAGTGGCCCTCGGTAACGATGACCTTAACGTACAGGTAGCGGCAAAAATCCGAATTCTCCTTAAGAGAAAAGGCAAACACCCCTTTATTCACGCCATAGTTTACAACCCCGACAAGCAATCCTTGCTCCAGAAGGGCTCTATCGCGACGGGCATTATGTACGATATTCACCCCACGGGCGACACCTCTATCAACTTCTCCGAGGACTGCATTATCAACTCAAAGCTTGAAAAGGAAGCGGAAGGACGCCACCTCGCATGGGCACACACCGACGAGGAGAAAGAAGCCTTTTGGAAATACGACTATAACTATCGCTCGTCCATCGCCGCGGTTATTCATAAGAAATTCAAGAACAAATGCGACTTCTACCTTGGAGACGACAAAGACGGCACCCCCTTGTATTATCATCACGAGGGCGTTCCGGGCGCTGACCTTCCCAAGGAAGAGCGCCAAGACCCCAAATACGAGTATCTTGGAAAGATGGAGCATCAGAGATGGAACGCGTACGTCCGCTCCGAGGGTTACGTTCTCCCCTTAGAGGGCTTTACCCGTGACAAGCTGGCAAAAACGCACCACCACCTCCGCCCCTTCGACGAGCTTACCCCGGAGGTCAAAGCCAATGATATAGACTCATTCTGATATTATAAAACAACAGAAACGGAGCGGTCTCGGAGAGACAGCTCCTGTTTTGTTTAAAAAACAAATTGTAGTTTGTAGGTGTGTTCGCACATATCATTGTAGGGACCGGCGTCCTCGACGGTCCATTTGGCACAAATGAAATTTGCATCGCTATGTATAACAAATTTATTTAATTGATATAACAACCATTTTGTTTGATATTTTA
>JAZKYO010000002.1:0-11948 GCA_045612185.1 Eubacteriales bacterium
TTTTCACTATTCACTCTTAACTTTTCACTTTTATCGCCACTTTGCTCGGATTTTTGGGAGGTAAGAGGTAATAGTGAAAAGTGAAAAGGTAAAATTTCACAGACAGAAGAGCATCATCTTCCCATCCGTTCCAATAATTCCGTCTGGTACAGCATCAAAAAAGCATCACGGCTTCAAAAAAGCATCAAAAAATCGCGACCGCAGGTTCACCTTCCCTGCGGTCGCGTTCTCTTTGGTTACTGCGTATCATTTTTTAGTGTTTACAGACAGAAGTCATTGGTTATTCCATTTAGCATTGGAATTTTATTATACTGTCGAAAAAATATTTGATTGATGTCACAGGATGGCACTCTATGACACCAAATGACACTTATGTCAGTGTTAGGATATAGGTACCGAAAAATTGTAACTATTATAATATTTTATAGTAAACGAGGTGGTGCCTAATGAAAGTAGCATTTTTAAATTGACAAATAACAAAAAATACGATATAATAGGGGAGGAAAAATGAGCGAGAAAAACATAATTGATACAGCGATAAATAACCTTTTGCAGGACAGAAAAATATGCGGCTATAGTATCAAATGGGCAAACTGGATGTCAAAGTTGACGTTATATACCTGTTTATACTGCGCACAACAGCACGGAAAAATAGTCGATATTTCTATACTTGAAAACAAAACAGAAGTAAATGCGCACGAGAACTGCCAATGTGAATATGTTCCTATGCGGACTAAGACCGCGGGAACTGCTACAGAATTAGGAATGGATGGGGCGGATGCTTACATAGTTAGGTTCGGGAGATTGCCGAATTATTATGTTTCGTTTGAAGAGGCTGAAGATGCCGGTTGGAGAAGCAAAAAAGGAAATTTAAACAAAGTGTTACCTGGAAAAATGATTGGTGGAGCTATTTATAAAAATAAAGACGGCAAACTTCCGCGATCTTCGGGAAGGGTTTGGTATGAGGCTGATATAAATTATGATGGCGGATATCGAAATCGACAAAGGATATTGTACTCAAACGATGGATTGATGTTTGTTAGCTACGACCACTATCAAACATTTTATGAAATAACAAACTAAGGAGAGGGTTATGTACGAATTCAAAGAGCTATATACTATAGATTTTTCAAATGTAAAATATTACATGGAAATACATCCCATTATTCAAAAAGCATTGGATTTCCCCGATTATTATGGTGGTAATTTGGATGCTTTATGGGATTGCTTGAGAGATATGGTGGGCGAACCTATTCATATCGAAATTATAGGACTTGAAGTGATCGAACGAAAGTTCGGCGAGTATGCAGACAAGTTGATTGATACTTTTAGAGAATTGAAGCATTATCGCAACGATAAGTATTCACATGAAATACAAATAGAAATTGTAAGTGGCGAAACAAGAGTGTCATTGCGGTAATAAAGCATAATTGATCGAGATATATCATCCCGTCGGTGAATTCGTCAAAGAATTGTATATTCAAATGACGGTTTAATGTTTGCGACATACGACCATTATCAGACATTTTACGAAATAACGAGATAAGGAGAAGACGATGAGTAAAGAAAAATACACAATTGATTTTTCAAATGTAAAACATTATATGGAAATGCACCCTATCATTCAAAAGGCATTGGATTTCCCTGATTACTATGGGTGCAATTGGTCTGCGTTCTGGGATTGCTTAACCGATATGTACGGAGACCCCATACACATTGAAATTATCGGGCTTGAGGTGATCGAAAGAAAATTCGGTGATTCTGCGGAAAAGATGATTGAGATTTTGAGGCGCTTTAAGCATTTCAATAACGATCTGTTTTCGGACAGTATCGAGATAGAAATCGTTAGTGGAGACACACGTGTGAGTTTGCGATAAATATAAAAAGGCGAATCTGAATGAAGTGAACCCCAAATAGTTCACAGAAAAAAAAAGGCGCAAGAAAAGCAGGAAGGGATTATCTCTTCCTGTTTTTCAATCTTGTTGAATTGTAAAAAATTAACCAATCTTCGACAAGTAGTACCGTACCGCCCCAACACCCGTCTGTACGCTTGAATGCGTTGCCGTTAGTTAATAGCTTTCTTGTTGCCATATATTCGCTCTCCTTTCTGTTTTACCACAAACAATACCACAAAACTCCTTATATATCCAGCCCTGTGGTGAAAAGTTATCAGTTTGTTATCAAATAGAAATTGTGGGTCAAGTCTGACCCACGACAATTTATTGTATTTGTTGAGTTTGTAGCTGACTTGACCCACAGCCTTGACCCCATAGGTCTGAAATTGACCCACAGTTATTTTTTGTTCAAAAGTCTCAAATCCCTTATGCTGTCGGCTCTGCCGTCAGCTGTGAGTCGGGTCTGGACGGTTCACCGACCCAGACCCTTTCACCTGCTTACAAATCGAAGCACAAATTTAACCTGTTATTTCGTAATTTAATCGCATTCAAATACCTCACCGTCGTGTGCGATTGAAACGGGGTAAGGATATGTTTTGCAATATTCAAGCAGTGCTTTTTCACCGTCTGCGCCAATAATTTCGTTATGCCAGCGGTCGGCTATGTGAATAAATATCAGCTTGTCAAATTTGGCTTTTTCAAAAATCGGTTTTGCAATTTTGGGGTCATAATGCGTTGCTTCACAAAGGCAGATATCAAAATGCTTTTCTGTAGCTACAACTGGGAAATCCGAAAAATCGGATTTGAGGTCGCCTGAGTGCAAAATTGTCTTTTCTTCTTTTTTGAAATCAAGTACGTACGCAAAACTGCATGGGGCTCCTTTCGTTCTGCCAAACGTTCTCAGGTGAGCGGTGCGTATAGCACTTACACGAAGATTCTCGTCCTCATAAACAAGCCCGTCGCTCACAACAACGTATTCTACAAGGTGCGAGTCTGCCTCCTCATGAAGTGCTGAAAACCAGCTTTTCAAAGCAACAATGGCTTTTTCTTCCGGCAGAAAAAGAGAAAATTGATATTTTCTGTTTTCTCCGTATTTTATTATCTGCTTCAAAAGCCCCGTTAAGCCGCCAGCATGGTCGTCGTGCATATGTGTCACGAATGCCGCGCGTATGTTTGTGCAAGAAAGCCCTTGCCGCTTTATCAATGCTTCTACAGGTGCGCCCGCATCGACGAGATACAATACGCCGTTTGTTTCATAAAGAGTTGAGGAATTAAACCGTGAAACGGTGGAATCACCATGACTTGTTCCCAGTGTAATTATTTTCATAGCAGCTCCTATATGTTATAAATTATGCCTCTTTGGGGGGCAATCAGTTTTACATCTGTTTCGCTTTTTGCCTTGTTGACCGCCTCTTCTGCCTTTTGCACCGACATATGAACGGGGAAGAGCGTGGGGATATTCGACATTTCGGCAATTCGTATCGCCTCAGGGAGTGTGGAATGTCCGTTGTTGCCACTGCCCTCGCAATAACCGAGCGTAGAATCGTGTATCAATGCGTGTGCGTCCCTGAATAGCGGTATCATATCCTCTCGGTACATTGTGTCGCCGCTTATTGCCAATGCCGAGCCATCGGAAACGAAGCGGTAACAGCGAGCATCTACCGGGTGCTTGGCAAGTCCGCACTTTATTACAGCATCGTTTGTTTCATAAAGGTTATTTTCATCAAGTGGAATAACTTTCGGTCGCCCGATATCGGGATAAAAGCGGTCTAACTGAAGATAGCTGTATGCAAGCTCTACGACACTTTCTACGTCCTTATTTGGACCGAGGATAGTCAAATCCTTTATGTCTTTTACTCTTGAATGAATAAAATAAAACAGTAGGGAAGCAAGCCCAAGATAGTGGTCGTGGTGCATATGGGTAAAAATTATATGGTCAATTTTTCCAATATCGCAATTGGTTTCCCGCAAATCTCCGAGTACGTCAAATCCGCAGTCAAACAAATAGCGGTCATTTACCAAAAAGCAGGGCGAATCCTCGTGAATATCGGGAATACTTGCGGTAGTTCCTAAAAATTTTAACTTCATAAAAACCTCCGAATCATTTTTAACAACAAAGGCAGATTTAATATCTCTCTGCCTTTGCTCTTGTATTTTATTTTGTGGGGTTATAATCAATGTAATAGATCAGATCGGCACTCCAGGTTTCACCTTTATGAGGGATATATACCTTATCATTGGTAGAGCTCTCGGTGCCCACGGTATCCTGACAGACATAGGGATCATTTACGGAAGTGAATGATGGGTACCACTTATTGTCACCGTGATTTCCGCTGGTAAGAGTTGTGCTGTCGTGATCTACCTGCGCGGGATCAAAAATGCTCTTTCTCACCGAGATGCAAGCCGAGTCCACTTTGGTGCTTGCGTCGACTATGTTAAAGCCGACTTTGGCGTAGATGCCGTTGTTGTTGTCACCTATATACTCAGCGTAGCGGTTGTCAACGTCGTTTCCGTGGAGCTTGTATTCCTTAACGATAACTCCGTTTGTTACAGAGTCCTCGGGGAATGCCGTAACACTTCCGTCTGCGTGTGTTACCTTAAAATTCTTGGTGTCTACGGTATGGAGGACTTCGCCTGCCGCATCAAGCAATCTGACGGTGTTGGAAAGGTCAGCGGCGTTATAATTTACCGTGCCGGCGTTCTTATCCATTTGCATTACGTCCTGACGGACAAAGGTGAACATTTGGAGATAAGTTCTGCCCTTCATAGCCACGAAATCAGAGGTAAGGAATTTTAACGAGCGCTTTACTCTTATTCCGTTGGTGTCTATCTTGTATATCTGACTGTGCTTTGCAATATTTTCGCCTGTGTTGTTGCATCTGTCGATAATGCTGTTCTGTATAAATTCAAGCGTGGTTCCCGTATATGTTCCCGATGCTCCGAGCTCGACAGTCATGCCGTCAAGGGTGAATATGGGTGCTTCGGTAATGTTTTCATCTCCATGGAAGCCGCCAACAGCGTCGCCCGCCTGCTTGTATTCTGTAATACCGTCTTCCTGAACGCCTGTTTCACGAAGCGCGACGCCTATTTCACCGTTCTGAAGCACCTGGTAGAGACGAGCATAGCTGTCATTGCTCTTTTCGGCTATGTAACCTTTATTTATTCTGTACATATTTACGTTGTACTGTTGGTTTGCCGATTCGGAAATGCTCCAATCTCCCTCGTATGGGTTAGCGTTTGAATTTCTTTGATAGAGGAAAGGATATTCAACGTAGTATTTACCGCTTTCATCGGTGGTTTGAACGTAGACAGTAACGTCGCCGTAGGAATTTCCTGCCTTCGGCTCGCTAACCGTTACAATAACGCCGTTTTCCACCGCGGTAAGCGCGGGTTCTGTGTATTCACCGTCAAGCTTTACGCTGTTTATGCGGACGAAATCACCACCGCTTATCTTCTTGATACTGAATGCGTGACTGCCGTCCTCAACCTCCGCAAGGAGAATATGATTTCTGCCAATGGGAAGTCTTATTTCGCTTGTCTTGCCGTCAACGGTAAGCTCGAATACAGATTCGTCTACACTCGCAAGTCCGCGTGAGGAATCAAGGCTTATATAAACCTTGCCGCTACAGTTTGCATTAAAGTTGAATATCGCACCTTGGTTGTTGAACGCAAGTCCGTTGCCCTCATAGCTTTCGATTTCCGAGCATTCAAAGAGCTCTTTGTTTTCGGAAACAACAGTTGCCTTGTACGCTTCGTCAAAATAGTGCCCCTTATCGGAGAGCATGATTTTTGCGCTTTCTCCATAGGACTTAACGCCGCCCACAACAGTATACGGACGTGCCAATACGTAGCTGTTTTCCACACCGTACGGAATACCTGTTATTGATACTACCGAAAAATAGTTGTAGCCGTATGCTTCGGAAGCCGTTACGGTATCATTGCCAGCCTTTATGCTTGTGTAAATAGCTTGGTTGTTAACGTCTTTTATTCCTTGTGAAACGCCGCCCATATACGCCTCAAACTCAAAGCCAGCCGTGCTGTAATAGGGCGAATCTATGCCCGCAAGGAGTCTTATGTCGTTTGTTGACTCTCCCTCTTGAAGAGCAACGATTTCAGACGTTCCCGAGTAGTTTGTATTGTATGCCGAGGCTTCAATGCCTACCGCAAATCCGTCGGCGGTTTTCTCAAGCAATACTATACCCTCGGATTTTGCCGCCATTCTGTAGAAGCCAAGGTCGGCTACCTGCATATTGGAAGCGGAGGTCTTTTCGGTGCCCAAATACGGAACGAAGCCGTCAACGTAGTATCTTGCCAAGCCTGTTACGTCATCATATACGATAGCTATATTTGTGGGGTTCTCTGCGTCGGAGCTGATTTCTATCGCATTTTCGTTTTCGTCACGCAATACTACGTAATCACCGTCAACATTCTTGATATAAAGCAATCCGTCGTTTGCTTCGGTATAGAGCAGTCCAAGCACACGTGTGGTGTTGGAGTCGGTTCTCGCAAGCTCAACAAGCGGATAATAGCTGTTAGCGGATGCGGAATAAGGTGTAAAGCTTATTGCAGACTCAATAACAGTAACTCTGTTTTTAAGTGTAACATCAGCCTCAAGCTCTTTCATTTCATTTTTCTTTTCTCCTACAGCGGTAACTGTAAAGGATTTGAGATCAAGCGTACCGCTTGATATACCGTTGTTGATATATCTTATTCTCTGGTTAGGAGTTCCCTTTTTGCTTTGTATGTTAAAGCTCTTGGCTATATTTTCTGCCGGCATCTGTCCTTTTGTATCAAGGTAAAGAAGCGAGCCATCAAGATAATAGGAAAGAAGGGTCTTGGTGGCGTTGACCTTAAAGCTCTCGTCATACACGACCTTTATTGTCTGCCACGCATCGGATTTAAGAAGTGCGGGGGTACCGTCCTTGTTATAAAGAGGCTGTCCGCCGTTTGTGTCGTAATAGTTTGTGTAAAGCTGAACCGTGCCGTCTTCGTTTCGGTAGGCCTGTATGAGCGACTGGGTGGTGGCACTGGAATTTTGGGAATTTACTACGTTTTCACGTCTTATGGTAAAGAATCCTATCCTTTTGCCTGCCGCTGACGGCATTACGTTTTTAAGCGTGTGCTCAAAGGCATAAACGCCCGTATCACTTATAGGGAACCAAACGTCGGCATAGCCGTTTGAAGCTGAAACCGATGCATAATATGAGTCGGCATAATTTGCACTCTCTGAGTTTATAAGATTGCCTAAAGCATCATATTTTGATGTCTTCAATCGGAAATCACCTTCGGACTGGATTCCGTATATCTCACCGCCGTTCGTGTTTTCGGCAACCATAGTACCGCTTCTGGCAAATACGTAGCTTCCGAAATCCATATCGAGAAGTGTGCCGTTCTGTTCCTTGTAAGTATTTTCGGTCATAAAAGCGGGATAATTGCCCTCGTAGACCACAAGGTTGTCAAGCGCACCTTCAAGCGAAGGTTCCGAGTTGAAAACACCAAACCACTCGCCTCTGTTGCCCAGGTTTGACGATGTAAGCGTCATTGTGGAGTAGGCTTTTTGAGTCGTCTTGGTTGAGTCGGTGTACTCAACGTTGTAATAGTAAACTGTTCCGTCAACAGTTTTTTTGTAAATTGTATGATTTGCCGCAGTGGTGCTGTCAACCACAGTAAGTCCCTCTGTGTCAAGTCCGTCTGTGTCAACTGTTACGGTAGTTATTGAATCAATGTCGTAACCGTTGATAGTCCTGGAGATGCTTGCATCGTTTTTCCAAAGGTAGATGTCCTGTGGCTCGGTAGTGCCGATAAATTTTCCGTCTGCGTATACCGCAAAAGTTCTTCTTAGCTTTACTGACGATTCGGCAGTGTCCGAATTGAAGCTTCCGAATTTCCCAAGATTGGTCATATCGTTCACGCAAACTACCGCAATATGTGTCCACTTGTCCATACTCAGCTTTACACCGCCCGCAAAAGCATCGTCTCTGTCTTCAAGGAAAAGGTTGCCGTTCTTGTCTATATAAAGCGTATCGGTTTGATTAAGCTTGCCGTCGTTGAATCTTACAAGAGGTACACGGTTGTTTGACTCGTGCGAAGCCTTTATGTCAAATTCAGTTACCCAAGAGGTGGTTGAAAGTATCTGATACTTTTTGTCTGTAAGAGCCAGCCAATCCCCCCCGGAAAACTCTGCGTAGCCGTTTCCGTCGGTGTTGAAGGCTTTTATTATGTTCTTGTTTCCCGAATCGTAAATGTAGGAATTTGTCTCTCGGTTAGACTCGGAGCGTTTGCTATCTGTAACCGAGTTTATTCCCTCATAATCAAAATAATTTTCATAATAGTAAGGCTTGCCCTCAGGGGATGCAATCTGATATATTTTGAGGTCGTCCATGTCAAAGCTCCAGGACTGATTTGTCTTGCCCACGTTAAGGAATTGCACCGAGCCTGTGGTAGTACTGTCAAGCGTGCGTTCTCCTGCCAAAAAGCTATCGTTCCATTCTGTGTTGACATAACTTCTGAAATCAGTCGCCAACTCTGCGCCCTCAACAATGGTTTCGCCGTTTATGTAGAGGCTTACTGTGTTTGTAGCGTCGTACCAACGGAGCGAGATATCCATAAACTCATCGTTCTTTTGTGTGTAGACGGGATTGGTAACACTTACCCCGACGTTCATGAGAGAAATGTTGCCCAAACCGTCAGTGTCGAGAATGTTGACACTGGCACTTGAGCCTCGGCGAAGCTGAAGCAGGCGCACCGTTGAGTTGTTGGCAGAACTTCCGTTTGCTCTGAATTTGAAATCTATGGAAACTGCATTTCCGATTATATCGGTTCCGAGAGGAAACGTTCCCACACGCGCACCGCTTGTGCCGCTTGCTGTACTGAAGGTATGGTTAAGATATTTGTTGCCGTTTTTATCGGTCATTATAATACTTGTATTTGGTAGTTTTGGATCACCGGGAGTGGAGTTAAATTCCGTGTCGCCGTAGGCATTACATATAAGCCCGTCAGCGGTGGTAACTTCGGTGCTGTGAAAATAGTCGGCAAAGTTAGTGAAGCCGCCGCTTTCATAGTTTTCAAAATCGTAATTGTAGTAATAGTCTCCGTATTTTACAGTGCTCGTTTCATTTGCATACGCAGTTGCGGTAAATAACTGTGAAACAGTAATTAAAACGAGTGCAAGCGACAAAAAACGTGTTCTTATTTTCATTTTTATTTCCTTTCTGTCTCAAAAAATATTTTAAGTCAACCTTTGAGTTTTATTTCAATAACGGGAACGAGAACGTCGGGCTTTATTACAGGCAACTTGAAATAAACCGTGTTTTCTCCCGCGGCGGTTACGTCACCGCAGGTATTATGACGCTTACCGACACTATAAAGTATTTCGCTGCCGTCGTGAAGGAATTGGCAGTAATCTATTCTGTCGGCTATATTTTCCATCGGAAGATTTATAAACGGATAGTCAAAAATATGTATGTAAAGCCTTTTTCCGTCGAAGCTTTGAGTCAGCACTGTTCCAAAAGGTGCTTTAAATTCAGGCTCTGCCATAGTGCATCCGTAAATAGAGCGCGAATTGTATTTCATCCATTCACCGAAGGCTTTAAGAGAATTTTCGGCACGCCTGTCAATATAACCGCGAGCGCAGGGACCTACGTTCATAAGCAGATTGCCGCCAAGCGAAACATTTTTGCACAAAAGCTCTATAAGCATCTGTGGAGATTTCCACGTAGTTTCGTCACGGTGGTATCCCCACGAGCCCGAAAAGGTTTGACAAGCTTCCCAAGTAAGCAACTCGCCTGTCTCACTGTGTCTGGGCCACTCATCAACCTGATATTGTTCGGGTGTGGTAAGGTCTTGCTCCACATCAGACCTGTTGTCTATAATTATATGTGGCTGTATCGCGCGCGCTGTGGCAATAAGCTTTTCGGATTCCCAATCGTCCTTTCCTTTTCCTTCGAATTGTGGAAAGTTTTTGCTTTTTTGCGGATAAGAATAATCAAACCAAAGAATATCTATTTTTCCGTAATTGGTCAGTAGCTCGGTAACTTGATTTCTCATGTATTCCGCATACTTCTTCATGTCGCGGCTTTTGTTCATTTCCACCGCGTTTTCGTGTTTTCTCAAGGGGTGTAGCTCATCAATGGTAAATTCGGGATGGTGCCAATCGATAAGTGAATAATAAAAGCCCACCTTCACCCCCTCCGCACGAAACGCATCTGCATATTCCTTTACAAGATCCCTGCCAAATGGAGTGTTAGTTATTTTGAAATCCGTGTATTTGCTGTCAAACAGACAAAAGCCTTCATGGTGCTTTGTTGTGAGAACGGCATATTTCATTCCCGCCTCCTTAGCGGCTTTAGCCCATTCCGTTGCATCGAAAAGGTCGGGATTGAAATTTTCAAAGTATTTATTATACGTATCATCGGGAATCGCTTCTTTCAGCTTTACCCACTCGTGGCGCGCGGGAAGAGCGTAAAGTCCAAAATGAATAAACATACCGAAGCGGTCGTTAACAAACCATTCGGTATCACCCGGTGTTTTCTTTCTGACATAGCTTGACATAAAATTTCTCCTTGTATCGTTCTTCTGTTGACAAATAAAGCATTCTATGCTATTATAAAACTGGTTTATGTGTCTTTACTTAAAGATAACATATTCTTGTAAATAATAAAATGAACGTTTGCAGAACTTTTATGTGTTTTTGAGGATAAATATGGAAATAAAAAATTGCGGTTTCTTTTACGATTATTTAAAAAACTGCCGACTTGATATATCAAGCGATAACGGCTTTGTAGTTACAGACCATATTTGGAAACGCCCCGTTCACCAGGTGCATTTTTCGCGGTTATACTATATTATGGACGGCTCGGGTGTTTTTGTTTGCGAGGATGGAAAGGAAATTCCCATTGAGGCTGGATATGCTTATTTTGCCCCCTGCGGCGCACGCTACGGTTATTACGGAACCGATTCGGTTACAAAGCTTTTTTTTCATATCAATTTGATATTGCCTGACGGATACGACTTTTTTTCATCACCCGAAGCACAGATCCTTAAATTTGAAAAACCGCTCGCGTTGATGAAAAATATGCTTGACTGTTACAGGAGCGAGGATATTTCAAAACAAATTTTTTTGCAATCCGAAATATTGCGTACGGTTTCGGATGCGGCAATGCTACTCAAAAGTGGAAAGCGTACCGTAAACTATTCAAAAACAGTTTCCGATGCTATTGGCTTTATTAGAAAAAATCTCTCGGCATCGCTCAAGGTAAGTGAAGTGGCGGACGCTGTGTTTTGCTCACGGGACAGTCTGTTGGACCGTTTCAAAAGCGAAATGGGAATTTCGGTGTCAAAATACATAGAAGATCTTTTGATGTTTGAAGCCAGTCATTTGCTGATGGTGGATAAAAAAACGGTTGGCGAGGTAAGTGCCGAGCTTGGGTATTGCGACCAATTCTATTTTTCACGGAGATTTACAAAGCATTTTTCAATATCGCCTAAGGACTACAAAAAACTATAGCCGATTTTTTGTAGCTTTGTTCTTTGTTTACTCCGACGCAATTTTTGTGCCTTGAAGAGCATCAAAAAAACTGTTGCCGACAATATGAAAGGGCGAAAAGGGAAGAGCATCAAAAAAGCATCAAAAAATTTCAGACACAATCACGACACACGGTCTTGCGAGAAAAACGTCTTGAAACTGGCAAAAAAGCGAGTAAAATCAAAGCTTCGCAGACTTTTATAGCCACTCCAAAACCGTGGGTCGCGGGTTCGAATCCTCCTGCCCCTGCCAAAAAGAAAGAGATGGCTTTAGCCCTCTCTTTCTTTTTGCTATGAGTATAGTATTTTCGAACTCCACCGCCGAAGGCGGTGCGGGCTTGCGTAGGCTAAACTTCCCAATCTTGCTGTATTAACCGCAAGCCAGGTTCGGAATCCTCCTGCCCCTGCCAAAAATCCTCGCTCATATTGGGCGAGGATTTTTACTTTTTCACTATTCACTCTTAACTTTTCACTTTTATCGCCACTTTGCTCGGATTTTTGGGAGGTAAGAGGTAATAGTGAAAAGTGAAA
>JAZKYO010000003.1:0-3296 GCA_045612185.1 Eubacteriales bacterium
ATAACAACCATTTTGTTTGATATTTTAATTGTGTTTGCATGGACCGTCGAGGACGCCGGTCCCTACAAACGAACGCATTTATGCGCAGAAAAACGAGGTGTCTAACCGAAGTTTTTCGGGGTGCGACAGCTATGTTTGCACTAACATAAAATCGTGAACGCCGAAGGCTACCAGCCCGTCCGGCTAGGACAAAACCTGCGGGAGCAATGGTTTCGGCTACGCACTGAACATCCGTGGCAGTGTGCGCTAAAGTTATTCTGTGGCACAGACAATACATCACATTTATAAAACTTTTTACGGGGAAAGTTTTTTGCGGAGCTTTTTACAAAAAAGCGACCCGTTCCCCGTCTCCCCCACAAAGTCCTTAACACGCGCGAGCGTGAAACACAATACATATTTTTCAAGGAGAACAGAAAAATGATTTACACAATTGAAAACGAACAGCTTAAAGTTGAAGTTGCCGACAGAGGTGCGGAGCTTATGTCCATCGTGGGCAAAAAGACCGGATTTGAGTATCTCTGGCAGGGTGACGCCACCTATTGGGCAAGCCGCGCATCGGTGCTTTTCCCCATTTGCGGAAGACTTACCGACGGCAAGTACACCTACAAAGGAAAGACCTACGAAATGGTGCTTCACGGCTTCTCCAAGCTGGCTACACACAAGGTTGTGGCGCAGACCAAGACCTCTATCACCTTTGAGCTTGCTTCTGACGAGGAGACAAAGAAAATCTACCCCTTCGACTTCATTTTCAGAATGAGCTACACCCTTGAGGGCGCTTCTATCAAGCACGAGTTCAAGGTTATCAACGAGAACGAGGAGGACCTTCCCTTCTCGGTAGGCGGACACCCCGGCTTCAACATTCCTTTTGTTGAGGGAGAGGCGTTTGAGGACTACTACCTTGAATTTGCCAACGCAGTTCCCTGCAAGCGCCTTGTAATGTCTCCCACCTGCTACTACACGGGCGAGAACGAGGACTTTGCGCTTAAGGACGGCAAGGTTATTGAGCTTCGCCACGAGCTTTTCGCCAACGACGCTATCTTCCTTACGGGCACAGACCGCAAGATTTCGCTTAAATCAAAGAAGAACGACCGCGCCGTTACCGTTGAGTTCTCGGACAAAATGGTAAATCTCGGCATCTGGCAGAAGCCCAACACCGACGCGCCTTACGTCTGCATTGAGCCTTGGAGCGGTGTTCCCGCTTACGACGGCAAGGTTGACGACTTTGCTACCAAGAACCTCTTTACCCACCTTAAGAAGGGCGAGACCTACACAAACGGCTTCTCGGTAACGATTACAGAGTAAAACAAAAAAGACACGTCTTTCGGAAACCCCGATTCGGCGTGTCTTTTTATTAAGTAATCCCACGGTGGGTCAAACTTCGCAACCGTGACCCGCCTTTGCCAGCTTTTCGATAATGCGCGTAATAGATTCCAAGGATTCGTTGTCAAGCTGTGACAGACTTTCAATTATCTTGTTGTTTTGCGCGGGATATTTGTTTTCAGCGGTAAAAAACTCTGCGGGCGTAATTCGCAAAAACTCGCAAATATAGAAAAACATAGCCATGGACGGAAGCGATTTTCCGTTTTCAATGCTGTTTATATAACCAGGATTCTGCCCGAGCGCAAGACTCATGTCGCGTGCGGAGATGTTCATTTTCGTGCGAAGAAGCGCGAGTCTGAGCGCAAATTCTTCTCTATACATTCCTTTTCCCTTTCTTTTATCAGTACCTTTATCATATTATATCACACAAAACTTCGCAAAATATCGCAAAAAATCTGTTAAAACTCTTGACATGTCGTTTTTAATGTGATATAATTTGAGTAATAGCCGATTCAAGATGATTTTTGGCTAAAAGGTGCGGAACGTTTGTTTTCCAATAACCGAAAATATACACATTGTGGAGGAAAAAGACATGAAGACAGGCGAAAAGAAATTAGGGTGTCTCGCGGGTACCGTAAGAACAAATCAGCCTTGGGTAGGCACCATCGAGGGCAGCGTAAACAACGCTACTATGCCTAAGGGAGGCAAAAAGCAGGTATCGATTGACAAGGAAGGAAACGTACTGTTCTGGATCGTTAACGATTTTGACGTTACCGTTCTTCCCGAGGACGTAGTTGGCTGTGAATTGGTACGCAACGGTATTTACGTACACGGCGGTCCAAGCATCAAAAGAGGAGAAACAAACATACGAACAAACTGGTTCGGTCCTATGCTCAAGCTTTCTTTCGCAGACGGCACAGAGGGTATACTGTGTGTTAAGGCATTCCGCGTTGAGCAGAACGTATACAAACCCGGATTTGGCGATCTCCCCAGAGTTACCGGTTGGCTTACGCCCGACGGAAAGCGCGACGAGCATTTTGGAGACGCGATATGCCCTGAGGGATATATCCCCAACGTTGACGGCTATTACAAATCCGTAAGAGATACAAACCAGTTGAAAAATATTGACAAGGCGCTTAAGCTTAGCGCGAGATTCCCCGAGGCGTTTGAGTCCGAGGGCGTTACAAAGGGACTTTACACCTTTGAGGGCGGCAGAAGTACGTACTACGTTTTCTCCTTGTCTGAGTAATTATGAATTTAAAGCAGGCTGTTTCGGGAAGCGTCAAAGCCGACGCGGAGAGTGTAAAGCTTGTTGAAAAATACGTACAAAGAGAGCTGGTTCGCCCCAAAACGACTTGGGTGGTTCCGGCTCTCATTGCTTTACTTGCGGTAATATTGCCACACGGCGTAGGATATGCGCTGTTACGTATTTTTCAAGACCTTCAGCCCGTTTGGTGCTATTTGGTTTGCTATCTCGTTATCGACTTGATTATGCTGAGGATCTTACTTATCAAGCTGGTTATGTGTTATCAACATTACGCGCGTGAGATGCTAAGAAGATTTTGCATGTGCAAGCCCTCTTGCTCGGAATACGCCATAGCGGCTTTGAAAAAATACCCCTTGGTTTGGGCAATTACCAAAATTATCTACCGTCTCACGGTCACCTGCGACGGTGAAATGAAAATTAATCTCCCCTGAGCGGTCCTCGCCGGACGGGCCCATGCGCTTCGCACCTAGCGGTGGGCTGGTAGGCTTCGCCCCCACGAATTTTAGATTGTGCTAACATAGTTGTCGCACTACAAAAAACGCCATCTAAACAATGGCGTTTTTCTTTTGTATTAACAGAAATGATTTTTCAAATTGGTGTTTGGCGGTATGTTAGCACATATCATTGTAGGGACCGGCGTCCTCGACGGTCCATTTGGCACAAATGAAATTTGCATCGCTATGTATAACAAATTTAATTGATATAACAA
>JAZKYO010000004.1:0-20019 GCA_045612185.1 Eubacteriales bacterium
CACATTAAGTCGTGAATGGCGAAGCCGATAGCCCCCACCGGCGAGGTGGCGCGTTTTGAAAAAAGCTCCGCAAAAACTTTTCTCGATGGGAAGTCGGATCGTAGCCATGTCGTTCTGTGGGCCAAGGAGTTGAGTTGCCAATTTGTCTTCCTAAGACCGCTTGGCCCTCCGACTTCACATTAAGTCGTGAATGGCGAAGCCGATAGCCCCCACCGGCGAGGTGGCGCTTTTTGAAAAAAGCTCCGCAAAAACTTTTCTCGATGGTTGCCGTGCGGACACAAAAAGGACCGAGGTCGCATAAACAATCATGCAACCTCGGCATTTTTTACTCCTTTGGCGCCGTCCAACAAGCATTTCCCATGCGCCGACAAACACCTTTTGCCATGTGGCTAACAAACACAACACCTTTTACCACATAATATTTACTCCTGTTTTACACCACCATGAACATCATATTTATCAATCCATTCGCATCATATTGCTTATTTGAATGTATAACTCACGTTAGAATTGTATCTGGGATCAGGACTGAAACTATTTGTACTCTTGTTAACCTTCCATACATCATAATCGACGTATGTCGCCTTACCATACATCAACCCAAAGTGGAGATGTGCGCCATATCCTACCCACTTTCCACTGTCATTCTTATAACGACCTGTATTACCGAGTTGAGCAATTTCTTGTCCCGCATACACCTTGTCGCCCTTTTTTACAGTAATAGAACCACTCTTCAAATGCTCATACAAGGAACTAATATTTAAATCACTGTGATATATAACTACATAGTTACCTCTTGCGTCACTATATCCGCTAAGAACCACTTCACCCGCTGCGGTTGCAAGAATCTTAGAGCCGGTTCTGCCATTGCTTATATCTATTCCGGAATGGATTCTCTGATTTGTTGTACCAAGAGGTCTGTAATGAGCCGATCCTCCATCATATCCGTACTTTCCCGTTATTCTATCGGTAGTCAAGCCCTTAACAGGCCAAACAAGATTATACTTAACAGTACCGCCAGAAAGCACCTGCTTCATTTTCTGAATGCTGGCAGGGCCAAACGAGCCGTCTGCCGACAAGCCGTAAGCTTTTTGATACGCTTTCGTAGCCTTCTCGGTAGCAGGGCCAAAGGAACCGTCAACGTCAAGATAAGAGGCGTTAAGACCGCGATATTTAATAAGATAATTAAGCGCAGCCTGAATCCATTTGATTTCATCCTTCACTGTTCCCGATCCTTTAGCGCCGCGGCGAGCGTAATCATTATTCTCAGGCTGATTATAACTCGAATAATTAGTTGAGTAATTTGCTGCTGATGTTGGAAGCACCAGCACCGAGAAGGCTCCGATAAGAGTTACGATTGCCAAAAATAGACTGATAGCCCGTCTGATTTGATTGTGTTTTCTTTTTTGTGTCATGATTTTATTCTCCTTTGCTGTGATGGCTTAATTATAACGTATTGAATGCACAACCGACTACGGATTTTGCGACTGTTTTTAAAGTTTTTCAAACACTTTCCGTTCGATTTTCGCGTTTTTTGTCAATACTTTCGTTTTTTGCTCGCATTTTTCCGCAAATCTTATTGACAATACCTTGTTTTTCCTATATAATTAAATCATACACAACGTTTGTAAGGAGAAAAAGCCATGGCATCAAAATTCAACTACGAATTAAGTCAATTTCACTTCTACCATAGCGGAAAAATCCCCGACAAATCTATATCCCTCGGTGTCTTTCTCAAAGACCTTTTCACCGGCTCAAAGGGATTGATCAAATACAACACAATATACGTTGACGAAAGTAACCTTCCCCTCGTAGACACAAGCGCAAAGAATATCACCGACAGCGTAAAGGACAAGCTTCGCCTGTTCTTCCCCGCCGAATTTATTGATTACAGCAAGCCCGACTCGGTATTCCGAGCACTTACCGCACACACCGGCCCCAACTATTCACTCGGCAACAAAATCATCAATACTTTCAACGCTTCGCCCCACGAAATCCTCAGAAAATTCGATACTTCGTGCAGGCAGTTCCTTTCCGACCCACTACTGCACGTAGACCGCGAGGGATTGTCATCATACTTTGGGGAAATACACAGCTTTATCACACCGCCCGAGCTGAGCCCAAGCTCGCATTTGAAGTTTGGAGAATTACTCGACAACAACAAACTGGCGGTAATTCTGTCAAGAATCCTGCTGTCCATGATTTTTGCCTTTAAGCCCGATTCCATCGGTGAGCGCAGTTATTCCCCCGCCCCCGAGGTGCTTAACAGAATCTGGTGCACCCCCACCGTAAACGTTCAGACCTCAACAGTACACATAAACAACGTCTACGAGCAATGCTCATACGCGCTTGGACTTTTTGAAAGCGGAGACTACAAAAACTCATTCATTTTATTGAGCAAGCTGATTTCAAGCAAGTTTTTCACTGCGCTTCAGCCCTCAAAAATCAAATGGAGCGTTGAATGTGCCTACGCAAGACAGCTTCTTTCGGGTCAGTCAGGACAAAAAAATATTCCCGCCGCCATAAGCTTTCTGAGTGCCCTTGGCGACAATCCCGACGCCAAGCATCTTCTTTCGGAGTACTACAACGGCGTTTTTTCGGAAGAGCTCGATACACAAAAAGCCGCCGAATATCTCAAAGAAGCCGCGGACGAAGGCTCGGCAGAGGCAATCCTCGAGCTGTTCGCGCAACACGTCGACGATTTTATCAAAGGAAAATCCGATAGTCCTCAAAAAGCAGAGGAGCGAAAAAATCAGCTTCTTTCCCGCGAGTCCGAATTAAAAAGCGCCGAAAAGCGAAAATTTTATTACGCATTCGGTCTTCTTCTTGACGCCAAAGGGGCATCAGCCGAAGCGGCAGTACAGTTTGAGCGCGCGGCCGCCCTCGGACATGAAGGTGCGCTCAGAAAAACCGCGAGAATCAAGCGTGATGTTCCCACACGCGCGGTAAAATTCAGCGACAGCGGAAGCAAAAAGCTTTGCATAATAAACGGAAACGGGCATTGCGTAGGCGCGTTCATACGCGCTTTGCCCTCGGATTTTGAGGTGATTTCGGTCAGAGACACCGAGTACACCAAGCGCGGCGTAAAAACCTGCGACGGAATATGGGGGCTTGTTGAGGCCCTTGGCGAAAACGGCTTGGAAGAACTTGAACAGTACGAAAAAGTCACCGCCGCATTCCTCAGTGACGACGAGGACGGCAACATCGACGACACTCTTGAGCTTCTCGACCACCTCTACAACGCCTCACTCGATCTGCTCAACAAGGAACAGGCAGAATCCGTCTGCGCTCTAACCGAAAAAATCGACATATTCCTCGCCGCCGATTACGAAAGCGCCGCAATGCTTGTGGACGCAAGCATAAACGACATGCGCGAGAACGTGTATTTCAGAGTTCACATTTGTGACGAAACCCGCGACGCCGCCCACGACCTGCTTCACAGATTCCCGCTTTTCATCCCCTTCCTGAACAGAACGGGATATTCCAAGAAGGGGGAAAGCGTCTCAAACGCCATAATTTTCGGAAATACCGCTCTCACCACAAGAATAGCCCACGAAGCGTGTGCCATCGCCTATATGGGCGAAAACTACCCCGTCAGTATTTCGGTTGTCGGTGAAAATATCTCGGCAAGCCAAAACCGTTTTTTCCGTGACGCCCCCGGACTTTTAAACATAAAAGCTTCGCGCAAGCTGCGCTGTATAACTCCCCAATTCTATGAGTGCGACCTTAATTCCCCCGACTTCTGCAAAGCACTGTCAGCAAACGGAAACAGAGAAAACGAGCTTTCCTCCGCCTTGGCAAGCGCTAACTATTTCGTGGTGGACTTAGGCGACGACTGCGAGAACATTCGCTTCGCCATCAACCTCAGGCGCTGGCTCGTGAAAAGCGCTCCAAACTTTGACCGCAAGCCCTTTATCGCAGTCTACTGCCGCGACGCAAAAACCGCGCGCTTAATTAACACGATTCCCCTGCAAAACCAAAAGCAAGGCACGCTTTGGTACAACCGATTCGACATCTGTTGCTTCGGCATGACCGCCTCGCTTTATTCTTACAACAAACTTACGCAGGACGACACCCTCGAAAAGCAAGCTCTTTGCCTCCACAAATCCTATTACGGAAACGCCGAAAGCGCAATTTATGACTATTACAGCTCGCAATACAACCGCGACAGCTCAAAAATCACCGCAATCAGCCTCAGATACAGACTGTTTGTGGCAGGTTGTTACAGCGATTACGAAAGCGCCCACAGCTTTTCATACGAAAAGGATGCCGCCCTCGCAGACCGCTACGAAGCTTGGCTCAACGACAAACGCTCAGCAAACCGTGAAATCGCCGCCGCAATGGAGCAATCTCGCTGGAACGGCTTTATGCTCAGCCGCGGTTGGGAGCCCGCCTCCCCCGAACAGGTGAGAAATTACATAGAGCAGGCAAGCGGAGGACAGCACAAAAACATGCTGGCTAAGCTCCATCCATACATCTGCGAATGGGAAGACCTTATGCTCACCGAGCAGGAAATTATTCTCAACATTCTCAAGCGCAAGAAATCCGACATCAAAAATCCTCAAAAGACAACCGAGGAAAATATAGCTATAACGGCTAAATTGTTGAGAGAAATATAAAAACGCCAAAAAGAGCGCATCATTATGATGCGCTCTTTTGACATCTGAAAATTCAAACTATTTTTTACATATATTTTGAATTTATAATTGAGATTATTCCGATTATCAAAGCATTTTGTTGCTATAACCGCTGTGTTTTTGAGCCGAAAGGCTTCAATGTTTTCTCTACGACTCCGTCATTGGTAATCAGCACTATTTTGCATATATCGTGTGTTTTCAATCGTTTCATGTCAAAGCACACCACATCATAAGGCATCTCCGCAGAAGCTAAGTTTTTATCGTCCGCCTTTCCTCATTTCCATTGTCTCCATATCGAAAGCGCAACGAGCGAGATGTCAAAAACAACCTAACTATCAAGCCAACTGCCCATCTGAGGCTGACGGAATTGTACCCGAAGGCGTACCGCGTTCTTTCATTTGCGTTTTTGGGGTAAGGCGGGAAACTATAACCCATCGGCAATATTAACAATTAAAAGGAGCTGTCCAAGACAGCTCCTTTAATTTATTTCGCGTATTTAGCGTCGAAGTGTTCGATGAGCTTGTATACGTTCTTGTTAATCTCCGCCATGGAGGTTACAAGTTCTTCGTAGGGCTCGTGATTGTTGTTTATTATACCCTTGTTGGCGTCAACGCTGGACTGATCCTTCCATGCCTTTACGCCATTTCTGGTGGTGTAGATTACCGCTGGGTCGGGATCGTTGTCGAGGTACTGGAACCAGTGCCAGCCCACAAAGTTCTTACACTCAAGAAGTCTGAGGGTGTATCCCTGATAGAAGTCGCCTCTGTCCTGCTGAGTCTTTACAACCCAGCCCGCGCCTCTGGTGTTGTCAAGTCCCGAATCCATACCCTTGGTATAGAACTCGGTTACCATAAGGGGCATATTAGCGCTTTCGGAAACAAGCTTAAGGTCCTCAACCGGAATATCCCACTCGCCGTACCAGTTAATAGTAAGGCAATCAAGGTGGAGACTTGCAAAACGAAGAACCCAAGGCTTGGAGATAACGCCGTGAAGCATTCTCGAACCGAGAATCATATGATTGGGGTCATACTTTCTTATTGCCGTTGTAGCAAGGCTGTAGAATCGGTCGTAAACGAAACCGATAAAGAGCTGAAGCAGTTCATCGTTGACATCCTGCTCCGTGGGATTCTCCTTACCCGTAATATTCACAAGCCAATTCCACGCGCAAGCGTAGGAATAGCGATAAACAGGGTCGGTAGCGGGAAGGCTGAGATAGTTATAGAGCATATTTCCGTCCATGGGAAGCTCGTTGTCCATCGTACGTCCAAGAAGCCAGGGATCGTCCTTCTGCGCCTCAACCGATTTAGCCTTTTCGTCACACCAATCGACGAAAGCGGGGTCAAATACGTTCATTGTGTTATTGCCCGCAAAGGTGGTTGAACCGCCCGTAGAGTTGTTTGTACCGATATGTGTACCGTAAGAACCTACAAAGCCGCAAGAGCCTTGATATATAAGTCTGTTTACTACATTTGCGATATCGGTTCCGTTGCCCGTGGAAGCATTGAAGTACCAGTCGTTCTTAAGCTGACGGGTTGCCGCGATTCCCCACTTCTCCGCATTACCGTATTTTTCAGTCATAGCGGCTTTATGGTTGGGAGAATTAAGATATTGATAATTTACACCCGAAAGCGCTCTGATATAGCAGGGGTAGCCAAGAGGGTCGATCACCCACCATCTGTCGCCAATCTTTGTGGTGTAGAAGAAACCGGTAGCCTCCTGTCGGAGAGTCTCGTCAATAAGACCGCCGTAGATATCAAAATTCTGATCCTTGTCGAAGTCGGAATACTCGCCAAGACCGATAAGGCCGTCAATGGTTCTGGTAGGCTCTTTTCTGTCAAAGTCGGAGTCCTTCCACTTTTCGGTCTCAAGGGTAGTCTTGTTATAGCCCGTAATACCCGAGCCGGTGGTAAACACCGTCTTTGTATACTCGTTGGGGTCAACGGGAATAAGATCAACATTAGGAACACCCTGCTCTACAAGGTACTGATAGCGCACGTACCACTCGTCGTAAACCTTCTGCGCCCAATCCCAGATAGCCTTGTTCTCGGCAGGATCGTCAACGAGCTGCTTTACGTAGGTTGAAAATCCGGTAGCGGTAGTAGCGGTAAGGGTAGTAGCTCTCCAATCCAAGGAGTTCTCACCGTCGCCGCCTGTCTGAAGGTGGCTGATAAGCACAAATGAAAGCTTATCCTTACCCGCCTTAATAGACGCATCAACCGCCTCGGTAATATCTACCGCTGTCATACCGCCGATAACGCAGTTTTCAGCAATCATCGCGCCCGGCTCGGGCTGATTTGCCCAAGTAATAGTATCGGTACTCCAGGAATCCACGGGAACCTCAAATATATCGTAGGTTGTCTGGATGTTTGCGCCTACCTTGAAGGAGGGCTTGAAAAACACGTAGTTGTAAGCGATATTCTTAAACTCGGAAAGGTCATAAGTGAAATACACGTAACGGGTGTAACCGTTGCCCGAGGTTTTAAACACAAGGGGCTCGGCGTTGTTCTGGTTGAGACCTCTCTTTGCGATAATCTCGCGCCAGTTCATGTTCTGCCAGTCTTTTCCGTTACGGGTATACGCCTTTTCAACAGGCAGTACGGTGATTTCCTCGGCAACCTCGGAATTGAGCTTTACTCCGTCGTCGGAGGAGAGGATCATTCCCGCATCAGCTGCGAAAGTCGAATCGGTACACCCCGCAAGCGTCGGAATCACCATAAGGCACGCCAAAAGAATTGCAAGTATTCTTTTCATTAAAATTCTCCTTAAATTATATTACTTCGCGTATTTAGCATCGAAATGCTCGATAAGCTTGTATACGTTCTTATTTATTTCAGCCATAGAGTTTACAAGATCGTCGTAGGGCTCGTGGGAGTTGGACACGATGCCCTTATTAGCGTCTATGCTGGACTGGTCGCGCCAAACGAGCTGTCCGTCAACCTTTTTATAAATTACGTTCGGATCGGGGTCGTTATCGAGATACTGGAACCAATGCCAGCCCACAAGGTTCTTACACTCAAGGAGTCTGAGGGTGTAGCACTGATAGAACAGACCTCTTTCCTTCTGAGTTTTAACAACCCAGCCCGCACCGCGGGTGTTTTCAAGTCCCGAATCCATACCCTTAGTATAGAACTCGGTTATCATAAAGGGGATATTTGCGTTTTCGGACACGAATTGAAGGTCCTCTACGGGGATATCCCACTCACGGTACCAGTTGAGAGTAAGGCAGTCAAGGTGAAGTCCCGCAAAGCGGAGCACCCAGGGCTGATCCATAAAGCCGATAAGCATTCTCGAGCCAAGCACCATGTGGTTGGGGTCGTATTTTCTAAGCGCCGTGGAGGCGAGATAGTAGAAGCGGTCGTAAACGAAGCCCGCGAAGAGCTGAAGCGTTTCCTCGGTAACGTCTGCCTCGGTGGGGTCAGCCTTGCCCGTGAAGTTCACAAGCCAGGTCCACGCGGTAGCGTAGGAGTAATGATAAACGGGGTCGGATGCGGAAAGGCGGAGGTAGTTATAAAGCATCGTCTTCTCGATAGGAAGCTCGTTGTCTACGGTACGTCCGAGGAGGTACTTATCGTCCTTGCCGTTCTCCACCTCTTTTGCCTTTTCGTCAACGAAGTCAACGAAAGCGGGGTCAAAGACGTTCATGGTGTTATTACCCGAGAAGGAGGTGTTACCGCCGTTTGAGTTGTTAGTACCGATAAGCGTTCCGTACGCGCCCACAAAGCCCGTCGATTTTTGGATTATAAGTTTATCCTCAACGTTTGTGATAAGCCCCGTGCCGCCCGCCGAGGCGTTAAAGCACCAATCGTCCTTAAGCTGTCTTGTTGCGGCAATTCCCCACTTTTCGTCGGTGCCGTACTTCTTAAGCGCCGCGTTTCTGTGGTTGGGGGAGCTCAGGTAGGTCATACCCACGCCCGAAACGGCTCTGATGTAGCAAGGGTAACCGAGGGGGTCGATTACCCACCATCTGTCGCCTATTTTAGTGGTATAGAAGAAGCCCTTAGCCTCTTGGCGCAAGGAGTTATCCATAAGTCCGCCGTACTCGTCGAACTCCTGCTCCTTGGTGATATCCGAATAGTCGCCGTAGCCGATAAGGCTGTCCATCGTTCTCGTGGGCTCCCAGACCTTAAAGTCGGCTTCGGTCCACTTTTTGGTTTCGATGCCGACGAAGCTGGTAGAGCCTGCGCCGGTGGTAAGCACCTTTTGGGTGTACTCGTTTTCGTCTACGGGGATAAGGTCGATTTGGGGCTTGCCCCTTTCAAGAAGAAGCTGATATCTTGCGTACCACTCGTCGTAAAGCTGCTGTGCCCAATCCCAAATAGCCTTGTTTTGCGCGGGGTCGTCAACAAGCGTCTTTACGTAGGTGGGAGCTGAGGTTGCCGTGGTAGCGGTGAGGGTTGTTCCTCTCCAATCTATGTGGCTTTCTCCGCTGTCGCCCTGACCTACCGGCACTATTACGAGCGAGATTTTGTCGCGCCCCGCCTTAAGCGCCTCGTCAACCGCGTCGGTAAGGTCTATGTTGGTAAATGCACTTGCCATACAGCCTTCGGCAAGGAGCTTGCCTCTTTGGGGCTGCGTAGCCCAGGTAAGCGTGTCGGTTTTCCAAGAGTTGGGGTCAACGCTGTACACGCTGTATTTAAGCCAAGACTTTACAAGGTCTGTAAACATAGGCTTGAAATACACGTTTCTGTACGGAATCGTGTCAAACTCCGAAATATCAAAGGTGAAGTACACGTAACGGGTGTACGCCTGGTTGTTTCCGTCAACCTTGATTACAAGAGGCTCGGCGTTGTTCTGATTCATACCTCTCTTGGAAAGTATCTCACGCCAGTTGAGATTCTTCCAATCGTTACCGCCTCTTACGAAAGCCTTTTCCACGGGGGTAACCACTACCTCCCGTATGCTTTCCTCGGCGTTAAGGTTAAGCGCGCCGTCGCTTGATATTATATCTTCGTCCGCCTGCTCCGCAGATTCAACTGCCGCGCACCCCGCAAACGCGGGAATAACCATAAGGCACACCAAAAGAATTGCAAGTATTCTTTTCATCAAAGTTCTCCATAAACTATATTACTTCGCGTACTTAGCGTCAAAGTGTTCGATGAGTCTGTAAACGTTCTTGTTGATCTCTGCCATAGAGTTTACAAGATCGGTGTAAGGATCGTGAGTATTGCTTACAATACCCTTGTTAGCGTCAACGCTGGACTGGTCGCGCCAAACCTTTACGCCGTCCTTTGTAGTGTAAATTACTGCCGGATCGGGATCGTTATCGATGTACTGGAACCAGTGCCAGCCTACGAGGTTCTTACACTCGAGAAGTCTTAAGGTGTAGCACTGGTAGAAGTCGCCTCTGTCCTGCTGTGTCTTAACGACCCAGCCCGCGCCTCTTGTGTTGTCAAGACCCGAATCCATACCCTTTGTATAGAACTCTGTAATCATAAAGGGAATATTAGCGTTTTCCGAAACGAACTTAAGGTCCTCAACAGGGATATCCCACTCACCGTACCAGTTAATGGTAAGACAGTCAAGGTGAAGTCCCGCAAAACGAAGCACCCAGGGCTGATTCATAAAGCCTACAAGCATTCTTGAACCGAGAACCATGTGATTGGGGTCGTATTTTCTCAATGCGTTGGACGCAAGGTAGTAGAAGCGGTCGTAAACGAAGCCGACGAATATCTGAAGTATCTCCTCGGTAATATCCGCATCGGTGGGATCGGGCTTACCGGTGAAGTTAACAAGCCATGTCCATGCTGTTGCGTATGAATAGTGAGCAAGGGGGTCTGTGGGCGAAAGTCGAAGATAGTTATAGAGCATGTGCGTGTCTATGGGAAGCTCGTTGTCTATCGTTCTGCCAAGGTAATAGGGGTTATCCTTGCCCGATTCAACGGTTTTTGCCTTTTCGTCACACCAATCTACGAACGCGGGGTCAAATACGTTCATGGTGTTGTTGAGCGAGAAGGTGGTGTTACCGCCCTTGGAGTTGTTTGTTCCGATATGTGTTCCGTAAGAGCCTACAAAGCCCGTAGAGCCTTGAATTATAAGTCTGTTTACAATATTGATTTCAGAGGGGTTGCCTGTGCTGGTATTGAAGCCCCAGTCATCCATAAGCTGGCGGGATGCCGCAAGTCCCCACTTTTCTGCTGTGCCGTACTTCTTAAGCGCCGCGTCTCTTTGATTGGGAGAGCTTAAGTAGTTAATACCCATTCCCGATACTGCTCTGATGTAGCAGGGGTAGCCGAGGGGGTCGATTATCCACCAACGGTCTCCTATCTTTGCCTTGTAGAAGAAGCCCGTTGCCTTCTGTCTCATCTGCTCGTCAATAAGTCCGCCGTAAATATCGAATTCCTGCTCTGCGTCAAAGTCGGAGTACTCGCCAAGACCTATAAGCGTGTCAACTGTTCTTGTAGGCTCTTTTCTGTCAAAGTCGGCATCCGTCCACTTTGTTGTCTCAAGAGTTGCCTGATTGTAGCCCGTAACGCCCGAGCCGGTTGTAAGCACCGTCTTTGTGTACTCTTTTTCGTCAACCGGGATAAGATCTACCTCGGGGAGACCTGCCTCAACAAGCTGCTGATAACGGGGATACCACTCGTCATACATCTGCTGTGCCCAGTCCCAAATCTTCTGATTTTCCACAGGGTCGTCAACAAGCTTTTTGGTGTAGGTTGACACAGTATCGGATGTGGTTACCGTAAGAGTTGTCGTTCTCCAGTCAAGGTGGTTTTCGCCGTCACCCTTCTGAGGATTGGGAATAAGCACCATGGAGAACTTCTTTTCGCCCGCCTTGATAGCGTTGTCAATAGCATCGGTAATGTTGATACCGTGCATACTGCCGGCCACGCAATACTGAGCGATAAGCTCGCCGTACGCAGGCTGGTTTGCCCAGGTAAGGCTGTCTGTGTTCCAAGAGTTGGCATCTACCTTATAGAGGTTGAAGGTAACCTGACCGCCTGCATTTACGGTTGTAAACGAGGGCTTGAAGAACGCGTTGTTGTAGGGAATGGTATTGAGAGTTGAAATATCAAAGGTGAAGTACACGTAACGGTTGTAGTCGCCGCCCGAGTGCTTAAGCACGAGAGGCTCGGCATTGTTCTGGTTGATGCCTCTCTTTTTGATGATCTCGCGCCAGTTCATATTCTTCCACGTACCGCTACGGGTATAAGCCTTCTCAACGGGGTACACGGTTATTTCCTGTACGTCCTCTTCTGTGTTAAGCTTAACAAGGTCATCGCTTGAGATGATGTTTTCCACATTCTGCTCCGTCTTTGCTACGGTTGCGCACCCCGCAAGCGTGGGAACAAGCATAAGACAAGCGAGCAACGCTGCAATAATTTTCTTCATCGTTTCTTCTCCTGAATTAAAATTTTTATATTATTTCTTTGCGTACTTTGCGTCGAAGTGGTCGATAAGTCTGTAAACGTTGCTGTTAACCTCGTACATAGCGTCCATAAGCTCCTTGTAGGGCTTGTGGTAGCTGTCCACGATACCCTTGTTGGCGTCGATGCTTGACTGGTCGCGCCAGGTCTTGCCATCTTCTTTGAATATTACCTCAGGGTGCGGATCGTTGTCGATATACTGGAACCAGTGCCAGCCGATAAAGTTCTTGCACTCAAGCAAACGAAGGGTGTAGGTCTGATAGAAGTCGGCTCTGTCCTGCTGTGTGGGAACCGTCCAGCCCGCGCCGCGGGTGTTGGCAAGTCCCGAGTCGATAGCCTTTGTATAGAACTCGGTGATCATAAGAGGAATGTCGGCGTTTCTTACAACGTCGTTAAGCTCCTCTGTGGGGATCTCCCAACGGCCGTACCAGTTGATGGTCATACAGTCGAGGTAGAGAGCAGCAAAGCGGAGAACCCAGGGCGCCTTTACAACACCGTGAAGGAAGCGGGTACCGAGGATCATGTGGTTGGGGTCGTTCATTCTTACCGCTTCGGTAGCGACCTTGTAGTATCTGTCCCAAACAAATCCGCGGAAGAGCTGGTTGAGCTCGGGGGTGATATCCTCCTGACCGGGGTTTTCCTTGCCTGTCATATTCTTGAACCAAGTCCATGCGGTAGCGTAGGAATAGTGGAAACGCTCGTCGGAGTAGTCTATTGTGAGGTAGTTTGAGAACATATTGGCATCCATGGGAAGCTCGTTGTCCATGGTATAGCCGAGAATGTACTTGTCGTCCTTGTTGTTTTGAAGAGGTTTCTGTGTTTCGTTACAGAAATCAACGAATTCGGGGTCAAACACGTTCATGGTGTTGTTACCCGCAAAGTGGGTCGAACCGCCGTTACTGATATTTGTACCGATATGACGTCCGTACGCACCTACGCATCCGTAACCGCCGCTCTGACGGATAAGGGGATTCTTAACGGCGCGGAGTGCGGCACTGCTTCCCGTGGAGGTGTAGATAGCAAACTTGTCCTGAAGAAGTCTCGTGGTAGCCTCAGCCCAGCCCTCTTCGTCGCCGTACATATTGATAGCCGCCTCTTTCTGATTGGGCGAGCCCAGGTAGTTGATTCCAACGCCCGACACCGCTCTGATGTGGCAGGGGTAGCCGTTGGGGTCGAAGATCCACCATCTGCCGTTAACCTTTTTGGAGTAGAAGAAGCCTGTAACCTCACCGCGGCGCGACTCGTCAATAAGACCGCCGAACTCGTCAAACTTCTGCTCCGCATAGTAATCGGAATACTCACCAAGACCCTTAAGGTCGCAAACGCGTCTTGTGGGGTACTCCTTGTTCATCATATCCATAGTCCACTTCTTGGCAAAGCCCGAGCCGCCGCACTTGGAAATTTTCACGTGCTCTTCGGGGTCTGTGGGGATGTAAAGCTCTTCGTTCTCGCCCTTTTTAAGAAGCATCTGATAGCGCTCGTTCCACTCGTCGAACATCTTCTGCGCCCAATCCCAAATAGCCTTGTTCTCCGCCTCATCGGCACGAAGCTTCTTGGTGTAGAGAGTAGTCTCGTCACTCTCACTCGCCACGAGAATCGTGGTTCTGGGGCTGATGCGGTTTTCGCCGTCAGCGCCCTCGGTAACAACCTTAAGACCGATGGAAAGCTTGGTCTCTCCGTTTTTCTTTGCGTCAAAAACCGCCTTGGTAAGGTCAACCGAGCAAAGACCGCCCGCAAGCGTGTTTTCAACGAGAAGCTCGCCAAACTCGGGTCTTGTGTTCCATGTAACCGTCTCGGTATCCCACGCCTCGGCATCTATCTTGTAGACGTTGAAGAATATCGGCACCTGCGAGTCAAGCTGTACAAAGGAGGGGCGGAAACGCACCACCTTGTAGCTCTCGTCGATTTCCGAAATATCGAATGTGAAATATACGTAACGAACAAAGCCGGGATTGCCGTTCTTAAAGCAGAACACCTCAGTATTGTTGTTGTCAAGTCCTCTTTCTCTGATAATTGCTCTCCAACCCTTGTCCGCGTACGCACCGTCTCTGACGTATGCCTTTTCTATGGGGGAAAGGTGAAGTTCTCTTGCTGTTTGAGCCATTTTTGCTACCTCCAAACACATTTTTTTGGGCAACACGCCCTATTCGATTAATTATACCAAAAACAGAGTAGCAAAGTCAACACATTTGACCAAAAAAGCCCTATAGCAAAAGCAATTTTGGCACTTTTAAACAATTAACAATGTTCTAATTCGTCATTCTAACCAACGCACCTGCGGTGGGCCTGTCGGCTTCGCCCCCACGCACCTGCGGTGGGCCTATGCGCTTCGCGGCTCACGATTTATAATTGGCGCGAACATATCTCACGCAATACGAAAAACTTCGGCTGAACGCCTCGTTTTTCTACACACGAATGGGATTGATGTGTTCAAATTGTAGTTTGTCGGTGAGTAAATTGGTATGGAAGGCTCCCTTGTGTAAAGGGAGCTGTCACCGAAGGTGACTGAGGGATTGTTTAGAGGTTAAATCTATCTTTTTACAATCCCTCCCGTCTCGCATCCGCTCGCCACCTCCCTTTACACAAGGGAGGCTTTTGCTTCAGCGCTTTTTATCTCGCCTACAAACCACAATTTGAACACATCAATCCCATTTGTGTGCAGAAAAATGGCGGTGTCGAGCCGACATTTTTCGGTGTGCGACAGCTATGTTAGCACAATCTAAAATTCGTGGGGGCGAAGCCTACCAGCCCGTCCGGCGAGGACCTGCAATTTACCGTTTTAACGTTTTTTCTCATCGCCTATTGAAAAATCGATAAATTTATGATAGAATAATACAAACGGAATTTCAAAGAATTATTGAAAAAACAAACAAGGAGACAACAATGGGAAGAAAAATTTCAATAGCTGTAACGCTTGTCGGTCTTGTGGGCGTAATTGCGCTTTATGTTAACTCGGTCATGAACGACGGATTTACCATCGACCTGACCTTAAAAGCGGGGTTGGTTTTCATCTCGCTGATAATCTCTCTTATAAAACTGCTGTCGGGCGGTTTTTCGAGCGGCTCGGCAATAGCGAAAGCAAGCGAGTCGATGGCGGAAAACGCCTTCAGCACCGACAAAAAAAGCCGTAAAAAGCTGATTGGCGCAATTATTCTTTACAACGAAAATAAACCGAACAAGGCGTTCAAGGAGCTTTCGGCACTCAGACCCATGTGCAGAACCTCCGACGATTACAGACTCGTCTGGAGCTTTGCCGCCCTTTGCCTTATGGACACCTACGCCTATTCCGACGCCGAGGTACTGCTTAACGAGCTTGTGTATCGCGGCATCACTACCCCAAATATCTACAACAATCTTGGGTACGTACACATGAAGATGGGCAAATCGCAGGAAGCTGTCGACGCGTTCGAGTCGGCGCTTATGCTTGACCCCGACTTCTATTCTGCGCACATGAACTTGGCGAATCTCTACTTTGCGGACTACGAGCTTTCAGCCGCAAAAGAATCCGCCCTCAAAGCCCACGAATGCGACCCCACGCAAAAAGCCGCGCCGTCGCTTCTCGCAGTTCTCTGCGCCATGGACGGTGAAAGCGAAGAATCCGAAAAGTATTTTCACATAGCGGTCAGCCGCGGCGAAAGCCCCGACGAGCTGAGAGAGTCCATAGCCTATTATACCGAAAAGGATTGAGCGGATTTATGTGTTGCAATAAATTGTAGTGTGTGGGGGAGTTGTTCGCACACCAGCCATCGAGAAAAGTTTTGCGGAGCTTTTTCAAAAGCGACCGCCCGCGCCCGCAGGCGCACCGCGGTTTTTCTTTTTGGTCCTTTTTCTTTTGACGCTCCTTTCTCAAAAAGAAAAAGGACGAGAGACAGTAAGTAACTATTACACAACACATAAAAATTTAGCTGTGCAAAAATCTGTAAATGTGTAGAATAGTTAGTTTATTCCCCTTGTCCTTTTTTCTTTTGGATAAGTAGGCGCGAAAGAAAAAAGGACCAAAAAAGAAAGACGCCGATTGAGAATTTCGCTCGTTGCGACGAGCGACAAGGGCTACGCGCCCTTGACTGGCGCCACCTCGCCGGTGGGGGCTCCTCGTGGCTGCTGTGCGAACACACCGATAAATTACAATTTTAACGTATAAATAAAGTAGGAGCTGTGCTCTTAATGAGACAGCTCCTTTATTTCATATTATGTTAAATATCTTATCAAAGGCTTTCGTGGAAGGTACGGCTGATTACCTCACGCTGTTGCTCGCGCGACAGTTTGTGGAACTTAACCGCGTATCCCGAAACTCTGATTGTCAGATTGGGGTACGCTTCGGGGTTCTCGTAAGCCTTCATCAGCGTCTCGCGGTTAAGCACGTTTACGTTGATGTGGTGTGCTTTCTTTGCGAAATATCCGTCGAGAATGGAAACGAGGTTGTCGATTCTCTCTGCCTCGTTTCTGCCAAGCGCGTCGGGCGTTATGGAGAAGGTATTGGAAATTCCGTCTCGGCAATCGTTGTAATCAAGCTTTGCAACCGAGTTAAGCGAAGCGAGCGCACCGTTTTCCTCGCGGTTGTGCATGGGATTCGCACCGGGCGCAAAGGGTGTTCCCGCGGCTCTGCCGTCGGGGGTTGCGCCGGTATTCTTTCCGTACATTACGTTTGAGGTTATGGTAAGCACCGAAAGTGTATGCTCGGCGTTTCTGTAAGTGGGGGTCTTTCTCAGCTCGGTGATAACCTTGTGGGTCATTTCCTTTGCGATAAGGTCTACTCTGTCGTCGTCGTTGCCGAATTTGGGGAAGTCTCCGACCGTCTCAAAGTCGATAATATATCCGTCCTTCTTTATGGGCTTAACCTTTGCGTACTTGATTGCGCTGAGCGAGTCGGCGACAACCGAAAGTCCCGCTATGCCAAACGCCATAAAGCGATGCACGTCTGTGTCGTGAAGCGCCATCTGGGTCTTTTCGTAAGCGTACTTGTCGTGCATGCAGTGAATTACGTTCATGGTATTTACGTAAAGTCTGCTGAGCCATTTAACGTAGACGTCATAACGCTCCATAACCTCGTCAAAGTCAAGCTTTTCGGTGTCCATTACTGGCATCTGAGGTCCTATCTTCATACCGCTTGTGGTATCGTAGCCGCCGTTGATGGCGATGAGAAGAAGCTTTGCCAAGTTGCATCTCGCACCGAAGAACTGCATCTGCTTACCTATCTTCATTGCCGAAACGCAGCAGGCGATAGCGTAGTCGTCACCGTAAAGGGGACGCATTACGTCATCGTTCTCGTATTGGATAGAGTCGGTGTCAGCCGAGACCTTGGCGCAGAACTTTTTGAAATTATCGGGAAGCGCCTTGGACCAGAGAATGGTCAGGTTGGGCTCGGGTGACGAGCCAAGTGTGTAGAGGGTGTTGAGCATACGGAAGCTGTTCTTGGTAACAAGCGTTCTACCGTCCTCGCCCATTCCCCCGACTGCCTCGGTAATCCACATGGGGTCGCCGCCGAAAAGCTCGTTGTACTCGGGTGTGCGCAGGTGACGAGCCATGCGGAGCTTCATAACGAAGTCGTCCATAAGCTCCTGCGCGCCCTCCTCGGTAAGCTTTCCGCTTGCCAAATCACGCTCAATGTAAATATCTATAAAGCTGCTGACTCTGCCAAGTGACATTGCCGCGCCGTTCTGCTCCTTAATAGCCGCAAGGTAGGCGAAGTAAGTCCACTGGATAGCCTCGCGCGCATCCTTTGCGGGCTCGCTGATGTCGTAGCCGTAAATTTTCGCCATTTCCTTTATTTTTTCAAGGAAGGAAATCTGCTGATAAAGCTCCTCGGTAAGCTTTATGGTGTCGGCGTTAAAGTCGCCTTCGCCAAGGGCGTTCTTGTCCTTATGCTTTTCCTCTATAAGTCTGTCAATGCCGTAGAGAGCCACACGGCGGTAGTCACCTATAATTCTTCCGCGCCCGTAAGCGTCGGGAAGTCCGGTGATAACGTGGCACTTGCGCGCGCGTCTCATTTCCTCGGTGTAAGCGCGGAAAACGCCGTCGTTGTGGGTGGTTCTGAACTTGAACTCCTCCTCGATTTTAGAGCTGAGCTTGTAGCCGTAAGCGTCGCACGCCTGACGCGCCATTCTGATACCGCCAAAGGGGTTGACTCCGCGCACAAGGGGACGGCTGGTCTGGATGCCCACGATAAGCTCGTTTTCCTTGTCAAGATAGCCCGCTCCGTAGCTCGTAAGCGAGGAAACGGTAAGCGTGTCTATGCCGAGAACGCCACCAAACTGCGCCTCAAGCGCGAAAAGGGCGTTGAGCTTTTTCATAAGCTTTTCGGTGCGCTCGGTAGCTCCCACAAGGAAGGAAGCGTCACCCGTGTATTCTTTATAATTCTGCTGTATAAAATCGCGGACGTCTATGCTGTTTTTCCACGCTCCGTCAACAAAACCTTGCCAATTCTGATGTTCCATAATAATTACCTCCTGTCAAAATTTATACCGACCCGCAAAAAAAGGCAAGCCAGCTTTGTAACTGATTTGCCCAGACGGTCGGCTTAAAAGCTTTGCATTCCACCGCGGTAATCCGCGCAATCCGTCAGTCACACAAAGCTACATATTCTGTGTACATTATACACCATATTTTTGTTTTTGTCAAGACGGTTTGCAAAGTTGGTAAAAATTTCGACAAATTCGGTGGGCATTCGGTTACAAAAGGGAATTGTTTCGGCATTTTCCCTTTCCCGTAATCTGATTATACCGCCTTTTTTTGAAAAAGTATGTTGAAAATTCAACATTTTTCAAAATTTCAAGAATATTTTGTGATTTTTTTGCGCCGTTGTTGAAATCAATCTCTACCCATATTCACCTTCCCGATATTGAATTTTTTGCAAAAAGGTATTATACTTAAGACGTAGCAAGAGCTACGAATTAAAAATGAAAAGGAGAAACACTATGGCAGAGATTACATTTGAAAACGGTAAAAGGTTTGAGGTTGTTGAATACGTGGAAAAATACGGCGCGTTTGAATTTCCCGATGGATTTGAAGCACGGCTTTACGGAAAGCCGATTGTTGAGCAAGCCGAGCTTTTCGCTATGGGCGGAAACGCCTGCTATTCGCGCTCAAGCTACGGTGAAGTTGACAGAGAAAGCGTGATGAAACGCACAGAAAGAGTTTGTGAAGACTACGACGTAAGGGCTATTATAGTCAAGGACGGCATAATGGTAGGCGTTATGGTCAGGGATTGCTATGGTGACATCGTGCCTCTTTTTCCTTATAAATCTGTTTGCACCTATTACAGCTGCGACAACAACGGAGCAGGCTATAAAGAGTACGAAAGCTACAACTCGCTGATATGTCTGCCCGAATCCTGACCGCCTCACCGCTCACGGTTTATAGATTGTGTGAACAACTCACGCGCAACAAGAAAACCTCGGCTAAAGGCTGGTTCTCATAAGGAAGTTTGATATTGTTTTGTAGGGGCGTTCATCGAACGCCCGCGGGCGACCAATGGTCGCCCCTACGGATAAGAAAAACTCGATATGCAGGAAGCAAAGAGATAACCCCGACAGATCACTGTCGGGGTTATCTCTTTTAAAACCAATATTTGTTCATTTCGGATAAAAATTCGATAGTTATGGGAAATTCTGAATACTCTCCTATAACGGAATCAATTCCGCAATAAGGACATCTCGCCGTACCTTTCGTATCAAGTATCCAATCTTCAATTTCAGAGGGAGAAAATATCTTTAAGCAATAAAAACACCCACATTTTTTATCCTTTTGCAATTCCTCCCTATTGTTTGTGCAAAATTTATGTGCTACTATAATTTTGCTGTTCATGGATAACCTCCTTTTATCGCCAAATTCGCCTTTGTATTACAAAGGCACAGGGCAAAGCCTATACCCCTAAAGTTGCACGCATACGAAGGCTCTCCCTTTGGGAGAGCTCCCGCGAAGCGGGTGAGAGGGGATATTCTCGCCACGATTTACCCTCTCCGTCGGCTTCGCCGCCACCTCTCCCAAGGGGAGAGGCTTTTCGTTAGCCCCAAAGT
>JAZKYO010000005.1:0-5113 GCA_045612185.1 Eubacteriales bacterium
AACGCCCACTGCGGTGGGCTACACCTCATCACCGCATTCTGCGGAGCTGTCTCGCCTGCGGGCTCGGTCACGACACGGCTCTGACAGCCGTATCAAGGCTGTCATTCACTCCCGTGTCGCCGCTTCGCTACCCTCAAGGGGGAGCCTTCCATACCAATTTACTCACCGATAAACTACAATTTGAACATACCAATTATATTTGTGCAACAAAAAATCGATGGTGTTTAGCCATCGATTTTTTTATTGCGGTGCGTGTTGTTCGCACAATCTCTAAATCGTGAGCCGCGAAGCGCATAGGCCCACCGCCAGGTGCGGCGAGGCGGCTACAATTTATCGGTGTGTATAAATTTTAAGGAGCTGTTCTCTTAATGAGACGGCTCCTTTATATCAAAACTTCTCAAACCCCACGAGCATGCCGCCCATTTCGGCGTAGAAGCTGCAGAGGCCGCGGCATTTGTAAATTTCCACGGTGGCTTTTGAAAAGCGCTTATTCAAAAGCGCCTTAAGCCCGTTGGCGGCGCTTTCGCCCATGCAATGCCCGATAAGCACCTTTCCCTCCGACAGGCCAAGCTCGCCAAGGTGCTTGACTACCGTCTCAAGCGCGTTGCGCTCTCCGCGGCATTTGTTAAGGGGCTGGAGGTCGCCCTTGTCGCTGGCTTTTCCCACGAGTCTTATGCCGAGAATGCCCGCCATGCTTGCCACGATTCGGCTGACGCGCCCGTTGTTGGCAAGGTTTTTCAAGGACTCCAGCACAAACAAAAGCCCTGTTTTTTGTGAATATTTTTCAAGCTCGGCGGTTATTTCGTCAAACTCCCTGCCCGCGAGGACAAGGTCGCGGATCTTGCGCGCCATAAGACCCATTTCGGGGCCTGTTGTCAGCGAGTTGAACACGAATACCCTGCGCCCCTCGTGCTCCTCCTCGTATTGATTTTTTGCGATCATTGCCGAGTTGTAGCTTCCCGAAAGTGTGGCGGTTATGGTCAGGCAAAAGACCCACTCGGCGTCTCCGAACGCTGTAATCCAGTCGTCGGGGTTGGGGCATGAGGTAGAGGACTTGCCCTTGTAGGACCTAAGCGCGGTTGCCATTTCCTCAACGTCAAGCTCGGGGGTGTCCACGTACTCTCTGTCGGCGGTTATAATCTTAAGTGGTGCGGAGCGAAACTCCACCCCCTCAAGCTCAGTCATATCAGCCGACGAGTCGGCAACTATTCTGATTTTTGAAATATCCATTACATATTCTCCTTGATATATTCCAAAAGCTCGGAAAATCCGCCGTGGGGATAGACCGAAATATCCTTCTGTTCCTTGTTTATAATGCAGTCGGGAATGAGGAACACCTTCATTCCAAGCTCCTCTGCCACCATGTCCTCGCCCACGTCGTTGCCCACCATAAGGCAGTCCTTGGGGGAGACCCCAAGAGCGGCGGTAACGTCCTTGTAGTATTCGGGACTCGGCTTTGAGTGGCGGGAGTTTTCGTAGGTGGTGTAGTACTCGAAGTCCTCGGGTGTCAGCCCCGCCCACCCAATGCGCTGCTTTGTGGCTATGGCGGGGAAAATGGGGTTGGTTGCAAGAGCGACCCTCAGCCCCAGCTTTTTGATTTCCGAGACAGCTCGGGCGGCGTCGGGATTGAAGCCCGAGGAAACCTGCACCTTGCAAAATTCTTCCTCGTAGAACTTCTCAAATTCGGGCATATGAGCGCGCGCGCCCTCGCCGTATATGGCGGTGAATTTGTCCCAAAAGACCTCCTCGTTGGTCTTTTCACCGTTGTTTTTTACCATTTCTGCGGTGCCTGCCCAGATAGCCTTTACAAGCCCCTGCGCCTCGTATCCAAGCGGCGCCAAGCGCTTTGCGAGCATGCCGAAATAAGTCTTTATAAACACGTCTTGATCCATTGGCAACAGCGTGCCGTCAAGATCGAACAGTACAACCTTAATACTCATTTTTTATCCTTTCCGCGATTCTATTATTTTCCAATTTGAGAAGTTTTAAGCTGCTTTTGCGAAAAAAATCGACGTTTTTTGAACTTGTTGATTTGTCAACAAGCGTATTTTACCATAAAATCTCTTATTTGTCAAGGGCTCGCGCTAACTTGGAGCTGCATATTGAAAACTGACGGGAAATATGGTATAATAAAATATGACATAATGACAGCCTAGCGGCTTGACATTGCGCAGCGGTTGTGGTAAAATAAATTTGCAAAGCCGAAATATATGTTATAATGATATCAATATATGGCGAAATGATACTTGGAGGGCTTATGAAAATTGTAGTGCTTGACAAATGCACGGTTACAAAAGGCGACGTGGATTTGTCACCCATAGAAAAATACGGTGAGGTTGAGTATTTCGACTTGCTGACAAAGCAAGAAATAATCAAGGCGCTTGACGGCGCGGACGCGGTTATATGCAACAAAGCTAAAATTGACCGCGAGGTTATCGAAAGCTCGCCCGCGCTTAAATATATAGGACTTTTCGCCACGGGGTACAACAATATAGACGTGGCGGCGGCGCGTGAGAGGGGAATTGCCGTCTGCAACGTGCCGGGCTACTCCACCGACTCGGTGGCTCAGCTTACCTTTTCGCTTATTCTTGAGCTTGCGGGCAACGCCTCGGCGTACGTGCGCTCGGTGGCGGCGGGGGATTGGAAGCGCTCAAAGCAGTTTTCTTACTTTTTCGCGCCTATCTCGGAGCTTAAGGGAAAGACGCTCGGCATATACGGACTTGGCACGATAGGCAAGGCTGTGGCGAAAATCGCGCGCGCCTTTGATATGCGTGTTATTGCTTATTCAAGAACTCCCAAGGCTGTTGAAGGCGTAGAGAATGTAGACAAACTTGCGCTGTTTTCCGAGAGTGATTTTCTTTCGTTCCACTGTCCGCTTAACGAGGAAAGTGCGCTGGCGGTGAACCGAGAGACCCTTGCGCTGATGAAGCCCACCGCCTACCTTATCAACACCGCTCGCGGTGGAATAGTTGACGAGCCTGCTCTTGCGGAGGCGCTGAAAAACGGTGTGATTGCGGGAGCGGCGCTTGACGTACTGACCGAAGAACCTATGTCCGAGGACTGCGTGCTTTTTGGCGCGCCCAATTGCCTTATTACCCCCCACATAGCGTGGGCGGCGCTTGAAACACGAGTGCGCCTTATCGACCTTGTGGCGGCAAATCTCGCCGCCTTTGTCTGTGGCGCGCCCATAAACAACGTGGTGTGAGGGCTTGCGATGACAAACATGATTGAAAACAATATTAAAGGTAGAATTCACTCGGTGCAAAGCTTGGGCACCGTGGACGGTCCGGGGGTGCGTTTCGTGGTGTTTTTCCAAGGCTGTAACCTGAGATGCGGCTGCTGTCACAACCCCGATACGTGGGATTTTGGCGGCGGAAGCGAGTGCACCGCCCGCGAGCTTGTGGACCGCGCGCTCAGATGTCGGGAATATTTCGGCAAGGAGGGCGGTATAACCCTTTCGGGGGGCGAGCCGCTTTTGCAAGCCGACTTTGCCCGAGAGATTTTCAGGCTTTGCCGCGAGGAGGGGATAAACACCTGCCTTGACACGTCGGGAAGCCTGCTTGGTGAGGCGGTTGAGTCACTGCTCGACTTTACTGACCGCGTTCTGCTTGATGTAAAGTACACCGACAGCGAATCCTACCGCCGTTATGTGGGCTGTGAGCTTGCGCGGGTGCTTGATTTTCTTGATTTGCTTGATAAAAAAGCTATTCCCACCACACTCAGGCAGGTGATTATTCCCACCCTCAACGACAGCGAGGAAAATATACGGAGGCTTAACGAAATTGCCGCCGCACACCCATGCGTGGACGGTGCGGAGCTGTTGCCATTCAAAAAAATATGCCGTGTAAAATACGACTCTATGGGGCTTGACTTTCCGTTTGCCGACCTTCCAACGCCCGACAAAAAGACAATGGACGGCTTAAACGCCGCGCTTGCCGTTCACAAAAAATGAAATAATCTGTTGACCGCCTATTGACAATTCACGTCGGGGGGTTTATAATTTAATCAACAAAATACTCAATCAAAGGAGATTTGACATGGAACAGAAATACGGTCTTCAATTATACAGCGTCCGCGACGCTATGGAAGCGGACTTTGAGGGCGCACTTAAAAAAGTTGCCGAAATGGGCTACACTTATGTTGAGTTTGCGGGCTTTTTCGGTCATTCCGCCGAGGAGGTAAAGGCGCTTCTTGACAAGTACGGACTTATTATTTCGGGCACGCACACAAATTGGGATCAGCTTAAGCCCGAGGTTATTGAGGAAACGGTAAAATACCACAAGGCGATAGGAAATCCTCATTTTATTATTCCTTCGGCAAACGTTTCCACTCTTGAGAAAATACAGGAGGTTATCGACACGGTGAACTTCGCTCAGCCTATTCTTGCCGAAGCGGGAATTAAGCTCAGCTTCCACAACCACTCCCGTGAGTTTGAGGTAAAGCCTTGGGGAACAACTCCTCATACCGAGTTTGAAAAACGCACCGACATGGGCTTTGAGATAGACACCTTCTGGGCTTGGAACGCGGGCACCGACCCCCTTCAGGTTATGGAGAGGCTTAAGGACCGAATCTGCGTAATTCACCTTAAGGACGGCTTCAAGGGCGGCAAGGGAATCCCGCTTGGCGAAGGTGAAGCACCCGTTGCGGCTGTTCGCAAAAAGGCGATTGAAATGGGGCTTACCATGGTAGTTGAAAGCGAGTCGCTTACTCCTTCGGGACTTGACGAGGCTCAGCGTTGCATAACCTACCTCCGCTCTCTCGACGCGCAGGATTAAATATTCGAAAACCTCGGCTAAACACCGAGGTTTTCTGTCCTCGCCGGACGGGCCTATGCGCTTCGCGGCTCACGGTTTGAAGATTGTGCGAACATAGCTGTCGCACTACAAAAAACGCCATCTAAACAATGGCGTTTTTCTTTCGTATTGACAGAAATGATTTTTCAAATTGTAGTTTGTCGGTGTGTTCGCACAGTAGCCATCGAGAAAAGTTTTTGCGGAGCTTTTTTCAAAAAGCGACCGCCCGCGCCCGCAGGCGCTCGGCGTCTTTTCTTTTTGCGCGCTTTTTCTTTTTACGCCTCTTTATCTAAAAAGAAAAAGCGCAAGAGACAGTAAGT
>JAZKYO010000006.1:0-8544 GCA_045612185.1 Eubacteriales bacterium
CGTCCTTTTTCTTTTTGAGAAAGGAGCGTCAAAAGAAAAAGGACCAAAAAGAAAAACCGCGGTGCGCCTGCGGGCGCGGGCGGTCGCTTTTGAAAAAGCTCCGCAAAACTTTTCTCGATGGCTGCTGTGCAAACACACCTACAAACTACAATTTATCTGTGCATAATAAATTTAAGGAGCTATCTGTTTAATGAGACAGCCCCTTTTTATATCAATAATTTTACGGCAAAAAAACACCCGAACAACGTTCGAGTGTTTTTATGGTGACCCTAGCGGGAATCGAACCCACGATTACGCCGTGAGAGGGCGTCGTCTTAGCCGCTTGACCATAGGGCCATCAATCAGCTTGACTATTATATCACAGCAAAACAGATTTGTCAATAGTTTTTTTATATTTTTTCGAATTTTTTTCGAGTTTTTTTCAAAAAGCATTTTTATATGGCGTTGTAGGACAAAAAATGGCGTTTTTTACCCTTTTTTTGTTCCGCTTTCCTTTTTCACCTCTTTACAAAGCCTGAAATATATGATAAAATCTTCTTAAGGACTGCGTTTGGCGGTATATTTCACACTGCGCCGAGGCGCGCACGGAGGTTAGTTATGTGGTATTCAAATCTTTACAGGCGTCATCTTGCTGACATGCACATTGAGGACACCGACGAGAAATTTCTCTCGGAATTTGACGTTGATAAATACGTCGAAAACCTCAAAAAAAGCAAGGTAAATTACGCCATGATATATCTGCAATCCCACGTGGGACTTTGCTATTTTCCCACCAAAAGCGGAGTGATGCACAGGCATTTTGAAAAAAATCCCGAAGAAATACGCCGTCTTATCGACCTTTGCCACGAAAACGGTATCAGCGTAATAGCGTATTACAGCCTTATTTTCAACACTAGAGAGCACGACAGACACCCCAAATGGCGCATGCTTACCGACAACGGTCAATCAAGACGCGAGCGCGGCACGGCGCCCGCCGACGGGCTGGCTTTCGCCTCAAAGCAGCTCTCGCGATACGGCTTGCTTTGCCCCAACAACGAGGAATATTTTGAGTTTGTAAAGGCTCAGATCGACGAAATGCTCGACTACTGCGCCCCCGACGGGCTGTTTTTTGACATGCCCTTCTGGCCCGCGCCCGCAATCTGCTATTGCGACTCTTGCAAAAAACGTTGGGCGGACGAGATTGGAGGCGAGCTTCCTCTCAACCCCAGTGTCGGAACTCCCGAGCACACCGCGCTTTCACACAAGCGTTACGAATGGATGGGTGAGTGGGCGCAAAAGGTCAGCGCATACGTAAAGAGCAAGAACCCGGCATTAGCGGTCTACCACAACGGCGCGTCACTTGTGTCGGGTAGCAGTCAGAACGGCTGTGGCGAGGAGGTAAACGATGCCTGCGACTTCTGCGGCGGAGACCTTTACGGAGACTATTTCAACCAATCCTTTGCTTGCAAGCTTTACAAAAATCTTACCAAGAATCCCCCGTTTGAATACATGATTTCACGTTGCAAGCCCGCGCTCCGCGCGCACACGCTGACAAAGACCTCCGACGAAATAAAGCGCGCGATTGCCGTTACCGCTGCGCACCACGGAGCAACGCTTGTCATCGACGCCATCGACCCCGTGGGTAGCTTTGACAGCCGCTTTTACGACAGGCTCGGGGCGGATTTTGAGCTACAGATTCCCTACGAGCCCTATTTCCGAGGCGAGATGGCTGAGGACGTGGCGATTTATTACGGCATCAAGAGCCGCTTTGACTTTATGGGGATAAAAAAGACGGCAATAAACGGCGCAACCAACCTTTCGCGTATGCTTATCAGAAACCACGTGCCGTATGGCGTTACAGGCAGCTTCCACCGCCTTGAGGGATATAGGGCAATTCTCGCTCCCCTGCTTTACAAAACCGACAGCGCCGACAACGCAAGGCTTTGCGAGTACGTGAAAAACGGCGGCATTCTCTATCTTAGCGGAATCGGCAATAGGGAGCTTGTGGAAGAGCTTACAGGCGGCAAAATCGGCGCGCAAATACCCGAGCAAAGGCTTTATATAACGCCCAAGCCCGAGTATGAGGAGACCTTCCTCGGCTTCAACGCCAAGTATCCCCTGCCCTACGACGGCAAGGGCTTTGAGATAGAGGGAGTTGACCCCGACGATGTGGCGGCAACCTTTACGCTTCCCTACACACCAAGCAACGGCTTTGAATTCGTCTCTATACACTCCGACCCGCCCGGAACAGCAACCGAGATTCCCGCGGTGGTTGTCAAAAAATACGGCAAGGGCAGAGTAATTTGGTCCTCACTTCCCCTTGAGTGCGGTGAAACCGAGGAATACGGTGATATTTTGCTTTCGCTTATCAAGCGCCTCGACGCTCTCGGTGCACCCTCGTTTGAAAGTCACGCCCCCGTACACGTGGAGATAACTCTCTTTGAGGCAAAGGGTGAAAAGCTTGTGAACTGCGTTGCCCTTGATTCGGGCTATAAATCCGCCCCCGTGTCTCCGTTTGAAATAAAGGTAAAATGCGACACACCTCCAAAATCGGTCACGCTTCTTCCTGACGGCAATCCGCTTGATTTCACATACGAAGACGGTTATGTGAGCTTCACCGCCCGACTGCTTAATACCTTCGACATGTACCGAATATATTAAAAAACAAAAATCGATGGAATTCCTCGGAATACCGTCGATTTTTTGTTACGCAAATAGAATTTATTTGTGCGAACAACGCCCCTATAATTTACAAAACCTCTTGCAAAGTTGGATGGAATATGTTATACTTATATAAATGTAGGCAAAAAGCCGTCGCGGAGGGAGTGGTTGTATGTACCGTGTGGAAATTATTGCGGTTTCGGACGAATACGACCTGAGCGAGCTTCCCCTCTCCGCCGCCGACTACGTCAATCAAGCCAAAGGTCTCGCGCGTAAAGAGCGCGCGGCCGGTATGCTTCTGCTTGGTAAGCTTCTCAAAGCCGAGGGAATTGAGGAATACGCCGTCAGCGTTACCGAAAACGGCAAGCCCTTTCTTGTCGGAATTCCCATACATTTCAGCGTATCACACGCGGGCGGTGCGTGCGCCGTTGCAATTTCCGACTCGCTCGTGGGTATTGACCTGCAAGACGCGGACTCGGTAAAACGCATAAAAGACCCCGCCGCTTTTGTTAGCAGATTTTTTACCGTGGAGGAGTCAGAGAGTTTTCTTAACGCTCCCACCCACCGCGAGCTTAGCCGTCTATGGACAAAAAAAGAAGCTCTCGTAAAGCTTCTCGGCTTCCGCCTTAGCGACTCACTCTCCTCGGTATCCACAAAAAACTACCCTTGCGTGGAGTTTGAGACCTCCGAAATAACGCTTGACAAGCTGTTTTATCTTACCGTGGCAACAGAGATCAATAAGCAACCTTTGCCAAAACAACAGCAATAATACACCTTGACCTTAATTTAACTTTGCGATAAAATTGAAAAAAACAAAGGAGACAAAATCATGTCAAGAATCAGTTTAAACTTAGACGGACTTATCCAAAAGATTGAAAAAACTCTCGAAAGCCACAAGGTTGGCAAGGGTGACTACGCGCGCTTTTTGTGGCAAAACCAAAAGGGTGACCGCGAAATGGGCTCTAACCCCTACGGCGTTGCCGACGCGGCTAATATTCTCTACATGATAGGCGCTTTCCCGCAGGACGATGCTGAACGCGAGGGCTTTATCAAGGCTCTCCGCGGCTTCCAAGACCCCGAAACCGGTCTTTTCCACGAAAGCACCCACCACACATACCACACCACCGCCCACTGCACGGCGGCGCTTGAACTTTTTGACAAATATCCGCTTCATCCCTTTACGGCGCTTAAAAAATTTGACGATGTCAAGGAGCTTCACGCTCTGCTTGACGGACTTGATTGGGTAATTCACCCCTGGCCTCAATCGCACCAAGGCGCGGGCGTTTTTGCCGCAAAGGTGATTGTGGAAAGACCCTCCCTTGAGTGGCAGAACGCTTACTTTGACTACCTTGACGCCCATTGCGACACAAAATACGGCATGAGCCGCGCCGGCACGCTTGAGGCGCACCCCGAGGGCAAGTTTAACATAGATCACCACCTTAACGGCTGGTTCCACTATTGCTTTAACTACAACCATTGCCACCGCCAATTTCCGCACACCGAAACCTTTATCGACACGCTTGTATACATGTACGAAAACGAAAAGCTCAACACGAAGGAATTTGGTAAATCGGTAGGCTTCCGCGAAATCGACTGGGTTTTCCCCATCAACCGAGCAACCTGGCAGGTAGGCTATCGCCGAGAAGAAGCCAAGGAGCTTATGCGTGATTTTGCCATTAAATACACCGAACATCTCGATTCTATAGACACCGAAACCCATGACGGATGGAACGACCTGCACGCGCTGTTTGGTTCTGTGTGCTGTCTCTCGGAGCTTCAGCTTGCGCTCCCCGGTGAAATTTTCACCACAAAGCCGATGAAAAACGTGCTTGACCGCAGACCGTTTATATAAGCCATGAGACAGACCACATACAACACCGTAGGTAAAAGACTGCTTATTGAGTTCCTTGCGCGCAACGCTGAGCGCACGTTTACGGTTGACGAGCTGTTTGAGGCTCTTACCGAGTCGGGGGCGTCAATAGGCAAAAGCTCGCTGTACCGCCTGCTTGAAAAGCTTGTGACAGACGGTGCGGTGCGTAAATTCAAGGAAAGCGAAAAATCGGCTGAATTTCAGTACCTCGGTGATGAGGAGTGTTATCATCATTTGCACTTGAAATGCGAAAGCTGCGGAAAGTTAGTGCATCTGAAATGCCGCAGAAGCTCTCGTCTTCTCGCCCACATATTCACCGAGCACGGCTTTTCAATAGACAGCAAAAAATCAGTCCTTTACGGAAAGTGCGAGGACTGTCAGAAAAACGGAGTTTAAAATGTTCAACGTTCCCCCAAAGGTTGCCGCCATACACGACCTTTCCTGCTTTGGAAGGTGTGCGCTGACGGTAATCATTCCCACGCTGTCCGCGCTGGGAGTACAGACCGTTCCCATTCCCACCGCTCTGCTATCCACCCATACAGGCGGATTTACCGATATGTTTTTTTCCGACTTGAGCTGCGAAATGGATAAGATTTCGGCTCACTTCAAGTCACTTGGGCTTGAATTCGACTCGGTATACAGCGGTTTTCTCGGCAGTGAGGCGCAAATTGAGCGAGTTTCAAAATTTATAGACAGCTTTGCCAAAAAAGGCGCTCCGATTTTCGTTGATCCGGTTATGGGAGACGACGGCACGCTTTATTCCACATACACTAAGGAGATGGGAGAGGGTATGCGCCACCTTGTAAGCAAGGCGGACATCATCACCCCCAACTACACCGAGGCGTGCTTTCTTACCGACACTCCATACCGCCCCACCGACGAAATGAGCGAAAACGAAATAGAGTCGCTTGCCGACGAGCTTATTTCCAAGCTTTTCGGTCTTGGCGCGAAAAAAATTGCCGTCACGGGCTTTGAAACGGCTGATTCGGTAATCACCTTCGGCTCTGAGGGCAAGGAGATTTTTGAGGACAAACGCGCTCGCCTTTCGGCAAGCTACCCGGGCACGGGCGACATTTTCGCCTCAGCTCTGCTAGGATACTTTCTTGACGGAGACGGCTTTGTGAAGGCAACGCACAAGGCTTGCAAATTCACCTCAGAGGTCATTAAATACACAATGCGTTTTCCCACTCCCCACCGCGAAGGGGTTATGCTTGAGCCTTGCCTCAAGCTGCTTTGGGAAAGCTGATTCCCCCAACCGTAACAGATTTTAAAACAGTTCACAGGAGGAAATAAAAATGAAAAAAATTTTAGTTTTGGCGGTGGTTCTCGTTTTGTTGGCTGTCTCTGCACTCCCCGCCCTTGCAACATTACCCTCGCTTGAAGTAAGCGTGAGAATTGAGGGAAAAAACGAAAACCTGTTTTATGACAAAATAAGCACCAACAATCAGAACAACTTCTCGGTCCTCGAGATACTCAAGCTTGCCGACTCCAAAAGCGACAATCTGAAAATTGAGGGTCTTGACCTTGGCTACATCACCGCTATAAACGGCGATAAGATTGGTCAGACCGAGGGAGGTCAGGACCTCTACGTCGTAAGAATCAACGGTGAGTATATTCCATACGGCGAGCTTGGCGATTACGCGCTTAAAAGCGGCGACGAAATTCTCGTTTACTACTCCGACGAGTTTGGTGACGGAATGATTTTCCCCATAGTTGACACAAGCAAGCTGGAAAGCCACCGCTATATAAGATTTATCTACGAAAAGCCCTCCGAGGACGGAAGCTCGTTCTCTAACGAGTCGGTTGTTGGCGCAACGGTAACCTGGTACTGCGACGAGGCGGCGTTCACCTACGTCACCGACGGTCAAGGCGGTATTTATATAGACAAAAATTCCTTTACAAGCGGCGACCACAGGCTTGCGATTGAGCTTGCGCGCGAGGACGGCACACCTGCCCTTCTTCGCCTCGCTCCCGACTACAAGGTAACCGTTCCCGTTGGAATCGGAGACAGCCTTGCGGTCTATATCTGCGCGGCGGCAGTTCTCATCAGCCTTGCGGCGGTAGTTGTCCTTGCGGCTTCTCTTAAGAAAAAGAAAACCTGAAAAGCTAAATTTAATTGACATGCAAAAAGACACATCATTTCGGACAGCCGACGTGATGTGTCTTTTAAGGAGAAAATATGAAAAAAGAACAAACGGTTACTTTAATGACTCCATTCTCGGAGCGAATGAGCGAGACTCCGTGGAGCGAGTACCCACGCCCCACCCTCGTCCGAGACTCATATCTCACCCTCAATGGCGAGTGGAAGGTTTCAGCCAAAGGCTATACGGGTAAAATTACCGTCCCCTTCCCTCCCGAATCGGTTCTTTCGGGCATCGGGCGAGAGATTGGAGAAGAACTGCGCTACGAAAAGACATTCACCCTGCCAAACGGCTTCAACAAGGGGCGAATTCTGCTTCATTTCGGCGCGGTTGACGCTATGACGCGCGTGCTTGTAAACGGCAATGAGCTTGGCTCGCATTCGGGCGGATATCTGCCATTCTCCTTTGACATTACCGAGCTTATCACCGATGGCGAAAACAAGCTTGAGGCGCAGGTTTCCGACATTCTTGACACCGACCTGCCCTACGGCAAGCAGTGCCGAAAGCGTGGCGGAATGTGGTACACCCCCATAAGCGGAATCTGGCAAAGTGTATGGCTTGAATCTGTACCGACAGAGTATGTGGAAAGGCTTGAGATTCTGCCCTCGCTTAACTCCGCCACAATAAAGGTCAAGGGCGGCGCGCTCCATAAAAAGCTGACCCTTGAGGGAGGCGAGACCATCGAATTTGACGGTGAGGAAATCTCGCTTAACGTCAAAGACCCAAAAAATTGGACTCCCGAAACCCCCACGCTTTATAACTTCACCCTTGAGTGCGGCGAGGACAAAATAACCTCCTACTTTGCCTTGCGGACAATCGAGGCAAAGGACGGCAAGCTGTTGCTCAACGGTAAGCCCTACTTTTTCCACGGACTTCTCGACCAAGGCTATTTCAGCGACGGCATATATACTCCCGCCACGCCCGAGGGCTTTGAGTTTGACATTCTCCAAATGAAAAAGCTGGGCTTCAATATGCTCAGAAAGCACATAAAAATCGAGCCCGAGCTTTTCTACTACTACTGCGACAAGCACGGAATGGCGGTTTTCCAGGACTTTGTAAACAGCGGTAAATACAACTTTCTCATTGACACCGCCCTGCCCACGCTTGGACTTAAGCGCGGAATAAGCCACCGTGCCACAAAAAAGCGCCGTGAACGCTTTGAGGCAGACGGGCTTGAGACGCTAAAAAAGCTTTGCAACCACCCGTCGGTCTGCTATTACACTGTTTTCAACGAGGGGTGGGGGCAATACGATGCCGACAGGCTTTATAAAATGATGAAAACCGCAGACCCAAGCCGAGTTTTTGACGCCACTTCGGGCTGGTTTTTCGAAAAGGAAAGCGACGTAGACAGCCACCACGTTTATTTTAAGCCAGTGAAGCTGAAAAAAGGAATGCGCCCCTTGGTGCTTTCGGAGTTTGGCGGCTACTCGCACAAGGTGGAGGGACATTCCTTTAACCTTACCAAAAACTACGGATACAAGTATTTTGAGACCGCAGACGAGCTTGACGCCGCCATAAAAGACCTATACCTCAACCAAGTCGTTCCCGCCATCCGCGAGGGGCTTTGCGCCGCAGTGCTGACCCAACTTTCCGACGTCGAGGACGAGACCAACGGCTTAATCACCTACGACCGTCGGGTCATAAAGGTGAACCTCGACACAATGCTTTCAATCAAAAAAGCAATAGACTCTGCCACCTGACAGAAAACTTATCTTTTTTGCATACAAAAAAGGGCTTAAATTGTAGTTTGTAGGGGAGTTGTTCGCACAAACCCAATAGAGAAAAGTTTTGCGGAGCTTTTTCAAAAGCGACCGCCCGCGCCCGCAGGCGCACCGCGGTTTTTCTTTTTGGTCCTTTTTCTTTTGACGCTCCTTACTCAAAAAGAAAAAGGAC
>JAZKYO010000007.1:0-4443 GCA_045612185.1 Eubacteriales bacterium
TGTCTCTCGTCCTTTTTCTTTTTGAGAAAGGAGCGTCAAAAGAAAAAGGACCAAAAAGAAAAACCGCGGTGCGCCTGCGGGCGCGGGCGGTCGCTTTTGAAAAAGCTCCGCAAAACTTTTCTCGATGGCTGCTGTGCGAACAACTCCCCTACAAACTACAATTTATCGTTCTGTTGATACAAAAAAACCGCCATTTTACAATGGCGGTTTTGTTTTATCTGTTAAGAATAAGCTTTGTAAGCTCTACGGGCTCAACTATTGTGTCGCCCTTGTATACGCGCATGTTGCCCGAAGCGATTTCGTCGATAAGGATAACCTCGCCGTTGTTGTAGCCAAACTCGAACTTGATGTCCCAAAGGTCAAGACCGATGGTCTTAAGGTCGTCAGCAACAATCTTTGTGATAGCAAGAGTCTGTGCCTTAAGGCTTTCAAACATCTCGGGAGTCATGATACCAAGCGCCACAAGTCCCTCGCCCGTTACAAGCGGGTCGCCCTTTTCGTCGTTTTTAAAGGTGCATTCAACGTAGCCGCCCTCAAGAACTGTGCCGTTCTTGATATACTCGCCGTATCTGCGGATAAAGCTACCCGTTGCTACCAGACGGCAGATAACTTCAAGTCCGTTTCCGCCCTGAGCCTTACCAAAGCACTCAGCGGGAAGAACCTCCATAGTAGCGTCCTCAACGTTTGCGCTTACGTAGTGGGTCTTGATTCCGGCCTTCTTGCAAAGCTCAAAGTAGTATACCGAGGTCTCAAGATTAGCCTTTCCGATACCCTCGATTGTAAGGCCTACGCTATTTTCGCCGGGATCGAAAACGCCGTCCTTGCCGGTGCAGTCATCCTTGAACTTAAGCAACACGTTGCCGTTGTCAAGGGAATATACGTCTTTTGTTTTTCCTTCGTAAAGTTTCTTCATAAATAGCTCCTTTGAAATCCCATAAATTTCTAACGAGGTTATTATATCACAAAATTCCCCGTTTGTATATATTTTTTCAAAAATTTTTTCTGAAAAGATTGAGTACCGGGTCCTCAGCGTTTGATTTTCTGCATTCTGATATCTGTACCGCTGAACGGAAGAATTCGGAATTCGCCCATAATTCGGCTGGTTATGCGCTCGTTGTACTTCTTGAACAGCTCCTGCTGTGTAAGATTTGTGCTGAGAATAGTAGCCGCGTGGCGGTTGATTCGCACGTTAAGAAGGTTATAGAGGCAGGAGACGGTAAACTGGTTGGCAAGCTCAGCGCCAAGGTCGTCGATAATGAGCAGGTCGCAGTCAAAATACTTGTCGGTCAGCTCTCCTCGCGGAATATGCTGAGAGTTGAACTGCTCCGTCTCAAAGTCGGACACCATTCCCACGGCGGTAACGTAAAGCACGTCATTGCCTTTTTCAATAACGGCTTTGGCGATTGCGCTCGAAAGGTGTGTCTTTCCAAGCCCCGTTCCGCCAAACATTGCGATGCTGTCAGCCTCACCGCTTTTAAAATTCTCGGCATAAGACTTGGCGTAGGCAAAAATGCGCTCCATCATTCTGTGGCTGTCGGAGTTCTGCTTGTAATAGTCAAGCGAGAAATTCTCAAAGGTCTGAGTGCGGAGAAGTTCCGCAATTCCTGAGCTTTCGTATCCCGCCATAATAAGCGCCTCGCGCATACATTCGCACATTTTTATGCCCACGTAACCCGAGTCCGAGCATTTCTCGCACTCGTATTTTACGTCGGTGTAATCGGCGGGATATCCCGCCGCCACGAGAATCTCACCGCGCCTTTTGTTAAGCTCGTCGGTTTGGCGGCGAAAATCGGCAAATTTTTTATCCTTTTCGGTATTATTAGCCATAATGGCGATGCTCATAAGCTCAACGCCCACGCGCGACAGCTTGCGATCAATCTCGGCAAGCTCGGGAAGCAGCAGGTGGAGCTTTTGTCGGCGGCTGTCCGCCTCGCGCTCGGCTACAAGATGCTTGGTGGAGTATTCTTCCTTTATTCTTTTCAGGTTGTTTCTGTTATATCCCACTTTTAACCTCCTTGGTTGTCGTCGCCAAAACCGTTGTTTATGGCAGCGTTGAAGAAGTCGTCAACGTTAAAGCTCGTCGCCTGGGGTGAGGACTGCGCGCCCTTGCGCTTTTCCTTTGCCTTAGCCACGTCATCGGGTGTCTTAAGTCCCTCGGTGTACCAGCTTTCAAGCACCTTGTTTGCGTACTGCATAGAGGGCTTTGAGGTGGCGTTTACCGTTTCCTCATAGGCAAGCTTTATTATCTCAAAATCAAATTTGTAGTCGTTTATCCACGCGCTTATAAAGCGGCTTTCGGAGGAGGTAAACGCCCGTTCACCCATGCCGAAAATCTTGCGGATTTTGCCCTCTGCCGACGCCAGCTTGTCGGCGGTTTTGAGATATTCCTCAAGCTGCGCCGCAGTGCAAACCCCCTTGTCGTAAAGCGAGCAGGCGGTTTTTTCCACGTAGCGGAGATTTGGCTTACCAAGGCGCTTGCAATAGGCGAGCAGGTTGAGAATATACTCGTCGTCAAGCCCCAAGCCTTCGGAAATGCTTACCAACATCTGAGTTTCGGTAACGTTAAAGACCTTTTCAAGCACAGTTTGCGCCTCTTCGATAAGGTTGGAAAGCTCGCCACGGCGGGCAAGCACCTTTGCGAATTCCTCGCTTGTGTACTGAGGAAGCTCGGTTACGCGTGCGCGAAGGGGCGGTTTCTTTTCCTCGGGAGGAGTGAGTTTTTCTTTCACCGTCTCGGCGGTGGAAGAGACCGCACCGTCCTTTTCTTTTGAGAGGATTCCCGCACCTACCCAAAAGCTCAGCGCGCTGTCAAGGGCGCTGCGGGTTATTTTAAAGTCGGAAGCCAACGCGTCTGCGCGCTCCTCGTAATTTTCGGCAAGCGAGCTGTCAGCGGCAAGAGCAAGCAACAGCCTGAGCTCTGCCTTTCCCGCGCGCAAAAGCAACTTTTCGGGAATAAGCGGAAGCGAAATTGCGTTTCTGCCGTATTCAAAAAATATTTTCATATCATTCACCCATTTCGGACTTTGACGCATCTTCATCGGCAAAGACTCTGTAACAAAGCGTCATAAGCGAGTCGCCAAGATGCACGTTTTCAATAATGGCGTCGTCGGGGAGCGAAAGCTCCTGACCCGTAAAGTTCCAGAATCCGCGCACGCCAAGCGAGAAAAGGCGCGACGCCACCTCCTGAGCATTCTCCTTGGGGAGAGTAAGCACGGCAAAATCCACCTTGTTTTTGCCACAGAAATCCTCAAGCGAGTCAAGCCCGTAAACCTCTACGTGGTCGATTTTCTGATTGACAAGAAGGGGGTTGACGTCAAACATACCTATTATTTGTATTCCGCGCTTGTCAAACATGTTACTGCGGACTATGGCGCGTCCAAGGTTGCCCGCGCCGATTATGACCGAGCAAAGACCCGCGCCCACGCCAAGCAGGTCACAGATTTTGGCGTAGAGATATTCCACATTGTAGCCGTAGCCCTGCTGACCGAAGCCCCCAAAGCAGTTGAGGTCCTGCCTTATTTGGGAGGCAGTTACGTTCATCATCTTGGAAAGCTCGCTCGAGCTTATGCGAGATATGCCGTTTCTCATAAGTATTCGAAGGTATCTGAAATAACGAGGAAGTCTTTTGATTACCGAGTCGGAGGGCGCGGTTTTAACTACACGGCTCCGATTTGTTGGCATTGCGCCGTTTTCTTTCTTTTGCATATATCTATCTCCTGGATTGTATTGTCGAATTTGGGACGCGTTTCTTGTGCATTGTGACGAAAAAAATCGCACGGTTTGGTTTGGAATTTTATGGAATCTGAGTTATCAACAACTTGTAATTGTCGACAAAACAAGACATTTTTTGCTTTTAGAATTGCGAAAAGCCTTATTTTTCGAGGTTTTAATCTCTTGTATAGAGAAATTATTTAAGTTTTCCACAGTTTTGGCAAAAGTTTTCCACAACTTGTGGAAAACCTATGTTGATAAATCAACTTCACCACAACCTCAACAGCCACGCGGTCTTTGTATATTTTGACCGCCTTTGTGAGTGGGAAAGGCGGGGGGAGCGAGGGGAGAACGGGGGAACGATTTGTTCCTTTTTGAAAAAAGGAACCGAAAAACTTTTCTGGTAAGAAATTTATAAAAATAGATTTTTTAGTCTCTGCCACAGAGGGAGTTTGCAAAAATGCAAGGTTTAACTCTGTACGTAGCCAAAACAATAGCTCCCGCAGGTTTTGTCCTAGCCGCACCTGTCGGTGGGCCTATGCGCTTCGCGGCACACGAATTTTAGATTGAGTGAACATAACCCACGCAATCCGAAAAACTTCGGCTGAACGCCTCGTTTTTCTGCGCATAAATGCGTTCGTTTGTAGGGACCGGCGTCCTCGACGGTCCATGCAAACACAATTAAAATAAAGTCGGATCGTAGCCATGTCGTTCTGTGAGCCAAGGAGTTGG
>JAZKYO010000008.1:0-9050 GCA_045612185.1 Eubacteriales bacterium
TCTTTTATTCTCTGAATAGCGGTGTTAAGAGACCCCACCAAATGCTCACAGCCGAAAGAACTTTGATAGAGAAACTTGAAGATATCCTCAATTTCCGAGTGAGGATATTTCAGTAAATAGTCTGTTAAAATTTGTTTTGTATTCGCGACCATAGCCGTCTCCGTTTTGTCAGATTGTGTTTTTTATAAAAGAGCTGTTCTCCAATATCATCATGATAATGGGAATAAGTATAATCTGCACGGCTATTCCCGGAATAGCTCCCGTAACAGCTCCCGCAAAAAACGCCGAAAGTCCGAATGTACCTCCGCCGATAGCAGTGCAAGCAAACATTGCCGCTCCCCAAATCAGCCTGCCCGCTATCATGGCAATAAGCAACGAGCAGTACAGGTAGATTCTTTTGCGAGGAAAAGCTCTGTATAACAAGCCCGATACAGCGCCGTAGACCGCAAGCTCAACCGCCATACAAACCGCGGTGGGAAAGAGGTACGGCATTCCAAGGGTAAGAGAACGGAAGATCGGCGCGACCGCTCCTACAACAAAGCCCCACTGCCAACCGCAAATATAACCGCAAAGAATTACGGGAACGTGCATGGGGCAGAGCATAGCTCCTATTTCGGGTATCTGACCCGTAAGAAAAGGCATTACGTACGCAAGCGCAAGAAAGAGCGCTGAGAGTACCATTTTTCGTGTTTTTAGGTTGTTTGTCATAAAAGCTCCCTTCAAAATAAAAAGGCGTCAGCGATCCTGTTGAATCCGTGACACCTTCTTGATATCGTTAAAAGAATATTATGTAAAATTCTTTGGATTGATAGAAACTTCTGTTTCCGAGTGATTCTTCTGAACCACTCGTTAATTATAGCACTCTGCGGCTTATTTGTCAAGTACTGCGGTGATTTTTTTCAGCTTTTCAACCGCGTCGGCAACCAAAGCTCCGGTCGAGGTCTCGTTTATTCCCGCAACCATGTTTTCGCATTTGTTCATGGGGATAAGGATTCTCGACGCCGATGCCTGCCCCACGGCAATAGCCATTTTAGGGGTGATTTCACCGCACAGCGAATCCGCAATAACGATTCCGATAGGTCCTATTATGACGTCGGATTTTCGGCAAGCAACCACTACGGGATTTTCACCCGTGGCGGCAAAATCCGCCCCAGCTTTAAGCATAGCGGCAGTTGCCGATGAATTCGTGCCTATTGCGGTAATAACCGCACCGGAAAAGCACGCTGATATTTCCTTTACAAGCTGAGCTCCTATAAGCCCTCCGTGACCGTCTATTATAGTGATGTTCATTGCATATCCTCTTTGCTTTTTTTACTATTATATCACAACTTTTTCAAAATGTCTATACAAAGTAACACAAAAGTCTGTTTGCCGCGGCAAACAGACTTGAAAATATGAAATTAAAGCGACTTTACGAATTTGTCTATGGGATCTCCGACGCATCTTACACCGTTTTCTTCCATAATCATCGCAAATGCGCAGCAATGAAGATAGGATGTCTTATACTGCTTCTTAAGAAGCTTCAGGTCAAACGCTGCCTGAAGGAATGTGTCATTGTATTCCTCGGTGAGGGTGATTGACAAAAATCCTTTCTTAAAAAGTGTGGGAAGTTCCAAACACATATAAGCGATCATGTTCGGAGAAATATCAGCACTGTTCCCCTCATCGTCAAAAAAGGTAAGATATCCTCCGTTTTCAATTCTCCAACCAAGACCTTCTTCCTCGACTACTTCATCAAAAGTATCGGTGTCAAAATAAAAATACTCTCTTGACATTTTTCTCCTCCTTATACCGCCAATGCGGCTTTTTTTTACATTATATCACCATAATAGACAAAAGTCAATAAAATTTTGGGTCTTGCGGACAAAATCCTCAATGTGTGAAATTTGCGTTACTTGAATTTGTTTATATTATTGATGCGTAGAGTTAAATTGTACAAAAAAAGATGCTTTGAATTGTGCAAGGTGCTGTTTTGACATTTCATTTGTTAAAACTCGGTTGTATTTATTGACTAAATCTCTAAAATGTGATAAAATATATGGTATGCAATGGATGGAAAAAGTTCTTTGCATGAAAGGAGAACACATGAAGACTAAAAGAAATTTCGTAAAACTTTCCGCGCTTTTACTGGCGCTTGTAATGCTGTTGTCTTGCTTTATGTCTTACCCAACCTCGGCGATTGACATTGAAGAACAGCCGCTTCCCGATTTCCTTTGGGAACTTGATTTCAATAAGATGTCAAGTATTACCGATAATATGGGAAGCACCGATTACACCCTTGAGGGTAAAAACGTAAAGCTTATGGACGCCCACGGCAAAAAGGCGCTTGGTGTAGTTAACGGCAGCTGCCATTACATAATCAACGACGTTAATAACCTTCTTGATAAATACGACACCTTCTCTATTGAGGCTGATATGTATTTTGAATCCTACCCCTCGGGAGAGGCGGGAGGCAGAACCCCTCAACAATACCCCATGTCATTTATGACCTGGATTACGGGCGGCGAAACGGGCTCTCTCACTTACCGCTCGGTGCGTATTAACGACGAGGGCTATCTTTGCACGGGAGCAGACCCCATTAACAAGCCCGAGCAGAAGAGCGAGGCTAAGCTTCCTCTTGGCGAGTGGTTCAATATCCGTTTCCTTGTAAGCCCCCTTACGGGCTTCTGCGAGGTGTATATCAACGGACAGAACCTGCTCAGCTATAAGCTTGGCAAGCCCAGTACGCTTGCAAGATCGCAGGTGCGTTTCTTTGACGCGCGCTACGCTTATACCGCTTATTTCAGCAATATCTCAGTGTATACCGACAGCTCCTACCGTATAGGTCTTATCTCTGAGGATTCCGCAGATTACCTCGCTTATCAGACTACCAAGGTTGAGAATAATACCTTTGACCTCCGTTTGATTGCGGGAACCGATATAGCGGATATTACGACCTATAACCACGCGGGCTTTAAGGTTACAACTCTTTGGGAAGAAAACGGACAGATAGTTTCCAAGGAGAAAAACGTATATTCGACGACTGTTTACGAATCGCTTCTCTCGGCGGGAGAAACAGTTACCGCGGAGTCACTTGGAACAACCTATATGGCGGCAATTCCCGTAGAGGATATTCCCGCAAATAAGGGTCACGTTGAGATAGTTGTTAAGCCCTTTGTAAAGAAAGGCGGTCTTCGTAACTACGGTGACGCGGCTATACTTTCCTGGTCGGGCGATCTTAAGGACGGATATCCTACGTTCTCCTATGCGGAAAGCTCGGTTGAGTATACCGCTTTCGCATCCGACGACACCTACGTAAGACTCAACAATACCGAAAACTTTGGTGAAAAGACTAATTTTGAGCTTAAGAACAACGGAGATAATAATCCTTATACAAGAGAAATTTATATCAAGTTCTCGTTCTCCGATATGGCGCTTAAGAGACTTCTTAACTCAAGTCGTATTTATCTTGAGTTCTACGTAAATTCTCACCGCGCGCTTAAAGAGGACGAGGCCGCTGAGGGCGGTATTCTTGCCGATATTTGCGGTGTTGATACAAACTGGACCGAGACAGAGCTTACCGGTAAGAATTACAAGGATCTTGCCTCTGAGATAGAGTATATAGGCGACGTCCGTTATCAAGCCAAGAGATATACGCAGGTTGACGTTACTGACTACGTTCTTGAGCATGCGGGTATTGGCTCGGTAGCTTTCAAGATTTCCAACGTTGAAAGCGATGGAGAAAGCGGACAGATGAGCGTTGCTTCCTCCGAGGCAAGCTCAGGTGCTCCCAGACTTGTTATTTACCCCATTATGTACAACCACGAAATCAACCTCAACAAGCTTCAGAATATTGGATATGAGCCTTGGGGCTATGCCGAAAAGCTTGTTGACGAGTGGTTCAGGACCGACTATGACAAAATTTATTCAGCCCCCGTTAACGAGGACGCGATAAGCAATTGGAAGGTTGAAAATGCTAATCCCACAGGTGATTACACCGTAAAGATTGACTGGAAGGCAAGTACCCCCTCGGGCAAATGGAACTCAAAGGTTTATGCCCGTACGCTTAACACACTTAAGGGATATACCGCAAGCACGCTTTCGGAATACGACGAGTACGGAGGAATCTCCAACTCGGGAATTAAGGGCGAAGCCACCGGTTTCTTCCATACCGAAACACATAACGGACGCATCTACATTATTGACCCCATAGGCAATCCTTTCTTTGCCGCGGGAATAAACACGGTTCAGCTTGGCTCTACCACTCATCAGCAGGAAGCGGCTATTGAAAAGTACGGTAGTGCGGAGAACTTCCATAAGGCAATCGCGCAAGAGCTTCGCGACATGGGCATTACCACCTATTGGGGCGGTGACAAGGAGCTTATGGATCAGAAGAAGCTTGTGAGCGCGATAGGTCTCGGTTGTATTTCGGGCTACATGGGCGGAAGCAGCCTTAACCTTGGTATCTCCACGGGCGGTTCGGCAAAATTCCTTCACAATAACACGATGAACGTGTTTGACCCCGACTTTATAAACTACTGTAACAATAAGGTGGCTACAACCGTTGCGCCTTACCTCGGCAATCCCTACGTTCTCGGTTTCTACTCCGATAACGAGATCCCCTCCGAGGCAAATATGCTTTACAGATATCTTACCATTGATCCCACCGAGCCCGTAAACGCTTTCTCGTACGCTACGGCTTGGACTTGGCTTATAAAGCACACGGGTAATCCTAACGCGACAGTAAACGATATTGATTCCGAAATGTCCGAGGAATTCAAGGCGTTTGTTTACAACAGATACTTTAAGTGCGTTACAAACGCTCTTGAGGCGGCAGGCGCAGGCGACTATATGTACCTCGGAAACCGCATCCACAGCGATAATAAGTCCAGCGAGGGATATCTCCGCGCTGCGGGACATTACGTAGATGTGCTTACCTGCAACCTTTACGGTGGCAATAACGTCCAGAGTATTATCAACAATATGCAGTCTATTTACAGATATTCGGGCAAACCGCTTATCGTTACCGAGTTCTTTGCCAAGGCTGACGACGCGGTGGATATGAACGGATATACACTTGGCAACCAGACCAATGCGGGTATGATAGTAAATACTCAGCAGGACAGAGCAAATTATTTTGAGCATTACGTGCTTCTGTTGCTCGAATCCAAGACCTGCGTAGGCTGGACGTGGTACAGATTCAGAGATAACGACCAGACTATTTTTAAGGACGAGAGCGGAAATCTTTATCGTGCGTATGACTATACCGATGACCATATCAGCGCTTACGTAAACGTTGAAACGGGCAGAGTGGTTGAGGACGGACCTGCGTTCGCACCTTCACTTACCGTGCATTATAAAGGCGAGGGCGACACCTCTAACCTTGGCTCTAACAAGGGCTTCTACGATAACAAGATGAACGTTTATAAGGAACTTACGGGTTCTGTTAAAAAGATGAGCGACAATATCTTTGGTCTTATCAATTACTTTGATTCAATCAATAAATAAACTTTAGGGGCGGCTATATAGCCGCCCCTTTTCTTTTTTAGGTGAGGCTATGGATAAATTTGCTTGACAACGGTGTTTTTGTGTGATATACTATAACTTAAGTTATTGTTCACATATTATAATTGAAAGGTGATGTTACTAAAATGCATAAAAATATATTGCGTACGGTTTCACTTTTATTGATTCTTGTTACCTTGGGCGGTTGTTTTTCATTTGTATCGGTAAACGCTATTGATATTAATGATGACGGTGTGGAGAATAATTTTTTATGGCAAGTTGATTTTAACAACATGTCAAGCCCAACAGACAACAACGGTAGTACAGAATATACTCTTACGAAAAGCACCAATGTGTCTTTTACACAAAAGGACGGGGATAAAGTTCTGTCTATTACTGAGTCAAAGGGCTATTATTACGTAAATGATAAGAACAATGTTCTTAATACCTACGAGACCTTTTTTGTTGAGGCGGACATGTATTTTGACGCTTTTCCAAGCGGCTCCGCAGAAGGTAAGACTTCCGAGGAATATCCTATGTCCTTTGTGACGTGGATGACTAAATCCTCGGCAACCTCAAGCACTGCTTACCGTTCCATCCGTATTAACCACGAAGGTTATCTGTGTACAGGTAACGACCCTCTCAACAAGCCGGAGCAGAAAACAAACGTAAAAATTCCGCTTGGCGAATGGTTCAATATCCGATTCGTGGTAAGCCCTAAAAGCGGAACGAGTGAGATTTATCTTAGGGGAGAAAAGGTGCTTAGCTACTCGCTGGGCGGATCGGTAAACGTGCTTGCCGATTCTATTATTCGTTTCTTTGATAACCGATATAAATACTCGGTACATCTTCGCAACGTGTCTGTATATTCGGATAACGATTACAGAATAGGATACGTTAAAGAGCCGTCTGCCGATTATATAGCTTATCAGACGACGGGTATTGAAAAAAAGACTATTGACGGTGTTGAACGCAGATGCTTTAATTTGCGTATGGTATCGGGACTTAATTCTATTGAAAATTACAATAACGCGGGCTATAAGATTTCCGCAGTGTACACCTTGGACGGACAGAGCTATCAGAAGCAGTACGATATAAACACCAAAACGGTTTTTGATACAATTCTGTCGGGAAAAATACTTGTGTCGGCAGATGAGTTGGGATATAAATATCTTTTGGTTTTGTCAATTTCGGACATAGTAGCCGATTGTGACAGAATAGAGTTTGTTATTCAACCCTACGTTACCGAAAACGGTGTAAAAAAATACGGTGATGCCGCAATACTTATATGGGGCGGTGAGCTTGACAGCTCAAACTATCCCGCGCTCAACTATATTGAAAGTCAGATAGAATATACCCTCGATGTAAGCGAGGATACCAACGTAAAACACGGTACAAATGATACCTTTGGCTCGTCTTCGATTATTGAGTTGAAGAATAACGGTGCAGGGTCCTCGACTACTCGTTTTGCTTTCTTTAAGTTTGATTTCTCAAATCTTACCGATATTGCCAAGCTTAGGTTGGCGGGTGGAGATCAAATTTATTTTGAGTTTTACGTGGATACTATTCGTACCCTTAATGCGGATGAAATGGCGGCGGGCGGATTGCTTTGCGAGGTGTATGAGGTCAACTCCGATTGGAGTGGCGATACGCTTACGGGAAGGAATATGTCAACGTATATCACCTTAAATAATAAAATAGGTGAAATGCGGTATACCGGTGGCAGATACAATAGATTTGACGTTACCAAGTGGGTTCTTGAACACCTCAATACAGACGGTGTGGTTTCGTTTATGCTTAAAAACGTTGTTGACGACGGTGGTGGAAGCCAGACCAAAATAAATTCTTTGGATTCTGGCAAAAACGTTCCGCGTCTTGCGATTCATCCTATGATATTTGCTCACGAGGTAAATATAGGAAAGCTTAAAAACGCAGGATACGAGCCTTGGGGCTATGCGGAAAAACTTGTTGACGAGTGGATTGCCACGGGCAGAGACGAGCTGTATTCCCACGAGCCATACGATACCGTCGATCTTGAGGCGGTTGATATAACCAAGAAAAACGGCGCTTATACCGTTCCGTTTAACAAGTACTCAAACACTCCCGCAAGTACTTCGAAAGCCTCTGTTTTCGCAAGAAAGATGTCGACTCTTGTCGGATTTACGCCAAGTACCAAGTCGAATTTTGACAAATACGGAGGAATAACCAACTCGGGTATAGTCGGCGAGGCTAACGGCTTCTTCCATACCGAAGAAATCGGTAACAGAACCTATATTATAGACCCTCTTGGAAATCCTTTCTTCTCTGTTGGTATAAATACGGCTCAGCTTGGCGCAACCCAGAAGCAAAAGGACGCGGCTCTCGATAAGTACACAAACGCTGAAAACTTTTATTCGGAAGTTACCGCGGAAATGAAGAGTTTCGGTATCAACACCTATTGGGGCGGTGATGATGGATTCTTTAAAAACGGTCTTTCTCAAGTGGTAAGTCTTGGCTGTATGTCGGGATATATGGGTGGCGGTAGCGGAGGCCTTGGACTCAGCATCTCTACCGGAGGTTCTGCAAAGTACATGTATAATAACACAATGAACGTGTTTGACCCCGATTTTGCAACTTATTGTAATAACAAGGCAAGCACAACGGTGTCTAAATATCTTACGGGTAGCTTGTCCGCGTATAAGGACCAAATAATCGGCTTCTATTCAGATAACGAGATTCCTTCTCAGGTAGATATGCTGTCATGTTATCTGACCTTGGACTATACCGAACCTGTCAACGCCTTTTCTTACGCTGCCGCGTGGACATATCTCATGAAAATGACGGGCAAGCCCAACCCCACGCTTGATGACGCTACTCCCGAGCTTTCGGAGGAGTTCAAGGCGTTTGTATACGATAGATATTTCAAATGTGTCACAGACGCGCTTGATGCTGCGGGTGCGGGTAATTATATGTATCTCGGAAACAGAATACACAACACCAATATGACAAGTGAAGGATATCTCCGTGCCGCGTCTAAATATCTTGACGTGGTTTCGGCAAACCTTTACGGCGGAGTAGAGCCCCCTATCGAGACTATAAAGACTATCTACAAGTACAGTGGTAAGCCTATGCTTGTCAGTGAGTTTTTCTCGAAAGCAAACGATGCCGTGGATATGAACGGCTATCAGCTTGGTAACCAAGCCAACGCAGGTCTTATAGTTGACACGCAGAATGACAGAGCTACTATGTACGAAAACTATACCTTGCTTTTGCTTGAGTCTCAGACGTGCGTAGGTTGGACGTGGTACAGATTCCGTGATAACGACCAGACTATCTATGAAGACGCGGACGGAAACAAGTATCGTGCTTTTAACTACACAAACGGAGCGATAGACAGATACGTTAACGTTGATACAAAAGAGGTAATTGCGACGGCTGCGGCTCCCGCACTGACTGTTTTCTATAAGGGGGAGACAGATACCTCTAACCTTGGATCTAATAAGGGTATATATGACAACCACATGAACTTGTATACAGTTCTTGCCGGCGCATTAAGTCGGATCGTAGCCATGTCGTTCTGTGTGCCA
>JAZKYO010000009.1:0-8274 GCA_045612185.1 Eubacteriales bacterium
GAGCATCCCATGCAAGCACCAAAGCCACAACCCATTCTTTCTTCAAAGCTGAACTGGCCCTCCGTCTCAGAGGCACGGAAAATAGCCTTCAGCATGGGCTCAGGGCCGCAGGTATAAAAGTAGGTATACGGCGCCGCAGTCATAGCGTCAGTGACAAATCCCTTAACGCCGTAAGAGCCGTCAACGGTAGTTACCGTAACGTCACAGCCGAGAGCACGGAACTCCTCCTCGTAAAAGACCTCGTCCTTAGTATTAAAGCCAAGAATAACCGAAACCTTTTTGCCTGCCGCGCGGAGCATTTTAGCGGGCATATACATAGGGGGAACTCCAACGCCTCCGCCTATCATAAGGGGAGCGTCGCCCGCAAGCGAGAGGTCGTAGCCGTTGCCAAGGCCCGTCAAAATATCAAGCTTTGTTCCCTCTCCCATTTTGCTCATAAGCGCCGTGCCCTTGCCCACGACCTTATAAAGGATTGTGAGAAGTCCGTCCACGCAATCGCACACCGAAATGGGGCGGCGGAGATAGTATCCGTCAAGCTTAATATTCACAAACTGACCCGGCGCGGTAATAGCCGAGGTATCCCCCGCGAGCGTCATTTTATAGACGCTCGACGTAAGGGGAGTGTTTTCTTTTATTTCAAAAATACTTTGTTTAGTCATAATCTTCAAATTACTTCGCGTCAATCGTAGATACGCGGTTTGTGGTTTCCTCAAGAACGTCAAGCACGATACGCACCGTATCGAGGTTTGAGAAGAGCGTTACGCCGTTTTCTACCGCGCAACGGCGAATCTCTATACCGTCGTCGTAATGAACGCCCGACAAAACCGCGCGGGTATTGATAACGTAGTTTACGTAGCCTGCGCGAATAGACTCGAATATCTCCTCGCTGCCTTCCATAAGCTTTTTGCGCACACGGGTTCTGATTCCGTGCTCCTTAAGGAAGTTTGCCGTTCCCACAGTAGCCTCGATATTAAAGCCCATGTCGTAGAAGCGGCGTACAAGAGGAAGTGCCTCTTCCTTGTCCTCGTCCGCAAGAGAAACAATGATGGTTCCGTAGTTGTGAAGCGAGAATCCGCCCGCAATAAGCGCCTTTTGCATTGCTCTGGGAAGCTTGTCGTCGTATCCGATAGCCTCACCCGTAGACTTCATTTCGGGCGAGAGGTAAGCATCAAGGCCGTGAAGCTTGTTGAAGGAGAACACGGGAACCTTTACGTAGTAGCGCTTCTTTTCCTCGGGGTAGATATCGAATATTCCCTGCTCCTTAAGCGACTTACCGAGAATCACCTCGGTCGCTATATCCGCAAGCGAATATCCCGTAGCCTTGGAAAGGAACGGAACGGTACGGGAGGAACGGGGATTTACCTCGATAATGAACACGTTGTCGTCCTTATCAACGATAAACTGAATATTGAAAAGCCCCACGATACCTATACCAAGACCAAGCTTCTTAGCGTACTGAAGGATTATTCCCTTAACGCGGTTTGAAATGCTGTAAGAGGGGTACACGCTGATAGAGTCGCCCGAGTGGATACCCGTACGCTCTACAAGCTCCATGATACCGGGCACGAACACGTCGCGTCCGTCACAGATAGCATCAACCTCGACCTCTTTACCCTGAATATATTTATCAACAAGCACGGGCTTGTCCTCGTCAATCTCAACCGCGGTGCGGAGGTAATGACGAAGCTGTTCTTCCTTGGCAACTATCTGCATCGCGCGTCCGCCAAGCACGAAGGAGGGGCGCACAAGCACGGGATAACCGATTTCCTCCGCCGCCTTGATACCGTCCTCGATATTAGTTACCGCCTGACCCTTGGGCTGAGGAATATCAAGCTCGTGAAGAAGATGCTCGAACTCGTTTCTGTCCTCGGCACGGTCGATTGCGGCACAGTCTGTACCGATAATCTTAACGCCTCTGTCAGTAAGGGGCTGAGCGAGATTGATAGCCGTCTGACCGCCGAGGGTGGCGATAACGCCGACAGGCTTTTCAAACTCAACTATATTCATAACGTCCTCGGGGGTAAGAGGCTCAAAGTACAGCTTGTCCGCTGTCGTGTAGTCGGTGGAAACCGTCTCGGGGTTGTTGTTGATGATAATTGCCTCGTAGCCCGCCTTTTTGATAGTCTGGACCGCGTGAACGGTGGAGTAGTCGAACTCAACGCCCTGACCGATACGGATAGGACCTGCGCCAAGAACGATTATCTTCTTTCTGTCGGTAAGCACCGAAGCGTTCTCGCCGGTATACGAGGAATAGAAGTAAGGAATGTACGCGTTTGTATGGCAGGTATCAACCATTCTGAACGCGGGGAAAAGCTTCTTTTCTTTTCTGAAGTTGTAAACGTCAAGCTCGGCGCACTTCCAAAGGCGTGCCACGTATTTGTCGCTGAATCCCATCTTCTTTGCGGCGCTGAGCACCTCAAAGTCAAAGCTCTTAGCCTTAAGATTCTCCTCCATATCCACGATTCTCTTTATCGCTTCAAGGAAGTAGGGGGTTATCATCGTAATCTCGTGAAGCTTCTCAATAGAAACTCCGTGATAAACAAGCTCGGCAATAGCGAAAATGTTATCCGAACGGAACTCCTTGATGTAGTCAAGAAGCTCGTCCACACTCATATGGTCGAATTTGGAAAGATGCAAATGGTTTGCGCCGATTTCAAGGGAGCGAATACCCTTAAGCAAGCACTCCTCAAGGTTTGAGCCGATACCCATAACCTCACCCGTAGCCTTCATCTGCGTGCTGAGCACGTTAGAAGCCGAGGTGAATTTATCGAACGGGAAGCGGGGGAGCTTTGCGATAACGTAATCAAGTCTGGGCTCAAACGCCGCTGTGGTGTTTGCTATGGCAATCTCGTCAAGCGTCATTCCAACGGCAATCTTTGCGGTAACTCTCGCAATAGGATAGCCCGAAGCCTTGGAGGCAAGCGCCGAGCTTCTGGAAACTCTGGGATTTACCTCGATAAGATAGTACTCAGAGGAATTGGGGTTAAGCGCAAACTGAACGTTGCAGCCGCCCGCAATTTTAAGCTCTCTGATAAGCTTGATAGCGCTGTCGTTAAGCATCTTGAGATCGTGGTCGTTAAGCGTCATAATGGGAGCTACGACGATACTGTCACCGGTGTGGACGCCAACGGGGTCGATATTCTCCATTCCGCAAATGGTAATGGCGTTATCAGCGCTATCGCGCATAACCTCAAACTCAATTTCCTTATATCCCTTTACGCTCTTCTCAATAAGAACCTGATGAACAGGAGAAAGCTTAAAGGCGTTAAGTCCTATCTCAACAAGCTCCTCCTCATTGTAGGCAAATCCGCCGCCCGTACCGCCAAGGGTAAACGCGGGACGGAGAACAACAGGGTAGCCGATGCGCTCTGCCGCTGCCTTTGCCTCATCAAGGTTGTAGGTAATTTCAGAAGGAATAACAGGCTCGCCTATCTCCTGGCAAAGCTGCTTGAAAAGGTCTCTGTCCTCAGCGCGCTCAATACTCTCGCTGCTTGTTCCGAGAAGCTCAACTCCGCACTCCTTGAGAATTCCCTTTTTCTCAAGTTGCATAGCGAGGTTAAGTCCCGTCTGTCCACCGATACCGGGAACTATCGCGTCGGGACGCTCGTATCTGATAATTTTCGCCACGTACTCAAGCGTCAAAGGTTCCATATAGACCTTGTCGGCTATGGTCGTGTCTGTCATAATGGTTGCGGGGTTCGAGTTTACGAGAATCACCTCGTAGCCCTCCTCCTTAAGCGCAAGACAAGCCTGCGTTCCCGCGTAGTCGAACTCGGCAGCCTGTCCTATTACGATAGGTCCCGAACCGATTATCATTACTCTTTTGATGTCTGTTCTTTTTGCCATACTTCATATCCTCCGCATATTATTTTGTTTGGCTGTTTATATAAACGATCTCGCCGTCAGCAACGGTTGCCACACATTCACCGAAAACGCATCTGCCGTCAAACGGTGTGCAACGTCCCATTGACTTGAAGTCGGTGGGGTCGATTACGTACTCTTTGTCAAGATTCCATACCGTAAAGCCGTTAGGCTCAAGTCCGAATCTCTTGTAGGGCGCCACGCCCATAAGCTCAATAAGCTTTTCAAGCGGGATAATTCCCTTTTTCACAAACTCGGTGTACATCACAGGAAACGCCGTCTCAAGTCCGACTATTCCGTTAAGGCTCTTAAGCCCCTTGGATTTTTCCTCAGCCGAGTGAGGCGCGTGGTCGGTTGCTATCATGTCAACAGTGCCGTCAACCAAGCCCTCTATAAGCGCCAGTCTGTCGGCCTCCTCACGCAAGGGCGGATTGAATCTGAACCGTCCGTCGTCACGCTCGTGAAGTCTCGAAAACAGCATATAGTGGGGTCCCGTTTCGCAGGTTATATCCACCCCGCTCTTTTTGGCGTCGCGGATAAGCGAAACGCTTTCCTTTGTGGAGATGTGGCAAACGTGGAATTTTACACCAGTCTCATAAGCCAGCTTGATGTCGCGCTCAATCTCCTTCCACTCCGCCTCAGGAGAATCCTTTATCTGCGTGCCGTCCTCACAATGTGCCGAAATGACCTTGCCAAGCCTTGACGCGATGGTCATAGCCTCGCGCATAAGCCCTGCGTCGTCAACTCCCTTGCCGTCGTCGGAAAATCCCAGTACAAAGGGCGCTATCGCCTCGATATCGGCAAGCTCTTTGCCGTTTTCGCCTTTTGTGATTGTTCCAAACGGTATCGTTCTTATCACCGAATCGCGCTTGATAACATCAAGCTGAATCCCGAGATTTTCAAGACAGTCGGGAGCAGGGTTAAGGTTTGGCATAGTGCCCACGGTGGTGTATCCGCCGTGCGCCGCCGCCTCGCTTCCCGTCCTTATTGTCTCCTTGTAAGAAAAACCCGGCTCACGAAAATGCACATGCACATCAGCGAAACCGGGAAAAATATGAAAACGAGAGCTGTCAATTTCAGAGGAAATAAGAGAAGAAACAGTCATAGCTGTCATGTCCGTTCCCTTATCAAATCTTTTCTTCTCTGCGTTGTAAGCCGAAGCTCCCGAAAAAGTAACCTTCATAGCGTTGACAATCTCCTTTTGTTCATTCATAATATAATACCATATTATTAAGAAAAAGTCAATACGTGGCGGCAATTTTCACAAATATTTTTGCTTTTAAAATTGTGGTTTTTCGGTATGTTCGCCAGCAACCCCGCCTTATTGGTATTTTCCCGGTGAAACGCCCTTGTATTTTTTAAAGCATTTTGAAAAATAGCTTATCTCGTTAAAGCCGCACTCATACGCCGCTTCGGTTACGTTGCGATGGTTAAATCGCATCTCGTAGCAGGCGCGCTCCACCCTCAAGCGGTTTATATAATCTGTGGGGGTGTAGCCCGTAAAAGCCTTGAAAAATCGGCACAGATATTTCTCACTCATACCCGCGATCTCAGCAAGCTGGGCAAGCGTTATTTTCTCGGTATAATTCTTATCTATCATGTCAAGCAAGAGCGTAATTGCAGTCCTTCTGTGCCCCGTGCGCTTATCCTCGCCGCGCTCCGAGCCTATGGCGCCCTCGGAGTAAAGGGTATATATAACGTCGCAGATAAGCGAGGCCAGCTTAAGCTCAAAAAACTTACCGCCCTCGCGCGCTACATCCAAAAGCCTTCCCGCCGATTCTGCGGCTGCCTCACACGTAGGCAAAACCCCCGCTCGCCCCGAGCAAAGCGGCTTTATAAGCTCCGAAAGCCTTGTTCCGCCTCGCCCCGCCACAATTTTCGGATCAAAAACCGCGCACTCGTAGACGCAGTTTTTTGGCTCTCCGCGGTGAAGCGCGCCGCCGTCAACAAACAGCAGGTCACCCGAAGAAAGCATAAACTTTTCGTTGTTGAGCCACAGCGCAAGCTCCCCCTCAATTACCCTGATAATTTCAAGCTCGCCATGCCAATGAAGCGGCATTATGTACTGGGGATGGCTTGCGTTTACCAGATAATACTGAAGCGGAAACTCGTCAGAGCCGTGCTTTTTTGCCTCTCTGTATTCGGTATATTTCATAAACCCTCCAAAAAGTTACTATCGTACAAAAAGTTATCACTATTGTACAAGTATTTTAGCACAAAATAAACTATAATTCAAGTAGATGACAATATTTTCTTAAATAAACTCAAAGGAGAAACGAAAAATGGCAGAAAACAGACTTATCGGCGGATATCCCGTAATAGGCATTCGCCCCACTATCGACGGCAGACGCGGTGTGCTTAAGGTGCGAGAGTCACTTGAGGAGCAGACCATGAACATGGCAAAAAGCGCGGCAAAGCTTTTCGAGGAAAACCTCAGATACTCCAACGGCGAGCCTGTAAAGGTGGTAATCGCTGACACCACCATAGGACGTGTCGGTGAGTCGGCGGCTTGCGCCGAGAAATTCCGCCGCGAGGGCGTTGATATCACCCTTACCGTAACCCCCTGTTGGTGCTACGGTGCGGAAACAATGGATATGGAAAAGGACACCATAAAGGCGGTTTGGGGCTTTAACGGCACAGAGCGTCCCGGTGCGGTATACCTTGCGTCGGTTCTTGCTACCCACGCGCAAAAGGGGCTCCCCGCTTTCGGAATCTACGGTCACGACGTTTGCGAGGCTGACGACACCGAAATTCCCGCAGACGTAAAAGAAAAGCTTCTCCGCTTTGGACGCGCGGCTGTCGCGGCGGCTTCTATGCGCGGAAAATCCTATCTCCAGATAGGCTCTGTCTGCATGGGTATCGGCGGATCTATCATAAGCACCGACTTTATCGAGGACTATCTCGGCATGAGAGTGGAATCGGTTGACGAGGTTGAGATTATCCGCAGAATGACCGAGGAAATCTACGACAAAGCAGAGTACGAAAAGGCTCTCGCTTGGGCAAAGAAATACTGCGTCGAGGGCTTTGACAAAAACCCCGAGGAGCTTCAGAGAAGCCGCGAGCAGAAGGACGCGGATTGGGAATTTGTTGTTAAAATGATGGTAATCATCAAGGACCTTATGAACGGAAACAAGAATCTTCCCGCAGGCTGTGAGGAGGAAATGGTAGGCCACAACGCTATCGCGGCGGGCTTCCAGGGTCAGAGACAGTGGACCGACTTCTATCCCAACTGCGACTTTCCCGAGGCGCTTCTCAACACCTCCTTTGACTGGAGCGGAGCGCGCGAGCCCTATATTCCCGCAACCGAAAACGACGTTCTCAACGGCATCGGCATGCTCTTTATGAAGCTGCTTACAAACCGCGCGCAAATGTTTGCCGACGTGCGCACCTATTGGTCGGGTGACGCTGTTAAGAAATGCACGGGCTACGACATTGAGGGTAAGGCTAAGGATGCCGACGGCTTTATTCACCTTATCAACTCGGGCGCTTGCTGTCTTGACGCAAACGGCGCGGTAAAGGACGAAAATGGTGAAGCGGTTATGAAGCGTTGGTTTGAAATGACCGACAAGGACTGCGAGGCGGTTATGGCAGAGACCACATGGAACTACGCCGACCTTGGCTACTTCCGTGGCGGTGGATACTCATCCCGTTTTGAGACTAAGGCGGAGATGCCCGTTACTATGATTAGACTCAACCTTGTAAAGGGACTCGGTCCGTGCCTTCAGATTGCCGAGGGTTGGACGGTACATCTCCCCGAAAAGGTAAGCGACACACTTTGGAAGCGCACCGACTACACCTGGCCCTGCACTTGGTTTGCTCCCAGATGCACGGGTGAGGGTGCGTTCAAGACCGCCTACGACGTTATGAACAACTGGGGCGCTAACCACGGAGCCATCTCATACGGACATATCGGAGCCGACCTTATCACGCTCTGCTCCATGCTCCGCATTCCCGTAAGCATGCACAACGTTCCCGAGGACAAGATTTTCCGTCCCGCAATGTGGAACGCTTTTGGAATGGACAAGGAAGGTCAGGACTACCGCGCTTGCCAGACACTCGGTGCGCAGTTCAAAAAATAAGTCCTCACCGCGCCTGACCGGCGAGGCGTCACGGCTTCGCCCCCCACGATTTTGGGATTGTGCAAACATACATCACGCAATACGAAAACCGCTGTCTAAACAACAGCGGTTTTCTTTCGTATTAACAGAAATGATTTTTCAAATTGTAGTTTATCGGTGAGTAAATTGGTATGGAAGGCTTCCCCTTGAGGGGAAGCTCCGCAGAATGCGGTGATGAGGTGTAGCGCCCGCAGGCGCGTTATCCCCTTGCAATTTAACGGATGCTTCGCATCCCAACACGTAACAAAGCCTTGGCTTTGTTATCCGAATTGCCGAGGCAATTCGACTCATCCGT
>JAZKYO010000010.1:0-13975 GCA_045612185.1 Eubacteriales bacterium
CCCTTGACTGGCGCCACCTCGCCGGTGGGGGCTCCACGTGGCTGCTGTGCGAACACACCTAAAAACTACAATTTGAACACATCAATCCCATTCGTGTGCAGAAAAATGGCGGTGTCGAGCCGACATTTTTCGGAGTGCGACCGTGTTGTTCGCACAATCCCTAAATCGTGGGCGCCGAAGGCAACAGGCCCGTCCGGCGAGGACAAACTACAATTTGAAAAACAAATAAAAACGCCATACGAATGATGGCGTTTTTGTTTTCGTTCTATTACTTATTGTCACGGGACGTAGGTGTTGCCTTGAACTGTAAAATCGTTTAATGATTTGTCGATCAGCGTAAGCAGTTGAGGTAGAAGCGCATAAACGATAATTACGCATATCGAAGCTATAAGCAATACGAAGAAAAAGGTTCCGTAACCGCTTCCGTTGGCGTTGAAGCGCATTTCCGCGGTGTATTTCTTTTCTTCCGCAATATAGTAGTGACATTCATCAGGCTTGATTTTAAACGTAGGCTCCGGAAAGGACGGGATTCGCTTTCCCTGCTTTGCCGATTTCTTTCTGTTTTCTTCGTATATTACGCGCGCCTCGTTTGTTTTTGTGATAAATTCGTCTTTTTCAATACTGTTTACCACTCTGCCAAGTGTGTAACCCTTGAGCGCGTGTTTTATCAAAATGTTTTTTGAAAGTCCAAGTTCCTCGAGCGTCATTGACTTCTCTGGACTAAACGCCTCGGCAGCGATAAGCTTTCTTACCATTTCGCCAAGAATCTTTTTCGTGTATATCGAATACACCGCGGCGACCAACGCGCCGATGAATATTCCAAATACTATTACGTGTATGTTAATTATCCCGTTGCTTCCGAGGTTGAAGTTGGTGTATCCCGATAAATCCGGATTGAAAAATTCACGAATTCCGTTCAGAATATTACTCCAGAACTCGTTCCAGCTTGTTGCAAGCGCAATTTGTCTCAATTTATTCTCCTTATATATAATTCTTATTTAAAAATTTTGGCAGTAAAAATGTTTTTACTGCCAAAACTTTATTAGTCTATTACTTTTTGATTATATCGCAGCCAACGTACTTGCGAAGAACTTCGGGTACGGTAACGCTGCCGTCGGCGTTCTGATTCTGCTCAACAATCGCGGGGAATACGCGGCTTGTCGCAAGTCCACTTCCGTTGAGGGTGTGGAGATATTCAATCTTACCGTTTTCTCTCTTAACTCTCATCATGCCGCGTCTTGCCTGGTAGTCACGGGCGTTGGAAACCGAGCTTACTTCCTTGTAACCGTCCATGGAAGGAATGTGAATCTCAATGTCATATGTTCTCGCCATGGAAGCGGAGCAGTCCTCTGCCGCAAGCTTAACTGTTCTGAAATGGAATCCGAGACCCTTAACGATGTTCTCGGCGTTGGCAACAAGCTCTTCAAATGCCTCATCGCTCTTTTCGGGGAGAGTATACTGCACCATTTCAACTTTGTTGAACTGATGTCCTCTTACCATTCCTCTCTCGTCGGCGCGGTAGCTTCCCGCCTCGCGTCTGAAGCAGGGGGTGTAGCTTATATATTTCTTGGGAAGATCAGCCTCTGTGAGAATTTCGTCTCTGTGAAGCGAAACAAGCGCGGTTTCTGCTGTGGGAAGCATAAATCTGCGTCTCTCGTCCTCTGCGGTTTCAAGCCAGTAAACGTCGTCCTGGAATTTGGGGAACTGACCCGCGGTAAGTCCGCACTCGTAGCCGAGCATATGGGGAACGAGCATAAGGTCGTAACCGTTTGCGAGATGCGTGTCGATAAAGTAGTTGAGAAGCGCCCACTCAAGTCGCGCGCCCATGCCGCCGTAAATCCAGAATCCGCTACCGGAAAGCTTTGTACCTCTCTTGTAGTCGATAAGACCGAGGTCGGTGCAGATATCAACGTGGTTTTTGGGCTCAAAATCGAACTTTCTGGGCTCTCCGTGGTATCTGAGAGGCTCGTTGTTCTCTTTTCCGCCGGGCTTGAGGTCGGTGTCGGGGAGATTGGGAAGTCCGAGCATGAAGGAAGTAAGCTGCGTTTCAACTTCCTTAAGCTTTTCCTCGTTTGTCTTAGTGTCAGCCGAAAGCTGTTTCATTTTTGCGAAAAGCTCAGTGGTATCCTTGCCCTCTTTCTTCATCTGGGGAATCATTTTAGAGGTCTTGTTCTGCTCAGCCTTAGCCGAATCAATAGCGGCGATAAGCTCGCGTCTCTCTCCGTCAAGGCGGAGAATCGCTTCAATTTCTTCTTTTGCGTCTTTGCCCTTCATCGCAAGTCTGTCAACAACTTCATCGGGGCATTCCTTTATATATTTAATGTCAAGCATTTTGATAGTTCCTTTCTGTGTTTCGACAAATGTTTCACGTGAAACATTCAAAAATTAGCCTTCTACGAAGATATCGTCTCCGCAAATGGTCTTGAGAAGAGCCTCGAGGTCATCGTTGTCGTCAAAAGTAAGTTCAACGACGCGCTTTCTTGAGGTCTGAATGATTTTCACCTTGCGTCCGAGAACTTCCTGAGAACGATGCTCAAGGTCTTTCATATAAGAACGAGCCATCGCTTTGTAGGGCGAAGGAAGCTCAGGCTCTTCGTCAGTTTCTTTTTCTGCGAGCTCGTTGAGCTTTCTTACCGCGTTTTCAACCTCGCGAACCGAAAGAGGTGACTCATTTTCGATGCTTTCGGCAATTTTTCTTGCAAGAGGAAGGATGTTATCCTCGTCCTTGAGTCCGAGAAGTGCTTTTGCGTGTCCTGCGGTGATCATTCCGTCGCGGAGCATTTCGAGGGCTTCTTCGGGAAGGTCGAGAAGACGAAGCATATTTGCGATAGCGGGGCGGCTCTTGCCAACTTGTGCCGCAACCTCTTCCTGTTTGAGTCCGAAATTGTTTATGAGCGCGGCGTAAGCCATAGCTTCTTCAACGGGATTGAGGTCTTCTCTCTGCACGTTTTCGATGATTGATACCTGCGCGGTTTTGAGCTCGTCGCTGTCGATGACCATTGCGGGTATTTCGGTAAGACCTGCGAGTTTTGAGGCTCTCCAGCGTCTTTCACCCGCGATTATCTCGTACATGCCGGGAACGTCGGGATTCTTGCGCACAACTATGGGCTGAAGAAGACCAAATCTGCCTATGGAATCGGCAAGCTGTTCGAGCGCTTCTTTGTCGAAATTCTTTCTGGGCTGGTCCTTTCTGGGCTCTATCTCAGAGAGTCTTATCATTTCTGCGGGGCCACTGTTGCCGGATGCCATTTCGTTGTCTTCAAAAATATCTAAAAAACTGCGGCCAAGTCCGCCTCTTTGTTTCTTTTCTGCCATTTTCAAAGTCCTCCTTATTATATTATATTCTTTCCACAAGTTCTTTTGCTACTTCAAGGTACTGCTTTGCGCCCTTTGCGTTCTTGTCATAGTAGTACGCGGGCTTTCCGTAGCCGGGGGCTTCGGTGAGCTTTACGTTTCTCGAAATGCAGGTGTCGAATATCTTATCTGCGTAGTACTTCTTAAGTTCTGTCATTACCTGCATGGAAAGCAAGTATCTGCCGTCGTACATGGTGATAAGTATTCCGCTGAGCGTAAGCTCGGGGTTGAACTTCTTTTTTATGCCCTTGATTGTCTGAATGAGCTGAGAAAGTCCTTCCATTGCGTAATAGGAACACTGCATGGGGACAATTATTCCGTCACTTGCGGTAAATGCGTTGATTGTAAGCATTCCAAGCGAAGGAGGACAGTCGATTATTATATAATCGTAACTGTTGAGTACGGGTTTCAAACCTTCTTTGAGGCGATAGGGCATTTCGTCGTTCTCGTAAAGGTCATAGAACTCAAATTCCACTCCTGCGAGACTTTTATCTGTGGGAATGAGCCATAAATTGTTGAACTCGGTTTCGAGAGTTGCGTCCTTTGCTTCGGCTTTTCCAGTTAAAACGTCAATTATTGACACAGGAAGCTGCTTTTTGGCTACGCCGAGACCGCTGGTGGTGTTTCCCTGCGGGTCGAGGTCGATGATGAGAACCTTGTGTCCGAGCACGCCAAGTGACGCCGCTACGTTTATGGCAGACGTTGTTTTACCTACGCCGCCTTTCTGATTGGCGAATGATATGATTTTTGCCATTGATTATCTCCTTGGTAATTTTATACGGTTATATTATATCACAATGTTATGATATTTGCAACAGTTTTTTGAGAAATAATTTTAAAAAATGTCGAAAATAGTTGATTTTGAAAATGTTCCACGTGAAACATGGGCGCTTGCTGTCGAAAAATGTTCCACGTGAAACATTGGAGGTGCTTGCTGTCGAAAATTGTTTCACGTGGAACATACCTATGCGTTTTTGCGAACGGTTAAAGTGATTGTGATTGATTTGTCGTCACTTCTGCGGTTAATAATTAGATTTTTGCTATCTTTTTGGAGCTTTGCTATGTATCTGTATATGCTTGTGCATATCTTTTCGGGGGTATAGCTTGTTTTCGCCTGCGCCTGTGGCGGTTGCTTGCTTCCACCGATCAGTTCGGAAATGTATTTTTCGGTTTGACTTACATTTAATTTGTTGATAACAACGTATTCCAAAACCTGCTTGCGCTCAATTGGATTTGCGATTCTTAACAATGCGCGAGCGTGTCGCTCGCTAAGATCGGATTTAATGATCATTAATTGTTCTTCCTGCGTTAATTTTAGTAGGCGCAGCTTGTTGGCTACTGCTGATTGGCTTAGGCTCATTTTTGCGGCAATTTCCTCTTGCGTTAGGCAAAATACGGTTGATAATCTTGAAAAAGCTTGCGCCTGCTCGAAAAAATTCAGGTTTTTTCTCAGTAAATTCTCAATAATTGCGAGTTCTGCCGAGGATTCTTCGGTTGCGTTGATGATAATGCAGGATATATATTCCATGCCTAGCATTTTGCATGCTCTGAAGCGTCGTTCGCCTGCAACCAACTCGTACAGCGGCATAATAGCCCCGGGGCTGTTGATTTCACGCACGCTTAGCGGTTGAAGCAATCCGTAACGTCTGATGGAGTCTGCCAATTTGCTGATTTCGTTGATATCGAATTCGATTCGCGGCTGATTTGGGTTTGGAATTATTTGTGATGGCTTGATTGAATATACAATTGCGTTGATTTTTTCTTCTTTGTATACTTCTTTTACAATGTTTTTCTTTTTCATACGCTCTCCTTTAACTTTTTGTTCCTTTTTATTATATAATAGCATTACTTGTATGCGAAAGTTGTCGATTCATATGAAAAGTGAAAATTAATGTTGTTGGTTTGTTATTGTGCGCTCGAATTAACGGTGCTGAAACGGAATTAATTTGAAGTTTGACGAAATTGGCGTTTTAAGGTCGGAAAATGTTTCACGTGGAACAAAAAATCGCCACCCTGAGCTGTTTTGCCGGGTGGCGAATGATTATAAAGGTTTCTTTTTGATTTGCGAGTAGTTTCTTGGGTATTTTGGGCTTGTGCGGCTCTTTTTTGTTGCTATAACTATACATCTTCCCTCGGATCCCTGCGTGGTAATAAGCTCATATCTGTTAATGTTTGGCTCCTTAATTGGCTCCGCACCTAACAGTTCCGGGGCGTTTGTGAGCTCTTCGTCGCTTAACTTGCCTTTCATGGCGATAAATTTTCCGCCCAATTTTACAAAAGGGATACAAAGCTCAGACAGTACGGGAAGGCTCGCTACGGCCCTCGCAATACAAATATCGAACTTTTCTCTGTATTCAAGAGATTGCGATAGTTCTTCGGCTCTGCCCGATACGGCGGCAAGATTGGGTAGTTCTAACAGTTTTGCGCTTTCATTAACGTAATTTATTCGCTTTTCTGTGCTGTCGATGCCGAGAATGGTCAGGTCGGGCCTTGCTATTGCCAATGGAAGTGACGGAAAGCCGCCTCCACATCCCACGTCGCAGACTTTTGCACCGTGGGGAATATATTTTGCTGCCAAAACTGAATCGGCAAGGTGCTTTGCGATTATATCTGCGGTGTCCGTGATTGCTGTGAGGTTCATGTTTGCGTTCACTTCCAACATATGTTCGCTCATCCTGAACATCTTGTTTATGATGTCATCTGTGCAAAACTCTTGCAGGCTGTTTTTATAAAAAATATCTTTGTATAGTTCAAAAAACTCTTCTCTGATCATAAATTTTCACCTTTTAGCGTGATTTGAGGCTTGATAACGAATGTTCCACGTGGAACATCGCAAATTGTCAGTTTTCGTAAAACGAAATATGGTGAGAATAGATTGTTGACATAGCATCCTCTACCAACTCGTCGAAGGGAAGTTTGCGTTCTTCTTCTTCTACCTTAGATAACTCGGGGCGCGTCTTGGGGTGCTTGGGGGTAAATACTGTACAACAGTCCTCAAAGGGGAGTATAGATGTGTCAAACGTACCGATTTTGCGCGCAATCTGAACGATTTCTTCTTTGTCAAGTCCTATGCAGGGGCGGAAAACCGGAAGATCAGACATGCAGTCGGTCACTCCTATGGCGGGCATGGTTTGGCTGGCGACCTGTCCGATGCTTTCACCGGTGATAAGTGCACCGCAACCGCGTTGATGCGCAATTTTGGTGGCAATTGCCATCATATATCTGCGCAAGAGCAGTGTGAAATAGTCTTCGTTACAGTTTTTAGCGATTTCCTCTTGAATTTTGGTCAGTGATACTACGTGCACGTCGATATCTCCCGAATATTCGGAGACGATTTTGGCAAGCTCAAGAACCTTTTCTCTGGCGCGCTCACTTGTGTAAGGGAAAGATTCGAAATGAATTGCTTCAAGCTTGACGCCACGCTTGGCTATCATATGACCTGCAACGGGAGAGTCTATTCCTCCCGAAAGCAGCAGCATTGCTTTTCCGTTCGTGCCGATGGGCATTCCTCCCGCGCCTTTAAAACGTCCGGCGTGAATATAAGCGCCGAATTCTCTGATCTCTATTACAACTGTTTCGTCGGGGTTGTGTACGTCAACTTTAAGTCTTGGCATTGCTGACAAAACAACGCCGCCCATTTGCTGAGCCAGCTCGATGGAGTTAAGAGGGAAGCTTTTGTCGGAGCGCTTGCACTCAACTTTAAAGCTTTTTTTGCCCTCAAGAAATTTTGGAATATATTCGCTTACCACCTTTGAAATGTCTTCAATTGTTTTCTCGGCAATAGCGCAACGGCATACCGAGGTAATGCCGAATACTTTACAAGCCGAGTTAAACATTCCCTCAAAGTCGCACATTTCGTCTTTGGGTTCAATATATATTGTGCTTTGGGCACGGTAAATGTCAAAATTTCCGTGTATTTTGGCTTTTCTCTTTAATTCACGGCAAAGAGTGTCCTCAAAATATTTACGGTTGGCTCCTTTAAGAACGATTTCGCCGTATTTGCATAACAAAATTTCCTTCATTATATTATATCCTTGTTCTCAAAAATTTCTTAAAAGAACGCCCGCTTTTGGGAGCGGACGTTCAAAATCCCTATGCTTTCTTGTAATAGTTGGGGAAAAGATGCTCCCAGACCTTTTTGCAGGCGTATGTGTCTGCAATAGAGGAGTGGGGAATGCCGTCCCACTCGATCCCGAGACACTCCATGGCGTCGGTCAGTGACGCGTGAACCTGATCGGGCAAGTGTTCGTGAATGTATCTGACAAATTCATTGGCGCAACAGCAAATTTTATCGTGAAGCGCTTGCTGTTCTGCCTCGGTTTTGTAAATATGCTTGATGTGGCTGAAGTCTGTTGAAACACCGTATGCTATAATCGCATCAGCGTTATAGAACATTTGTTTCAAATCCGGTATCAATTCCTCGAGTGTGGGTGAATCTTCGACCATTTCGGGGGTGATTCCGTGTATCTTTTCGGTTTTTTTCCACTTGTGTGTGTGAACCGGTTTGACAAAGGTGTTCATCACCAAGTCGCCTGCTCCGTTGACTACCGAGATGGAAATGATCTCGTCACGGTCGTAGAATCCGGTAAGCTCAAGGTCGAAAAACAGAACTCTTTCGGGGTCCATGCCGAAGTGTGTGGCTCTATGCTCGTCGCCCTGGGCGCGTCTTACAACGAGATCTTCCTCGTAGCAAGCTCGGCAGAGCTTACGGCGGAATCGGACGTCCTTGCCGCACTTGACGCACATAAGAGGAAGTCTTGTGGCCGTCTTTTTGTCGTAGAAGAAGAGAGGCTCGTTGTCGCGCATGGTGTATGCGACGGGCTCTTCAACCGTCTCGTAGTTCATCATTGTAAGTCTGTCGCGGGTGTAAAAGCCCTGCGCGGCGGCTCTTTTTATGTTCATTCTCGGTATGGGCGTGCCGTTGCCGAGTATGTATTTTTCTTTTTTGGAGTCCGAACCGTACCAAAGCTCGGGCGGGGCTTCGACTATTCTTTCGGAGTCGAAGTAATATTTTACACTGCCGTCATCGTTTTCCGAGAACGCAACCGGCTCGCCTGCGGGCATAAGGTGCAGGCGTCCAAGCTCGTATCTTGAAAGGTAGTTTTTCTTTTCGGCGGTGGATGGATCGATGCAAGGGATAACAGCTCCCGAGCGGAGTTTCAAGGTTTTATTCAAAGCGTCCTCCGAAATACAAACATTTAGATTAGTATACCACAAAACGCGCTGATATTCAAGCCTTTTTTGCAATTTTATCAGAAAAAAGCGATAAAAATTGAAAGTTGAGGAAAAAACGCCGATTTTTTGAGAGAATTATTCACACAACGTTGGGAAAAACTATGTGTGAACGGACAAAGTAGTGTGTCCGCTAATAGCAATAAAAACCATAAACGGAGGAAACTAACAGTGATTACCGATAGAATAGCATTAATATTGACCATAATCGGCGCGGCTAACTGGGGAAGCATCGGGCTTTTTAAGTTTGATATCGTCGCATGGCTTTTCGGCGGTCAGGACGCGATTCTCAGCCGAGTTATATATACCGTTGTAGCCCTTGCGGGCGCGTGGTGTATCTCGCTTCTTTTCAGACGCCGTGTGGCTGCGCACCATTAAGCGACAATGTTAAAAGGCACGTTCTGCGCTGCGCTTGCGCGCCGAATCGCTTGAATACAAGAAACGGAGCCGACTCCCAAAAGAGTTGGCTCCTCTTGCTTTTTCGGAACTTTGCGCTCACCGCTTGCGTAATGCGCGGGTGGCGGTGTTTTGGATAAAAATGCGCTCTATATTATTATCTGTATTAGAATAAACTGTTTCTAATGCCGGTGGTGTTGAAAGCCATGAGAATCGATATTATTATGACAATTATACGATTTTTATAACTTAATAAGCGGATATGTGGATGGCAATGACCTTGTGCCTGTCGGGTTCGGCTTAAAACACGGGAAATGCGGGGGAGTTACATTATATGTTTGATAGATCGGGGTAAGATTACTACTGCTGATCTGACAGAAAAAAGCAAGCTGAGGTCATAAAGAAGGCGCCCTCACAAAAAGTGAAGCCATCCAGCTCTCGCTCAACTTGTACATACAGTATATCACAAACAGTGCATTCTGTCAATACTTTCGAGGCGTGCTAAAAGGAGCGGTCTCGCAGAGACCGCTCCTTTGTAGTTATTTGCGTGTCGCTTAAAGCGTTTCGGGGTAGTGCTCCACACGAGAGAAATAGAATTGGTCGGCGTTTCTCAGCAAATCGTGGGCGTTGAAAGGCGTGGTGATTAGCCAAGGCGCCACGAGAATGCCGCAAAGGTGCTCTTCTGACAGCTTATCCTTGCAATAACCAAACGTCTGTCTGATGTTGACGTTGTTGACCCACGCGGAGCAGGTGGGTATCTGGTCAAATCCGTTTTTGTCAAGCAGCTCATAGGCGTCTATCCACTCTCTGAATGGGTATGCCGCGCCGGGGAAGCTGTCCTTAAAGGGCTGATAGTACCAATTTGATTGCAAAATGTCCTTTGACATGTGTCTCAGAAAGCTCTCTTTGTGATCCCACACGTAGTCCGACCAAATCCAGGGGCGCGCGCCGTGTTTGGCACATTCAGCCGCCAGGAAGTTGAGGTCGTGAAACCAAAGCTCCTCGCCGCGGACGATAATCATTTCAAAGCTTGACTGGCTTTTTGCGTCCTCCTCGTCAAATCCCAAGTGGAAAATCTCGGGGTAGTCAAACAGCTCGCAAACCTCTTTGATAAGGTCTGCGCAAACCTTGTAATATTCGGGCGTGGAAATCATTCTGCGGTATTTTTTGAGCCAGGTGTCGTGACCTGCGGAAAAGTTGAGCTTGGGAATAGGCGTGATGCCGAGGGCGCGCGCCTCGTCAAGCTTCTTTTTGAGGAAATCCTTCTCCCACGCGTCGGGCGCGGAGATTTCGGGGTGTGACTCATACTTGACGGCGTCTCCCACGTCAATGAGCAGGAGGTTGAACTTACGTTTGGCGAGGTGCTTGACCGTCTCATCCCAGACGGCTACGTCGACTTCATTGTTTTCATTGTACTTTGGGGGGAGATACCATCCTGCGGACGGTGTGGATTCATCCGCCCACATGTGAGTGCTGAGTTGAATCATGTAGCTCCAGTAAAACTTCTTTTCCATGGCTTTTTTCTCCTGCCTAAGATTTGCAAACGCGTGTCACTTGCAAATTGAGTATAGCACAAAGTCGTATCTTTGTCAATATTTATGCTCGATTTTGCATGTTTTACGCAAAATCAAAGATTGAATTTGCAGTCGTGTCAAACCAATTTAACAGTAAGAATTTCGAATCCGTTAATGGTAAGCGGGATTATGCCGTCCTTGATGGGAAGCTCGGAAATTGGATTTTCGAGCATGTCGCAGAGGAACGCCTGCTTGACTTCAAGCCCCACCTTAAGGTTGAACTTGCCGCGGATATTCTTCGCCTCGTAGAGACGGATTACCGTTGCTGTGCCGTCCTCTTCTTCTTTGACGGTCTCGCAAACTACGTGGTCGCAGTCGATGGAGAGCGCCGAGAAGGTGGCTGGAACGGCATTTTTTGCGCCCGTCGCCTTGACAGCAACCATTGGGTTGTTAAGCGAATACGCCTCTTTCAGCGTTTCAGACTCGTGAAGGCTGCCTGCGTGGGGGAGAATCGAGTAGATGAATTCCGATTCGCCCATATCGGCTACGGGGTTGGGGAATGTGGGGGCGCGGAGAAGCGAGAGAATCATCACGCCGTCGTGAATATCGTGACCGTACTTGCAGTCGTTGAGAAGGCTGACGCCAAAGCCGCCGTCCGAAAGGTCTGCGAACTTGTGACCGCAGGTCTCAAACTTTGCGCAATCCCAACTTGTGTTTGAGTGAGTGGGACGCTCGATAGCACCAAACTGCACGTCAAATGTAGCTTTGCTTGTGTTTATATCAATCGGGAAAGCAACTCTGAGCATCTTGTGGTTTTCGTGCCAATCTACCTTGGTGTCAAAGTCTATTCTTGCGCTGTCGTCTGTAAACCAAATCGTCTGCGTGAATTTTGACTTTCTGAAGGAGCGCACAAGCTTTATTCCGCGGCGCGCGCCGTCGTCGATGATTTCAACCGAGTCGAGGTCGGTGATAACTCTGTACTTGTCTCGTGAGTAGTGGCACCACTCCCACGCGTCGTAGTTGTCGGGGTAGTCGGCGTGAAGCCTCAGCTCGTTGCCTACCGCGCCGTTTTTAAGCAGTTCGCGGTCATTCCGTTTGTCGTAAATTGAGGTGATTTGCCAAAATTCGTCAAACTTTACTACGAGAGCTGAGTTTTCAACAACTTTGTTTTCAATATCTATCTTTACGATGTTTGATGTGATAAATTCATTTGTGAGCGCATATCCCTTGGGCGGAACAGCCTTTACCAGCGCGGTTTTGCCGTCGATTTTTACCTGACCGTCTCCAACAAAAGAGTTCGGGTTAAACACCACATAACCGCATTTTGCGTCGAGACTGTCAGCAATCTTGTCCATAACGCCGCCGACTATGCTCTCACCGATTGCGTGTATTTCTGCGTAGTCCTTTTCGCTTTGGTCATAAACCGCTTTTATGGAAGAACCGGGAATGATGTCGTGGAACTGATTGGTCAAAATCATCTCCCAAGCGTTGTGAAGCTCGGCTTTGGGGAATTCATAGCCGAACAGATGCTTTGCGACGGTTGAAAGAAGCTCGGCGTTTTCCATAAGGAACTCGCATTTGCGGTTGTTGCGCTTGTTGCTTGCCATAGTGGTAAGCGTGCCGCGATGGAACTCGAGGAAAAGCTCTCCTTGCCACGTGGGCAGGTCGGGGTTGTCGTTGATTTTTGCCTCAAGACGCTTTAAATAATTGCCCGCAAAGTCGATTTTTACCTCGGGGCTTCCCGGGATACCCTTTGCGGCACGGCGCGCAAGCTCAAGATGCTCCGCGGTAGGGCCGCCTCCGCCGTCTCCAAAACCGAAGGTTACAATCGCTTCGTCAGAAAGATGCTTCTGGCTGTAACGCTTGTACGTTCCCGCAATCATTGTGGCGTTGGTCTTACAATTGTAGGTGGTGCCGTTTTTGGTGTTGCCTCTGTCGGCGTCCTGGGCGGTGATAAACTGACTGTTTATGCCCGTTCCGTCAAGTCCGCGCCACAAAAACGTGTCGTAGGGCATGCGGTTGGTGTCGTTCCAGCTTAATTTTGAGGTGACGAACCAATCCACGCCGCACTTGCGGAGAATCTGCGGCAAAGCGGAAGAATATCCGAAAACGTCGGGCAGCCAAAGCACGCGGTTGTCAACTCCGAACTCCTTTTTGAAGAAGTTCTTGCCGTAGATGACCTGCCTTACAAGGCTCTCACCCGAGGAAAGGTTGCAGTCGGCTTCAACCCACATTGCGCCCTCGCACTCCCATCGTCCTTCTTTGATACGTTTGGCAACCTCGGCGTAAAGCTCGGGTGCTTCTTCTTTGAGGTATTTGTACAAAAGCGCCTGCGAGGACATGAATTTGTACTCGGGGTAGAGCTTCATAAGCTCAAGGACGGTTGCGAAGGAACGCTGAACTTTTTCACGCGTTTGGTCAAGCGTCCACTGCCAAGCGCAGTCTATATGGGTGTGACCTATGCAGATCGACTTTGCCACCTGCGGACGGCAGTATTCTCCATAAAACTCCTTAGCGAGATAATCTCTTGCCTCGTTTACCGACGCAATAAAATCTGGTGAGGCGATATCATAAAGCTCAAGCGTTGAGACCGCTTTATAAAGGAAATAAAGGATTTGCCCGTATTCGGCGGACTCTGTGCCCAGGTAGTCGAGCATTTGAAGCGGATAGAGAATATCGTAGTAAAGTCCCCAAACCTCGGCACGCTTTTCACGGGTATCAACGAGGATTTGCGCCGTCTCGTTTGCCATGCCCACGTAGGCATAAAGATAAACGTCGACGGGGGCTGTGAGGTCTCCTATATATACCTCGCGGTGGTTGGTGTCAAGTCCCTGCTTCTGCTTGCCGTTGGCGTATATGATAAACTGCGGATTGCATGCGTCCCAGCCTTTTTTGTCGGTCTGAACGCCAAGATACATGTCAGGGGTTATTTTGTCAATTGTAAAGTGAAACCACGCATGGCTGTCGATGCCGCTGCCCCACGTGTCTCCGTGGTTTATGGGCTTGAATTCCGAAAGGGGCGGTGGTGTGTTATCTTTCTTGTAGTCGCAAGGGCAGAACTCAAGATTTTTGGTTTTAGTGATATTTTTCCAAATATTTTCCTGGAGAAGCGCCAAGTATTTCTTGACTTTTCTGAGTTGATTTTTCATATAAACCTCCGAATTTGTCAGTTTAAAGCTTTATAATTAAATTATACCGCTTCAAGCCTTGACATTCTACCATTATTGTGATATTATTTTATTGTATTGTGATGTTCTCGTCGGTCCTCGCCGCACCTGCGGTGGGCTGGTAGCCTTCGGCGCACACGATTTAGGGATTGTGCGAACAACACGGTCGCAGTCCGAAAAACTCGGTTAGACACCTCGTTTTTCTGCGCATAAATGCGTTCGTTTGTAGGGACCGGCGTCCTCGACGGTCCATGCAAACACAATTAAAATATCAAACAAAATGGTTGTTATATCAATTAAATTTGTTATACA
>JAZKYO010000011.1:0-8883 GCA_045612185.1 Eubacteriales bacterium
CCATTTGGCACAAATGAAATTTGCATCGCTATGTATAACAAATTTAATTGATATAACAACCATTTTGTGTGATATTTTAATTGTGTTTGCATGGACCGTCGAGGACGCCGGTCCCTACAAACGAACGCATTTATGCGCAGAAAAACGAGGTGTTTAGCCGAGTTTTTCGGATTGCGACTGCTATGTTCGCACAATCCCTAAATCGTGTGGGCGAAGCCGAGATGCCTCCCCGGCAGGGGCCCACCGAAGATGCTATTTTACAACTTTGACGCCTTCGGGAACGTCAATTTTTACGTCGAGATTTCCGTCGGCTTGGCGGGTGTAGGAAACCGAGATAACTCCCTTGGGGGTGGTTATCGAGCCCGCGGCACGGTCAAGTCCGATGTCGGGGGGCGAAATCTTTACCTTGGCGTAGCCTATTGAGCCTTCGCACTGCTCTATGCCGAGGATTCCGTCAAAGAATGACGCCACGGGCGAGCCGAACATGGGATGCGACAGCGAGCGCGAGGGCTTCATCCAGTATTCCCAGAAGGTTGTCGCGCCCTGCTTTTTCCAAGCGCCAAAGCCGTAAGGCTCTTCTGCGGTGATAAGCTTGAGAGCTATGTCGCCTCTGCCGTACTTGAACAGCATTCTCGTTACAACCTCCGTACCGAAAATTCCAGTATCGAAGGTATCGAGACTTTCGTACTTTTCTATAAAGCATTTCACCGTGCTTTCGTTGCCAAGACCGATATCAAGAGCAAACGCGTCCGCTCCCTGAACGCCACCGAGATACTGACAGCCGTGGCGCGGGAAATCGTTGAAATAAGCGGCGTTAAACGCTTTTTTGTGATGCTCGATACGGTCGTTAAGCAGCATTACGTATTCGGGATGTCCGAAAACATCCGAAAGCTCTGCGCCCATTTGCATTGCCTTTATGTAGAAATAGGTGTTGACAAACGCGGGGGGAATCTCCGCCTTAAGATAAGGCAGACACCACTCGCCAAGGCACCAAGAGCCTGCGGGCTCGGTTCTCGTTACAAGACCGAAGTCGCAATGTTCCTCCATGAAATCGAGATAGTGCATCATTTCGTGGAAGATAAGGCGCGCGGGGCGTTCGTCACCGTAGTATTTCCAATATTCGTAGGGTACTTTTATAATTGCGATGCCCCAACCGCCGGGTCCTCCGCCCGAGCTTGTAAAGGGCGCGGTGTTCTGAACGAGTCCGGTTTTTCTGTCCTGCGCGTCGGCAATATCGGCAATCCATTTTTTGTAAAATTCCTTAGCGCCAAGGGTGCGGAAAACCGCGGGAGCAGTTATCTGTCCATCGCCCGTGTAGCCGCGACGCTCAATCTGTGGGCAGTCGGAGGGCTGACCCTCGTGCATATTGGAAAGCATTGTGTGGATAAAGGTGTCGTACACCCAGTTGAGTGTCTCGTTGCTTGAGTCAAAGGTTGAAGTTACCTTTATGTCGGCGTGTATCTGCTGTACGCACTCGACCTCGGCATCTCCGACGACCTTGAAATATCTGAATCCAAGCCAAGTAAACAGCGGAGCAAGGCGCTGTCCCTTTTTGGTGTTTTTGAATTTGAGGAACTGCCAATCTATATGCACCTCGTCAAGCGTTCCGTCGGGGTTGATGTCCTCGGAAACTATTACCTCAACGTCTCCGCCGCCCGAAATAAGGATGGGAAAGCCCGTAAGGTTAGCCCCCGCATCATAAATTCCCTTGTCGTTTACCGTGGGCTTTATCTCGCGAATAAGCTTGTCGGTGGGGCAGTCGGAAAAGGCGTAAAGGTCTGTTTTAAGCGGCTCCGCGATAACGCAGTTCTTCCACGCCGAGTCGTCGTAGCACTCGTCGGCAATCTCCATGCCAAAGTCCTTAAAATCGTATATTTCACCTGCGTTGTACGCCGATTTTTCAACGAAATATTTGCTGTATTTAGCGGAGGTTGAGGAATAATGAACCTCATCTCCAATATTTATTTTGTAGCACAGCTTGGGAAATCCGAAATATCCCTGCGATTTGCCCGCATAAATGTCCGAGCCTGTGTACCAACCGCCGCCAAGCATTACGGCTATGCTGTTTTTTCCTTCGTGTATAAGCCCCGAAATATCAAATTTGCAGGGATAGGCTCTCGTGCCAAGAACCCTGCCCTTAAGCGCGCGGTAGCTTTCCTTATTTTCAAAGAAGGTATTAATAGGCAAAAAGTAATCGTCATGGGCGCGTTTGCCGTTGACGTAAAGGATAAAGCGGCCAAATCCGAGAATTGTTATTTCGCATTTTTCGTCCGCCTTTGCTTCAAAACTATCACGAATCGTAACGTATCCCGCATCCTCGGGCGCACCGATCCACTCGGCCTTACCGAATATCTGTTCAAAGTTCATAATTTCACCTCTGAGTGATTAATTTTTGAATAATGGTTTTACTTTTTAATTATACAATACACCTACGGTTTTTGTCAAGAAGTTAGGACTACATTTCCTGCACAAATATGATTGTGCTTTTCAAATTGTAGTTTGTAGATGTGTTCGCACAGCAGCCACGAGGAGCCCCCACCGGCGAGGTGGCGCCAGTCAAGGGCGCGTAGCCCTTGCCGCTCGTCGCAACGAGCGAAATCCCCTTTCGGCGTCTTTCTTTTTTGGTCCTTTTTTCTTTCGCGCCTACTTATCCGAAAGAAAAAAGGACGAGGGGGTTAAACTAACTATTCTACATAGTTTACAGAGTTTTACACAGCTAATTTTTTATGTGTTGTATAATAGTTACTTACTGTCTCTTGCGCTTTTTCTTTTTAGATAAAGAGGCGTAAAAAGAAAAAGCGCGCAAAAAGAAAAGACGCCGAGCGCCTGCGGGCGCGGGCGGGCGCTTTTTGAAAAAAGCTCCGCAAAAACTTTTCTCGATGGCTGCTGTGCGAACAACTCCCCTACAGACTACAACAAAAAAACAATTGAGAAAACAAATTGCTCCGCAGATATAGACAAACGAAAAAAAATGTGGTATAATAACTTGTTATAGTATACTATTGATACAAAAATCACGAAAGGATGATAAAAATGAGCAACGAAAAGCTTTCTACAAGCCCCTACAAAGGCACGAGAGACTTTTACCCCCGCGATATGAAGCTACGCAATTGGTTCTTTGGAAAAATCCGCGAGACTCTTGAACTTGCTGCGTTTGACGAATACAACGCTCCCATGATTGAATCGCTTGAGCTTTACATCGCAAAAAGTGGAGAAGAAATCGCAAAGGAGCAAACCTACAACTTTACCGACAGAGGCGGCAGAATGCTTGCCATCCGTCCCGAAATGACTCCTTCGGTTGCCCGTATGGTCGCGGCAAAGATGGGTGAACTGAACTCCCCTCTCAAATGGTTTTCAATTCCAAACATGTACCGCTATGAGCGCCCGCAAAGAGGACGTTTGCGCGAATTCTGGCAGCTTAACGTTGACATCTTCGGCTGCGACACCTTTGAGGCCGACCTTGATGTTGTACAGAGCGCAATAAACGTACTTCGTGCCTTCGGTGCTGACGAAAGCATGTTCAAGGTGCACGTAAACAACCGCCGTTCCTTCAACGACGTTATCGCGGCTATCTGCGGTACCGACGCTGAGGGCGCGCGCAAGGTTTCCAAGGTGGTTGACCGCAAAAACAAGGTCACCCGCGAGGCATACGTAAAGGACATGACCGAGCTTGGTCTCTCGTCCGAGCAGATTGAAAAGATTGACTCGCTTTACACCATGGACGTAAAGTCGGCTACCGCTCTCTGCCCCGACTCGGTGGGCTCCATGGAGCTTATCTCGCTCTTTGATGCCCTTGAAAAGACCGGACTTCTCAAATACTGCGTATTCGACTTCGGCATTATCCGCGGTCTTGATTACTACACCGGCACCGTTTTTGAGGTCTTTGACGAGGATCCCGAAAACAACCGCGCCATGTTTGGCGGCGGTCGCTACGACAATCTTGTCGGTCTTTTCGTAAAGAACGCAAAGGTTTCGGGCGTGGGCTACGGAATGGGCGACGTCACGCTTGAAAACTTCCTCGTCAGCCACAAGCTTGTTCCCGACCTTTACAATGAAGCTTCAAAGGTACTCGTAACTCGCTTTGAGGACGTTCCATACGAGGAATACATTGCGCTCGTGGACGAGCTTCGCGCGCTTGGCATAACGAGCACTATCTACATTGGCACAAAGAAGGTTGGCAAGCAGATAGATTTTGCCGCAAAAGAAAATTACAGCCACGTTATAATTATGGGCGGCAGTGAGCTTGAGGGCGGCAAGGTGAAAATCAAGAATCTTGGCGCGCACGAGGAAACCGAAGTCGCAAGAGCCGAGCTTGGCGCTTATTTCGGAAGATAAGGAGCGCGGTATGGTATATATGTTTCTTGCGGAAGGCTTTGAGGAAGTCGAAGCACTCGCGCCCCTCGACCTTTTGCGCCGCGCGGGCATAGGAGTAACCACCGTAGGCGTTGGCGGCGGACTTATAACCGGCTCTCACGGCATAGCGGTAAAAGCAGATATTGCTGACATCGACGTTAAATTTGACAAGATTGACATGGTCATTCTTCCCGGTGGTATGCCCGGAACGAAAAACCTTGACGCAAGCGAGACGGTTCATAAGGCGCTTGACCTTGCGGAAAAGCAGGACGCGTATATCGCGGCAATCTGCGCCGCGCCCATGATTCTCGGCAAGCGAGGCGACCTTAAGGGTAAGGACGCGGTTTGCTACCCCGGCTTTGAGGAATACCTTGAGGGTGCAAAGCTTCACCCAAGAAATGTAACCGTAATTTCCGCAGGAAAGACGATAACCGCCCGCGGTATGGGCGCCGCTGTCGAATTCGGGCTCTGCCTTGTAGCCGCGCTTTGCGGAAAAGCCAAGGCTGACGAGCTTCGCCACTCGGTAATTGCTGATTGATGACAAACAAAAAAGATCTTCGCGCGGTATGCCGCGCGAAGCGAAAGAACATTGAAAACAAAGCCGAAAAAAGCTCTGAGATAGTGGAGCGCGCGCTTGAGCTTTCCCAAGTGACGGAGGCAGAAAGCTGGTTTATCTTTTATCCCCTTAAAGACGAGGTTGACCTTCTGCCGTTGTTTGAAATCGCAAAAAAGCGCGGCAAGAAAATTGCCTTTCCGCTTTGCGACGACAAGGACGGAAACATGAGCTTCCGTGAGGTTTGCTTGCTTGACGAATTGGCGGAAGGTTATTTCGGACTGCGTGAACCAAGCGCTGACGCCCCCGAAGTGTTACCTCAAAACGCGGTGATATTTCTCCCCGCCCTCGCTATTGACAGGCAAGGCTACCGTTTAGGCTACGGCAAAGGATACTACGACAGATATCTGGCTAAATACGCCGACCTCAAGCCCTTTACGGTTGGCGTAATTTACAAGGAATTGCTTTTTGACGAGTTGCCCCGCGATGGATTTGATATTCCCTGCGACACGGTGATTTGCGACTGTTAAACAAATCGCAACTTATTGTATCTTTTTGCCGATTTCTTCAAAAAATTCAAGAAGTCTGAATCTTATTTTGTAAGATGCGTTTTCGCTTTCGGTGATGACCTTATACTGGTCGGGTGTAAATCCCACCGCTATGAATTCTTCCTCGGGAGCTGTCGCAACCGAGGTACAAAGTCTTGGAAAAAGCACGCACCACCAATTCTTCCCCTCGGCTTCGCCTATCATCAGCTTAACCGAAAGGTAACTGCCCGCGGGAAAGCAAAAGCTTTCGTAGTCCTTGCGAGGATAGCTTTCGGTGCAAACCTCAAGGCTTACGGGGGCGCTGTTTCCTAACGACCGCAAGGTATCGGAGGCTACACGCTCAATTTCTTGTTTGTGCCTCATTATTATCTCAGCCGCTTCCTCTCTGCTTTCGGCACACGCCAGAAGCGACGCTGAATATTCAAGAACCGCGTCTCTGACCGCAAGCTTTAAGCTTTGGTCGGTGTCGCTGTCGGAGTTGGCGATAACGTGCAGTCTAAGTACCCTGTCGTATATTTCGCCCTCGCCGTGTATGGGAAGCACGCAAAAAAGCAACAGCACACAAAGCGTGAGGACGGTAAAGAAATTGATGGCTTTGTTTTTTTTGGAATTCATAGGAACAGTTCCCTTTCTTATCGTTACCATTTAGTATTTGCCGTTCTTTAGCGGTTTATTCAATGAATATTAATTCATAAATATTTGTAAAAATATACATTATTGTGCAAAATTGCACAAACACAGCCAATTTATTTCAAAAAATTATATAAATTTTGACTTGACTCAAAACAAAAAACGATGTATAATGATACACATAATATGTATAAAAATTCACAAGGAGATAAAATCATGCTTAACAAAGAAAACATCAAAAAAGTTGTTCTCGCTTATTCGGGCGGACTTGACACCTCTATAATCATTCCGTGGCTCAAGGAAAACTACAACAACTGCGAGGTTATCGCGGTTTCGGGTAACGTAGGCCAGAGCGACGAGCTTGAAGGACTTGAGGAAAAGGCTATCAAAACCGGCGCTTCCAAGATTTACATCGAGGACCTTACCGAAGAATTCGTTGACGATTACATTATTCCCACAGTTCAGGCAGGCGCTCTTTACGAGGAGTACATGCTTGGAACGTCATTCGCACGCCCCATCATCGCAAAGAGAATTGCCGAAATTGCTCTTGCGGAGGGCGCAGACGCTATCTGCCACGGTTGCACGGGTAAGGGTAACGACCAGGTTCGTTTTGAGCTTGCCATCAAGGCTTTCGCTCCCAATATGCCCATCATCGCCCCCTGGCGTGAGTGGACCATCAAGTCCCGTGAGGAGGAAATTGAGTACGCCGAGGCGCACAACGTTCCCCTTAAGATAAACAGAGAGACAAACTACTCCAAGGACAAAAACCTCTGGCATCTTTCCCACGAGGGTCTCGACCTTGAGGACGCAGGCAACGAGCCTATGTATGAGAAGAAGGGCTTCCTTGAAATGGGCGTTTCCCCCATTGATGCTCCCGACACTCCCACCTACATCACTCTTGACTTTGTTGAGGGTAAGCCCGTAGCGTTCAACGGCAATAAGATGAGCGCAAAGGAAATCATCCTCGAGCTTAACAAGGTTGGCGGCGCTAACGGCATCGGTCTCCTTGATATCGTTGAAAACCGTCTTGTTGGTATGAAGTGCCGCGGCGTTTACGAGACTCCCGGCGGAGCTATTCTCTATGCGGCTCACAACTACCTTGAGACCATCTGCCTTGACAAGTACACCATGCACAAAAAGCAGGAGCTTGCCATCACATTCGGCGAGCTTGTTTACAACGGTCAGTGGTACACACCTCTCCGCGAGGCAATCACAGCCTTCGTTGACAAGACTCAGGAGCACGTAACCGGTAAGGTAAAGCTTAAGCTCTACAAGGGCAACATCATCAAGGCAGGCGTATGGAGCGACTGGTCGCTCTACTCCGAGGAAATCGCTACCTTCGGTGAGGACAACGTTTACAACCAGGCTGATTCCGCGGGATTCATCAACCTCTTCGGTCTTCCCATCTCGGTTCAGGCTCAGGTTAAGAAAAAGAACGAAAACAAGTAATCGGTAAAACAAGCAAAACACAGAAAGCCTCCCCGCCAAGGGAAGGCTTTCGTTGTAATACTTTACACGGAGGAAACCTATGAAACACCTACTTAAGCTCTCTGATTGGAGCGCAGAAGAAATAAAAGAAACCCTTGACCTTGCCGACAAGCTTAAGGCTGAAAAGAAGGCAGGCATAGAGCATCCTATTCTCAAGGGCAAAACCCTCGGTATGATATTTGAAAAATCCTCTACCAGAACCCGTGTATCCTTTGAGGTAGGTATTCACGACCTTGGCGGCAGCGGTCTTTTCCTATCCTCCCGCGACCTTCAGATAGGACGTGGCGAGCCTATTGAGGACACCGCGCGCGTGCTTTCACGCTATCTTGACCTTATTATGATAAGAACCTTTGAGCAGGAAAAGGTTGAAAAGCTGGCTGAATACGGCTCTATCCCGATTATAAACGGTCTCACCGACTACTGCCACCCCTGCCAGGTGCTTGCCGACCTTATGACGATAAGAGAGCATAAGGGCAAAACTGAAGGACTTAAGCTTTGCTACATCGGTGACGGAAACAACATGACCAACTCGCTTATAGTAGGCGGCATAAAGATGGGCATGGAGGTTGCGGTTGCCTGTCCTAGCGGCTACACCCCCGACGCCGAGCTTATGAAATGGGCAAGTGAAAACGGCAAGTTTACCTGTACCGAGGACATTCTTGAGGCGGCAAAGGGAGCGGACGTGCTTTACACCGACGTTTGGGCGTCCATGGGTCAGGAGGCTGAGGCTGAGGAACGCAAGAAGATATTCAAGAACTACCAGATAAACGATTCGGTTATGGCGGTAGCAAACGAGAAAGCAATGGTTATGCACTGTCTTCCCGCACACCGCGGAGAGGAAATCACCGCAGAGGTTCTTGAGGCTCACGCAAATGAAATTTTCGACGAAGCCGAAAACAGACTCCACGCGCAAAAAGCCGTTATGGTAATGTGCATGAAATAAAAATCACGAGCCGAGTTTCACAACTCGGCTCGATTTATTTTTTGTTCAAGCTGTAGTTTATAGGGGAGTTGTTCGCACAAACCCAATAGAGAAAAGTTTTGCGGAGCTTTTTCAAAAGCGCCCGCCCGCGCCCGCAGGCGCACCGCGGTTTTTCTTTTTGGTCCTTTTTCTTTTGACGCTCCTTTCTCAAAAAGAAAAAGGACGAGAGACAGTAAGTGACTATTATACAACGCATAAAAATTTAGCTGTGCAAAACTCTGTAAATGTGTAGAATAGTTAGTTTATTCCCCTTGTCCTTTTTTCTTTTGGATAAGTAGGCGCGAAAGAAAAAAGGACCAAAAAAGAAAGACGCCGATTAAGAGTTTCGC
>JAZKYO010000012.1:0-35415 GCA_045612185.1 Eubacteriales bacterium
CGCCGAAAGGGGATTTCGCTCGTTGCGACGAGCGACAAGGCTTACTCAGCCTTGACTCGAGCCACCTCGCCGGTGGGGGCTCCTCGTGGCTGCTGTGCGAACACACCTAAAAACAACAATTTGAAAAATTATTTCTGCTAATACGAAAGAAAAACGCCATTGTTTAGATGGCGTTTTTTGTAGTGCGACGGCTATGTTTGCACATATTCCAAATCATGAACGCCGAAGGCAACCAGCCCACCGCCAGGTGCGTGGGGCGAAGCCTACCAGCCCACCGCCAGGTGCGGCGAGGACTATTCCACGGTAACCGATTTTGCGAGATTTCTCGGTTTGTCAACGTTCAAGCCCTTGGCGTAGGAAACCGAGTAAGCCAAAAGCTGAAGCGCGGTAGCCGTGGGGAAAAGGCTGAAATCGCCTTGCGTGTCGGGTATCTTCAGAATTTCGTCGCAGGGAATATCCTGTTTTTTTGCCAAAGATTCGGAACATACAGCCAGAACGCGCGCTCCGCGCGCCTTGACTTCGCGAATTCCCGAAATCGTTTTTTCGCATAGATTATGGTCGGTGATTATGGCGATTACGGGAGTCCCGTCTGTAATAAGAGAGATAGTGCCGTGCTTCAACTCACCCGCGGCGTATGCTTCACTGTGAATATAGGATATTTCCTTTAGCTTAAGCGAAGCCTCGACCGCAGTTTGATAGTCGATTCCGCGACCTATAAAAAACAGATGCTCGGCATTTACAAAGCCTTTGGCGAGATTCATGATTTCTTGCTCAAGACATAACGCCTTATCAATAGACGTGGGTATTTCCGAAAGCATGTCAGCGCAGATTTGAGCGACCTCGCTTTCGCTTAGCTTGCCTTTGGCAAGCGCCAACCTCAGCGCAAACAGATAAAGCAGAGCACACTGTACCGTGTACGCCTTTGTGCTTGCCACCGCAATTTCGGGGCCTGCACGGGTGTACATAACGCTGTCGGCCTCTCGGGCAACCGACGAGCCTATTACGTTTACTATGGCAAGGGTGTAAACGCCCTTGTTTTTTGCGTGCCTGAGCGCCGCAAGCGTGTCAGCAGTCTCGCCCGATTGGGAAATCAGAATTACCAAATCGTTCTTTCTGAGTATGGGGTCGCGGTATCTGAACTCGCTGGCAATTTCCACTGTTACGGGAACTCGCGCAAGCTTTTCAATAACAGCCTTTCCCACTAAGCCTGCGTGCATCGCTGTGCCGCAGGCAACTATGTGGATAGATTCAAATTTGTTGATGAAATCGGTGTCAAGAGCCTCAACGTCAAAATAGGGAAGTTTGTCTTTTATCCTTGGCGCAAGAGTTTTGCGTACAGCGTCGGGTTCTTCGTGAATTTCCTTTATCATAAAATGAGGGAATCCGCCTTTTTGCGCCTGCTCCAAATCCCAATTTATAACTTCGGCTTTTTGCTCGATTTCGTTTAGTTCTTTGTTGAAAAAACGTACTCCGTCGTGTGATATTTTGGCAACAACGCCTTCATCAAGCCGATAATACTTCTTGGTGTGAGCTAAAATCGCGGGGATATCAGAGGCTATTATTCCTCCGCTGTCACAGTCGGAGACGATTAAAGGAGAATCTTTTCTTATGGAAAAAATTGTGCCGTCGAAGTCTTTAAATATAATTCCAAATGCGTAAGATCCGTGAATTATTTGTGAAGCTTCAAATATTGCCTTTAATGGATCTTTGTGTTTTAAATAGAGCATATCAATAAGCTTTGCCGCCACTTCGGTGTCGGTTTCGGATAAGAAGCTGTATCCGTTTGCCGAAAGAACCGCAGCAAGCTCGGCGTAGTTTTCGATAATGCCGTTGTGAACAAGAGCAAGATTGTCGGTAGAATGCGGATGGGAGTTTTTGTCGGATGGCTCGCCGTGGGTAGCCCACCGCGTGTGTCCGATTCCGCAAGCGGATTGCACCCGTCCGACCTCCTTCATTTTTTCGGCAAGTGCCGCAAGCTTTCCTTTTGTCTTTACCGTCATAATACCGCTGTTTGTGTGAAGCGCGATTCCTGCCGAATCGTATCCGCGGTATTCAAGCGTTTCAAGACCGTCAAGAAGAACTTTTACCGTGTCCTTTGCTCCTGCGTAACCTATAATTCCGCACATATATTAAATTGTGTACCTCGAAAAATATTTGACTGCCTTTTGTTTTACGGTTGCCCGTATATTTGTGAGCAGACTGCGACAGTTGTATCTGCCGAGAGGATATCCGCCGAAATTTCGATAAATCCTCCACCTCGTCAACCGCCACATGACGGTCTGGCGCTAACATCTTTTTATTTGTCTCCTAATCTAAGAGTGATAATATCAGCTACTTGTTTAGCAATATTTTCAATAAGTTCCAAGTCTTCGCCCTCTGCCATTACTCTTATGAGAGGCTCTGTTCCCGAAGGACGGACAACTATTCTTCCCGTGCTGCCAAGCTTTGCCGAGGCGTCGTCAATAGCTTTTTTCACGGTTGCATCGGTGTAGAACAAACGCTTTCCGTTTGCCGATATCTTAAGGTTTATCATGGTTTGCGGAGCCTTGGTCATAACCGACGCAAGCTCTGATAACTTTTTCTTTTCTTTAACCATTATAGAAAGAAGCTGTACAGCAGTAAGCTGACCGTCTCCCGTGGTGGCAAAGTCGCGGAAAATGATGTGTCCCGATTGTTCACCGCCAAGCGCGTAGCCGCAAAGGTTCATTTCTTCAAGCACAAAGCGGTCGCCTACCTTGGTAGCGATAAACTTTATACCGTTACTGTCGCAGAATTTGGTGAATCCGAAGTTGGTCATAATAGTACCTACTACCGTATTTTCTCTCAGCTTGCCGTTTTTCATCATATCAAGGGCACAGATTGCCATTATCATGTCGCCGTCTATTATGTTGCCAAGCTCGTCAACGCAGAGAAATCTGTCGGCGTCTCCGTCAAAAGCCAGACCGCAGTCAAGCTTGTTGTCAACCACGTATTTCTGCAACCTGTCCATATGCGTAGAACCACAAGCTTTGTTGATGTTTACGCCGTTTGGATGATTGCTTAACATATGCACGTTCGCGCCTAAGTCTACAAAAAGCTTTTCAGCCGAAACCGAAGCTGAGCCGTTGGCGCAGTCGATGGCTATGTTTAGCCCATCAAGGCTTTCGCAAGTCGAGCTTTTAAGATGGCTGAGGTAGAGCGAAATAGCGTCTGTTTTATAGCTGATTCTACCTATTTCTCCACCTGTTGGGGGCTCTGCGCTTATCGGCTCAGTTCCGAGGATTATGTCCTCAATCTCTTCCTCAAGCTCATCGGGGAGTTTAAATCCGTCACCGTTGAAAATCTTGATACCGTTGTACTCAAAGGGGTTGTGCGAGGCAGATATCATAACGCCTGCGTCAGCCTCAAAAAGCTTTACCAAGTGTGCCACCGCGGGGGTGGGAACAACACCAAGCATAATTACGTTCGCGCCCGCTGAGCAAATTCCTGCGGACACAGCCGCACCGAGCATCTCCGAAGAAGCGCGAGTATCGCTTCCGATAATGACGGTTGGCTTTTTTTCAAGTCCTTTTGACAAAACAGTGGCGGTAGCGCGGCCGATAACCATTGCCTTGTCACAACCAAGCTCGGTGTTGGCTATGCCTCTTATTCCGTCAGTTCCAAAAAGTCTTCCCATAAATAGTTCCTTTCGTTATTTTTTAGTTACGATGCAGTCAGGGGATTTGAGAATGTGCCGCGGCGGAATATATCCGCGCACGCTTGAAAGGGGATAGATGTTGCACTCCTTTCCTATTACGGTTCCGGGGTTGAGAACGCTGTTGCAGCCAACCTCAACGCAGTCTCCGAGAATAGCCCCCATTTTCTTCAGCCCGGTTTCAACTTTTTTGCCGTCCAAGGCAATCGTTACAAGGGTCTTGTCGCTTTTTACGTTTGACGTTATTGCTCCCGCGCCCATGTGTGACTTGAAGCCCAAAATGGAATCGCCCACGTAGTTAAAATGCGGAACCTGCACCTTGTCAAAGAGAATGGCGTTCTTAAGCTCGCAGGAGTTTCCAACTACCGCACCGTTACCAACTATTACCGCTCCGCGGATAAAAGCGCATTGCCTTATTTCAGCGTCTTTTCCTATAATGCAAGGCGGATTTATTGACGCATTTGGGGCAACAGTAGCACTTTTTGCTATCCATATACCTTCGGTAGGGGAGACGTATTCTTCGGGGGAAAGCGTTTTGCCAAGCTCAAGAATAAAGTCCTTGATTTTCGGCAGAGCCTCCCACGGGTAGATTACCGATGAAAGCAAATCGCGCGCTATAGTGTTTGAAAGGTCGAACAGTTCGCTTACAGTAAGTCTTTTCATATTTTCACCTCCTTTATTGTTTTAGCTTTTTATAGCATTATTTTGATTATAACACAAAATCAAAGTTTTTTCAAGGGTATCTTTGAAAAAACGGAACAAATATTACTTTAATCCCTCCTTAGAGCATCTGAGAGCTTTGACAGTGCGCTTTTTTCAAGTCGGCTTACGTAGGAACGTGATATTTTTAATTTTGTGGCTATCTCCCTCTGGGTTATAGGCGCAGAGCCGTAAAGCCCGTAGCGCATAACGATTATCTGTCGCTCGCGCTCGCCAAGAAGATTTTCCACAAGTGTTATCAGCTTATCAACCTGTATTTTGCGGCTTATTTCCTCGCTTACGTTTTCGTCAGAAAAGAGAATGTCTGTGTATGTAAGGGGATTGCCGTCGCGGTCAACATCAATAGTCTCGTTTATGGAAACCTCGGCGCACAGCTTCTTTTGCGAACGGAAAAACATAAGAATTTCGTTTTGTATACATTTTGCGGCGTAGGTTGCGAATTTTGCGCCATTTTCAACCGAAAAGCTGTCAACCGCCTTCACCAAGCCGATTGAACCTATTGAAATAAGGTCGTCCTGAAGCTTTTCGTTGGGGTAATATTTTTTTACTATATGCGCCACAAGCCTGAGATTGTGCAGTATCAGCTTGTTTCGTGCAGATTCATCACCGCCTGCAAGCTTGCGGAAAAGCGCGGTCTCTTCTTCCTTGCCAAGCGGAGGAGGGAAGGATTGTGGATTTCCGATGCCGAGAATAACGTGGGCGAACTTTGTGATAAGCAGAAGAAGCTGGGCGAGCATAGTGAGTCTCCTTTTTGGCGGTTTTGATATTATAGCTTATGTAAAAGTGAGCAAATAGTTGAAAAACGCAAAAAATATAGAAAAAATTGCGAAAATTCTCTTGACATATTTCGCGTGATGTGGTATTATTTTTATATAAGATAAATGAGGGGGACGTAAAAATGCAAATAGTACAGATAGATTCTTCGGCAAAGGAAACAGTAAGCAAAAAATATCTTGAAATCAATAACTGCGGTCTTTGTACCGATATGACAACACCTATCTCGGTGGATAAGCCCGATGGAAGAAAGGATTACCATTTCGTTTATGTCGTTGACGGAACGATGTATTTTGAGCTTGGCGGCAAGCGTATGGACCTTGGGGCAGGTAACCTTGTTATCTTTAAGCCGGGCGAGCCGCAAATATACGGCAGCTATGATGAGGACGTTGTTTCCTACTATTGGGCACACTTCTCGGGAACTTGTGTAGAGGACGTGCTCACCGATTGCGGACTTAATGACGAACACTATTATTTTATTGACGTTGACGCAGGAATATGCAAGGCGCTCAATATGATAATCAAGGAATACACTTATGGAGAATACTGTTACATAACGAAGTGTAATTCGCTCTTCATTATGCTCTTTGCCGAAATGGCAAGACTTACAGATCATGCTCTTAAATCCGATGGAAAATATGAGGTTCTTCTTCCTGCCATAAAGGCGATGGAGCAGAATTACAGCGTTTGGTATAAAAATGAAGAATATGCAAAAATGTGCGGCATAAGCAAGTATCACTTTATTCACTTGTTTACAGAATGCAAGGGTTGCTCGCCCTCAAAATATAAGTCCAACATACTTATGCAGAAGGCGACAGAGCTTCTTGCCATTTCGGACATTCCCATGAACGAGATTGCCGACATGCTGGGATTTGACGATGCGCTTTACTTCAGCAAGAAATTTAAGAGCGCTTACGGAATGTCTCCTTCTCAGTACAGACAAAAATACGGAAAGTAATAATTTGCTTGTTGTACCGCCTCGGCTTACCGAGGCGGTTTTTACTTGGCTAAATTGCCCAAAAAAGATTTTTTGAATTGTTAAAAACGCAGAAAAATGTGTACAAACGTTAAAGAATGTATCAATGTCGTTGACATGACATTGATATATATGGTAAAATTAATCATAAATCCGTCCGCGCCCCACCTAAAATCTACGCGGACAGCGAGGAGAATTTTATGAAAAAAAGACTGATTGTGCTTGCGCTTGTTGTAGTAATGTTGCTTCAGTGCGCTTGCTCGGCGTTGCCTGCCTATCCTTACGGAGACGGCGAAGCGGAGGCAATACTTTCAAACGACGACGTGGTTTTGACCAACATAACGTCCAAGCCTGTAAACCTTAATATTGCTAATATCGATAAGGCCTACGTAAGAGGCGGCGTTTGGGCCGGGAAGAACTGGAACAAGATAAACGAGGAGCGTATCGCTCAAGGGCTTATCACCACCCCTGTTTTAGTTGTGAAGAACGGAATGCAGAATGGTGACTACACCCGTGTGGGACTTTTCAAGTACGATATTTCGGGACTTACTCTTGATGATATCGGATACGCGACCTTTACTCTTTCGTTTACCAACATGGAAGCCAACAAGGACGTTTACTTCGATATCTATTGGGTAGACGAAAATTGGGACGGCAACACAGTTACATGGAACACAAAGCCCGCTATGCTTGATAACGAGCCTATTATCGAGGACGTTCTCACCACTGCGGTTGAGAGAACCGACGCTACGTTTGCGCTCAAGACGCTTGTAGCAAGCGGAAAAAAGACGGTTTCTATAATGGTCGTTCAAAAGACCAACACCGAATCTGAATCGAGAATTTCTTCTGTCAAGGCAAATGAGCTTGCTTATCCCTATTTCTCGGTATACAAGAACTCCGTAGCTAAAGACGAGGCTTACGTAAAGCAGCTTGTTGAGGACGAGGCTGAAAACAAGGCTATCTGGGACCACGCTAAGCAGGTGTTTGACGAATGGTACGCGAGATACGAAAGACTTAAAAACACTCCTCTTACCGAGGCCGAGCTTATCGTTTCCGACCCCACTCAGTATAATAAGACCAGCTATACCTACTCTCCTACAAACCCCAACACCAAAAAAGAGCATAAGACCAGAACCTTTGGCGACCTTACCGATATGTCAAAATACGTTGACGTCACAAAGGAAGTCAAGTTCGATAAGTATGGAGGTATCATGGACGATGCTCTCCGCCAAGAGGCTACAGGTTTCTTCTATTCAACCAAGATAGGAGACCGTTGGTGGATAATCGATCCACTTGGATACCCCTGCCATATCAGAGCCCTCAGCGGTATCGTGTATTCCTATCAGAACTCGCCCAAGCAAAAAGAGGCGGCTTACGAGCTTTTCGGAAATCTTGACAAGTGGGCTATCGCTACCACGAGACACCTTATGGATGACCTGTATTTCAACGCCGGTGCAAGCCCCTCTGAGCAGATTAAAAGCGTTGTTAACGGAATTTCTTGGCAGGGAGGAACAAGCTTTGCCAGCTCGTACGGAAGCAGCATAGGCGTCAACAACTCAAACGGAGGCTCCACCACCTTCTCGGAAAATAACACCATGCCCGTGTTTGACCCCGCATTTGTTACCTTCTGTGACGAGAGAGCGGCAAAGAACGTAACTCCCCGAGTAAATGACAGTAATTTCCTTGGCTGGACGCTTGACAACGAGCTTCCCATGCAGGTTGACATGATATACGACTATATGGGCGTTTCCCCCTCAAAGGAAGTAAACCTTTACTCCTATGCCTGCACGTGGTATTGGGTGGTTCAGATGACGGGTAAGGAAAAGCCCACAAGTGAGGATATTACAGAGGAACTTGAGCAGCTCTTCCGCGGCTTCGTTTGGGACAGATACTACTATGTAACTACTAACGCGGTCAGAAAGTACGATCCCAACCACATGATTCTCGGAACAAGATTCCTTACGGTTGTTAAGGATGCTCCCTGGGTTCTTCGTTTCTCGGCTGAATACCTTGATTGCATTACAATTAACTGGTATTCCGCGTGGGAGCCTCAGGCTGAAAATATCTATATCTTTGCCCAAAACGCTGACGTTCCCTTTATGGTAACCGAGTTCTACGCAAAGGCGGAGGAGAATGAGGACGGACTCAAGAACACTTCGGGCGCGGGCTTCTTCGTAAAGACCCAACAGGACAGAGCTGACCACTATCAGTCCTTTACATTGAGACTTCTTGAGGCTAAGAACTGCATAGGCTGGCACTGGTTCCAGTACACCGATAACGACCCGACGGGTAATCCTACCGACGTTTCAAGTACCGATGCAAATAAGGGTATCGTATCAAATACTCATAGGGAATATACCGACCTCACCGACGATATGACGATTATCAATAAGAACGTGTATACCCTTATCGAATATTTCGACGCTAAATACGCAAAGTAAAATCCAATGGGGCTGTCTTTTGTAGACAGCCCCGTTTTCTGCGCCTACCTTTCGACACTCGCTTTTGGCTTGGATAAAATCAACAAAATTACATTTTGGGGATTGTTTAAAATGCGGAAAAACGCTTCCTGACATCAAAGTTCATATATTAATGTTGACAAAAATATTCTAACCATGGTATAATCAACTGTAAATATGCTCGTTACCCACCCAAAATCTATACGGGCAAAAGGAGATTTTTTATGAAGAAAAGATTGCTTGTGCTGATGCTTGCGCTCGTTATGCTTCTTCAATGCGCTTGCGCGGTAGTTCCCGCTGACGTGATTGAGGGCGAGGCTGAACTTGCTGACAGCATTTTGTCAAATGACGACGTTAAGCATGTGAACACTAATGCGGATGCCACTACGTTCAACATTACTACCAACTACATGGCTTACGTTCGAGGCGGCACGTGGGCTGATAAAAACTGGCATAAAATTCTTGAAGAACGCAATATTGACGACGGCACGATAATCGTCAAAAACGGTCTTACAAGCACCAATACAACCCGACTTGCCCTGTTCAAATACGATGTCTCGGGACTTAGCGCCGAGGATATCGGCTTTGCCGAGTTCGGCATGAGCTTTGACTCGCTTCAGAACGGCATGGACGTAACTTTTGATATCTATTGGATAGACGAAAATTGGGACGAAAAGACTGTAACATGGAACACAAAGCCCGCTATGGTTTCAAGCACTCCCATTATTTCAAACGTTATCACTACCTCGGTAGAGAAAATCGACGCTACCGATGCGCTTTTGAAGCTTGTAAACAGCGGTAAAAAGACGGTTTCCATTATGGTCGTTCAGACTGTAAACACCGACACCGAGACGAGAATATCCTTCGCAAAGTCAACCGAGCTTGATTACCCACACTTCGTTGTTTATAAGGATGCAGACGCAAAGAACCAGGCTTACGTAAAGCAGCTTGTTGAGGGCGAAGCCGAAAACCAGGCTATTTGGGACTACGCAAAGCGGATGTACGACGAGTGGTACGAGCGTTACTTTGAGCTTGTGAAAACCCCGCTCATTGACGCTGAACTTATCGTTTCAGACGCGAGCCAGTACAACAAAACCAGCTATTCTACAGGTGCTAACCCCACGTCTGCAATGAAAGAGCACAAAACAAGAACATACGGTGACCTTACCGATATGTCCAAGTACGTTGACGTTACTAAGGATATCAAGTACGATAAGTTCGGCGGTATTATGGACGAGGCGCTTCGCCAGGAGGCGACGGGATATTTCTATTCTACAAAGATTGGTGACCGTTGGTGGATAATCGACCCCCTCGGATATCCCTGCTACATCAGAGCGCTCAGCGGAGTCGTTTACTCCTATCAGAACTCCCCCAAGCAGAAAGAGGCCGCTTACGAGCTTTTCGGAAATCTTGACAAGTGGGCTATCGCTACCACCAGACATCTTATGGATGACCTCTATTTTAACGCTTGCGCAAGCCCATCCGCTCAGATAAAGACTGTCGTGAACGGTATGGTATGGCAAGGAGGCCCCGGCTTCGTGGGCGCTTACGGTACCTCTATCGGCGTAAATAACTCTAACGGTGGCTCGACAACATTCTCCGAGAATAACACAATGCCCGTGTTTGACCCGGGATTTGTAACCTTTGCCGAGGAAAGAGCCGCGGCAAACATCCCCGCTTACGCAAACGACCCCTATTTCCTTGGCTACACGACTGACAACGAGCTTCCCATGCAGACGGGCATGATTTACGACTACATGAAGATTTCCCCCACCAAGGAAGTCAACCATTACTCTTACGCCTGCACGTGGTATTGGGTAACCAAAATGACAGGCAAGGACAATCCCCAAAACGAGGATATCACAGAGGAGCTTGAACAGCTCTTCCGGAGCTTCGTATGGGACAGATACTACAACGTAGTTTGCTCGGCTATAAGAAAGTACGACCCCAATCACATGATAATGGGAACAAGATTCCTTACCGTGGTTAAGGACGCACCCTGGGTTCTTCGTTTCGCTTCCCTTTACCTCGATTGCATTACTGTAAACTGGTACGGTCAGTGGGAGCCCAACGCAGAGGACGTTTATGATTTTGCATCCAACGCCGACCTTCCCTTTATGGTAACCGAGTTCTACGCAAAGGCTGAGGAAAACGAGGACGGTCTCGCCAACACCTCAGGCGCAGGATTCTTTGTAAAGACCCAACAGGACAGAGCTGACCACTATCAGTCCTTTACCCTTAGACTTCTTGAGGCTAAGAACTGCATAGGCTGGCACTGGTTCCAGTACACCGATAACGACCCGACGGGCAACCCCACCGACGTTTCAAGTATAGACGCCAATAAGGGTATCGTATCGAATACTCATAGAGAGTATACCGACCTTACCGATGATATGATAGATATCAACAAGAACGTGTATACCCTTATTAAGTATTTCGACGCAAAATACGCTAAATAACAGTATAAAAACAGCAGAGCCGTACTCAAAGTGCGGCTCTTGTGCAATATAGAATTGGTTTGAATTTTAGGAGGTCATATGGATATCGAATATTTTCACAACCTGGTGTGGAGCCGTTTTGTAAGAATGCCTTACGGTCATGTGCTTGACTATGCCGACGTTGACGGAAGCGTGATGTATCCGACGGCACAGGAGTGCCAAATGGCTATGCCCAATCCCCTTGGATGGTGGACTCCCATCGAGAACGGCGCGTTTTTTACAGGGCTTTACGTCCACGCGCTTATTGCCAAATACAACAAAGATAAAAACAAGAAAACAGCTGACGAGATAGAAACTCTTATAAAGGGTCTCTATCTCCTTCAAGACGTAGGAAATGTCGACGGCTTCATAGCAAGAGGAGTTGCCGACGACGGAAAGGCACACTATCCCTTTTCTTCCGACGACCAGTTCACCCCTTGGGTGCTTGGGCTTTATTCGTACTACAATTGCGAGCTTTGCCGTGACAGAGAAGCTGTTAAAAGCCGTCTTTTGCGTACCCTTTTTGCCGTAAAAGCGAGAGATTGGGATATCCCCTGCGACGTGGAGGGTCTCAACTATTGCAGCTTTAAGAATTCTACCGCCTGGAGAGGCGTGTCAAAGCACCTTTTCTGCGCTCGTGTTATTTACGAGCTGACAGGTGACAAAAATGACCTTGAGTATTACAAGGAGCTGGCGGCAGGCTACCCCCCGGGGTCGATTTTCTCAAGACGTGAAATAGCGTCCCACGGATATTCCCACGACCTTGTGGCCATTCTCGGAACAAAACAAAACTGGATATGCACCTGCGCCCACTTTGGGCTTGGAATTCTTGCCAAGCTTGATGAGGAAAACCGTGCTTATTACAAGCAAGGCACAAGAAACAACGGCATAACCGCTCTTGGAATTATTGACGATATAAAGAAATACGACAACGAAAAGGGCGGATTTGATATTAACTGGCGCAGACTTAACTCCATGTGGGAGGACTTCGGCAACAGCGTGTCCAACGGCAGAAACGTTGCCATGCGTCAGAACGTATATTGGTTAAAGGAAATCGTTCCCCACAGAAGGATGGAGCACGAGATTCTTGGCAACGCTCTGTTTTCAGCGCTTATAGCGGTTGCCTGCGGCGATGCGAGAATATCAAAGAGGGCGGCTGAAAAAATGGTCGCCAACTGCGAGTGCGTTGATTGGGCGAATTTACATTTGTCCTATGCTTTCGTTGTTGAAAGCACACTTATATTTGGTGACTTGGATTAACGCTGAGGCAAATGAATGTTTTTTATCGTTCTTGTTTTTGCAAATCTTGAACTCTTGTTTGTAAATATGGATATTTTTACATAAAACTGTTTACAAAACTCGAAAAACATTGTATAATTGACCCATATCAAGGACGAAATTTTTGTAATAAGGAGATTGCGTATGAAAAAATTTCTGGCTGCACTTTTACTTGCGGTAATGCTGTTGCAATGCGCTTGCGCCGCTGAGCCGCAGAAGCTTCTTACAAGTGACGACGTTGTCAAAACAGCGGCTGAGGGAAAAACTATTTACACCACTGAGTATGCGTACGTTCGAGGCGGCGCTGAGTGGCGGGATAAAAACTGGCATGATATCCTTGCCGAGAGAAACAAAGCACCGATGCTTATATTGAAAAACGGCTTGTCGGGAACAAACGTCACCCGCCTTGGGTTGCTTAAATTCGATCTTTCCGATGTTAAAGCAGCGGACGTTGGAAGCGTTATGCTGACGGTGAAATTTACCGATATACAGAGCGGTGTCGATGTTCCGTTCTCGGTATATGCGGTGTCGAGCAATTGGGAAGAGGACAAAGTAACCTATTCCACACAGCCTCAAAAAACAAATGGTTCTCCCATTGATTCGGGCGTTGTATTAAAAAACACTTCCGCCAACGTTACCTCGGCAGTGCTCGACGCGCTTAAAAAGGGCGAAAAGCAGATAAGTTTTATGCTGCTTCAGGAGTTAAATACCGAGACCGAAACCAAAATTGAGTTTTCAAAGCTTGGAGAGGGCGAAATGCCGAGGCTTGTTATAGACAGTACGCCAAGCGACAAACCGATCGACCTTCCCAAAGGTAACGAAACTACGGAGGTGCAACAAAACGTGAAAAGCTTTTACACCACAGAATACGCCTATACAAGAGGAGGCTCGGCATACAACAAGAAAAACTGGCTTACCATTAACGCGGAAGGAAACAGTGTGGGCCGTCTCCTTATCAAAAACGGACTTCAGCAGAGCGACGTTGCCCGTCTTGCCTTTTTCCGTTTCGACCTTACCGGCCTTAACGTGCTTGATGTGGGCGCCGCGGAGCTTTTTATAAAATTTTCGGATATACAAAAGGACCAGACGGTTCGCTTTGATCTTTACCTTGTAGAGGACAATTGGAATAGCAAAACAATAACCTGGAACACACAACCCAGAAAGCTTAGCGAAACTCCCGTAATAGCAAACGCGGTGTTCGGTGCGTTTTCCACGGTTGACGTTACCGAGTTTGTTGAGGATATGCTCTTTGACGAAAAGACAAAATTCTCACTTATGCTCGTACAGATAGACGAGACCGACACAGTAACAAAGATTGATGTCAATTCCTCTGCGGCGTCAATGCTTCCTCACTTCAAGATTTATGCCGAAAAGAACGAGTCGGACGAATACGTTAAGCAATTGGTTGCAGACGAGACGGAAAACAAGGCTATCTGGGACAGAGCTAAGCAGATGTATGACGAGTGGTACGCGCGTTACCTCAAGGTAAAGGCTAAGCCTATCGAAAATCCCACCCTTATCGAGGCGGATAAGAACGAGTTTGGACTTACAGTTATGTCTCCCGGATCTAATCCTTCCGGAACAATGAGCAAAAGACCTACAAGAACAGTGGATCAGCTTAAAGGCTTCTCCGAAGAGGAAGTTAAGTTTGATAAATACGGCGGAATCATTGATGACTCTATGCGTCAGGAAATAACCGGCTTCTTCTATACTAAAAAGATTGGTGACAGATGGTGGGTTATTGACCCCCTCGGTTATCCTATCGTACTTATGAGCGTGAGCGGTGTTACCGTTTCTTACCAGGGTTCGCCTACGCAGAAGAACGCCGTTCTCTCTAAATTCGGCAACCGCGAAAGATGGGCTATAGCCGCTACCAGACACCTTAAGGACGACCTCGGCTTTAACTGCACCTCTACTTCTGACAACGAAGTGTACGAGGTTGTGGATGGACTTGCGTATTTCAAGCGTTTTGGCGCAATGAGCAGCTACGCAAGCTCTCAGGGCATCAATGCGGGTGAGGGCGGTCAGTCTAAGTTCTCCGAAAACAATACTATGCCCGTGTTCGACCCCGGATTCGAGACTCGTGTTGATAATAACGCAAAGGCCAGCGTCGTTCCGAATGACCCGAATATGATAGCCTACATCACCGATAACGAGCTTCCTATGGACCTTACGATGCTTGTTGATTATCTTACGATTGATCCCACCAAGAAGGTAAACCATTACTCTTATGCTACCGCCTGGTATTGGGTGACTCAGATGCTCGGTAAGGATAATATTACCCAAGAAGACCTTACCCCCGAGCTTATGGATCTCTTCCGTGCCTTCGTGTGGGACAGATACTACTACGTAGTTGACACGGCTATCAAGAAATACGACCCCAATCACCTTTATGCCGGTACAAAGTACCTTAACTGGGTAAAGGAATCCGAGTGGGTTCTCCGTTTCACCTCTGAATACGTGGATATTCTCACTATCAACTGGTACGGTGCGTGGGAGCCTCAGGCAGAGTATATCTATGCCTTTGAGAAATATGCGGATGCTCCCTTTATGGTAACCGAGTTCTATGCCAAGTCCTCCGACACCTTTGATAAGCTGGCTTGCAAGGACGGCGCGGGCTTCTTTGTAAAGACTCAGGCGGACAGAGGGCTCTTCTACCAGAACTATACGCTTCGCTTGCTTGAGGCAAAGAACTGTGTGGGATGGCAGTGGTTCCAGTACACCGATAACGATCCTGCCGGAAATCCCACGGATATTTCGAGCCGTGACGCGAACAAGGGAATCGTAAACAACAGACACGAGGAGTATACCGAGCTTACCGACGATATGACGGTTATAAACAAGAACGTGTATAAGCTCATAGAATACTTCGATAATAGATACTCAAAGTAAAAAAGTGCGGACAGCCCATTGGGCTGTCCGCTTTGCGTTGTGGTTTTGATGAAATATAGTGCTTAATATTTGAGCCTGTCGAGGACGTTTTGCAGGATGATCTGTGCCGAAAGTGTGTCAATTACTCCCTTGCGTTTCTTTCCGCGGGTGTTGGTCTCGTTTAAATAACGTGTCGCTGCCATGGTCGTCATTCGCTCGTCGAACATGGCTATCGGAATGTCGGGAAGACGCTCGCGCAAAAGTTCGGCAAACTCCGCCGCGCGCGCGGCTCTCGGACCGCGGCTTCCATCCATATTAATAGGATGACCTACAACAATTGCCGATGCCGATTGCTCCTTGGCTATTTTTGCGACCTCGTCCGCGGTTTTGACAATTCCGCCCGGGCTTATGTAACCGATACCCGAGGCAAGAAAGCGGCTGTCGTCCGAAATTGCCAATCCGGTTCTCGTGTCGCCAAAGTCAACGCTTAAAATCCTGCCCGTTGTCAATTTAATCTTTTCCATATATTATATATGCTCCTTTGTCGGTGATGGCTTTCTGAATATAGTATACCGCATTTTTTGAAAAAAGTAAATAATTTTTTCTAAACTTGAATAAAAAATCCCACAGTGGTAAAAATACTAACAGAAACCAAACGCCAAAGGAGACGCGAAAAATGAACGATTTCAAAAATTCAAAGCTTGCAAAAAACATCAAAGAAAACCGCGCGGTATATATAACGGCACTTACATTGCTGATAGCCCTCGCGGTCATTATCACCCTTACGGTTGTGGCTAACAGATCCAAAAAGCCCGTAGACACTAATCCCCCCGTGACTGATCCGGCTGTGACAAAGCCTAATGATCCGCCCGAAACCGAGCCCGGCACGGAGGTTATGGACAAACTTCCCGAGTTTGTTCTTCCGGTTAGCGGAAAGCTGGCAAAGTCACATGATTCCGAAGTTCAGGTGTTCTCCAACACAATGCAGGACTACAGAGTTCACCTTGGACTTGATATATGCGCCGCCGAGAACACCCCGGTTTGTGCGGTGGCGGACGGAAAGCTTGTAGAAGTCTGGGAGGATGACCTTATGGGGCAGTGCGTCGCCATCAGTCATGACGGAGACGCGATCAGCGTTTACAAAAATCTCCATCTTGCGCTTCCCGACGGAATAAAGGCAGGTGTAGAAGTCAAAGCGGGCGATACGATCGGATATATAGGCGACACCGCCATGGTGGAGCTTGCCGATGAACCGCACCTGCACTTTGAAATGACGGTTGCAGGTATCCAGGTTAATCCGCTTGATTATCTCGGTGAGGATGCGGTTGCAACACTCGCTCAGGACGGCTCATTTGAGGAGTCTGCAAACGAATAACGTAAAAAAGAGGGCAAATTGCCCTCTTTTTTTGTTCTGATGGATCATTTCAATGACATAAAATGGTAAAAAAGAGCCTGAAAAGACCTTTTGGAAGCGGAAAAATCCCTGAATTTGTATAAAGTGCCGAAAAAATTGATTTGTCTATAAATATAATAATAGGAAGAAATCCGTCGAAAAAACACCAAAAAACTAAGATTTTTTGAAAAAAATAAAAATATTTTCGTAAAACTATTGACAAATCGGGCGTAATGGTGTAAAATGTGATTACAAATTCAATTCATGGAGGGAAAACATGAGAACAACAAAACTGATGGCACTCCTTCTTGCTGCACTTATGGTAGTGACAGCATTCGCAGGATGTGCAAGTGGCGTTAAGCAGGAAGCATTTGATGGTCTTGAAGACAGAGTTGAAGCTCTTGAAGGCAAGATCGACGGTGTCGACAGCTCGATAAAGGACCTTGCCGACAAGATCCCTGCTAACGACAACAAGGAACAGCTCGACCAGATTACAAACACTCTTGACAAGATCGCAGATCAGCTTGACAAGGTTGAGGATCGTGTAACCGAGGTTGAGAACAAACCCGTAACAGGTGGCACAACTGCTGATGCTGCTACCAAGACTGCAGCTCAGGCTGCAAACGCAAAGATCGAGATTAAGCAGAACGAGTTCGCTAAGAACGCTGATAAGTACACAGAGGCTGACTACGCAGCTATCCTCTCTGCACTTGGCGCTGCTAAGTCCGCTGTTGCTGCTGCTACAACAGTAGCTGAAGTTGACAAGGCTATGGCTGACCTCGAGACAGCTCTTGATCAGTACATGACATATGCTATGAAGGCGTATGACTACTACACACAGCTTCTCGGTAAGCTTGATGCTGATTCCGAGGCTCTTATCGACGAAGTAATCGACTTCCTTGATGACGTTGCTGATTACTACGACGGCAAGGGTAACTTTGCTGATGACTTCAAGGGTAAGGTTGATACAGCTACTCCCTCTACTCTCAAGGAGTATGAGTATGAGCTTCTCTACCTTGCAGTTGAGGCTACAAAGGAAGCTAACAACCAGTACATCAACATCTACAAGGCTCTTAGCACATTCGTTGAGATCTTCGATGGCAAGTCCACTGTTGATGACGGTAATGTTATCTACTACGTAAACGAGAAGAACAAGGTTGCTTCTTACGACTTCGGTTCTCTTGCTTACTATGAAAAGAAGGCTGAAGAGATCGTTGACGCAATCGACGAGCTTGTAGGCGAAGAGCTTATCTACTCTGTTGAGCTTGAGGCTGAGGGCAATGACCTTGACAAGCTCTTCACAAAGTATGATGACTTTGTAGAGGCAGTAGAGCCTCTCGGCGGAGACGCACTCGTTGACCTCATCACAAACGCAGACGCTCTTGCAGCTGCTGAGGATGCGTTCGACAACCTTATCGAGGCTGTTAAGGCATTCGACGAGGCAACTGTTGTTTCCAGAACTGTTAAGAAGGACGTATTCTACTACTACGATCAGCTTGCTGACAAGAAGGCTCTTCAGTACTACGATGCTGAGGAAGAAGAGTACGTTTGGGTTGCTGATAAGTATGAGGAAGTAGATGAGCTTCTTGCTGACTGGATCGACGCTTACGATCTTTCTGATGAGAACGTAAACGCTATCATCGAGGCTAAGAAGGGCGCTGGTTACTACACCCTTAAGGATGTTAAGTACACAGCTACTAACGCTGCTAACACATACGTAGCTAACAAGCACTACAATGCACTTCTCGTTGCTGCTTGCGAAGAGTTCAAGGCTGAGATCGTTGATCTTATCGAGGACCTCAACGCTGCAACAGCTACATCTGTACAGCTCGCTCTTGATTTCAGCGAGATCGAGGAACTCATTGATGACCTTAAGGTTCTTCAGGAGAAGGATAAGAATGCTACTTATCCCGCAAACATCGATCTTCCCAATATCACAGACGCAAACATGATGGTTATCTACAAAGAGGCTGACCTCTTTGCTGATATGAAGTGGGACGAGGATGTTGAGGACGCTAGATACGACGCTATCGAAAGCGTAGTTGACCTCTTCACATTCGAGGCTGACGTTGACCAGCTCGAGGACAAGAGAAATGCTCCCGAGGATGACGACGCTGCAGCTAAGCTTTACGGCTACTACTTCTTCAATGAAGATGATGAGACTGCTGCAGATAACCGTTCTGCAGGTGACATCTACAAGTTCTTTGGCCCTGCCGGCACATACGCTAAGATCAAGGCAGACGCTAAGGACATCAACGACAAGATCGCTGCATTCGTTGAGGCAGTTGAGGACAACGCTCTTGCTAACAACCTTACTGCATTCGAACTTTCCGGCGACTATGTAAAGCTTGCTGGTACAGTTGAGGATCCCGTTGAGTATGACGGAACAGAGTTCACAACAACTGTATACGTAGCTCTTGACGATTATCTTAAGGATATCGACGTTGAGCTTGAGGACTACATGGAAGACGTTGCTGCTAACTCTTCTATCGCAGCATTCGTATACCACAATGAAGACTTCGAGGCTCTTCTTGACACAGCTGATTTCGAGGCTGCTAAGAAGACAATCACAGATCACATCGAGGCTCTCTTCTCTGACATCGACGCTATCGTTGAGCTCGTTGAGGATGTAGACTACGTTCGCGAAGGCGCTGTAATCTACGAAGACCTTAACAAGAACGGTGAGTACGATGAGGGTGAGGAAGCTGGCGTTGCTCAGACAGTAGCTCAGAAGGTTTCTCTTAACGACGCTGCTGCTGTAAAGGCTGCTGTAGCTGCTTACAACAAGTGGGTAGGCGAAGGCGGATCTACAGATATCGCTTACTTCGGCAAGTATGTTGACGAAGAAGAGGGCGAGTTTGATGACGTATTCGCAATGAACGGTCTTGGAAGCGCTGCTGTTACCGAGATCAACGAGGCTCTTGAGCTTCTTGATGAGCTTGATGCTGCTATCCAGGCTCTTGAGGAGAAGGCTGATCACTTTGTAAAGGCTGTTGCTAATGCAAAGGCTGTACAGGGTGGTTCTAACCCCTTCAAGGTTAACCTTTCCGGTGAGAACCACTTCAGCACAGGTACAGATATTGCTAACTATGCATGGATCTCTCGCACACTTTCTACAAGCGAGAACACAGATTCTAATGCTGGTTCTTACAAGTATGTAATTGGTGATAAGGTTTGGTCCACAAATACCACAAGCAATGAAAAGAGCGACACATACAAGAAGAACACAACTGGTTACCTTGCATATGTATCTCTTACTAAGCTCGAGCTTGTAAAGGCTATCGTTGGACTTTACAACGACTTCAAGGCTGCTAACATTGATTACAAGGCTGACGCTGATAACGATTACGAGACTGAGGATGCTAAGGTTTACTACCAGGCTCCTAAGTACGCTGAGTTCAAGGCATTCGAGGATGCTGTTAAGAACTACGAAGCTATCGACCTTCTTAGCGTAAAGGGTTATATCCTTAAGGCTACTGAGGGCTCCAAGACTGATTCTGCTGTTGCAGCATTCAGAGCTCGTATCATTAACGAGTCCAAGGATCTTGCTACTCTTCAGAACTTCGTATATCAGTACAACTTGAGCGCAAGCGCACCCATTTACGCATCCGCTCTTGCTGATGTTGCTATCTACAACTTCACTCGCCTTGCGGCGCCTGAACTTCAGTAATCTGAAGCAAGTACAGATTAGAAATTTTCTACAGTATCAACTCAGTTGATACGATCAAATAGAATTGGATAAGCAATTCTAAAACCCACCTATGAATTCCGGTAAGGCTCGCCTTACCGGAATTCTTTTAATATTTTATAATTAATCGGTTATTTTCCATAATACAAAAATACTTGACAATCTGCTATATTTGTGATATTATATAAAAGTTGAAGTAAACGGTATTGTAAAGGAACGTATTTATATGATATTGGATTTATTATTAATTGCCATAGGCTTATCTATGGATGCATTTGCGGTATCAATATGCAAGGGGCTTGCAGTATGTAAGGTCAAGTTCAAACACATGATGCTTGCGGGACTGTGGTTCGGATTGTTTCAGGCGCTTATGCCCCTAATTGGATATCTGCTTGGAAGCGCATTTGAAAGCTATATTAAGAATCTTGACCATTGGATTGCTCTCGTATTGCTTGCGTTTATTGGCGGTAAGATGATAAAAGAATCATTTGAAAACGGTGAATGCTGTTCAACCGATGCGTCATTTGGTTTTACTACTATGTTGGTTATGGCTGTCGCTACAAGCATTGACGCTTTGGCAGCGGGCATTTCCTTTATGGCTTATAACGATAGCTACGCAAACTTTAATATACTTATTGCGGTTTCATTTGTAGGTGTAATTACGTTTGCTTTTAGCGCTCTTGGAGTTAAATTAGGCAGTGTGTTTGGAGCAAAGTATAAATCTAAGGCTGAGCTTGCAGGCGGTTTGATTTTGATAATAATGGGAATTAAAATTCTATTTGAGCATCTTGGAGTGTTGAATTTTTAGTATAATATTGGTCGCAAAGCATTGCAGATTTGCAAAAGCTTTGCGGCTTTTTGTTTTAAGTTGTTTGAATTTTAAATATATTTGTAAAAAGGTGTTATACATAAAATAAAGTAACAGTAGATAAGTTTAAATTGCAGTTTGTCCTCGCCGCGCCTGACCGGCGAAGCCGTGACGTCCGTCCGGCAAGGACAAACTACGATTTGAAAAATCATTTCTATTAATACAAAAGAAAACCTCGGTTTATAACCGAGGTTTTAGTATTGCGGTGCGAGTTGTTCGCACCAATTATAATTTGTGAGCCGCAAAGCGCATAGGTTCGTGCGGTGAGGCTCGCCGCAGTGGCTATTGGTCAATGTTTGTATACGGGGAATCTGCCGTGATTTTGTAACCGTTATAAACGCTTACAGCATCTTCAGCAAGCTTTTTAACCGTCGAGGAAAGCACGTAGAATCCACCGTCGCCGTTAATGGTGATGTAATCCTTGTTGCTTTCAAGCTGATAGTAACTGTGGGTTCTCTCAAGCCCCGTAGTTGTTTTGAAACGCCAGGTAAGTCTGTACTTGTCCGGATTAGCCTTTATGGCGGTATCCTCATCTGTGCTGAGCTTTGCCGAGCCGAAAAGCTTTCCTCCAAGCATATTCAAATACAGCGTTTGGAAATTCTTAGTGTCTATGGGGGCGCGCTTGCCGTCCTTGATGGCGTATGCTTTGACGGTGTTTTCGTCAATAAGGTCTGCCTCAAAGCGGTAGGATGAGCCGTCGGGAAGCTCAAACTCCATATAGTCGAGTATGCCTATATTAATTTGGAAATAGTCGCGTTCTATCCAATCCAACGTGTCCCATTGTAGAAATTCAAGCCACGACCTGTCAATTTCCACTATAAAGTCAAAGCTATCCAGCTTTCTGTAAACACCGTCCTTGGTGTCCGAAATATATACGTCGGCAAGGGCGTAGTGAGTACCGTTTTCGGTCAGGTTGCTGAAATAAATGTAGTGCTTGAGGAAATATTTCTGATTGCCGTCTGTACGCTCGCATTCGTAGGAAAGCGACTTGTAGGGCTTGTCAAGCCCGAACTTTTGACGTGACGCCTCGTCCGCGCCAAGCTTTACTACGCCAAGGTATTCCATTTCAAGGAAGCCGCCCATGGTCTTGTAAACCGCGTCGGAGGAGGGGGAATAGCCGTCAAGTGATTCGTCGGTCATAATATACGCCTGCGTCTGGTACTCGGTGTTTTCTCGGTCGGCGTAATCCCAGTAGGAAAGTGCCACCAAAAGCTCGCCTGAGGGCGTTCCGTCATCGGCGTATGAAAACTCCGTAACCTTTAAATTGTTGACAAACATATAATTCTGCTCGCTTATGCCGTAGTTGAGCATAGGCGATACGTAAAACTCAATAGGCTGAAGAATATATTTGCCCACGTATGAGTTCATAATATAAACCGCGTCTCTGCCCACAAGGCGCACGTAGTAGCCGTTACCCGACACTATCTGATTGCCTATTTCCAAGGTGTGAGAAACACCGCTTTTCGTCGTTATGGTCATGGTGGACTGAGGGGCATCAAGTCCGTATTCTTCGTATCCAAACTTGTCAAGAGCCTCGTTAGAAATTTTACGCATAACCGTGGAGTTGCCGCAAACGCTGGCGAGGTAGGAATAATGCTCGGCGTTGTAAGATGTGCTTTCGTGACCCTTTATACGCATTTCGCCATCCTTGTCGCGCTCGAAGATATAGGATTTGTCAGAGCTGTCCGTACGGTTGGTTATTTTAAGACTCTTAATGTTTGCGGGGTCTATTTTGGTGTAAATCATAAGATTGTTGAACGCCGACAGATCCTCACCGTCCTCGGTATCAACCACCGCAAATATAGAAGCCGCGCCATTGTCGGCAACCTCTACAAGCGTTCCGATAGCCGTTACGTAATAAAGCTTTTCATTTTCAATCGTTGTGTCGAGAATATATCCGTCCGAGTCAAACAGCGCGTAAACGTCGCCGCTGCGCTTGATTTTGTACACTGTGCCATCAATGTCCTCAAAGGTGTTTATGCTTACGAGGTAATTGACAAAGGTCAGGGCAAGCGCCAATAAAACTATGAGCAGGGCGATAAGAATTACCGCTTTTTTTTGAGTTCCCGCAAGGGTGGTTCTTTTTTCGCTCATGAGTATTTTCTCCTGATGATTACGAAAATTCCGATGCCGAACACGATAAGTGCGGGAATTACAGTCAGTACGATTGTGTAAGCGTTGGCGCTGTCAACCGTAAGTGTGTCAATTGTGGTGTCGGAGAAGGGCTTGATTGAGAGTGACGCGGGAACATTTTCCTTGCCTATCTCGTAGAACACCTTCATAAGAAGCTCGCTGTTGCCGTAGGTGTTGGACTCAAGCAAGGTCTTGGTCACAAAGTCGGTTGAGCCGCAAGCCACCACGTAAGAGGAGAGGTCAGCTACCGAAAGCCCGATGTTGTCCTCTTGGGCGAGCTTTTGCTGACGGGTGATAGTCATAAGACCGAGGCTGTTGTTGGCGTCGGAGGCGAGAGCCTCGCGTCCGTTAGCCATAGCCACAGCGCTTTCGGAACCGTTGAAGATAAAGTAGGTCTCACGGGCGAATCCGCTGCCAAGGTCCTTGTAGCCGTAGCTGAGCGACTCACCGTTTTCGCTTACGTGCATTACGTTGTATTCTTCCGCAATAGCGATGGGCATGGCGTTCTTGAAGATTACCCTTCTGGGAACGCTGCTTGAGCGGAGGTCCGCGGTTATAGAGCCGCCAAGACCAAGCTTTTCGTACTCGGCAATAAAGGTAAGTCCGTCGCCTGTAAGCGCGTTTTTAGAGTCTTTTACAGTATAGGAGTTGAATTTGTTGCTGTCAACCTGCTCACGCATAAACGAGATGCCCCAAAGTTCAAGATATCCCTCAAAAACAGGAAGTCTTGGGGAAGTGGGGCTCATGTAAACCATAAGCGTGTGGTTATTGTCGGCAAGGAAATCGTCAAGCACCGATATTTCGGAAATGTCGGCAATTCCGTCCGAGTCAATAAAGTCGGCAGTGGGATTGTAGCAAACAATAAGTCTGCACTCATCAGGCAACTCAGCATTTACCAAATCGTCCACGGATATAACTTCATAACCTGCCATATCAAGCGTTTCAAGGAGTGCGGTGTCGGTGAATATCTCGCCGTGTCCCGTCAAAACTGCCGCTACGGGCGACTCTGCCTGAGTTACCGCAAGAATACCCGAGGCAAATCTTTTTTCACCAAAGTAAGCCCAGGGAGTGGTGGAATTGGTATTGGTGAGGTAGAATTTGCTAATGTCGTAAGCGCGGTATTCCGTTCCGCTTTCTATGATAACGTGGGTGGAATAAATTGCGCTAAGCACAGACGTCTTGTACTTTTCCACCGCGGTGGGATTTTCCCATATGTTGATGTACTCTATTTCCACAACCTCGGGGAACTTTTCGGCAAGCTCCTTTGCGGTCATAAGAACGTATCTCTGCGAGGTGTTTGCCATGAGGTTATCCTCAAGGTCGCAGAATTTGATTTTCACCTTTAGGGGCTCAGCGCCCGATGCCTCACGTTCAGCCGAGAGCTTTTCAAAGGTGCCGTCAAGCAGCTCTACGCAGTTGTCCGAGAGTGTGTAAATGCCCTCTTTGGTAAGGTCGATAAACCAGCCGAATTTAGCAGCGAGAGCCGAGAAAATAACGTTAAATATTATAACAGCCGCGATAACGAGGACTGTGATAGCCACAGACATGCTTCCGTATTTAAAGCGGCGGCTTCCAAAAATACCTTGGTTTTTCAAACTAAAATATATTTCCTCTAACGAGAATTCCTTTCTTTCGTTTTAATAAGCACAGAGAGGGGCGAGTGATTAACCCCAACGGCGCTTTTCGTAAACCTTAACCGTGAGGAAAATGAATACGAAGGAAAGCGACAGGTAGTAAATAAGCGCCGCGAAATCAAACATTCCGTAACCGAAGTTTGAGAATCGGCTGAGTACCGATACCCAGTCAATGACAAAGCGGACGGCGTAGTTGCTGATAAGACGAGTACCGTCAGCGTCGCTGCCTATTTGGTTAACGAGGCTGAGGATTACCATAAGCAAGATAACGCCGATGGTGATTACCGCCGCCGAAAGCTGGCTTTCGGTAAGCGAGGAGATGAAAATTCCGATTGCGATAAACGCCGCGCCAAGCAGGATAATTCCTATAAGGCTTCCGATTATTTCGGCTGTGACGGGGCCGATAACGGGGTTGGCTGTCTCGGCAACCGCCGCGCGCTCCTCAGCCGCTATGGCGTAGAGCGGAATGAAGTTTATGCAGGAAATAAGAACTGTGGAAAGGAACATGGTAAACGCCGCAAGGTATTTGCCCATAACCATGCCCGTAATTGTTACGGGGGCGGTGAGAAGCATCTGCTCGGTTCTCATTTTTCTTTCCTCTGCGAAAGAGCGCATGGTGAGCAAGGGAATGAGAATCGCAAAGGCGAAAATCATGTAGTAAAAATAGGTCGAGGTGCTGTAACTGTTTGACTGGAGAGTAGTGTAACAGCACACAAGCGCTGAAATGGCAAGGAATATACCTAAGTAAACGTATCCTATGGGATTGATAAAATAGGAACGCATTTCTTTTTTATAGATAGCAAACATTTATTCTTCCTCCGTTTTTTCGGTAGCCGCCGAGCCTGTTTGAGACGCGGCAGTGCGCTCAATTATTGACTTTGCAAGCTCGCTCTCGGCACTCTGCTTGCCGCCCTTTTGCGAACGCTTTCGGGAGTCGGGGCGTCGTGGCGCACCCGTGGTGTCAACAATTGTGATGAATATGTCCTCAAGATTCATTCCAAGCGCTTCAAGACCGATAAGCGGCCAGCTTTTTTCAGCGAGGGTGTAGAAAAGTGTTTTGCGGATATCTACGCCAACTGCGCTTTCTATCATAAATGTAGTGGAGTCACCGTCGCGCTCGGCAAGCTGCTCAACCTGAACAACGCCCTGCATTGACTTGAGTGAGTTCAGTATCTCGCGCGCGGGGCCGCATATCTTGGCGTTGAAACGGCGGTTGCTTTGTACCGCGCGGGTAATGTTGCCCGTAAGCTCGTCGGCAACAAGCTTTCCCTTGTTTATGATTATAATTCTGTCACAAACCGCCTGAACCTCTTGCAAAATATGGGTTGAAAGAATAACGGTGTGCTTCTTTCCGAGGGTTCTTATCAGATTTCTTATTTCAATTATCTGCTTGGGGTCAAGACCTACCGTAGGCTCGTCAAAAATTATAACCTCGGGGTTGCCTATAAGAGCCTGAGCAATGCCAACTCTCTGGCGGTATCCCTTTGAGAGATGACCGATAAGTCGCTTGAATACGTCGTTTATCTTGACGATGTTGCAGACCTCCTCAATGTGCTTAACTCTGTTGAGAGTGCAACCCTTGAGGTCATATGTGAAATTGAGGTATTCCTCAACCGTCATGTCAAGATAAAGGGGGGGCTGCTCGGGCAGATAACCTATAAGCTTTTTTGCCTCCAAGGGGTTGTCCAGTACGTTCAGACCGTTTATCTCCACACTGCCGAAGGTGGAGGATAGATAGCCGGTCAGAATATTCATGGTCGTACTTTTTCCCGCACCGTTGGGACCAAGCAGACCCACGATTTCGCCTTGACCTATTTCAAAGCTGACGTCGTCAACCGCGCAGAAATTACCGTAATTCTTAACCAGATGATCAATTTTTATCATTACAGAGAGTTCCTTTCTCGATTATTCGCATATATCAAATTAAAATTATAACATATAAATGTAAAACGTTTATGAACAATACCGCTGTTTGAGTGAAAAAGAAGTGAAAAAATCGTGTTTTCAGAAGCTTCCCGAGCAAAGTTTTATCAAAAGCTTGAGACTGTCGGGCTGAACGCTTGCCTCGTGAGCCGAGCGATTTCGCTTGATCTCACCGCATTTTGTGCAACGGTGGCTGATGATATAGCCCTTACGCGGGTCAGTTTCCACCTTTACAGGCTCCATTTTTCCACCGCATTCGGAGGCTCTGTCACCGGGGTTGATGTCAAGGTGAAGCGACCAAAGGCAAAAAGGACAGTGGTTTCTTGAGCTGTACCCGAGCGGCTTTACCTCTTTTCCGCAATTTTCGCAGATAAACGAGGCGTCGTTTTTTGTAAATCTTTTTTGTTCCATAAGATTGACCTCTAAAACTTGAAATATAGAAAGGGGTTGTAGGAAGCCCCCACAAGATTTGCCACGCAAAGAATAAACACGAACAGTCCGCCAAAGGAAAGCAAAGCCTGCCGTCTGCGATTTTTCAGAAGCTTGCCGTAGGCTCTTTTGGGATAAGGCGTTGCACCGAGGCATAGTAAAATCAAAAAGGGAATGTTTCTTATAAGCTGATAAATCTCCGCGTTACTTGGTGCTGAGAGCGAAAACATTTTTCCGAGATAGGCAAAAATATCGCTTGCCGATGGCAGAGCGAAAAACACCCATCCGATGAGTATAAAAAACAGCGAGTAGAGAGAGCAAATCGGAGAGGGAAGACCTGACAGTCTTTTGCCCCACAAAAAACGCTCTCCCGCGAGAAGTAAAAAGTAGTAAATTCCCCATAAAAGAAAGCTTAGCCCCGCACCGTGCCAAAGTCCGGTAAACGCCCATACCGCAAGCATGTTAAGCAGTGTGCGCATTCTGCCCTTCCGGTTTCCGCCAAGGGGAATGTAGAGATACTCACGGAACCATGCGGTCAGCGACATATGCCATCTGTGCCAGAAATCGCGTATGCTCTTTGCGGTATAGGGATAGTTGAAGTTTTCCGGAAAATCGAAGCCGAAAAAATACCCAAGCCCAATAGCCATGTCCGAGTATCCCGAAAAATCGAAATAAATTTGAAAGGCAAAGAAAACTGCACCGCCCCATGCTCCGAGAGTGCTGAGGTTTTCTATGGGAAGCTGTGAAAAATAATTCCAAACCGCGCCCGCTCCGTTGGCGAGAATCAGTTTTTTTGAAAGACCGCACACAAAGCGCGTAATTCCGCGGTAAAGTCTGTTTACGGAAAGGCTCCGTCCCTCAAGGCTTTTTGCCACGTCGCCGTATCTGACTATGGGACCTGCCACAAGCTGAGGAAACATGGTGACGTAAGTGCCGAAATTTATAATGCTTTTTTGCGCCTTTTCACCTCTGTAAACGTCTGCTACGTAGGATAGCGATTGAAAGGTGTAAAACGAAATACCGATCGGCAGCGCAAGTCTTATCGTCTCTATTCCGAAAAATGCAAGGGTGGGGGAAAGATATTTGAAAACAGCCAATGCACCGAGGTTTGAGACTATCGCCGCCCAAAGCCACAGCTTGGATTTCTTGGGGTAAGCTTCTATTAAAAGTCCAAAGCCCCAGTCCGCAACTATGGTGGCGGTCATAAGAATGAGATATTTCGGCTCTCCCCAGCCGTAAAAAAACAAGCTGAAAAGCAACAGCACGAAATTTTTCAACTTTTTTGGCGCGCAAAAATAGGCGATTAACGAGAGGGGAAGAAAAACAAAAATAAACTCAATAGAGGAAAAAAGCATACGAACCTCCGAAAAAGCAGAGCAATCTTACGGTCCGCGCGGCGCACCGCTGTGGTGTCGGAGCTTGCCCTATGTATGCTTTTATCTTGTGAATTTCGCGTATGCCTTTCCGCCCGCGATAATGCGAGCCAAGCCCTTTGCCGCGTCTTGCGCGGGGGTCTTGGTGGAAGCCACTTTTATACCAAGCGCGACTTTTATGTACTTGGTTATTCCGTCAAGCGAAGCGCCGCCGCCGCTGAGGATAATTCCAAGGTCGAAAATATCCGAAGAAATTTCGGGCGGTGTGTTTTTTAGCGCTCCTGTAATGGTTTCAATTATTTTGTCCGCAAAGGGGGTAAGAACATGGATAAGCTCGTGAGAGGTTATCACTTCGGTTGCCGTGATTTTACCACCGTGCTTGGAATTTTTGTCGGCTATTACCTTTCCGCTTATTTTCAGGCTCTTTTTAGGAGAGTCGGGGTTCAGCGTACCAAGCTTGACCTTTATAAGCTCGGCGGTAAGCTCTCCCACCGCAATTCCGTGTTCGGCGGCGATATACGAGACGATAGCCGCTGTCATGGCGTCACCCGCAGTTTCGGTGGAGCTTGAAATAACTATTCCACCGTGGCTGATAACAGAAGCGTTTACGTGTCCCGCGCCCACGTCGACTATAAGATTGCTTCTCGGATTGTCAGGCGGCATTCCCGCGCCGAGCGCAATAGCAAGAGGCGTGTCGACAAAGTCAAGCGAGGCAGTGCCAGCCTCGGCTATGGCAGCCGCAAGCATGTTTTCGTTGCTTTTTGATATGCCAAAGGGAGTTGTGGCGTAAATTGCAGCTTTTTTGAACACCGACGTCAGCTCAAGCTTTTCAAGAACGTCGTTTACAATCGTAGCCGCACCGCTTACGTCGGTTACAATACCGCCCTTTATGGGGCGGATAACATTAATGCTTGAAGGAGCTCTGCCAATCATCTTCCGCGCCTCGTTTCCGATAGCCAGAAGCTGACCCGTTTTCTGATTTACCGCCACTACGGAGGGGAGCATTTTTATTTCGTTTTCGTCCTGCACGCAGTAAGCGGTGCAAGAGCTGCCAAAGTCAAAACCTATCGCTTTGCCCATAGTTCGTCCTCCTTTGTTTACTCTTTGTCTATGGTGAGTACGGCAAAATAGTTATCGCCTAACGTTTTAGTTATTTTATCTCTTATAAGCGCAGTGATTTCCGAGTCTTTAAGTGCGCACTCAAAAGGCACCACAGTGTCAAAAATCAGGTTGGTGTGGGTCTCGCCCACCACCATTCTGAAATCGTGAATTTTCCATTTTTCGTCTATTCCGCAAACAATGTCAGACACCATTATCCGCATTGAGGATACCGCCTCGTCGTCGGTTACGATGGGGTCCATGTGGATGGTTGCCTGAATTCCGAGTCTGCTGAAAAGTTCTTTTTCTATGTTGTCGATTGTGTCATGTGTCAGAAAAATGTCGGACGAACCGTCAACCTCAACGTGAAGCGAGGCTATAGTGGTTCCCACACCGTAGCTGTGAACCATAAGGTCGTGAATTCCGAGAGCCTCATCGTATTCGGTTACAACAGCTTTTATGGCGTCTACAGTTTCCTTTTCGGGGGCGCATCCTATAATGAAATTTTTAGCCTCGTTAAGCACTTTTATACCCGCAATGAGAATAAGCACCGAAACGGCAATTCCTACGTAAGCGTCAATGTCGATGCCGAAAATCTTTAGAATGAGCGACGATACAAGCACCGCGGCAGTGGCTATCGCGTCCGAAAGACTGTCGGCAGCGGTGGCTTTCATCACGCTGGAGTTTATTTTGTCGGCAATCTTGCGGTTAAAAAGGCACAGCCAAAGCTTTGCGACTACCGAAACCGCCAGAATAATAACCGAAACCCATTCGAAAACAGTCTTGCCCTCGGAAAATATTTTTTCCACAGAGCCCTTACAAAGCTCAAATCCGATAAGGATTATGAGAAATGAGACCACAAGCGAAGCCACGTATTCGATGCGCGCGTGTCCGTAAGGATGTTCGCGGTCGGCAGGCTTTGAGGAAAGCTTGAAGCTGATTATTGAGATGACCTGCGCACCCGCGTCCGAAAGATTGTTAAGTGCGTCGGCAATTATAGCTACCGAGCCCGAAATAAGCCCCGCAAACACCTTGAATGCGCAGAGCAGAAAGTTCAGCGTGATTCCAACCGAGCCCGCCAACGTGCCGTAAGATTCTCTTGTTTTGGGGTCTGACACGTCTCGGCTCTTTATGAACAACTTGCAAATTAACTCGGTCATCTTGATCCTCCAATATGTAAAACGCCTTTTTCGACCAAAAAATCGGTCACTAAAGGAAAAAGTTTGAAATATGTGTTAAATTTTTAAAATTTTTTTCAAAAAGCCCTTTAAATTTTCGACTAAATGTATTATAATATAAACAGTAATAATATTATACTACTTTTGTGTAATTTTTTCAAGCATATTTTGTGACAAACACGCATTTTTGCAAATTAAATTTTCTGGTGCGTAAAAATATAAAATTCGGAGGAAGCCAAAATGAAGTACAAGCACACAATAACTATCGCGGACGTTCAGATCAATATCGTTACGGAGGAAGAGCCTGAGGTTGTTGAGGCCGTTGTCGGGATACTTGACCGCCGCATAAGAGAAATTTTTGTCAGAAGCGATAACCGTTGCCCCAAGATTGAGGCGGCGCTTCTTTGCGCGCTTGATTACTGCATAGAGAAGAATAACCTGCAGGAAACTATCAGCCGTATGGAGGAGGAGCTTCGCGGTATAGACGTAAAGGCTCTTGTTGCCGAGCTTGCCGAGCTTAAGAGTGAAAAAGAACAGCTTTGCGGACAGCTTACATACGCTGAGGAGCAGGCGCGTACCTTTAAAAACGGTGCGGATATAGCAAACGACCAGATTAATATACTCAAGACTCAGGTTGAGGCAGCGGCTGAGCTTGCCGCTACCAACGACGCGCTTGTGGCAAAGGTTGCCGAGCTTGAGGCTGCGCTTGCGGAAAAGAGCGCGGAGCTTGAGGCTAAGAGCGCCGAAATCAACACCAAGACAGAGGAGCTTAGGGCAAAGTCAGATGCGCTTGAGGCTAAATCTGAGGAGCTTGAGACCGTTGCCGCAAATCTCGCTAAGGCAGAGGAGCGTATAGCTGATCTTGAAAGCGAGATAGACGACCTTGAGGACGAGCTTGATGAGCTTGAAGACGAGATAGACGATCTTGAAGAAAAGCTTGAGGATTTTGAGGACGAAGAAGAAGAGGACGATGAAGATGATATCGAAGAGCTTGAGGAAGAGCCCGAAGAGGACGAAGAACTTGAGGTTGAGATAGTGGTTGAAGAAGACACGGCTGAAGAAATTGAGGAAGAGGAGGAAGCACCTGAGACTGTTCAAGTCGAAGAAGTAACCGAAGAGCTCGAAACGGCCGAGTCCGAGGAAAAAGCAGAAGAAGTTGAAAAACGCCCCGTTGCGGCTATTGCCGATGATATCGAAGAGGACTTTGAGATGGAAATGAAGCCCCTTCGCCGCGGAAGCTCTGAAAGCGTTGTGGCCTCCGAACCTGAAAAGAAGGAAGAAGAAAAGCCCGAGGACAAAGCCGACGAGGGCAAGCCTACGGTTGAGCAGGAAAAGCAGAAGGCGCACAAGAGAGTTCGCTCGATGTTCGACCTTATAACCTTTGACAACGTATAAAATGTATAGAGACAAAACAGAAAAACTGCCCGAGCTGCTTTGCCCCGCGGGGGATATGAAGTGCCTTGAAGCGGCGCTTGAGGGCGGCGCGGACGCAGTTTACTTTGGTGGTGCGGACTTCAACGCGAGAAAAAACGCCCATAATTTTGGTGCTGATGAAATGCGTGAGGCAATAAAGCTTGCCCACGCATTCGGCGCCAAAGCATACGTTACGCAGAATACGTTGTGCTACGACAGAGAAATGAAAGCCTATTTAAGTGCGGCAGAGTCTGCTATATTCGCAGGAGCTGACGCACTTATTGTTGCTGATATGGGCGGCGCGGTTGAGATAAAAAAGCATATTCCCGAGTGCGAAATTCACGCCAGCACTCAAATGTCGGGGCATAGCCTTGCGGCGGCGCGTGAATTTGCCGAAATGGGTTTTTCACGCATGGTGTGCGCAAGAGAAATGTCTTTTGAGGACATAAAGCTTTTCACAGAAAGCTCGCCTATTGAGGCGGAGGTGTTCATTCACGGCGCGCTTTGCGTTTGTCATTCGGGACAATGTCTATTTTCCTCAATGGTAGGCGGACGAAGCGGAAACCGAGGCGAGTGCGCTCAGCCCTGCCGACTTCCTTATTCGGGTGGGTATCCGCTATCTCTTAAGGATAGCGCGTTGGCTATGCACATACCCAAGCTGATTGAATGCGGTGTGGCATCGCTTAAAATAGAGGGCAGAATGAAGTCGTCTGAATACGTAAGAGATGTGGCTAAAATATACCGCAGACTTCTTGATGAGAACAGGGAAGCTACCGCGGACGAAATGAGGGAGCTTGCCGAAATATTCTCTCGCAGTGGCTTTACCGACGGCTATTTTACTAAAAACATAGGAAAAAATATGCTTGGCGTGCGCTCCGAAAGCGATAAGCAGGCAAGCAGAGAGCTTGCCCCGTTTGAGGGGATTACACGGAAAATTCCGCTTGATATGAACGTTAGCATGAAGCGCGGAGAGCCTTGCCGTGTAAGGCTTTTGGGAAACGGCAAGGAGCTTTTGTGGGTATCGGATATTCTGCCTATGGAAGCCATAAACGCCCCGCTTAGCGCCGAAAGTGTGAAAAAACAACTTACAAAGCTTGGGGCCACCGTTTATTCGGTAAATAACTTCGAGCTTGACCTTGACGAGGGACTTATGATACCCGTTTCGGCGCTTAACCGACTTCGACGCGAGGCGGTGGAAGCCTTTATGGGCGGCGAGCGTGAAATAGCGGTTGTTGACGCAGATTTGGAAGTACCTAAAAGCAGACCCGTAAAAAAACGTGTTGCTACCTTCTACTCCGCAGAGCAGATACCCGACAACGCCAAAGAGTTTTTTGATATTATTTTTCTTCCTCTTCATAAGTATTGCAAAGCGGCAAATGGAGTGGCGCTCCCACCCGTGATTTTTGACAGCGAGAGGCGCGATGTGGAAAGAATGCTCGAAAAAGCAAAGCAAGAGGGCGCGGAATTCGCTCTTGTGGGCAATCTCGGGCATATCTCACTTGCCCAAAAATACGGCTTTGAGTTGTGCGGTGATATCAGACTGAATATATCCAATAATTCAAGTGCGGCTGTTGCTGAAAAGCTTGGATTTGAGCTTTTTGCTGTGTCTCCCGAGTTGTCGTTGCCACAAGCGCGCGATATAAAGGGCGCAAAGCTTGTGACGGTGTACGGCAGACTTCCGCTTATGCTGCTTGAAAAGTGTGTTGGTAAGGAACTTGGCGGCTGTGAAAAGTGCGAAAGCGGAAAAGCGGTTCTCCGTGACCGAAAAGGCGCAGAATTCCCGGTTCTCAGAGAGTGGAAGCACCGATCTCTGGTGTTCAACAGCATTCCCACGTCGATGTCCGATAAACCCGAAATGCTTGCGAAAAACTATATAGACGGGCAGTATTTCATATTTTCAACTGAGAGCCGCGAGGAGTGCGCGGCGGTTATCCGCGCCTTTATAAAGGGCGTTCCGCTTAATTGTCGGGTCCGCCGTATCGGAAGCGCCGATGTGGGCAGGAAATCATAAATCTTTTCCCGAAAGGAGTTTGCTATGTTCGGAAAAGGCTATATATTTGCTATAATCAAAGGCTTTTTTAAGCTTATTATACTTACAGTTATACTTTTGGTGGTGGGAATTTTCGTGTGGCGCTTTATTACTTCCACGCCACCCTCGGAGTTGATGACGCTTTCCCCAAACGAAAAGCTTGCGGATAAATATAAAGAAAAGGGAAGCGTGGTGCTTGTCACGCAGGAGCAGAACACAATTACCCGTACTGAGGCGAATTACGGTTATTTTGCGGTTGCCGACGTGGTGTTTATTCCCGAAATTGAGCAGCTTCAAATTTTAATTAAGTATAACGACAGTACTCTGAAAGCCCTTAAAACCGACTATGCCGAGGATTTTTCGCACCTTGATAAGAAGGAGTACCCCGATAGCGAAAAGGATTGGTACGACGTTTCTGTGGTGCTTGCCCGTGATATTACTCCCGACGATAAGGACGATAATCTCGGCAACAGCCGCGAGTCGGTAGAGCTTGTCAGAATAAAGCCCACCGAGGTTACAGAGTCGATGCACGTCAACCGTTACAGTTACAGAAGGCTTGTGTTCGACAACGTGCCGATAGACGACCTTACGCTGGCGGTCTACGCTGATTTCTTCTACGTGGGTGACGTTGCCTATGAGAACGCCGATTTTGACATTTATACCGATTCGGCATACGGCACTCTTTGCCTATATACCTTTGCCGACAAGACACTTGAGGTGAAGCTTACCAATGACGACATAAAGGCTATTGAGAGTTATAAATAAGCGCCTATGCGCTTCGGTCCTAGCCGCACCTGGCGGGTCCTCGCCGGACGGGCCTGTTGCCTTCGGCGCACACGATTTATAATTGGTGCGAACAACTCGGACGCAATACAAAAATCGATGGCTAAACACCATCGATTTTTTGTTGCACAAATATAATTGGTATGTTCAAATTGTAGTTTGTCGGTGTGTTTGCAAATATCATTGTAGGGACCGGCGTCCTCGACGGTCCATTTGGCACAAATGAAATTTGCATCGCTATGTAT
>JAZKYO010000013.1:0-2565 GCA_045612185.1 Eubacteriales bacterium
CTTGCGCCCGCAGGCACTCGGCGTGTTTTCTTTTTGCGCGCTTTTTCTTTTTACGCCTCTTTATCTAAAAAGAAAAAGCGCAAGAGACAGTAAGTATCTATTATACAGCACATAAAAATTTAGCTGTGCAAAAATCTGTAAATATGTAGAATAATTAGCTTATTCCCCTTGTCCTTTTTTCTTTCGGATAAGTAGGCGCGAAAGAAAAAAGGACCAAAAAAGAAAGACGCCGAAAGGGGATTTCGCTCGTTGCGACGAGCGATAAGGGCTACGCGCCCTTGACTAGCGCCACCTCGCCGGTGGGGGCGCCACGTGGCTGCTGTGCGAACACACCTACAAACTACAATTTATCTGTGCATAATAAATTTAAGGAGCTATCTGTTAATGAGACAGCTCCTTAATTTTTTATACACCATTTTTTAACACCGCGGCACCGAGGCACGCCGCTTGAAATGATTGGAGATTATACTATAATAGCGCAGCTACAATAATAGGTATTTTGATAACAGCTATGATAATCATTCTTCCCATTCTGATTATCAGATCAATAGGTTTTTAAATCGTAGTTTATCTATCAAAAACAAAAAATCCAAAAAAATGTAAAAAACTATTTACAAACAGGTGTAAGATGTGGTATAATATTCGTAATATTCTATTGAAAATCGAAAAATCGATTCAGGAGGTTCCAATGAACGGAAACACAATTCAGATTTTGATCGCCATGATTATTTATATGGCGGCGGTCATATTCATCGGCGTTTATTACGCCAAGAGAGCCAACAAGGACTCTGACAGCTACTTCCTTGGCGGACGCTCGCTCGGTCCTTGGGTCACCGCCATGAGCGCGGAGGCTTCCGACATGAGCGGCTGGCTGCTTATGGGTCTGCCCGGCGTGGCTTATTGGTGCGGTCTTGCCGACGCGGCTTGGACTGCCATCGGTCTCGCTGTTGGTACATACCTCAACTGGCTTCTCGTTTCAAAGAGACTTCGCCGTTACAGCGTGCGCGCTAACAACTCTATCACTCTCCCCGACTTCTTCTCCAACCGTTTCAGAGAGAAGAAAAAGGTTATTATGACGCTTGCGGCTGTGTTTATTCTCGTGTTCTTCACAGTTTACGCAGCAAGCTGCTTCGTAACCTGCGGCAAGCTTTTCGCACAGCTCTTCGGCGCACCCTACGTCGCAATGATGATTCTCGGTGCGGTGTTCGTGCTTGTTTACACCTTCCTTGGCGGTTTCCTTGCCGAAAGCGCGTCAGACTTTATGCAGGGCGTCGTTATGATAGTGGCGCTTGTGGTTATAGTTGTCGTAGGTCTTGTTAACGCGGGCGGTATTGGCGCGGTTATCGAGAACTCCAAGAACATTCCCGGTTTCCTTGAATTCTTCGGCATGGCTGATCCCATCGTTGACTCCGAGGGAGTTCAGCAGACCCTTCTTGGCGTTCCGTTGTTCAACCCCCAGGCAAAGCCTTACGGTATCCTCAGCGTATGCTCTATGATGGCATGGGGTCTCGGTTACTTCGGTATGCCCCAGGTTCTCCTTAGATTCATGGCTATCCGTGACGAGAAGGAGCTTAAGCCCTCCAGACGTATCGCTATGGTTTGGGTTGTCATCTCGCTTGCGGTTGCGGTGTTCATCGGTATTATGGGAAGAACTCTTTTCCCCGTCAAGCATCTTACGGCATCGGCTGCCGAAAGCATCTTTATCACGCTCGCAACCTCCTCGCTTCCCGCTATCCTTGCGGGCTTCGTAATGGCGGGTATCCTTGCGGCTACCATAAGCTCGTCCGACTCCTATCTTCTTATCGCGGCTTCTGCCGTTGCTAAGAACGTTTACCAGGGCGTTGCTCACAAAAAGGCAACCGACAAGCAGGTTATGCTTGTTACGAGAATTACGCTTCTCGTTATCGCCCTTGTCGCTATGATTATCGCTCTTGACGAGAACAGCGTAATCTTTACTATCGTTTCCTTTGCATGGGCAGGCTTTGGAGCAACCTTTGGCCCGCTTATGCTCTTCTCGCTCTTCTGGAAGAGGACCAACCGCCCGGGTGCAATTGCGGGTATGGTCAGCGGTGCGGCAATGGTATTCCTTTGGAAGCTTGTTATCAGCAAGCTTGGCGGCGTATTTGCCATCTACGAGCTTCTTCCCGCGTTCATCGTTTCGTCTATCTGCATCGTGGTTGTGTCGCTTCTCACCAAGAAGCCTTCCGCGGAGATCGAAGAGGACTTCGAGGCCGTAAAGAGCGGCAAATAAAATTTACTCAATCAAACAAATCTTACGTAATAAGAAAACCTCGGCGCTTAGCCGAGGTTTTCTTTATAGCAATAGAAACATTTGTTTTTCAAATCGTAGTTTTCCGCCTCGCCGGCGGGGGCGTCACGGCTTCGCCCCCACGAATTTTGGATTGTGCTAACATAGCGGTCGTACACCGAAAACCGCCATCTAAACAATGGCGGTTTTCTTTCGTATTAGCAGAAATAATTTTTCAAATTGTAGTTTGTCGAACTGTTTAAGATAAGCGAATGAAAGCCTTCCCCTTGAGGGGAAGGTGTCACCGAATAGGTGAC
>JAZKYO010000014.1:0-5561 GCA_045612185.1 Eubacteriales bacterium
TTTCGCTCGTTGCGACGAGCGACAAGGGCTACGCGCCCTTGACTGGCGCCACCTCGCCGGTGGGGGCTCCACGTGGCTGCTGTGCGAACACACCGACAAACTACAATTTGACAAACTATTACAAAGAAAACCGCCATCTGAAGATGGCGGTTTTCTCTTTTAGATATTTTTCAATTATCAGCGCACCATTTCGTCTTGCGCGCCCGATGAGCCGTGGGCTTTTATTACCGACTCCACCTCGTCGATGGAGCTTATTGACATATCTCCCGAGACGGTGTTCTTTATGGCGCTGAGCGCGTTTCCGTAGGACATTGCAGACTTTACGTCCTTGCCCGCGAGAATCGCGTACAAAAGCCCCGCAACGTATGCGTCTCCGCTTCCAACGCGGTCTATTACCTCAATATTCATATAGTGAGGCTCTTCGTAAAACTCACCGTCAAAGTAAACCCGCGAGCCAAAGTTGTGCTTTGTGGGGCTTACCGCCTCGCGCCTTGTGGTGGCAACGATTTTGCAGCCGTAGGTGTCGGCGTAGCCCTTCATTATCTCGTCAAGACTTCCCTCTCGGCGCATCATTCGTCTTGAGGTCTCCTCGGAAACAAAGAGAATATCCACCAAAGGCAGAATCGACTCCACCACCTCGCGAGCCTCGTCCTCGCTCCAAAGCGCGGCGCGGTAATTCACGTCAAAGCTTATGGCAACGCCGTTCTTTTTCATACGCGAGATAACCTCAAGGGCGGTCTCGCGCAGCTTGGGGCTAAGCGCCAAAGAAATTGAGCTGATATGGAAAAGCCTTGTTTTGGTATAGATATCGTCGGGAATTTCCGAAAGGTCAAGCGAACAGACCGAAGAAGCGGCTCTGTCGTAAACCACTGCGGATTTTCTTGGGTAAACACCGCTTTCGTAGTAGTAGATTCCAAGACGTTTACCGTCGCTCTCGTCCCAGACCACGTAGTCGTCCGAGACCGTGCCGTATCTGATACGCCTGCACACGAAGTGACCGAGCTTGTTTTTGGGAAGCTTGGTTATAACCGCCGAGCGGATTCCCAGGTTAGCCGCGCCCGAAGCCACGTTGAACTCCGAGCCGCCGCAGTTTTTCTCGAAAACCTCACTTTGTGATATTTTTTCCTTGTCGGGGGGAGACAGACGAAGCATAACTTCCCCAAGACTTATCAGGTCAAATTCGGCTTTTTCTTTAATAAAATACATAATTACTCCTTCCGCGGCGGATACCGCCATGCGTTAAACATCAAAATTTTCAGCGATATACTTGTTCACAGAAAGTCTGTTCTCGGAAATATCCTCAAAAACATCGGTGCATTTTTCCATCACGATAAAGAACTCTGACATTATAAACTCTATGTCACGATCATCGTAAAAATTAACAAACGCTCTTGAGCAACGCAGGCTCGGATTACCGTTAAGCGGGTCGTATTCTATCTTGACGTCTCCGTATATCTTGTTCATAACGCATGCCGCCAGAGCGCCGTCCATAAGCTTGTCACGCGCGATAGTCACCGGCAACCACCCAACCACCTCGACCTCGGAGTACACACAGTTGACCTTTATTGTAAGGTAATCCTCAAGCTCCTCCGCCTCGTCGATGTTAATCGATATAAACATACTTCTATCGTCACATTCAAACGCCACTTCATTCTCGGTCAGATAACTCTTTATTTTTTCATAGACAGTCTTTGCGTGACTCATATTGACCGCCGAATCAACTCCTAACATACGACCTCACTCAATTCCGCACTCGTCAAATATGCGAGCCATGTCGTTTTCCTTGAGATGATTTTTCTCAAGAAGCTCCTCCACAAGCTTGTCTATGACGCACTTATGCTCCAAGATAAGCTTGACCGTCTTTTCCATTTCCTCGCCAAGAATCTCGTTGACTCTTGTGCGGACGGGGGCAAATGAAGGCGAGCCCTTCTCGCTGTTTGAGACGCAGGAGAGACCGCTTGCCTCGTCCATTCCGTAAGCGCAAATCATGTTTTCGGCAACGTAGGTGGCGGTGGCAAGGTCACCCGAAGCTCCCGTGGAAACTCCATCCTCCTCGCCGTAATATACAAGCTCCGCGGCTCTGCCGCCAAGAGCGGTTCTTATTCTGGCAAGAAGCTCTTTTTTGGTGTAAACGCCCTTGTTTTCGGTGTCGCCGTGCTGCATGTAGCCGCCGTGAGAGGCGCGGGCAACTATGGTAAGATAAGAGGGCATTTCCCCACCAAGCTTGCAAAGCAGAGCGTGACCCGCCTCGTGACGGGCGGTTCTGGTAAGTGTCTCGGGATTCCACTCCTTCTTATCACCGCTGTTAAATGTCTCAAACGCCTCCTCAAACTCGGCGTCGCTTATCACGCCGTTCTCGGAACGAATAGCGTTTCTCAGCGCCATTTCAAACATCGATTCAAGGTCGGCAAGGCTCATGCCCGTAGAGCGAAGGGCGATGTTGTCTATCTGCTCCTCGCTGAGCTTTACTGTATCGGCATGGCGGGAAATCTTCATTTTAAGATATTCCTTGCGCTCCTCCTTGTTGGGAAGGTCCACGTAAATCTTGCGGTCAAAGCGTCGGAGTATCGCGGGGTCAAGACTTTTTGCAGTGCCTTGCCTAACCTCGTAGTTGGTTGCCGCAAGTACGAAAACCGGCTTTGATGTGTCGGAGGTAAAGCCGTCCATCTCGGTAAGCAGAGCGGTAACCGCTTCAGCGGCGTTATAGCTGTCGGTGTTGCTTCCGCGCGCCTTGGCGATACTTTCAATCTCATCAATAAAGAGTATGGAGGGCGCGTATTTCCTTGCGGTGGCAAAAATATCATGCACCGCTTCAGCGGCGTCTCCAACGTATTTCTTAACGAATTTATTGCCCTCGGTGGCTATAAAGGTCACGTCCGACTCGCCCGCCATTGCCTTGGCAAGCATAGTCTTACCCGTACCGGGAGGGCCGTAGAGCAAAATACCTCTGGGAGAACGCACGCCCTTACGCATATATTTTACGGGGTCTTTGAGATACTGTATAAAGTAAGCCAGCTCGCCCTTTGCGTCCTTTGCGCCGATAACGTCGGCAAAGCGTATACCGGGCTTTGAGATGCCGTCAAGCATACCCTTTTTGTCGTCGGCATCGGCGGAGATACCAAGCTTGAAATCAAAGAGTCTGATAGCCGCCTCTGTCTTGTCTGCGGAAATAGTTTGGGCGGTTTTGTAGGTGAGAAGTCTGTTTCCGCGCGCCAGCTTAAGCATATTACCCTGCTGGTAGGCGATGTCGCACTTGTTAAGCACCTGCTCACAGAATTCCTCCTTGTCCGCGCCCACGTTAAGCACGTCTCTTACGCCGCGCTTAGCAAAGGAGAGAAACTCCTCGGCGCTTATGTCGCCCTCCGAGCCCTCAATAAGAAAGGCGGGGATAGAGTATCTTAAAAGCAAGTAGGAAAGGAAGTCCTGACCCACTGAGCTTACGTCCTCGGCGTTAAGATATTCCACCTCGGGATTTTTAATCTTGCACTTAATGTCGCAAAGTACGATAGAGATATCGTAGTTGAAAAGTATTTCCTTTGCCTCCTCAAGGCTGTCAGTGGAGTGGCAGACTAAGCCCTCAAGCTTGTCCTCGCACTCCTTTGCCATAGTATCCTCGGCAAAAATCAGCACCTCGGGAACACGGTTGTTGACAAACATTCCCGTTACCGCCTCGCCCGCGTCGGTAAGGTCGATATCCACGTTAATGCGCTTGACCTTTTCAAGCGCCTCGCTGTCGCTTGCAAGAAGCCTGAACAGCTCGTAAAGCTCCTCGTGGAAGAAGGAGTTTGCACGTCCGCTTACCGTGCGTGCGTCGGCTTTTCCGCCCTCTGAGAACATAATAGCGGTAGCGACTCTGTCGTTGATATCAACGCTTATTCCCGTCGACTCCACAAAGCCTTTTACGTTTTTGGCAAGCTCGCGATTGGCGATAGTGTAAAGGTTGTTTGCCCCAAGGTGGTTGAACATCACCACGTTGCCCGAGGCAAATCTTGAGCAGATAGCCCCCGGGAAAAGTGGCTCTCCCGTTACGGGGTTGTTCTCAGCCGCCAGAGCCTTAAGCACCGTCTTTTTGGGAAGGGCTGAAAGGTTGGCTATATCGGGGTCGTTGTAAAGCTTTTTGCCCACGTTTGTGGTAAAGATAAGAACCGCGTCCTTAAAGGAAACCTCCTCATCGGTGAAGTTGTCTCTGAGTCTGCCCGCGTCAAGAAGCTGAAGGAAAAGATAGATAACGTTGATATGCGCCTTTTCTATCTCGTCAAAAAGCAGAACGCAACGGGGGTTTTTGGCAACAAAGCCTGTGACCTCACCCTCGCTTCCGTTTTTGTAAACCTTGTCTGAGCCGCAGAACATAAGGTTGGATTCCTTCTCACAGTACTCGCTCATGTCAACGCGCTTGTAGGGTCTGCCAAGCGCCTTTGCCACAGTCTCGGCAAGGAAGGTCTTTCCCACACCGGGAGGGCCCGCGAAAAGGAAGGTCGCCTGTGGCTTTTTGTTCTCTTTTCTTGAAAACGCCATAAGCTCCGCCTGGAAAAAGCCCGAAACAAAGGTGTTTATCGCCTGGTCCTGACCGTACACCGTCTCAAGCAGGGTGTTTTGTACCGCGCGAGTGTCGGCAATGGTTTTGATAAGCCGTCCGAGACCCTCCTTGTTTCCCTCGGCTGCCGCCTCAGCTACTGCCTCGGCAGCCTCGGTTGCCGCCTTTTCGGTTTCGGGGGCAATTTCGTCCTCGCCGCCAAGAAGGGCACGGAGCTTGTTGAGAATCTCGTCTGTTCCCGCCGTTACGTCCTTGACATCCTTGTACTCGGTAACGTACCTGCGTATTGCGTCGCTCGGTTCTTCAAGTATCTGACTCATCACAAACTCAAGGTCGACCACTCTCTTTTGCTGCGCCTCAGCCTTGCCATCAAGCGAATGCTTGATTTTGCCGTAAGCCAGCTCGTCAAGTGTCGAGCGATAACCACTTTTGGTAATCGCATTGTGAATGTCGTTGTATACAGCAGTCAGGTCATCCCTGAGCGTCTTCAACGCCTCAACCGCCCCGTCAAGCTCCGCGGTTGCCTTGGCAACGTCTATTCCCGTGGGGAATTTCTCACTTTCAGTTTCGGTAGCTACGCTGATAACCGCCATAATAAAATAGTTGGCGGTAGCAACGCTTCTGCCGTCAGCCTTAGCAAGCTTTTCGGCTTTGTCAAAAATATAATTGACAAGTTCACTCCTTATTATTTCCATTTTTACTCCTTTTTGCGCGGCACGCGAACAGCCGCGACTTTATCAGTCATTTTTTTCGCGTTACATATATAATTTTACCAAATATTTGCTCCTTTGTCAAGTCGATTTTTCCACCTCGCCGGTCCTCGCCGGACGGGCTGGTCGGCTTCGCCCCCACGAATTTTAGATTGTGCTAACATAGCTGTCGCACTCCGAAAAACTCGGCTAAACACCTCGTTTTTCTGCGCATAAATGCGTTCGTTTGTAGGGACCGGCGTCCTCGACGGTCCATGCAAACACAATTAAAATATCAAACAAAATGGTTGTTATATCAATTAAATTTGTTATACATA
>JAZKYO010000015.1:0-6349 GCA_045612185.1 Eubacteriales bacterium
ACAGCAGCCACGTGGCGCCCCCACCGGCGAGGTGGCTCGAGTCAAGGCTGAGTAAGCCTTGTCGCTCGTCGCAACGAGCGAAACTCTCAATCGGCGTCTTTCTTTTTTGGTCCTTTTTTCTTTCGCGCCTACTTATCCGAAAGAAAAAAGGACAAGGGTAATAAACTAATTATTCTACATATTTACAGATTTTTGCACAGCTAAATTTTTATGTGCTGTTAATAGTTACTTACTGTCTCTTGCGCTTTTTCTTTTTAGATAAAGAGGCGTAAAAAGAAAAAGCGCGCAAAAAGAAAAGACGCCGAGCGCCTGCGGGCGCGGGCGGTCGCTTTTGAAAAAGCTCCGCAAAACTTTTCTGACAGGGCTGCTGTGCGAACAACCCCCCCACAAACTATAATTTGAAAAACTTCCCGGCATCTTCGCCGCCGCGAACTACCGCCTACGACGGTGGTTCGCTTTCCGTAGGACCGCAAAAAAAGATAGGGGCAACTGCGTTGCTCCTATCTTTTTTTGGTGACCCGTGGGAGAATCGAACTCCCGTTACCGCCGTGAAAGGGCGGTGTCTTAGCCGCTTGACCAACGGGCCTGGTAGCGGGAATTGGACTTGAACCCATGACCTATCGGGTATGAACCGATTGCTCTAGCCAACTGAGCTATCCCGCCACATTTGTGCGTCTAATTTTTAACGCTTGGTTATTATATCATAAATTTCTCTATTTGTCAACACTTTTTTAAAATCTTTTTTTACTATTTTTATTTTTTGGCTTATTTGTTAAAAAACAAACAAAAAAATCCTTTTTTCACTTTTTTGATGCGTTTTTTGACTGTCTAATCCTCTTTTGGTGCTATTTATCTATTGAATAAATCTTGATTTTGTGTTATAATTAAGCTGACAAAATTCTGTCTCTATAATTACAACTCGTTTGTTATTTATAAATTTATATGGAAAGAAGGTAGAGGCTTTGGCATACACATTCAAAGGCGGTATGCATGTTCGCGAGTACAAAAATACCGCGAAATGCGCTATCGAAAGAGTTCCTGCTCCCAAAATCGTTTCAATCCCCCTGGCGCAACACATAGGTGTTCCCTGCAAGCCCGTTGTGGCTGTCGGTGACTACGTTACCTACGGTCAGGTTATCGGAGAGATTGAAAGCGGTCTCGGCTGTCCTGTACACGCCAGCGTATCGGGAAAGGTTCTTGAAATAAAGGTAGTTATCAACTCGGTGGGCACTCCCATTGAGCATGTGGTAATTGAAAACGACCACGAATACAAGCGTGGAGAGGAGCTTAAACCCTTCCCCAAACCGCTCTCGGAGACTACTCCGGAAGAGCTTATTGAGGTTGCTCGCAAAGCGGGAATCTCGGGCATGGGCGGTGCCACTTTCCCCACCTACGCAAAGCTTGCGGGCGCTATCGGAAAGGTTGACACTCTTATTGTAAACTGTGCTGAGTGCGAGCCTTTTATCACCGCCAATCACAGAGTCATGGTTGAGCACCCCGGGGCTGTTCTTCGCGGAACTGAGATTATGCGCCACGCGCTGGGGCTTAAGGACGGTATTCTCGCAGTTGAGGACAACAAGCCCGATGCTATTGAGGCGCTTAGAAAGTACATCTCAGAAAATTCGCTTCCCTTGAAGGTAGAGGTTATGAAAACCAAATACCCCCAGGGCGACGAGCGACAGATTATGTTCGCGCTGTTTGGCAAGGAGCTTCCTCCCGGAAAGCTTCCCGCTGACATGGGTTGCGTTATATTCAACGCCGAGACCTGCGCCGCAATGGAGCGTGCCTTCTACAACGGAACGCCTCTTGTAAAGCGTGTGGTTACCGTTGATGGCGATTGCATAAAAGAGCCCAAAAACATTTTCGCGCACACCGGCACCGCCTTTCTTGACCTTATAGAGTACTGCGGTGGACTTAAAAAGGTTCCTCACCGAATTGTAAACGGCGGCCCTATGATGGGCAACGCTCAGTGGAATATAAACGGAGTGGTTACAAAGGGTACGTCGGCAATTCTCGTATTCTCCGAGGAGTTTGACGAGCAGACTTCCCTGCCCGAAAACAACTGCATCAGATGCGGACGCTGCGTTAAAAACTGCCCTATGCATCTTATGCCCAATTATCTTGCTCTTTATTCAAAAAATCTGAAATTCCGTGATGCCGAGGACATGAACGCAATGAGCTGCGTTGAGTGCGGCACTTGCTCTTACAACTGCCCCGCGCAGATTCCCATCGTTCAGTACATCCGCAACGCAAAGGCGGACATACGCAACGAGGCGGCAAAAAAACGCGCCGCTGAGCAGGCGAAGGCAAAATAAGAATCTTTCGGAAAGGACAACATAATGAACGAAAACAACATAAAGGTTGAGAGCGAAATAAGAACCGACGGTCTGCTTACGGTTTCACCCTCTCCCCACATCAAGAACGGTGTGACTACGCAGAAAATCATGCTTCACGTTATCATCGCTCTTCTCCCCGCTACAATCTGGGGAATAATAGTGTTCGGTGGCTACGCCGCGGCTATCGTTGCTATTTCGGTAGTCTCCTGTATGTTTTTTGAGATGGCTTCGCAGAAGCTCCTTAAACGCAAAAGCACGGTAAGTGACCTTTCGGCGGTAGTTACAGGTCTGCTGTTAGCAATGAATCTTCCGTCTACCGTTAATTTACTTATTCCTATAGTAGGCTCATTCTTCGCCATAGTTGTTGTCAAGCAGCTTTTTGGCGGAATTGGCAAGAACTTTCTCAACCCCGCGCTTGCGGCAAGAGTGTTCCTCTTTCTGTCATGGTCGGACCAGATGGCTGCCTTCAAAGCTCCCTTTGGCGCGGACGTAGAGGCTTACGCCACTCCTCTCGCTTCTCTTAAAGAGGGCGGAAATGCGGGAGCTGAAATCCTTGATTTGTTTATCGGTAAGATAGGCGGTTGTATCGGTGAGGTATCTGCTCTACTTCTTCTTGTCGGAGCAATATACCTTATCGCGATGAAGGTTATCACGTGGCACATTCCCGTTTCTTATTTGGGAACCGTGGCAATTATTACCTTTATATTCCCACAGGGTGGAGCGTCCAACCTTGAATTTATGCTCACGCAGCTCCTTTCGGGCGGTCTTATGCTCGGCGCGCTCTTTATGGCAACCGACTACGTGACCTCGCCGGTAACCGCTAAGGGTCGCGTAATTTTCGGCATAGGTTGCGGTCTGTTGACGGTGTTCTTCAGATATTTCAGCAGCTATCCCGAGGGCGTTTCATTCTCTATCCTCGTTATGAACGCGCTTGTTTGGTACATTGACAAGGCTACCAAGCCCCGCGTATTCGGAACGGGCAAAAAGAACGCGGAGGTGGCAAAGAAATGAGTAAAAATTATTTTGCAACAGCCGCTAAAATAAGCCTTAAGCTTCTGCTTATATGCGCAGTTATTGCGGGAGTAGTATCATTCGTTTACTCGGTTACAATCGATGCGTACAATCAAAATCTTGAAAACGAACAAAGAAACGCACTCAAAAGCATCTTTGCCGAATCCGACGAGGACGTTATTGACTATGAGATCCTCGCAAACAAACCCGAGGGCGTAAATGATATTTATATAGTATCAAACAACGGTGAAGATGCGGGATACTGCGTCAACCTCACAGCCAAGGGATTTGGCGGCAATATGGCACTTATGATAGGCTACAACCTCGACGGAAGCATTAAAGGAATTCAAGTGATCTCACACTCCGAGACCCCCGGCGTAGGTACAAAGGCACTTACAAGTAACCATCTTTCCCAATATACAGGCGAATTAGGTGAGCTTACTATCTCCAAAGGTAGCTCATCCGATATAGTTGCCGTTTCGGGCGCAACAATCAGCTCCAAGGCGGTACACAGTGCGGTAAACACCGCAAACAATGCAATTGATTCTCTTATCGCCCTTTTAGAGGGTGAAATGCCCACAGAAGGAGGAATTGAATAATGAAAAAGAAATCAGGATTCCTCACACAGCTTAAGGGCGGTATTCTTGACAACAACCCCGTACTTGTACAGCTTCTCGGTATGTGCCCCACACTCGCCGTTACCACCATGGTAGAAAACGCTATCGGTATGGGACTTGCGGCAACCGTTGTACTTATCTGCTCCAACATTTTTATCTCGTTACTCCGTAAATTTATCCCCAAACAAGTCAGAATAGCGGCTTATATCGTTATTATATCGGGCTTTGTTACAGCGGTAGAGCTTATTATGAGAGCCTACTTCTTCCCGCTTTACGGTGCGCTTGGTCTCTTTATCCCGCTTATCGTTGTAAACTGCATCATTCTTGCGAGAGCAGAGGCATTTGCTTCCAAAAATAACGTACTCCCCTCGGCAATCGACGGCTTGGCAATGGGTTTGGGATTCACCTTTGCGCTTGTTATCATGGCTACTATCCGTGAAATACTCGGTGCGGGTACTTTCCTCGGTATCGACCTGTTCCGCGGAATTTACAGCCCTGCCACAATACTTATTTCGCCCCCCGGTGCCTTCCTTACACTCGGCACTATAATTGCCGTGGTACAAAAGATACGCAATAACGCCGAGGACAAGGCGCAGATAGCCAAAATGACGGCAATAGAAAACCGTAACAATAAGGAGGAAGAAAACGCATGAGCTTTACAGACGTACTTCTTATGATGTTCGGCGCTGTGCTTATCGAAAACTTTATTTTCGCTAAGTTCTACGGTTGCTGTCCCTTTCTCGGAGTTTCCGAAAAGCCCGACACCGCTCTCGGTATGGGTATGGCGGTTACATTTGTTATGACGCTTTCAAGCGCGGTAACATGGCTCGTTTATCAGATACTTGTTATTTGTCACATCGAGTATTTCCAGACCATCGCGTTTATCCTCGTTATAGCGGCTCTCGTGCAGTTTATTGAGATGTTCCTTCGCAAATTCGTCCCCTCGCTTTACAGTGCGCTTGGAATTTATCTGCCTCTTATCACAACCAACTGTGCGGTGCTTTCGTCGGCTCTGATCAATATTCAGAACGGCTACAATTTCATTGAGTCTGTATGCTTCGGTTTTGCGGCGGCAATAGGCTTTACTCTCGCAATCGTGGTTTTTGCGGGCGTGAGAATGCGTATGTCTACCTCAACGCCCCCCAGAGCCTTTAGAGGCTTTCCCATTACGCTTATTGCGGCGGGACTTCTTGCAATGGCTTTTTCGGGCTTTACCAGCATAAGTCTTTAAGAAAGGATATTTGTTATGATAGATATTGTTAAAGACGTACTTTTGCCGATAGGAATATTTGCGGCGCTAGGACTTGTGTTCGGCGCGATATTGGCTATTGCCTCAAAAATATTCGAGGTCAAGGTTGACGAGCGTATTCCTCTTGTTACCGACGCACTGCCCGGAGCAAACTGCGGTGGTTGCGGCTACTCGGGGTGCGCGGCGCTTGCCGAGGCTATCGTCAAGGGCGAAGCAAAGCCCAACGCCTGCTCGGTAGGCGGAAATGAAGCGGCAAAAGCAATAGGCGCTATAATGGGGGTTGAGGTTGAAGAAACCGAGCCTGTTCGCGCACAGGTAATGTGCGCAGGTTGCGGTGAAAAGTCCAAAAGAAAATATCTCTACCTGGGAGCATCCGACTGCATTTCGGCAGTCAAAACCTCAGGCGGTGACAAGCTCTGCCCGGGCGGCTGTCTTGGCTTTGGAACCTGCGCGGCGGCTTGCGTTTTCGAAGCCATTACTGTAATTGACAAGGTTGCCCACATTGACCCCGACAAATGCCGAGGATGCGGAACCTGCGTAGCGCTCTGCCCTAAGGGCATAATTAAGCTTGTGCCCGTAAGCGCTCCAGTTTGGGTGGAATGCTCCTCCAAGCAAAAGGGTGCGGACGTTCGCAAAGCGTGCGACATAGGTTGCATAGGCTGCAAGATATGCGAAAAGAACTGCGAGTTTGACGCAATTCACGTAAACGACAATCTTGCAAGCGTTGACTACGCAAAATGCACCGGTTGCGGAAAATGTGCCGAGAAATGTCCCAGAAAAATTATCGTCAACAAAAACGGCAAAGCCGTAATCGACGAGACTCAAACAGTATAAAACCAAAAAGGAGCTGATTCATTAAGAATACAGCTCTTTTTTGCGCAAAAAATTTGTTTTTTAATTGCAGTTTATCGGTGCGTAAAGGGGCTGTCTCATTAAACAGATAGCTCCTTAAATTTATTATGCACAGATAAATTGTAGTTTGTAGGGGAGTTGTTCGCACCGCACCCATCGAGAAAAGTTTTTGCGGAGCTTTTTTCAAAAAGCGACCGCCCGCGCCCGCAGGCGCACCGCGGTTTTTCTTTTTGGTCCTTTTTCTTTTGACGCTCCTTTCTCAAAAAGAAAAAGGACGAGAGACA
>JAZKYO010000016.1:0-9737 GCA_045612185.1 Eubacteriales bacterium
CCCTGACCTCTAGCGTGACAGGCTAGCGTTCTAACCAACTGAACTACCGGGCCGTGTGGTGGGAACAATAGGGCTCGAACCTATGACCCTCTGCTTGTAAGGCAGATGCTCTCCCAACTGAGCTATGCTCCCACATTCGTCACCTCGCGGCGACGAGAGTTATTATATCACATCAACAACTTTTTGTCAATACCTTTTTCAAAACTTTTTTAAGTTTTTTTATTATTTTTGGGTTCGCGAAAAATTATTGCTTAAACATATCAAGCAAGGTCTTTTCACTAAATTTATAGTTGCGATTACAGAAGCGACAGTTGACCTCAAGCTCACGGGCTTTTCCCTCTGCTTCTTGTTCGTCAAGCATCTTTCTGACCTCTTTTTCTCCAAGCGAAGCAATAGCCGAGCTGATTCTCTCCTCGGAACAGGTACATTTATATTCTACTTCAATTTCATCGAAAATATCATAAGGAATATCTGTCATCGCAACACCCATAATTTCCTCGTTGCTCATGCCCGAGTCAAACATTTTAGAAACATTTGTAAGATATTGAGTATTACGCTCTATAAGATCTATGGTGTTGTTGTCCGCAAAGGGCAAAAGCTGTATAAAAATACCTCCTGCGGCTTTACAGGTACAATCTGTGTCTACTAAAACACCAAGTGCGCAAACGGTAGGAACCTGTTCACTTCTGGCGTAATATGAAGCTATATCCTCTGCTATCTCGCCGCTTACAAGCTCGATCGAGCCGTTATAAGGCTCTTTTCCACCAATATCCTTAATAACGTTAAGCATTCCGTTTCCAACCGCGCCGCCAACATCAAGCTTGCCGTTTGGCTTAAGCGGAAGGTCGACAGACGGATTTTGAATATACCCTCTTACGTTTCCTATATAGTCAGCCGCGGCAACTATATGTCCTGCTTCACCGTCGCCCCTTACAGTTACCGTTATAATATCCTCGGATTCACCAAGCATACATCCCATCATGGACGTGGCTGTAAGCAATCTTCCGAGAGCCGCGGTAGCGGTTGGCGATGTATGATGATATTCAATAGCCTTATTGATTATTTCTTTCGAATTAATAATATGAATTCGCGCGCTTCCGTCCTGTGTCATAGCGCGAAGAATTGTTGATTTTGCCATTTTGTTTTCCTTTCAGATTCTTTTAGCAACAAAATACCATCTCTCGGTATCGTCACATACTTCGTTAAAGTTATAGTCGGAGCAGACCTCAAGCAGCTTAAACCCGCATTGTTCAAGCGCCGACTTCACCTCATTGAGAGTGTAACACCTCTCATGCTGTTCCTCATCGGAACGAGTATAAATACCATCGCATTCTTCAAAGAGCGAGAGATAAAAGCTGCATATTTTGCTATCTTTGTCGTAATAATTCTGCCATCCGCAATAAACGTTTTTACCGTTTATAATATCCTCAAGAATATATGAATTATCTCCATAAATCTTCTCGAATTTATAAGGCGTGTTCATATCAAAAACAAAAATTCCGTTCGGTTCAAGATAATTATGAACCGTCAAAAAGCATCTTTCGAGATCTCCCTCATCGGTAAGATAGTTTATACTATCCAAACAACAAGTAACCGCGCCTACCGTTCCGTAAAGCTCAAAATCACGCATATCCTGCAACAAATACAAAATATTCTTATCACCGACCGCGGTTCCTCGATTATACGCCTCGCTAAGCATATCCTCACTTCCGTCTATACCGATCATATCGTATCCTCGTTCGGCAAGCTTATAGGTCATACTTCCCGTTCCGCACGCAAGGTCGAGTACCAATTCGGGTGAGGTCTGCAAATACTTGTCAAAACATCTTTCAACAAAGTCTGCCCATTTTGAGTAGTCTATTTCAGCGTTCAGCTTATCATAAACCCGTGCTATTGAGTTATAGCCCTCGGAAAAACTCATTTTTTATTCCTCGCAATTCAAATCTAAATTCATGTAATCGTAAAGCTTGTAAATATCGCCCGCCCCCATTACCACAAGCAAATCATCTTTTTTCAGCTCATTCTTAAGGTACTCGGCAATTTGCTCCATGCTTCCTTTGTATTCACCGTTTGGTATTGCGTCAGCTACAAGCTTTGCGCTTATTTCCCCATTATCCACCTCACGAGCCGCATAAATATCCGCTATAATTGCCTTGTCTACGCTGCCAAACGACTCTGTAAGCTCTTTAAACAACCCTTGCGTTCTTGAGTAGGTATGGGGCTGAAACACGCAAAAAACACGGTTGTATCCAATTTTAGCCGCCCCCTCAAGCGTCTTTTTAATTTCGGTAGGGTGATGTCCGTAATCATCGTACACGGCAGCACCGCACCAGGTACCCTTATATTCCATTCTGCGATCTGCCCCGGTAAAAGCGGAAAGCCCCTGAGATATATTCTCACCGCCTATTCCGCACAAATAAGCCGCCGCGCAAGAAGCCAAAGCGTTATAAATATTATGCTCACCCGTAACAGACAGTTTTACTCTGCAAAACTCGTCGCCAAAAAGACGCACATCAAATTCGGGATATCCGCCGTTAAAGCAAATATTATCGGCGAAAAATACAGCTTCGGGATTTTTGGTTGAAAAACTAATTCTTCTCCCTTTATACCCTTCAATGGATTTTTCGACGTTGACGTCATCAGCGTTATAAATTACGCACCCGCCTACCTCGGGCGTGATATCCGCAAACTTACCGTAGGACGAGTAAATATGCTCCATGCTCTTGAAATAATCCACGTGATCCATCTCTACGTTAAGAATAATCGCAATGGTAGGATAAAAATCAAGAAACGAGTCCATGTACTCACAAGCCTCAAAAATAAAATTCTCGTTTCCGCCAATACGATAAGCTCCACCCATAGATTTCATCGAAGCGCCCGAAAGCACGGTGGGATTGGATTCCGCAGCCATAAAGACCGATGCGCACATAGACGTACAGGTGCTTTTTCCGTGCATACCGCTTACGCCTATTCTCCTTTTATATCCCGTCATAAGATATCCCATAAAATCAGCACGCGATATACAAGGAATACCAAGCTCAACAGCCTTCTTGTATTCGGGGTTATCTTCCGATATTGCAACCGTATATACAACTGCGTCGTAGCCCTCTATATTGTCCTCACTATGAGTATAAACGACACTTATTCCATCTTTTTCGAGATTATTTGTAAGCGTTGTTTGAGCGCGATCCGATCCCCCGACCCTGTATCCGCGCTTTGCGGAAATAAGGGCAAGAGACGACATATTAATACCGCCTATTCCTATGAAAAAAATGCTTTGACAACCTACAAGCATCTCGCCGATGCGCTCGGCACCAAAATGTGTATTCTCAACAGACATAATTTCTGCCTTTCTTAACATCACTAATGTGATTGTTTTTTGAATTTATTTGGAAATTTGTACAATTTTAATTTACAAAAAAATCTTTTATTGTTTGAATAATCGTCACAATATGGGTATATAATTGAAGCGTATACTAAAAAATAGATTTAATGAAGCTTTTGAGAAATGACTCCACCGATTTTTTAAATTTCATTTTTAAAATCAGAAAGGAAAGTCACAAAATGAAAATCACAGACATCAAAATTAGAAAGCTCTTCGAAGAAGGTCCCATGAAAGCTATCGCTTCAGTTACTTTCGATGCTCAGTTGGCGGTTCATGACATAAAAGTCATAAACGCGCGCGACAAGTATTTTATAGTAATGCCCAGTAGAAAAAACGCAGATGACACTTACAGAGACATCGTTCACCCCATAAACGCCGAATTCAGAGCTATGGTAGAAAAAGAAGTAATTGCGGCGTATGAAGAAGCTCTGGCAACAGTAGAAGCAAGCGAAGAGTCCGCTGAAGAACAGCCGGTTTAAACACAATACATTCATAATTCCGATGCCGTTGGCATCGGAATTTTTATATTTTCCCTATGGAGATATCGATTCCGCTTTCCGACAACGTTACAACACCAAAGCTTTTTCCATATTTCAAACTACCGGGATTAAAGACCATAAGGTCTTTGGTCAGTATCTTATCCTTGACTTTGGTTCCCTTTTGAACAGTATATGAAGAAGCTATATGCGTGTGACCAAACATAAGTAAATCCGCGTTCTGACTTGCGGCATACTCAATTACGTTCTCGTCGCCTTCTTTCACGGCAAAGGTGTTTCCATGGCAAATGGCTATTCTGTATCCGTAAAGCTCTATTACCTTGCAGGCGTCTATCCCTTCAGCCAACGAGTTGAAAAAGCTATCACAGTTCCCTCTGACCGCGTGGATACAAAAGCTGTCCGCGTTCTTGCATTTTTTTATATCAGCTATCCCATCACCAAGATGCACAAAGTGAGTGGGACGCACAGATTCCGGCAAACTCTTCTGACGCGCAAGCACATCCTCAAGCAAGAGCGCATTTTCGTGTGTGTCTGAAACAACAAGCAATGCAATCATGCGTTGGTTTCCTCAAGTATTTCATTTTTTTCAACAACAGTTTTCGGAACAGCAAAATTAATCTTTTCCTTAACTACTTCAATAGTAAGCTTGTCACACTCTTCAAGCTCGCCGTCAATACAAATACGTTCTTTTTTCTCAAACTCAATTTCTATTTTTGAGCATTTTATGTACTCCAATATATTATCAATATTCTTGGCACTGAGAAAAGTTCCTTTTTTATATTTTGAAACCAACCCTAAAAAAGTAAGACGTGAAATATAATTTATAAAACAAACGTCAATAAGACCATCGCTCAGTTCAGCAAGCGGAGCGGAGTGAAATCCACCGCCGTAAAAACCGCCGTTGGCAAAAAGAGCAAGCAAATACTTTTTCTTTTCCCTTTCCACACCGTCAATCTTACAACTGAATACAATACCGCTCTTTTTGATAAACTCGCCAATCAAACCAAAGATATACGCCAATTTTGACGGTACCATGGGATTCTTTTTTATTTTGTCTGTTCTGGCTACCACCTCACAGTCAAGTCCCACATTGGCTACGTTTATGCAATAACGGTCATTATACTTTATAACGTCACATTTAGCGGCTATCGCATCTATCTGCGCTTCTATATTAAGAAAGTTTTCCTTGGACAAGAAATTACGTGTAAAATCATTTCCCGTTCCAATAGGAATTACCGCAACCTCATGTTGCTCGTTTCCTATTACACCGTTTACGCACTCGTTAAGCGTTCCGTCACCGCCACAGGCGTAGAATCTGCAGATATCTTCCGAATTTGCGCAAACACCTTTTATAAAGTGCTCGGCATCACCTACAGACTTGGTATAATACACCTCAAAGTCAAGACTGCGGGCGTTACAAACACGGTTAATGTTTTCGACCAGCTTTTCAACTTTGTTCCCCTTACCGGCGTGTGAATTGACGATAAAATAATGCTTCATAAACACCTCGTATAAAATAACATGTAGAGCATACCTATTTATTATACCACCTTTTTGTCGATTTGTCTACCTTTTTTCACTTATTTTTAAATTTGGCATACAATAAAAGTGAACGAACACAAAGGAGGTACGTATGCAACTTGACAAAAACACGTTAAATATGCTTTTAGCGCTTAATGACACACAGCTTGTAAATGTTATCAAAACAATAACAGAAAAATCCGGTCTTGATTTATCCGGATTCAATATAAGCGCCAATGACGTTAAAAGTATAAGACACGCTCTAAGCAACGCAAGCGACGATGATATTAAACGGGCTCAAGAAAGCCTGAACAGCTTAAAAAAGAAATAGGTGGCTTATGGCTGACGATATCATTACAAACAGCTCTCCCGACCTGTCAAGTATTCTCGGTGGGCTTATGGCAAACAAAGAGCTTGTGTCAAAAATAGGAGAAATTGTGAACAACTCACAAACCGAACCGTCAACCTCATCCTCTGCGGACAGCACCGCGAGCATAGACGGATTACTGTCAAATCCCGACATAATGGCTAAGCTACCAGATGTTATAAGCGCAATAAAACCACTGATGGCAGGAGAAAAAACACACGAAACCGGAAAAAGCTCTTTAGACAGGCGTATAGGGCTTTTAATGGCAATGAAACCCTATTTAAGCCCCAAAAGATGCGAGGCGATAGACTACATCGCAAAAATGAGTAAGCTTTCGGAAACCGTAAAAGGCTTAAAGTTTTAGGAGGTTGTATGTACGCTAAAGCTAATCACAGGGGCGAAGGCATTATCATTCCCGACAATTATAAAGGCAATGCCTTTTTTGAGGAAAATATCAGTCCCAAAGAGCAGATTTCCGAGGACACAGACGCTCAGCACGAAAAAGCTATTGAAGTAGCCAAAGAGGAGGTTCTCCCCCCAAAAACCGAGCAAAGGTCGTTTCTTTCGACGCTGATGCCGCCAAAAGTATCAAAGCCCAGCGGAATATTAAATAACATTGGACTTGAAGAATTACTTATTATCGGTGTTCTTATCCTTCTTTCGCAGGGCGACAGCGACGATGATATTCTCTTATTATTGTTTTTATTGCTGTTTTATAAATAACGGTAAAAGTGTTCTCGGATGAGAACACTTTTTTCTTGACTAAACCTATTTTTTATGATAAAATGTAATAAAACGGCAAGGAGGTCATAATGGAAAATATTTTTGATGCACCTATAAACTCACTTCACGGAGTAGGCGCGGTAAAGGCTAAAGCATACGCAAAAATCGGAATAAATACCCTTAGTGACCTTCTTTTTCATTTTCCGCGAGCTTACGAAAACCGAGGAGATATAAAAAAGCTGTCAGAGTGTGATGGGCTTTCCAAACGCGCGGTTATCCTCACAATAGCCACCGCACCAAAAATTGCGAGAATCAGACGAGGAATGTCACTTTTAAAATTCCGAGCATACGATGAAAGCGGAATGTGCGAGATAACCTATTTCAATCAAGATTATCTGAAAACCGCTTTTCCTCTTGGGGCAAGCTTCAGATTTTACGGAAAAGTCGAAAAAGTCGGCAATAAATACTCCATGTCATCACCCGTTCACGAAATGTACAGTGAACAAGCCGAGCTGCCCGATTTCGCACCAATTTATCCCTTAAGCGATGGACTTTCGCAAAAATTGCTTTCACAAAACGTTGCGCTTACCTTGCAAATGGCGGCAAAAGAATTGAAAGACTACCTCCCCGAATCCATAAGATTGGGAAACAAGCTTTCCACGCTTGGCACGGCTCTGAAAGAAATTCATACGCCCACCTCTTACGTTTCGTTGGCTAACGCAAAACGAAGACTGATTTTTGACGAATTTTTCCTTTTTTCGCTGGGCATAAACACCGCTGTAAAAAAGCAAAAAGAAAGCGGCGCGCCGATTTTGAAAAACACCGACGTCGGGGCGCTTAAAGCGCTGCTTCCCTACAGCCTTACCAAGGCTCAGGAGCGTACAATATCAGATATTGCGGCTGACGTAAGCAAGGACACTCCTATGGGAAGAATTGTTATCGGTGACGTTGGTTGCGGAAAGACAGTATGCGCGGCGGCGGCCATGCTTATGGCTGTAAACAGCGGATATCAGGCTGCGCTGATGGCACCTACCGAGATTCTTGCGCGACAGCACCAAAGCGATCTTGCACCGATTTTTGAAAAGCTTGGAATAAGGTGTGAGCTTCTTGTAGGGGCGCTTACCGCGGCAAAAAAGAAAAAAATTGTTGCCGAACTTTCCGAGAAAAAAATAGACGTAATTATCGGAACGCAGGCACTGCTTACCGAAGGTGTAGACTTTGCGGCACTTGGTCTTGTGGTTGTAGACGAACAGCACAGATTCGGCGTTGAGCAAAGGGCTGTGCTTTCCAAAAAAGGCAGTAAACCGCACATACTCGTCATGAGCGCTACGCCTATTCCACGTTCAATGGCGCTTGCTATGTACGGAAATCTTGATAAAACGATTATTGACGAAATCCCACCGGGACGCCAAAAGGTTGACACCTTTCTTGTAAACGAAAGCTATCGCGCAAGGCTCGACGGATTTATTAAAAAGCAAATAGACGAGGGCGGTCAGGTATATATCGTTTGTCCCGCGGTGGAAGAAGCTGAGATTGACGAAGGTGAGGTTCTGCTTTACGACATTTCAGAAACAATATTGGAAGAAAGCAAGCCACCTCTAAAAGCGGCTGTTCAGTATTCGGAAGAAATAGCCGAAAAATTTCCCGAATACAAAACCGCTTTTATACACGGAAAGCTTAAAAGCACCGAAAAAGAAAAAATAATGAACAGCTTTGTTTCGGGAGAAACTAAAATTCTTGTTTCCACAACGGTAATTGAAGTGGGCGTAAACGTGCCCAACGCTTGCCTTATGATAGTAGAAAACGCAGAGCGTTTCGGACTTTCGCAGCTTCACCAGCTCCGTGGGCGCGTAGGCAGAGGAACGCGGAAGTCTTATTGCATTCTCGTTTCGGACTCACAAGGAGCAACCGCAGAAAAGCGTTTAAAAACAATGTGCACCACCTACGACGGATATAGAATTGCCGAAGCTGACCTTGCTTTGAGAGGCCCAGGCGACTTTCTCCGTGATACGGCGTCTGAGGCTTTAAGGCAAAGCGGAGGAATAAGGTTCAGAATAGCGGATATGTGCGACGACTCCGAGCTTATGAATAAGGCTTTTGAAGAAGCAAGCGCATTGCTAAAGGAAAGTCCCGAGCTTGATGAATATCCCTTGCTAAAAGCAAAGGTTGCCGCCGCATTCAACGCAGACAGAAGCTCTATAAGCTAAAAAAGAAGGTGTCTTTGACACCTTCTTTTAACTTGCCGTCATACTCGGGAGCATTAAAGAAGGTTGAAACTATCTCATCCACCATCGCCCTCGCCTCACCCTTGGTGTAGTGCGAAGGCTTTTTCTCAGCCGTCTGCGAATTTGCCTCACTTTCACTGCCGGAATCTTCTTTGAAAGAAAACGAACCAACCGTATCGCCATTTTTTTGTGGAATATATTTTTTCGCATCCCCCTTGACAAGTTCAAGTAAATCTGCTATACTGATCATGGGAAGTCCATTTGGGTCAAGGAAAGAGGTGTCTTGCTTCACGTCTTTGACGGAACCAAGTGGACTTTCTCATGTTATTTTCTGTTTTTATCTGTTTTTAGAAAACTAACTCAAAAGTGTTGACTTTTCGGAGTTTTGTAGTATAATAGAGTGGGAAAGCTCATTTTCAGAAACCGTTGCGAGGGTCTCGCCAATAGCGGGTTCTGTCTTGGGCTTTCTTCTTTTATACTCAGCTCTATATTTCATTCATAAGCAGGTTTTCTTTATCCCTGTCATCATCAACCGCAACTATCTTGCCGTCCTTATTATCCTCGTCAAGTGCCGAAAACGCTTCGATTTTTTCAACGCTTTTTTCACGACGGTAACGTTAAAGACTACGTCTTTTTTGTAGTTAGCAAGCAAAGCCGTCACACGTCCCTTGGAATAAGTATTATTTTCCTTAAAAGAAAATTGGATTTTATTCCGTTTGCTTAATCTATCTTGTTCTTCGCGTACGGCGCGCTCTGAGGGTCGTCCGGATCCTTCGGATCGTACAGTATTCCGTTGTCCCCCGGAAAGCTCTCCCTGTGATCCCACATTCCTTCCGCTATTTCGTCCGGAATCCCATTCGGAAACGCCCTGCAAGAACACGTCCTCGGAATATGGTTTTTGCATGTTGCGCACTGTCTCGCCGCGTTCAGCGGTATAGAGTTGTCTAATGCCATTATTTCTTACCTCCTGAATGTAAATTGTTGGTAAACCTTTTTCATCAAAAATTACTTTATCAACG
>JAZKYO010000017.1:0-6513 GCA_045612185.1 Eubacteriales bacterium
CAAAAGCGACCGCCCGCGCCCGCAGGCGCTCGGCGTCTTTTCTTTTTGCGCGCTTTTTCTTTTTACGCCTCTTTATCTAAAAAGAAAAAGCGCAAGAGACAGTAAGTAACTATTATACAACACACAAAAATATAGCTGTGTAAAACTCTGTAAACTATGTAGAATAGTTAGTTTAACCCCCTTGTCCTTTTTTCTTTCGGATAAGTAGGCGCGAAAGAAAAAAGGACCAAAAAAGAAAGACGCCGAAAGGGGATTTCGCTCGTTGCGACGAGCGACAAGGGCTACGCGCCCTTGACTGGCGCCACCTCGCCGGTGGGGGCGCCACGTGGCTGCTGTGGGAACAACTCCCCTACAGATTACAATTTGAAAAACAAATATTGAAAAACCTCTTTACAAAACGGCGGAAATGGTGTATAATATATTTGATATGTAAAGTCGGTGAACGGAAAGAAAGCGGAAACACGGCGTTAAGAGAGCGGCTCGTTTGGTGCGAGAGCCGCACGCAGAGCCCGCTATGTGCGTCCGTGAGACTCGTGGGTGAAGGTTTTCTGCGTAGCCTACGACGGTATGCCCCGTTACGGCGCAAAAAGGAGGGCGCAAGCCCTTGAATCAGAGTGGAACCGCGGTATTTCGCCTCTGTGTGCAAACGCACACAGAGGCTTTTGTTATCCGTATTTATTGAAAGGAGAACAGTATGGAATTTGATTTTGAAGTGGATTTTAAGACCCCTGCGCTTGACGCGGCTAAGGCTGTTATCGACGGTGCGGTCAAGCTTGGCAAAAAGGGGCTTGGCTTGGCGGCTTTGGGTACGGTCAAGCTCGCTAGGCTTATCAAAGCCATAAAAGACGAGATAAAGAACGACATTGAGGCGGTAAAGCAGCGCGACCCCGCGGCTAAGAGCGGAGTGGAGATTCTTTTGCTTTACTCGGGCGTTCACGCGATTTTCGCCTACCGCGTATCGCACAAGCTGTACGTCGGAAAGCATTTTTTCTCGGCGCGTCTCGTCAGCCAGCTTGCGCGTTTTCTCACGGGCATTGAGATTCACCCCGGCGCCACCATAGGCAAGGGGCTGTTTATAGATCACGGCACGGGCGTGGTTATCGGCGAGACCGCCGAAATAGGCGACAATTGCACGCTTTATCAGGGAGTAACTCTTGGCGGTACGGGCAAGGACGTGGGCAAACGGCACCCAACCCTCGGCAACAACGTAATGGTTGGCGCGGGCGCAAAGGTGCTTGGTCCCTTCAAGATTGGCGACAACTCAAAAATCGCCTCAAACGCCGTTGTGCTTGAGGAGATTCCGCCCGATTCCACCGCCGTGGGTATCCCCGCGCGCGTGGTGCGCCGCAAGGGCGTAAAGCAGGACAATCTTGACCAGATTCACATTCCCGACCCCGTGTCGCAAGAGCTTTGCAAGCTTGAGCACAGAATCGCTATGCTTGAAAAGCAGTGCGCCGAAAAAAAGAATAATGAAACTTGAAATTGATATAAATTTTACGGGCGGAAATCCCCAAAGAAAGGACAACCAACTATGCAAATCTACAATTCAGCGACAAGAACAAAAGAAGAATTAATTCCCAACGAGGCGGGCAAGATAAAAATGTACACCTGCGGACCTACCGTGTATCATTTCGCACACATCGGAAATCTCCGCACCTACATTATGGAGGACGTGCTTGAAAAGTACCTCCGCTTTACGGGCTTTGACGTGCTTCGCGTAATGAACATTACCGACGTGGGACACCTTTCCTCCGACGGCGACACGGGCGAGGACAAGATGCTCAAGGGGGCGAAGCGTGAAAAAAAGAGCGTTATGGAGATTGCCAAATACTACACCGACGCGTTTTTTGCCGACTGTGAAAAGCTCAACATCAAAATTCCCGACGTGGTAGAGCCCGCGACGGGCTGTATTCCCGAATTTATCAAGCTGGTTGAGGGACTTATCGAGAAGGGCTACGCTTACGAGGCGGGCGGAAACATCTATTTTGACACCGCCAAGCTTAAAGACTATTACGTTTTCAACAACTTTGAGGAGGAGGACCTTGAGGTAGGCGTCCGCGAGGGCGTTGAGGAGGACGGCAACAAGAGAAACAAGGCTGACTTCGTTCTTTGGTTCACCAAGTCCAAGTTTGACGACCAGGAGCTTAAGTGGGACAGCCCCTGGGGCGTGGGATATCCCGGCTGGCATATCGAATGCTCGGGCATTTCCTTGAAGCATTGCGGCGAGTACCTTGATATTCACTGCGGCGGTATCGACAACGCATTCCCCCACCACACCAACGAGATAGCGCAAAGCGAGGCTTTCCTCGGTCACAAGTGGTGCAATTATTGGTTCCACGTTCATCACCTTAACACAAACAGCGGAAAAATGAGTAAGTCCAAGGGCGAGTTTTTGACGGTATCCCTGCTTGAATCCAAGGGATATGACCCCATGGTCTACCGCTTCTTCTGCCTTCAGTCGCACTACCGCAAGTCGCTTGTGTTCTCCTACGAGAACCTTGACAATGCGGCTATCGCGTACAAAAAGCTGGTGGCGCGCGTGGCGTCGCTTCTCGGCGAGGACGGCGAAATCGACGGCGCTAAGTTTGACGAGTACAGAGCAAAGTTTGACGAGGCGCTTTCAAACGACCTCAACACCTCGCTTGCCGTAACCGCGCTTTACGACGTGCTTAAAGCCGACGCTAACGCCGCGACAAAGCTTGCGCTCGTTAAGGAGTTTGACAAGGTGCTTTCTTTGAATCTCATAGAGGCGGCAAGCGCAGAGGCGAAAGAGGAAGCCCCCGCGGCTGACGACGAGTTCACAGCCGAGATTCTCAGGCTTATAGACGAGAGAGCGGCGGCAAAGAAGGCTAAGAATTTTGCCGAGGCTGACCGCATCAGAAATTACCTTCTCGAAAAGGGCGTAACCCTTATAGATTCGCGAGAGGGAACTACCTTCAAAATCAACTGAGAGAGGCTGAGAAATGCTTTCAACCATATACAGCGCGGGTATTTTCGGCATTGACGGCTACATCGTCACCGTGGAATGTAACTCGCAAAAAAAGCCGTCGGCTTTTGAGATAGTGGGACTGCCCGACGCCTCAATAAAAGAGGCAAAGGAGCGTGTCCGCGCCGCCGCGGAAAACGGCGGAATAAAGTTTCCGAGCCTTGCCCACACCGTCAATCTCGCGCCTGCCGACAAGCGCAAGGAGGGCTCGGGCTTCGACCTTGCCATACTTATTGGAATTCTTAGAAACGGAGGCTATATAAAGCCCGACGTTGACCTTTCCAAAAGCATTTTTATAGGCGAGCTGTCGCTTTCGGGGCAGGTGCGCCCCGTTCGCGGTTGCCTTTCAATGTGCGCCGCCGCCGACAAGGAGGGCTTTGACACCGTATACGTTCCCAAGGCAAATGCCCGCGAGGTCACGGTTATTCCGGGGCTTAAGGTTTTCGCTATTGAAAACGTGGTTCAGCTTGTGAATCACTTAAACGGAACAAAGACTCAGACCCCTGCGTTCTTTATGCCAAGCCCCGACACCCCGGGGCGCAACTACGGCGTGGATTTCTTTGACGTGCGCGGTCAGTATTTGGCTAAAAGGGCAATGGAAATTGCCGCCGCGGGCGGTCACAATATTCTGCTTATCGGGCCTCCCGGCACGGGTAAATCAATGCTTGCCAAAAGATTGCCCACGATTATGCCAAAAATGAGCTTTTCGGAGTCGATTGAGACTACCAAAATCCACTCGGTTTCGGGTCTGCTTGACGAGCGCGACGCGCTTATCATCACACGTCCATTCCGTGCGCCGCATCATACCATGAGCGCGGTGAGCCTTGTGGGCGGAGGGGCTAACCCTATGCCGGGCGAAATATCGCTGGCGCATAACGGCGTGCTTTTTCTTGACGAATTTCCCGAGTTTCCCAAGCAGGTGACAGATGCGCTCCGTCAGCCGCTTGAGGACAGAAAGGTTACTATAACCCGCTCTGCGGGGCGAGTAACCTATCCTTGCTCTTTTATGCTTGTGGCGGCAATGAACCCCTGCCGTTGCGGATATTACGGACACCCAACCCGCCCCTGCACTTGCCGTCCCGACGACGTAAAGCGCTACGTGTCAAAAATCAGCGGCCCTCTGCTTGATAGAATGGATATTCAGATAGAGCTGCCATCGGTGAGCTACGAGGAGCTTTCTGCCCCCGACCCGCTGGCGGAAAAGTCGGAGGTTATCCGCGAAAGAGTTAAGCGCGGACGGCTGTTTTCGGCACAGCGCATGGAGGAGGACGGATTTACCTGCAACGCTGAGCTTCCGCCTGCCATGGTGCGCAAATATTGCGTGCTGACCGACAAGGCGCAGGACTATCTCAAGGAAGCGTACGAGGTTCTTGGGCTGTCGGCGCGCGGCTACGACCGACTTCTCAGAGTAGCGCGCACAATAGCCGACCTTGACGAGCTTGAGGTTATTAACGACGACCATATCGCCGAGGCTATAAACTACCGCAAGCTTGACAAAAAATATTGGAATTATTAACTAATATATCGATAAATTATAGTTTAGTGGTGAGGGGAGGGGGGAGGCGGTCGCTTTTTTGAAAAAAAGCTCCGCAAAAAACTTTTTTGGAAAAAGTTTTATTGCCTGAACCGCCACTTTCTGCCACAGAGGAACTTTGCAAACTGATTGGGAGCTTTAGAGCGTAGCCATAACAATAGCTCCCGCTGGTTTTGTCCTAGTCGGACGGGCTGGTAGCCTTCGGCGTTCACGATTTTATGTTAGTGCAAACATAGCCGTCGCAATCCGAAAAACTTCGGCTGAACGCCTCGTTTTTCTGCATACAAATAGGGTTGGTACGTTCAAATTGTAGTTTATCTGTGAGTAAATTGGTATAGAAGGCTTCCCCTTGAGGGGAAGCTCCGCAGAATGCGGTGATGAGGTGTAGCCCACCGAAGTGGGCGTTATCCCCTTGCAATTTAACGGATGCTTCGCATCCTACACCCCATCCGTCACCTATTCGGTGACACCTTCCCCTCAAGGGGAAGGCTTTCATTCGCTTATCTTAAACAGTTCGACAAACTACAATTTGAAAAGCAATCAAAAACAAACATTGTGGGGTTTTCAATGCCTTGAAAACCAGCGGGAGCTATTGTTTTGGCTACGTACTAAACGTCCCAAGCAATGTGCGCTAAGGTTATTCTGTGGCACAAATAAAACATTAAATTTATAAAACTTTTTACCAAAAAGTTTTTCGGTTCCTTTTTTCAAAAAGGAACAAATCGTTCCCCCGCCTCCCCTGCAAACCAAGAAAGGCAAAATGATGAAAAAACTGTTTGAAAAATACCGCGAGATTATAATGTACCTGATATTCGGCGTGCTGACGACGGTAGTGGGAATGGGAAGTTACTTTCTTATTCTCTTTGCGGCGCGCTCCTTTGGCGTGGAGGAAACGAGCGGAGCTTATAATGTAGTCCGCGTGGCGGCGCAGATAATTCAATGGGTGCTTGCGGTGCTTTTCGCCTATTATACCAATAAAAAATGGGTCTTTGACGTCAAGGAAACGCAGGGCGAAAAAGTCCGCATAGCCTCGTTTTTTGCATCCCGCCTGTTTTCGCTGGGATGCGATTCGCTCGTCACCTTCGGCGTGATTTTCACCCTTGGGGCGGTGAATTACCAAACGCTTGCGCTTAAATTGCCGCTTGGATTGACAATTCCGCTTTCAGCCGACCTGTGGGCAAAGCTGGCGGCGGCGGTGGTGGTAATCGTCGTCAATTACGTGCTGAGTAAATTTCTCGTCTTTAAAAAGGCTAAAAAGGAGGAAACCGAATAATCCCGAATCTTGTCGCGCGAAAAAATAATAAGAAAAAACTTAAAAGGGCTTGACAAATAGGGAATAATGATGTATAATAGCAAATGCGAGTTCTGCAAAGGCCGCTCGCAAAGTACGTGGAGAAGTACTCAAGTTGGCCGAAGAGGCGCCCCTGCTAAGGGTGTAGGTCGGAAATAACCGGCGCGAGAGTTCAAATCTCTCCTTCTCCGCCAAAAAATAGGATAGTCCAATCGGGCTATCCTATTTTTTCGTTAAATAAGGATATTTGAACTCACCGTGACGGTTAGCGGCGCGAGAGGGAGCGCTGCGAGCGCGCCTAAATGGCGATACAGCGAGCATAAGCGAGTGACAAAACAAGGAGAATTGCGACCGGCAGGAAGCAAGGCGACTATGTTTTGGAGGTGCGACGCCGCAAAGCGGCCAGACAATCTCTCCTTCTCCGCCAAAAGATGAGGTAGTCCAATCGGACTGCCTCATTTTTTCGTTGAACGTGCAAATTTGAACTCACCGCGACGGTTAGCCGGCAAGAGTAGCAAGAAAAAACGATTAAGTATCGTTTTTTCGCAGCGAAACCGCCCAAAGCAAGGAGCCGAAGGAAGTGAGTCCCCGAACGACGCACGGCGACTATGCGACGGTGGAGGGCGGCTTGCCGCTTCAAATCTCTCCTTCTCCGCCAAGTAAAAGTCCTTAAACCGCAAGGTTTGAGGGCTTTTTTTCTGC
>JAZKYO010000018.1:0-10059 GCA_045612185.1 Eubacteriales bacterium
GGAAAAGGTTTACGCCCTCTATTGCAAGATTTTGGGCGAGGAGCACCACGATACGCTTAATACGCTGAACAATCTTGCTTGTACTTACTACAACCTTGAAGATTATCAAAAAGCTCTTGAATTATTTGAAAAGGTTTACGCCCTCAGATGCAAGATTTTGGGTGAGGAGCACCCTGATACGCTTAATACGCTGAACGGTCTTGCCGTTACTTACGGTGACCTCGGAGATTATCAAAAAGCTCTTAAATTATTTGAAAAGGTTTACGCCCTCAGATGCAAAATTCTGGGCGAGGAGCACCCCGATACGCTTAGAACTCTGAGCAACCTTGCCGCTACTTATGGTAAGCTTGGAGTTTATCAAAAAGCCCTTGAATTAAATGAAAAGGTTTACGCTCTCAGATGCAAGATTTTGGGCGAGGAGCACCCAGATACGCTTACCACTTTGAACAATCTTGCCTCTACTTACGGTAAGCTTGGAGATTATCAAAAAGCTCTTGAATTATTGGAAAAAGTTTACACCCTCTATTTCAAAATTTTGGGCGAGGAGCACCCCTATACACTTGGTTCTCTGAACAATCTTGCCTTGACTTACGGTAAGCTTGGAGATTATCAAAAAGAACGTGAGTTGGAGGAAAAGGTTTACGCACTCAGTTCCATGGTTTTAGGTGATGAGCACCCCGATACGCTTATTTCTCTGAACAGTCTTGCCTCTACTTATGGTAAGCTTGGAGATTATCAAAAAGCTCTTGAATTAAATGAAAAGGTTTACGCTCTCAGATGCAAGATTTTGGGCGAGGAGCACCCAGATACGCTTACCACTTTGAACAATCTTGCCTATACTTACGGCGAGCTTGGAGATTATCAAAAAGAACGTGAGTTGGAGGAAAAGGTTTACGCCCTCAGATGCAAGGTTTTGGGCGAGGAACATCCCGACACGCTTAATACTCTGAACAATCTTGCCTCTACTTACAGTAATCTTGGAGAACATCAAAAAGCTCTTGAATTAAAACAAAAGGTTTACGCCATCTATTGCAAGATTTTGGGCGAGGAGTATCCGAATACGCTTAAATCTCTGAACAGTCTTGCCGTTACTTACAGTGATCTTGGTGATTATAAAAAAGCTCTTGAATTATTGGAAAAGGTTTACGCGCTCAGATGCAAGGTTTTGGGCGAGGAGCACCCCAATACGCTTATATCTCTAAGCAATCTTGCCTATACTTACGGTAAACTTGGAGATTATCAAACAGCTGTTTCCTTACAAGAAAATCTTTATGCACTTAGATGCAAAGTCTTAGGCGAGGAGCATCCCGCAACTGTGAAATCATTTAACAGAATGACAGCGCTAAGAGAAAAACTCGGCAAAAAGTAATTACACGCGAAAGCCCCGCCTGCAAAAAGGCGGGGCAATATTTTTTAGAAACATATTGAAATCTTTGAAAAAATATGGTAAAATATGCTTGTAGTTCATTTGTATGAAAGGAGAAACAATATGAAAACTACTACTACACAAATCAAGCTCGCTACAATTTCGGACGTTCGCGATTTCGTAAACGCCGTTGCCGCTTTTGAGGACGAAATCGACCTCCAGTCGGGTCGTTACGTGGTTGACGGAAAATCCATTATGGGTATTTTCAGCCTTGACCTGCTCTCCCCCATCAAGCTTACGGTTTACTCCGACAAGCCTGAGGAGCTTCTTGACAAAATAGAAAGATTCATCGTTAAATAATACGGTAAACGACCTTACGTCCGCTTTGCTTTTCGCGCTCTACGATGCCTAACAGCTCAAGGGCGCGGAGGCCTGCGGACACTCCTTTTTTTATCAGCCCCGTGGCTTTTCCGAACTCGCTTGCGCGGAACTCCCTCGGCAGGTCGGGGGGCAGGAAAAACGCGGCAAAATCAGCCTTTGAGGAAATGGTGACTATATCGATAAGTTCTTTGGGTATCTTATCGATTTTGGTCGCCTTTATTTTTCTATCCGCGCCGCGTCCGTCAAGAAGCCTGTACTCGTCGGCGTCTATTAAGACTATCTTCAACTCGACGCGCTCAAAATCAACAAGATGACCTATCCACATAAATTCCCGCAAAATCGTGTTTTTCGCCCTCGGCACAGACACGCGCTTGGGCTCGGTCATGTCCCCCGTCTCATAATCCACCCACACGAGCCGCTTTTTGGTAACAAGCGGAAGAATGAGGGTGATTTTTTTATCGGTATTTTCTATGTACGAGGGCAGTTTTTTCTTCAGCGGATAAAGCCCTCTCGTTTGTATCTCGAATATTTCGTTTTCGGTGGCGGCATCGGCAACAAAGCCCGCTGTCTTTACCTCGTGACAGCTTTCGTCGTCGCAAAAATACTTTTTAAGCACCAGGTGTATCAGTTTTTCCTTATAAGTACCGATTCCACTTCTTTGGTGGACTCGGTTTATTATTTCACGGCAAATTTCGGAAAATCTGCCCTTTTCTGCCTCGGATATCATAATATCTCCTTATTTTGAAAGTATGAAAGAACGCAGGTTTACATATATTATTATAACACATTAAAACGCGGTATGGCAAGATTAAAATTTGGATTTTAAAATTAATTTTGTTACACATTAAAAAGCCGCGGCTTGCAAACATTAATATAGCGCAAGCAAATAAAACGAGGAATACGAGCGATGAGGTTTTTAAAAAACAAGTTTTTCAAGAGAATTTCGGTACTTCTGTTATCCTTTATGTTGCTGTTTGTCGGTATTATGGGTGTGTACGACTACGTTATTCCCGACAAGGTATCATATTTTGAGGGCGACGAACTGCCGGTATTCTTATACGCCGAGGCGGCAACGGTGAAATACGGCGGAGAGGACTTTCCCTGCGCCGAGTACAGACTTTTTAATTTATTGCCGATAAAGACTGTTGAGCTTTCTTCATATAAAGATATCAAGCTTATCCCCGGCGGAATGCCGTTTGGGGTGAAATTTTTTACAGACGGGCTGATTATTTCGGGTTTTTGCGACGTTGACGCCAAAAACGGAAACGCAAACCCCGCAAAGGAGGCGGGGCTGAAGCTTCACGACATCATAACGCATATTGACGGAAAAGCTGCTAACGGCACAAGCTTTCTCAGCGAGGCGATAAACGCTTCGGCGGGAAATGAAATAACGCTTACCTATTTACGAGACGGATGTTCAAAGCAGGTCAAGGTAACTCCTATAAAAAGCCAAAGCGACGGGAAATACAAAACCGGAGTAATGGTGCGCGACAGCGGCGCCGGAATAGGAACGGTAAGCTTTATCGAGCCCGAAAGTAAAATGTTTGCCGGTCTTGGGCACGGCATTTGCAACACCGAAAACGGTGAGCTTATCCCTATGCGGCGAGGAGCGGTGGTTGACGTTACCATTAGCGGCATTGAAAAAGGGCTTAGCGGCGCGCCGGGAGAGATAAAGGGCTTTTTCAAGCAAAGCAAGTTAGGTTCTATGACCAAAAACACCGACTGCGGGGTATTTGGCGTTTTAAGAGAATTACCCACAAATCCGCTTTCGGGCGCGCTGCCCATTGGGCTAAAGGGTGAGCTTAAAGAGGGAGAGGCAAGCATATACTGCACGCTTGACGACGGAGTAATGAAGGAATACCGCGTGTCAATTTCCGACGTGGACAAAAACGCTGAGGGAGGTAAATGCTTTAAAGTAAAAGTGATTGACCCTGCCCTGCTCGAAAAAACCGGCGGAATTATTCAGGGAATGAGCGGCTCGCCCATCATTCAAAACGGCAAGCTTGTCGGTGCGGTGACGCACGTGCTGATAAACGACCCGACCATGGGGTATGGCATTTTCATTGAAAATATGCTCAACGCGGCGCAAATGCCGATGCAAAAGGCGGCGTAAACTTCAAGTAGGGGCATTCATTGAACGCCCTCGGGCGACCAATGGTCGCCCCTACATTAAATAACAAAAAAGTTGTCCCTATTTGAACGCACTCCATAAGTGAGTCATATAGGGACAACTGCTTTTGTCAGAGGTTATTAAACATTATGTATTGTCTATATTATAACGCACTACTCCCCCTTGGAAGATGCTGATTGATTCTTATTGCTCTTTACGCTGAGGCTTTCCATGATACAAGGTCTGTTCTTTATTCACAAGGCGATATTCTTTTAAGCTGATACCGAAATATTGCTTAAAACGACGTCGCAGATGGCTTTCATCATCAAACCCGACCGCCTGAGTGATATCGGAAACAGAAAGTGCTCCCTCTAAAACTAAAGATTCCGCTTTTTTCATGCGTATTTCGCAAAGACGATCTGAAAATCCAACGCCGATGCAGTTTTTATATATGGCAGATAGATAATTCGGCGTAATTCCAAGCTCCTTCGACACCGATTTTAAGGTAAGCTTTTCCCCATATCGCTTTACAAGAATGGAATCCGCTTTTAACACATAATAGTTGGTATATTTTTCACGTTTTACTTTTAATTGCTTTCTTACAAGCCTATCCAATACCGCAAGTAACTCATAAATCAACGCAACGCAAACCATCTTCGAGGATGCATCCTTTTTCACATTTTCAGAGATAAAACGATACATTACATTTTCAATTCCCATCCAATCCTGCATGGAAAGATCGGAAAGCATAAATGGCAAAAGAAGTGTATCTTTTTCTTTTAGATCCCCCTCATCCAATTCCTTCGCCGTGTAGGTGATCTCATCAAACGTCACAGCCACCGATACGATCTCAGCGTTCACGCCATCTTCCGTATAACTTTTTATATCGTCGTTTCCAAAGATACACGAAAAGCTTTTTCCAAACACGGTAATGGGCGCTTGATTGCCGATCTCTACGGCACGACTTAATGCTTTACAAATAGAAAACTCTATCATATTGGGCTTGTTTCTGTTTTTCCAGTCATACTGATCTACAAGAGCCTTACATGCCCATACCGAGGTCGGTACGCTGCTCGGTATTTTTAATTTAAACCCGTACATTTAGATCCCTCCTTCCGCTTGAAATTATACCACACTTTATTTGAAAAGTCAATTTTTTGCATAATATTTGCATTTATTTGTAGATATATCCTTTTAAATGGAATGATTGTGTGATATAATCTCGATTGTAAAAACTTTTTTGAAAAGGAGCAATAATATGGGCTATAAGGTTTATCCAGTCATCCCAACCGAGCCACATTGTGATGACTACCGTGTTTTTATAAATGGGAGCGAGGTTAAATTGAACACCGCACGTGTATCCGCTGTTCCTTTCAATCGTCGTTGGCCGGGTCATCAACGGCAATTGGACCAAACGGAAATGATTCAATTTTTATCTCTGGCATCTGACGATCCACTATCATTTGAAATCATACCGTCGACACCGTTTGAGACCGTCAAGATCCGCCCACAGTCACTTGGTATCGTTCCGCGTATAGAAAACGGGATCATAAAATTCACTCTTGACAAGCCCGCTTATTTTACCGTAGAGCCTTATGGAAGAAACCATGCGCTTCACATCTTTACCGATCCAATATCCGAGTATAACGTGGACAAAGCGTCCCCTGACGTTCTTTACTTCGGTGCCGGTGAGCATAACGTCGGCTTGATTGAGCTAACCGATAATCAGACGCTCTTCATCGATGAAGGCGCAGTGGTCTATGCGTGTATCCGCGCTATCAATGCAGAAAATATCAAGATTCTTGGAAGAGGTATTCTTGACAACAGTAAAAACAAAGAAAAAATTCTGTTTGAAGCAAACGAGGAAAACAACCGTGCTGCGGTAAACAACGCGATACGTGAGCACACCGTACAGCTGGAATACTGCACCAATGTGGAAATCGACGGAATTACGATCCGAGATTCTCTCGTCTACAATATCCGCCCCATTGGTTGTGAAAACCTACGCATCAAAAATGTAAAGATCATCGGCTGTTGGCGTTACAATTCCGACGGCATTGATATGCACAATTGCGTGAATGTTCACATCTCGGATTGCTTTATCCGTACCTTTGATGATGCGATCTGCGTCAAGGGCTTTGATTGCTTTTACGAGGGCGATGTGGAGGCGGCTGTTCATACGGCAATGTACCGAAACGGAAAAGCATATGATGTTTTCAAAAATGTTTTTGTTGAAAATTGTGTGATATGGAACGATTGGGGCAAATGCCTTGAGATAGGTGCGGAAACAAGAGCGGAGGAGATTTGCAACATTACCTTCAGAAGCTGTGATCTTATTCATTTAACAGGTACTGCCCTTGACTGCATGAATGTCGATTACGCGGATGTCCACGATATTACCTTCTCTGATATCAACATTGAAGCGGACGAAATCATACCCGCCCCTCTTGTTCAAAAGAATGATATCGAAGTCTATCGCAACACCGATCTTGGCTATATGCCGTCAATGATTGCCGTCAATGTCGTTTTTCATCATGAATATTCCGCAGGCGGTGAACGACGCGGAAGGAACAGAGATATGATATTCAAAAATATCAATCTATACAGCGATAAGCTTCCAAAAATGAAATTTTCCGGATATGACAATACTCACAAGACCGAAAAAATTTTGGTCTCCCATTTTTATCTTAACGGAGAGCCGATTGCGAGTCTGCCGCAAAGCAATTGGAACATTGGAGAATTTGCGGAAGACATACAGTTGGAATAGGTAAATAATTTATTAAAAATGTTGTCCTTTATTGACCACACTACTGAGCGGCAGCCCGATTATCCAAAACGGCAAGCTTGTCGGGGCGGTGACACACGTGCTGATTAACGACCCCACCACTGGGTATGGGATTTTCATTGAGAATATGTTAAGTCACATGGTTGACATCACAGCATAACGTAAAAAGCAATATCATTCCAAAACGGTTTGATATTGCCTTTTCTCATTTTGACGATCTGTATTTTTTGATAAATTGTGTAGGTGTAATTCCCATATATTGCTTGAATTGCCGGCTAAAGAAATAAATATCGGAAAAATTGCAAAGCTCGGCGATCTGCGAAACCGTGTAGCGTCCAAGGCGCAATAGGTCGCACGCATGGTTTATCTTTAGCTGAATTATATATCTCTTTGGAGAAATACCGTACTTTTCTTTAAAGAGTCTTTGAAAATATGATTCGCACATACCGGATGAGGCCGCAAGCTCTTCAAGAGAAATCTCTTTTTTTAAAAACTCGGTATGCATAAGAGATATAGCGGGGGCTATTTTCTCGGAGTGCTTTTTGGGGGTATATCTGCTCTTTTGCAGCTCGGCAAAAATTCTGTAAAGCAAGGAAATGGCCTCGAAATAATATCCGTCGTTTTTGCTGACCCACACCGAAAACAGCTTTTTGAAAAGCCCGCCTATCTTTTCGTTTTGCATCATATTGACCTCAAAAGCCTCGGCAGACACCGGCGCGTCGGTTTCAAAAAAGACGTCTATACACTCGCCCGATTCACTGCGGACCACCTGATATTTTTTCCAGCTCCCTTTTGGCAAAAAGCGTACCGTTCCCACTTTGGCCTCGTAAGTTCTATTATCAAAATAAACGGTAAGCTGTCCCGAAAAATGAAAAATAAGCTCATTATGCTTAAGATTGGGAGAAAAAGATGATTCCTTTTCGGAATACTCGTCTTTTCCCACCATTATTACACGGTTTATCTCTGTAATTATAAATTTGTTTTCCATTTCATCACCCGATTTTATTGTACCATTCCCGCCACGATTTGTCAATAACTTGTACGTAAAAGTGCAAAAATTGTTTTTTGTACATTGTTATTCAAGTTGCAAGATGTTATACTCAAATTATAACAGATCCTCGGAGGTAACACCATGAATGAAAGAATAAAAAAACTGACCGAGCTCACTTTGGCGGGGCAAATGTTCCCCAAAGCAGTACAGACCGAATTTGACAGCGCCGACCTTGCGCTTTCAAAGCAGGATAGAGAGTCCAAACGCCTTTGCGAATATATACTTAACCAAGAGCCTAAAATAACCGAATATTCAAGCATGACAGGCTTTTTCAAATTTAACGGAAGCGTAGTGGGCGACGCCTTTGGGCGAAGCGGCCACAAGGAGACGTCCAACACTATGTGGCTCTTTTACCTGAAGCCCATAGACAATCTTACGGTTTTTGAGTGGCAACACGCCACAGCCGATTACCAAAAAATTTTAGACAAGGGTATTTCGGGAATAATTGACGAAATTGACGAATCCTTAAAGCTGCGCACTAACAAGGAGCAGGTGGAATTTCTGCACGCCCTTAAACGCGTGGCAAACGCACTTATAGGTTGGGCCAATAAATGCTCAAAGAGAGCGCTTGAATTTTCAAAGAGTGTGAAAAACGCTGAATATCGCCGTAATCTCGAAAAGCTTTCCGAGGCTCTTAAAAGAGTACCCGAAAACGCTCCCGAAACCTTCTACGAGGCGGTTCTCTCGATTTATCTTTGCTTCTCCGCCGACCCTGACAGCGTAGGAACGCTTGACAGATATCTTTATCCGTTCTACAAAAGAGACGTTGAAAACGGCACGCTTACAAAAGAGCAAGCCGCAGAGTATCTGCAGGAGCTTTTCCTGATGCTTCAATCCGCCACTCCCCTCTCGTCGGCAAACTTTACCCGCGGAGCCGAGTCGCACTTCTGCGTAGGCGGTTATCTGCCAGACGGAGAGGACGGATTTAACGAGCTTTCATATCTGATTGTAGAGGCTCTCACAGAGCTTCCCACCTATATTCCTCAGGTCACGCTAAGGTGGACGAAGAAAACCCCGCGTGAGGTGTTCCGTTTCATGATGGACCGTGAGCGAAATGATCCACATAAAAGAATTGCTTTTCAAAATGACGAGAAACGCATAAAGTGCTACACCGAAATATGTCATATCCCCTATGAAAGAGCGGTCGGATACACTACGGTAGGCTGTAACGAGCCTGCGTTTTTGGGGGCAATGGCGGGTTCGACCACAAAGATAAACTTTCTGCGCTCCACCGAAATTCTTTTCCACGAAAAATCAGAGCTGATAGAAAATGCCCAAAGCTTTGAGGAGTTTTTTGAGGTATTCAAGGAACTTATGTTTACTGATTTGAGGCGAGCCTACAAATACGATGACTTTTTCAACAGCCGACGCGCCGAGGATATAAACTATATTTCAAGCCTTGTGTTCAACGACTGTATTCAAAACGCAAAATCGCTGACGCAGGGTGGCGGAAACACAGGCGTTGCCGCGCCCTCCTTGGTGGGCATAGCAAATGTAATAGACTCCCTATGCGTTGTAAAGCAGTTTGTGTTTGAGGAAAAGCTTTTCACAATGAAGGAGCTTATTGATGCCCTTAAGGCTGACTGGCAGGGCTATGAGGATATGCGCACTTTGATTTCCAAGAAAGCGCATTTCTTCGGCAACGACGACGAGCTTTCAAACGAAATAGCTCAATCTGTTTACCGCGAGCTTTACGAATATCTCAAGGATAAAACCAATCTCCACGGACGCCACTGGCTTATAGGCGACCTTATAGGCTACAACATCCACCACACCTGGTTTGGAGAGCGCACAAAAGCAACGCCTGACGGTAGATTTGCGGGTGAAAACCTTAAATTCGGCCTTGGGCAGAGCGGCGGACACGACCGAGAGGGACTTTCTGCGCTTCTCAATTCTATTGCCAAGGTTGACCCAAACGGCATAGGCTGCGGATCTACCGTTACAAACATCACGCTTGACGAACAGCTTGTAAAAAACGATGACAATTTTGAAAAGACGGTAGACCTGTTCCTCAACTATTTCAAAAACGGCGGCGTTCACTTCCAGCTCACATATGTATCAAAAGAAGATCTGCTTGCCGCAAAGGTAACGCCCGACGAATACAAAAATCTCCGTGTCCGTGTTTCGGGCTTCTCTGATTACTTCGTAAAGCTAAACGAGGAGCTTCAGGACGACGTTATAAAGAGAACGGAGCAAAAATGAGGCTGAGAAATAAGAACGTGCTGATTTTCGGTGGGGGAAGCGGTATTGGCAAAGCGATTGCTGTTCGTTTTATTGAGGCAGGCGCTAAGGTGATGATCACCGGAAGAACCGAAGAAAAACTAAAAGCAGTTGCCGAAGAAATTGGCTCACCTGATTTATATTAC
>JAZKYO010000019.1:0-6675 GCA_045612185.1 Eubacteriales bacterium
GGGCGAACAGTGTTCGCCCCTACAGCACACTTATTTGATAAACCAATCAAAAACAAACATTGTGGGGTTTTCAATGCCTTGAAAACCTGCGGGAGCTATTGTTTTGGCTACGCACTAAACGCCCCAAGCAGTGCGCGCTGAGGTTATTCTGTAGCACATATAAAACACCAAATTTATAAAACTTTTTTGCCAAAAAGTTTTTTGCGGAGCTTTTTTTCAAAAAAGCGACCCGTTCCCCCCGTCTCCCCTACAAACTACAATTTGCAATTCAATGCGTTTTTTGAGTTTTTATTGATAATTTTCAAAAAAATTCCTAAAAACCCTTGACAAACCGCTAAAAATCGGGTATAATAGTCGGTGTCATTGTGTAAAAGCGTAAAAAGGCTGTAAAGCAACACGCTTCCGATAAACATCAAGGAGGTGCAGATAATGCTCAGAACTTACCAACCCAAGAAACGTCAGAGAAAGAAGGAGCATGGCTTCAGAAAGAGAATGAGAACTGCAGACGGCAGAAACGTTCTCAAGAGAAGACGCGCTAAAGGCAGAAAGAGACTGACCTATTAATTTAAGCCACGGCTTATTTAGTTAAAACCGCCGATGACTCTGACAAGCTTTCCACTTCGGAAGTTTCGGATCATCGCGGTTTTTTCTCGCATTTTTTCAGGCGCTAGTCAAACGCCAAACCAAAAACATTTTTCAACAAAAATTATTAAACACAACAAAAACACGGAAGAGTTGTATAGCAATGAAAGACATAGCCATAAAAGAACATCACCTTTATAACAAGGCATTTACGCGCGGCGAAAGATTCGTGGGACGCTTGATTTCGGTGCATATTTTGCCCGACTACACAGCCAAAAGACGAATGCTCGCCCACCCACAGAAAATATACACCAACCGAGTCGGACTTTCGGTGACGAAAAAAATCGGAGGTGCTGTGCAGAGAAATCGCGCCAAGCGCATTATACGTGCAGGCTTCCGCATGGTCAGAACCACCGAGAATCTCAAAACCGGAAAGCTGATAGTTATCAGCGCGCGCCCCGCAATTGCAGGAAAAAGCTCGTCGGACATTTGTGCCGAGCTTTCTTTGGCAATGAAAAAGCTGGGCATGACAGACACAAAGTAACAATGAAGTATATTTTCATATGGCTTATCCGCTTTTACAGGAAGTTTTTGTCACCGCTTAAAGGAAGACCCACATGCAGGTTTACACCTTCATGCTCCGCCTATGCCTTAGAGGCATTTCAGAAACGTGGCTTTTTTGTGGGTTTCGGTTTGACGGTATGGAGAATCCTCAGGTGCAATCCCTTTTGCGCCGGTGGATACGACCCGGTACCGGAAAAGCGAAAACGCAGGGTCAAAGGTGCTGACCTAACTCCTAAAACAATCGACAAACAAATACAAAGAGAGGAAAATCGTGCCGAATAATCGGCGCGAGCATTTATGAAATGCTGAATGCTATTTACGGCGCAATAGGTAAATTTCTCGGCTGGATAGACAGCTGGACCGGCAGCTACGTGCTTGCTCTGTTTATCTTTGCGATCCTCGTTGAGCTTCTGATGCTTCCTTTCGGAATCAAGCAGCAGAGCAACTCAATCAAGCAGGCAAAGCTCCGCCCCAAGGAAATGGCTATCAGAAAGAAGTACAAAGGTCGCAACGACCAGCCTACTCAGCAAAAGATAGCTCAAGAAGTGCAGGAGCTTTACTCCAGAGAAGGATTTAACCCCATGTCGGGCTGTCTCCCCCTTCTCATTCAAATCCCCATCATCATGGTCCTTTATCAGATCGTTATCGACCCCCTTCGCCACGTGGTTGGATTGAGTGCCGATATGATCACGGGTATCACCCAGTACGTTACCGCTTCCACAGAGGCAGGCGGTCTTGGGTTGACTTTCAACTCAAGCAGAGGCTCTATAGAGCTTATCAACATCATTGTGGAACAGGGTAAGGACGCGTTTGCTGGTCTTGCGGAGTTTGCCGGATTTGACGGAATAACTTCCACAGGTGCTGAGATTTACGCGCGTCTCACCGAAGCTATCGAAGCGGGACTCCCCGACTTCCATTTCCTCGGTCTCAACCTGGCGCTTACTCCCAGCTTTACCGCACACCAAGCGCTTCTCGTTATTCCCGCGCTTACGTTTGTGGTATATTTCTTGAGCAACAAGCTTATCAGAAAGCTTTCGTTCCAGCCTCAAATGGCCGCAAATGACCAACAGCAGGGTTGCTCCAACGTAATGATGGACGTTATGATGCCCCTTATGAGCGTTTATTTCACATTCCTTCTTCCCGGCGCTATCGGCGTTTATTGGATCTTCAAGAGCGTGCTTTCTACGCTTAAGCAGTTCATTCTCAGCCGCGTAATGCCTCTCCCCAAGTTTACTGAGGAGGACATCAAGGAAGCAGAAAGAGAAATGAAGGCGCAGAGCAAGGGTCAGACCAGACGCTCGAGCTCGTCAGGCTCAAACGGTGAGAGACCCCGTTCGCTTCACCACATAGACGATGACGACTACGAACAGCCCGCAGAGCCGCCCAAGCCCAAGAAGGCTGAAAGCGGAATGGCTTCTCTCGTAGACACCCCCGCTCTTAAGGAAGACAAAAAGGATACCGAAGACGACACTACCTCCGACGAGTCCAACGACTCCGACGAAAACAAAACTGAAGACGAAAATTAATTAATTCGGAGATTTTATTGTGAAAAAAGAAATTACAGTAAGTGCTAAAACCACAGAGCTTGCGCTTAAAAAGGCGGCTGAGGAGCTTGGCGCTCCCTCGGTAGAGGCTCTTGAATACACAGTTATAGAAAAAGAGAAAAAAGGCTTTCTCGGCATTGGCGCAAGTGACGCCAAGCTTCTTGTAAGCTACACTCAGGGCGGTGTTGAGATCGCGGTTGAATTCATCGAAAGACTTCTTTCGGACATGAACATCGAGGCAACAATCACACTTGCGGATGCTGACAACGCTGACAAGCAGATCAACATCGAGGGCAAGGACGTTGGCGCTCTCATCGGTCACCACGGTGAGACAATGGATTCTCTCCAGTACCTTGTAAACCTTGCCGCAAACCAGAAGGTTGAGGGCGAAAAGCGCGAGTTCGTTAAGCTCATCGTTGATATCGAGGGCTACCGCGCAAAGCGTGAGGAGACACTCCGCGCGCTGGCTCGCAGAATGGCTGATAAGGTTATCAAGTACAAGAAGAGCGTTATGCTCGAGCCCATGAATCCCTACGAGAGAAGAATTATCCACTCCGAGGTTCAGAACATCAAGGGGGTTTCCACAAACTCCATAGGTTCCGAAAACAACCGCAAGGTGGTAATCTTCCTTGAGGATAAGGAATAATTAGATAAACGGCTGAGTCTGATGACTCAGCCGTTTTTTATAAAATTCTACCGAAATTCTCCCCAACAGTATTGAAAAAATTTTAACGGTATGATATACTACATACGTAAACACAAACAAATTAAAAAGGAGACAAAAAATGAAATACGGTATCTTTCTCGCTCGTATGCAACCCGTTCACAACGCACATCTTTGGTTAGTAGAAAAAGCTCTTGCGGAAAACGACAGAGTGCTTATAGTTTTGGGTAGCGAAAACAAAGTTGATATGCTTCGCAACCCATTTGGAATCACACTCAGAAAAAAGATGCTCCGAGAGTGTCTTACCAAAGAGCAAAACCGTAAGCTCAGAATACTCACGCTGCCTGACTGGTCGATGGAATCCGACACCGAAAGCGCTCAAATCTGGGGTAGATACTTCTACTACAACGTAGTTGCCAACATCGGACAAAAGCACTTCAGCATATATTACTCCGACGACGTAAGAATTCTTGACAGTTGGTTCCAAGGCACCGAGGTTGCCGAGTATATCACTTACAGAAACTTTGAGCGTGAAAATTTGTTCGACGGACTTTCATCCACAAAAATCCGCAACGCATTTATAGAAAACAACATTGAATACATCAAAAAATACTGCCCCCAGTCGGTTGTAGACCGCTTTGAATATCTCGCGTCTTACTACAAAGGCGTTTCGGCAGCTCCAAAAGCAGATTTCTCCATGAAATAAAAAAAGAGCTGATTCCAAGGAATCAGCTCTTTTTTACGTCACTTTCTGAGTGAAGCGAGAAGTCCGAGCGCGCCGTCAAGCACAAACAGTATGCCCGTTATGAGAATGACAACGTCAAGTCCGTTACCGAAGGCAAGCATAAAGCCCACCACGATGGTGAGAACCGTAAATACCACCTCAAAAACGTTGGGGCGGCTCTTTTTAAGCGCACCGATAAGCGCAACAATTCCCTTTACCGCAATAAGTATACCAAGCACAATCAGTACCACGGTAGCAGCAAGCCAACCAAGCACCAGAATAGCAATACCAATAACAAGGCTTACAACGCCTCCCGCAAGATTGGTCCTTATCAGCTCAAGAACGCCCGAAGCCACGAAAACTATTCCGGCAATAGTCATTGCCCAGTTGAGAGTTTGCGAGCGGAACACGATAAGAAGCACACCGATGATGATATACAGCAAGGATGAAAAAAGTTCAGAATTAGTTTTTTTAGCCATAACAAAGCTCCTTTCTTTTTTGTAATTATAACATTTTTCGGCGCTCAGCGCAATATTTTTTTGAAATCTTTTTGCACCTTTACAATTTTTACCGAACAATGGGAAAGCAAAGTGGCTTTTTTCATAAAAAAGTAAAAAAAGCAATCACATAAAAATTCTAAAATGTATAGACAAACTGAAAAAAATATGATATAATGTTCTAAATGGATATGAATGCGCGCACATCGCGCTATATCGGAAGGAGATACAATAATGAAAAACGTTACACGACTTCTCATAGTTCTTTGTCTTGTTTTCGCACTTGTATGCGCAGTTTCCTGCGGAGGCAACGGTGACGACACTTACGACGAGCACGAGGAAACTCTCGACCTTGACACAGGCAACATCGGTGAGGTTACTGCTCCCCCCGATCTCAGCGACACAGAGCCATCTGACAACGCTTACATAAACGCGGCTCCCGCTAATGACGAGCAGGGATGGGGCGAGCTTACTCCCGCACCCGGAATTAACAAATAAAGCGTTTAAACGGTTCAACTAATGGAAAATAAACAATTAGCAGATCTTCTTCGCCCCACAACGTTTGACGACATTGTGGGGCAAGATCATCTTTTTGGGAAAAGCGGCGTGGTTCGCAAGATGATAGACGGTGGGCGAATCACAAATATGATATTTTTCGGCCCTCCCGGAACGGGAAAAACCACCGCCTCGCGAGTTATCGCCTCGCTTTCGGGCATGGCATTTCACAAGCTCAACGCCACAACCGCCTCGCTTTCTGACGTAAAAGATATATTAAGGGAAACAGGCAATATGTTTTCTTCAGGCGGAATCCTACTTTACATTGACGAGATTCAGTACTTCAACCGCAAGCAACAGCAAACGCTTTTGGAGTACATAGAGGACGGCCGCGTTACGCTTATAGCCTCAACAACCGAAAACCCACATTTCTACATACACAACGCCATAATTTCCCGTTCTTCGCTCTTTGAGTTCAAGCCCGTAGACAAGGAAGCCTGCAAAAAGGCTCTTCTTCGCGCGCTTGGGCATATGAACACCGAGAGTAAAAGCGACAAAGAAATAAGTGACGACGCACTTGATTTTATCGCTCGTTCGACGTCGGGCGACGTCAGGCGTGCCATAGGGCTTATTGAAAACGCATTTTTTATCGCGGATAAGAAAATCGACACCGAAGTGGTGGAAAAGCTTGCTTCGGGAATCGGAAATTTTGACGACGGAACGCACTATGACCTGCTTTCCTGCCTTCAGAAATCAATTCGCGGCTCAGACCCCGATGCGGCAGTATTTTATTTGGCGCGTCTTTTGGAAGCGGGCGAGCTTTTGGCGGTTTGTCGCAGGCTTCAGGTAATTGCTTCCGAGGACGTGGGGCTTGCATATCCTCTTGCGGCGGTAGTTACGCGCGCGTGCGTGGAGTCCGCAAGGGAGCTCGGAATGCCCGAGGCTCGGCTGACACTGGCAAACGCTGCCATTCTGCTTGCAACCTCGCCCAAATCAAACTCCGCCCACAACGCAGTGATTGCGGCTACCGCGGACGTTTCCGCAGGCTTGGGAACAGACGTGCCCGCACACCTGCAAGCCCCTCTTTATTCGGGCTACAAGTATCCGCACGACTATCCCAACCACTACGTTAAGCAACAATATTTGCCCAATGACGTAAAAAACAAGACCTACTACACCCCGGGCGAAAACAAAGCCGAATCCGCCGCCACCGCCTATTGGAAAGAAATTAAAAAATAGCCCCTGCGGTGGGCTGGTTGCCTTCGGTCCTCGCCGCACCTGGCGGTGGGCTGGTTGCCTTCGGCGCCCACGATTTAGGGATTGTGCTAACAACACGCACGCAATACGAAAACCGCCATCTAAACAATGGCGGTTTTCTTTTGTGTCAACAGAGCGATAAATTGTAGTTTGTCGGTGTGTTTGCACCGCACCCATCGAGAAAAGTTTTTGCGGAGCTTTTTTCAAAAAGCGACCGCCCGCGCCCGCAGGCGCACCGCGGTTTTTCTTTTTGGTCCTTTTTCTTTTGACGCTCCTTTCTCAAAAAGAAAAAGGACGAGAGACAGTAAGTAACTATTATACAACACATAAAAATTTAGCTGTGCAAAA
>JAZKYO010000020.1:0-11376 GCA_045612185.1 Eubacteriales bacterium
CGCCAAGTAAAAGTCCTTAAACCGCAAGGTTTGAGGGCTTTTTTTCTGCCTTTTTTCAGTCCATGACCCTTATTCTGACCCTTATATACTACTCTGCATTTTGACCATATTCGTTTTTAGTTTTTCTGCTTTTTGAGTTTACTTTACGCAAACCAAAAGCGTCGTAAGTGTTATACAGGAACACGTTAAGATCGGTCTTCCTAAAGGCACTTCCCTTACCACTAAGAAATCTCTCCATTGCAAGGCTATTATTAAAAAGCACTCTAAAGATTTTGGTGGTAGCCTGGAAGATCCTGATGTAATCAAACTTTGCGGTTGCTCAAGGAACTCTTACTACAAATACAAAAGACAGATAAAGGCAGGTTAAGGCTTATGAACAAAGTTAATATCGGAGACACTATTAAAATCATCCACATGGAAGGTGAACCTCAATACAAAGGCCGAGAGGGTGTAGTAACTCACATCGACGACGTTGTGGTTCTTCTACTCTACAGAGTGGGCAGTCATTCCGAATTGTTCAAAAAACAACTTTAAGCAGTCTGTATTTTGCAGGCTGCTTTTCGTTTAGTGTCAAGAAAGGCAACAGCGTTTAGCCATTGCCTTTCGAATTGGGTTATGTTAAGTCCTACCGTGACCTGCAAAGCAACACCGTATTCCTCTTTTTATGCTTTAAGTTCCTTGTATTCCTTAAGCTTTTTGTGTCTGATGAAAACAAATTCGTTTACAAACTGGAACACGTCGAACACTCTTTGAACCTGCGACTCTCTGCGACGTATAAGCTCAAAAAGTTCTATCCAATTCGGCAAAGCCGCATCATATCCGCGGAGTGCCGTTTCGATTTCGGCGTCACACAAAAGCTCTAAAAGCTCGCAATAAAATTCCAGATAGAAAACAGAAGCGCTACGTGGGAAATCAAGCTCATCAACCGTATTGGAATTTGACTTAATAAACTCAAGCTCATCCTTAGCCGTCTCTTTTATCTTTTCAAATTCGGCTACGCTCGGATTTCTGTCAAAAGAAGAAAGCTTTTTAAAAAAGTTACTTATCTGACCACAAAGGGTTCCGTAAGCCGCAGTGTAATACTCATTTGAAACAGCATCAAAATCGGCGTTACTATCCCAAAGAGTTTTTGCCATAACGTACTGCCCAAGACCGGTATGCAAAAAACAGCGCTGCGTCTGACAAGTGACAAGTCCGCAAAGTCCGACCTTATCAAAATTACGGATATCCTTAGATATCACCTTAGCCATTCTTTCGCCGCCAAAGTCGGTATAATGATCGTTTCCGCCTCGCCAATAATAGTACTCAAATGTAAACGCCTCGGTATTGCAGGTTTCTTTTATTCGTAAAAGATGCGCCACGTTTGACTCTATATCGGTTGGGTTTACCATCTTATTTCGCTGATATAGAGGTTCATCGGGAAGCTCGCCCACCTCACCGTAGGATTTAACGTAATCTCTGCCGATAGGACCTATCATAAGTATAAAACGATCGGGATTGTTGAATTTGCTTTCAACAGGCTTCCACAGCAAATCGAGATATGCGCAATATACTATTTTGGTATCAAGACCTTTGACGCTCAGCTTTTCATCAAGCTCGTTAAGGATATCAATATACCAGTCTGTCGGGCGTTTCTTTATACAGTTTTCGCATTCGCAATGGTTCCTCTCACCGTCGGCAAGCCAAAAATGCACTGCGTCAACCTCTGGATGCTCTTCTACGTATGACACACAATAATCTGTCATTTTTCTGCGCGCCTCGGGATTGGAATAACAAAGCTGAATAGACTGAGCCATCGAACGATTTCCGCGCTTTCCGCCGACTATCGCCATAAGCTGTCTGTTTTCCTCTGTGGCGTTCATGGGGCTTTCGTTTTCTATAAGACCGAGGGGAGCGCAGGTCCATCCATGCCCAACATCGTGAAAAACAAGTCCGCGTTTTTTTATTTCATACGCCACACGGCTCTTGAAATACACGGCGTGCCCGGGAGTAAAGCGCTCGTTTTTCAACCTTGGATTGTGAAAGCGTTCGTGACTGTACCAACGGTCGAAAAACTCGTATGGGTTAACGTATTGTATGAAGTATACGTTGTATCCCATTTTTGCCGCCCAATCTATGTTTTCCAGCACGTTTTCAAGCGACTCCGCGCCCTCAAGACAGACTCCTCTGTATTTTTGAGTTGCGGTATGACTTATCTTTACCTCTTTTTCCCGAGGGTCAATATTTCGGGGAATAATTTCCCCGTTTTCACCATGCCTTACAAAACGCACTCCAAGAGCTTCCACGTATCTGTATACGCCAAAAAGCAAGCTTCTTGGGTTGGAACCCTTTATATAGCCACCGTTTTTTCCCACGTCTATCTCAACAGCATCAATAACCGCATCCTGCTTGTCGCAAAATCCAAGTGTAAGCTCAAAGTCCTCCAAATCCTTTACGCCAAACAAGAAAAAATATTTTTTAAGCTCCTCAAGAGCAAACAATGAGGTGCTGTCGTTTGACAAAACTCGAATATTCATATTTACTCCCATTTACAATGTAATGTGCTCACCGATTTTTGCGTGTTTTGTCTCTCCTTTGCAGGTAACGCTGAATAGGTCACCGTTTATATCCACGGAAAAGATTTTTCCGCACAGTCTTGCGTTTTCTATTTTCATATGATTTGCGGGACGCTCCTTTACCGGGCACACCGTGATATTTCCGTCAAAGTCGGCTCTGATTCCGAAAATATAATAAAATATCATTTGCGCGCAAGAAACCGAGCTTATATCGCCCTGGAGCGGAGTATCCTCACGATTCGCGATATAATTTGCCGCACAGGAATCCCCCATATACGGAAGTCTTTCGCCCCACCAATACACTCGCCTTAAAATATCGGTTGCTTTTTCGCTGTATCCCATCTCGTAAAGCTGGGCGCATATCTGCATTGTAAAATGTGTGCAGATTCCGCCTCCGCCGTTGTCGATATCGTCCTGATCGTATGCCTCGTCTAACTTTGACATACTGTGAAGTCCGTATTCGGAAAGAAATTCATTTTCATTGAGATGAGAAATAAGTCCCTCTCTCTCTTTTTTATCTATAACCGAGCTATTGATAAATTTAAACATCTGAACCGTGTATCTGATGTCGCGCTTTCCCTCGGCGTTAATGAAATCGTACCACTTTGCCTCATCATTCCAAAGGCTCTTAAGCTTTTCCTTTATGCCCTCGGCTCGCTTTGTGAGATTTTCATCGGGACAGCCCGCAATCCTTGTAAGCTCGTAAACACGCATATAGTTCATATATCTTCTGGCATTAAGGTCGGGCATAATGCCGTTGTACACGTACTTTCCCCTAAGCTCAAGGTGATCCTTTCCTCCCTCACCGTAATCATACAGCGAGGGCTCGTTTTCCGCGTCATCGGCAACGTAAGCGTGATATACCATCCATTCGATAACGCTCTTATCACCTGCACGCTCAAAAAGGAACTCCTTTTCACCGGTAAAAAGAACGTGGTAGTAGACCATGCATATAATCTTTTCTTGGTTTATCTGATACCACGGCCCAAGCTTGCCGCCGGTAACCGGATTAATGGCATAGGACGACGCAAGGTCGTTTTTCAGGTAAGTAAGAAGCGCCTTTTTGTTCCCCTCAGTATCGTAAATCGGGTGAAGCATAAGTCCTCCGCAATAGTCCCAGAGATAGGAACACATACACGCGCCGTTTATACTTCCGGTACTGAAATACGGACTTACGCAAAGGTCGGGGTTCTCCCAACGGCAAAGAATATAGGTAACGAGCGAACGGTAATAAAGGGTATCAAGGGCTTTGCAGGACGAGGTAAGGCGCGGAAGATTTGCGTGTATTCTCTCGGTCTCGCCCCTAAACCACTCAAATGATTTTTCTATAAGCGCTTCATAATTGCCCTTTGCGGCTTCGGCTTCGGAGAATGCCTTTTCGCGTTCTCCCATACTTACCGAGAAGTAAAAGCTAATCTCACCGTTTGCGGGCAGTTCTATACAGTTTTCCCACAAATACGCGCGGTGAAAGTCCTTCATACCCGCAAGCGACGACGTAACGGCGAAAGCTCCGAGCGGGGTAACGCAAGTCAAAAGGTTATCCCGTGAGGAATAGCGCTCCGGTCGGTTTAATTCACCCGGCTTGGGAATACTGAATCTCCAATCGGTTTCATATCGGGGACAGCCGCGGTAGGAAAGCCTGACGGGAAGCGTGCGGGTCTCGCCCAGGACGTCGCGCACGGTCACCTTTAAAACAAACGTCCTTGAGTCGGGCACAACGGCTATGAGAGATTCCACCTCAAAGCCATCAGCACTTCCTTTTCTGAGCATAGCGTTAGGAAGCCAAATCCATTCTTTTGCCTTGATACGCTCGCCGCCTATACGTATATCCATTTTAAAGCCCGTGTCGGTATACGGGCACCCTTGAAACGACTCGGCTGAACAAACCGAATATTCGGGAGTTCGCACCGAGGCTACGTTGGCGCAAATACCAAGGTCTTTTTCTTCCATCACATTTTTCTCGCTCTTAAACGCGAAAACACTGTCATTGAACAAAGCCTTATAATCCATTTTCAATGCCTCCGTTAAATCCGTCACGTAATTGCGGTCATTATATCACAGTTCAAAAGAAATGTCAAGAGATAGCCCCACGCACGGCAGGCGCTCTCGTTAGTACCCTTCAGCAAACGGCTAAAAAAGGAACCGAATCTAATGACTCGGCTCCTTTTAATTTTATCTTTCGTCGAAGAATTCGATAAGATTGTATTTTTGGAGATTAAGCTCCTGCATATAGTCCGTAAGGTCTGTGTACTCGGAATAATCGTTCGCGTATATACCCTTGTTGGAGTCTATATTGGAAAGATCTGCGTTCTTGTCATCGGGGTCGTTATCCCAATACTTGAACCAGTCAAATCCTACGCATCCCTTACACTCAAGCAGCATAAGCGCATAGTTCTGATAGAACTTACCTCTGTCCGCCTGTGTTCTTACGGTCCATCCTGCGCCCGTCTTATTGGTAAGCTTGCTTTCCTCGGTCTCATTATTTTTAGTATCAGTTGTCTCTGTGTCCGAAGGTTCTGTGATTGTCGGCTCATCCGTATCGGATATTATCGGATCGTCGGTAAGATCGGGCGGTGTGATATCCGTAACGCCTTGTCCGCACGACTGCAAAATAAAAATTACCGAAAGAAAAATAAGTGCTGCGGTCGATGATTTCTTCAAAGGCAACGTTCAGCTCATAAATAATTTTATGATGGCATTAGCCGAGCAACAGATCAAAGCAGCCTTTGACCAAGCCGAGAAAGAAGTTACCGACCTTCATAGCCGTATCAGTCAGGGTATTAGAGAGGCAAAGAAGAACGGTGTCAAGATTGGTATTCCAAAAGGAACCTCTCTAACAACTAAGAAATCCTTAAGTTGTAAATCTATCATCTTAAAACACTCTAAAGACTTTGGTGGCAGTCTTGAAGACCCTGATGTCATTAAGCTTTGCGGTTGCTCTCGAAACTCTTATTATAAATATAAATTATTATAAATATAAAAAGGAAGCAAAATCAAATTAAGGAGGACGTTATGGAAAAGGTAAAAATCGGACACACTCTTGAAAAAATTTTGTTTGTAGTGTATAATTGGCTTAAAGATGTTAATTTTGGAGATGTGCTATGAAACCAATAAATCCCAATGCAGTCAACAACGTGAATTTCTCCGGCTCGGCGGCTCGCGATCTGTCTTTTTCGGTTTGCTGGATGTCTTATAGCTGTAAGGACAACGCCTATATGCTGACCTGCCGAAACCACCACCACGCTTTTTTTGAGTTGCATTTTATTCTTGCAGGGCAGGTGGATTACGGCGTGGTGGAAAAAAATATAAGCGTTAAGGCGGGAGAGGTAATTCTTATTTCGCCCAAATGTCAGCACCGCGTAAGCGGATACAGCGACGACTTTGCAAAGTTTACGGTGGCGTTTAATCTTTTCGACGGATCGCCAATGGGTGAAAGTTTCTCGTCACGACCCTACCGTGTCTGTAAGATGGGTGAAGGACTTCTTGCCGAGGTAGAGCATCTTTTGGCTCTTGCCGAAAGGAGAGGTCAGTACAGAAACGAGCGTGTGGAGCTTACCGCAAAATCGGTAGTGCTCGGAGTCACGGAGATCCTTTTCGGTATGTCTGCCCAGTCAAAAGAGGAAAAGAGTGACGACAGAGTTATCAAGGCGAAAACCTTTATAGATGATAACTGCGATATATTTTTCACCTGCGAGGAAGTGGCGCGCTACTGTCATGTCAGCGCCAAACAGCTTGGCAGACTTTTCAAAAAATACGAGGGGTATGGACTTCTGGAATACATACATGCCAAAAAGCTTGAGACAGCCAAGCGAATGATAAGCGAATTCGATTTGCCTAAAAAGAAAATGGCAGAGCTTCTCGGCTTTTCCGACGCCAATTATTTTTGTAAATTTTTTCGCAGAATGACGGGTGAAACGCCAAAGGAATATAAGAAAAGGATAAAATAGGGAGCTGTTTTTGCTACAGCTCCTTGCTTTGTGTAAATTTCGGGACAATGCGGGTAAAAATCGGACATCGTATTGAAAAAATAAATTTACCGTGATAAAATATAAACAATACCCAATAACGGAGGCGAGATATGAAATTTTTGGTGATGACAGATATTGAGGGCGTTACAGGTGTTACCACCTTTGCCCAGGCAGAAAACACGCAGTTTGGCAGAGATATGCTTATGCACGACCTTAAGGCGGTGCTTGAGGGTATAAAGAATGCCGGCGGTGAGGCGGTGGTGTATGATATGCATACCGACGGTAGAAACATTGACATTTCGCAGATAGATGCTCCTGTGGTTATGGGCAAGCCCATACTGGGTGACCTTTGGCGAGGCGTAGGCGGTCAGGGGATTGACGGACTTTTTATGGTGGGTCTTCATACCATGCAACACACGGGAGCGCTTCTTGAGCACAGCTATCTTCGTGAATATGACGCTATTTATCTTAACGGAATACTTATCGGTGAAATAGGTATGGAGGCGGCTCTTGCTGGCGAGCAGGGAATACCGCTTAAATTCGTCAGTGCTGACGATAAGGGCTGTGAGGAGGCAGCGGCGCTTATTCCCTCAGTCGTTACCTGCGCGGTAAAAAAGTCGCTTACCCCTGACACGGCAGTTTGTCTTTCTCCGAGTATGACCGAAAAAACACTTGAACAGGCGGCGTTCGAGGCGGCAAAGGCTGACGTGAAGCCATTTGTTGTAAAAGCCCCTTACGAGATAAAGATAGTTTTCTCAGACTGTGAGTACAGAAAGGTTATGCGGGAGCTTCACCCCGAAATATTCGCAGACGAAAAGACGGTGGTAATGAAAGGCGAAAACCTGCTTGAAACGTGGTCAAAGTATCTTGTTTATGAAAAGGAGATGGTGAAGAAATGTCAGTAATTCTCGGTACTAATCATATGTTCCTTTATCCCGACTCAATGGTGAATGAACGGGCGCATCTGGAAAGTCTTAAAAAGCTTGCCGCTACCGACAAGTTGGAGGCGCTTGACTGTTGGCTGTGGAGAGGAGCGACTGCGAAAGAAGAAAAGAAGATTCTTATTGACAGCGGAAAGATAATAAACTACAATATCGGTGACCGCTTTGGCGAGGAGGTGGCTTTACCTGCCTCGGAAAATGCGGTCGAAAGAGAACGCGCGTATGACCTTATGATGCGCGAGATAGGCTACGCGCTTGAGCTTAATTCAAAGAAAATAATATTTGGAAGCGGTCCCGACCACCCGCAGGACAGAGCGGCAGCGCAGGAGCGATTTGCCGAGCTTATTCTCCGTGTGGCAAAGCAGCTTCCCAAGGACGTACAGCTTTCCTTTGAGCCTACCGACAGAGATATACATAAGTTCTTCCTTTACGGCTCGCTTGACGAAACGGTTGAGTTTATTCACTTTATAAGAAATAACGGCTTTGAGCGCATAGGACTTCTTCTTGATATGTGTCACGTCCCGATTATTTACGAAACGCTTGAAAGTGCGATAGCAAAGGGCAAATCGGTGCTTAATCACGTACATCTCGGCAACTCGGTCATAAAAGACCCCGCAGATCCCCTTTACGGTGACCGCCACTCGGCGTGGAACTATAAGGGCGGTGAGTATACCGAGGAGGACGGCGTGAGATTTATTCACATGCTCGGTGACATAGGTTATCTTGACGGTGAAAACGCTACCGTTTCCTTTGAAATGCGCCCCTATGAGGGAATGAACTCCGAGGACAGCCTTGACAGATTTGTAAGTGTGTTTAACAAAGCGATGGAGGAAAGAAAATGAAATACCAAGATGGAGGAAAGAAAATGAAATACCAAATTGAAGCCAAACCCTATGGCGAATATGATGTCGTTGTCTGCGGTGGCGGCACGGCTGGTTGCTTTGCGGCTATCGCGGCGGCAAGAGAGGGTGCTACGACTTTGCTTATAGAGCGTTCCTTTGTTGTTGGCGGCATGCTTACCGTTGGCGAGGCGGGAATTACAAAGTTCACCGAGCATTGCAAGGACGTTGAGCGTTACAAAAAAGAGGTGCTTGACAGGCTTGCCACAGACCCCAAGGGCGTTCAGGTGGTTGGCGGAATTCCCCACGAATACGTTAAAAGGCTTATTGACAGCGGAAAGGCTCTCGGCACTAACGGCGAGGCGGGAAGCTACGTGTTTACCGACAAGGCCGAGGCGCAGTTCGTGCTTATAGAAATGCTTGAGGAGGCGGGTGTAGAGGTGCTTTACGACACGCGCGTCTGCCTTGTGGAGAAGGACGGAGATGCCGTTAAAGCGGTTGTGGTCTGCAACAAGGAGGGATTTGGACGAATAGAGGCTAAATGCTTTGTCGATGCCACGGGCGACGGTGACGTTGCCACTCTTGCCGGTGTGCCTGTTTATGAGGGTGCAACCGAAAATGAGGTAGCGGAGGGATATGCAAGACGCGTTGGTGAGATGTGCAACTTCGGAACGATGTACAGAGTAGGCAACGTAGACTATGACAGACTGTTCGATTTCCTTGAAAAACATCCCGAACGCTTTGACGTGCAGAAGTTTGGCGTTATGTCCTTTGAGAATGCGCGTGAGTCCTATTACAATGGCGAAATGAGCGTGTTTATGGTGAAAATGCCCGAGCCGGAGGAGCTTCGCGGAGTGGTGCAGGTGTATACAATTCCCGAAAAGGGAGGGGCTATACTTCTTGGTCCTAAATGTATTGTAAGACCGCCCGATAATAACGGTCTTGACGCCCGCTCAATGAGCAGAGGTCAGCATGCACTTCAAAAGGGCGCGCGTATGCTTACCGAGGGGTTAAGAGCAACCCCCGGCTTTGAAAACGCAACCGTTACTTACATTCCCGACCTTGGCGTGCGCGAAACACGCCGTATTGTTGGCGAGTACGAGCTTTCGGTGGTGGATATACTTTCCGGCAGAGATTTTGAGGATTCTATCGCCTGCGGCGGTCATCCTATCGACGTTGGCGCAATCCCCGAAGAGGTGGAAAACACCGACTATAATCATTGGAGATTTCACATTCCTTATCGCATAATGCTTCCCAAAAACGTTGAGAGCTTGCTGATTACGGGCAGATGCGTTTCTGCATCACGCGGTGCGTGGGGAGCAATACGCCCCACAGCACAGTGTATGGCAATGGGTGAGGCGGCAGGCGTTGCCGCGGCAATGGCGGCAAAGGAGGGGATTTCTCCTAAGGCGGTAAATGTTCCCACCCTGCGCCAAAAGCTCTTGAACAACGGTGCGATTATTTAAAGTTGCTAACAAAAAATACCTTGCATTTTTTATTTGATTATGGCACAATAATCAAGTAAGTAAAATGCGAGGTTTTTTGTATGGTAATTGATTTTCATACGCACGCGTTTCCCGATGCGGTTGCAGAGAGGGCTATTGCGGGTCTGCTTAAGTCCTGTGGCAGTCTTTATCGCAACTACACAGACGGAACGGCAGGCGATCTTGTTAAAAAAATGGATGAGTTCGGAGTTGATATTTCGGTTCTTCAACCCGTAATAACAAGGGTGTCGCAGACCAAAAGCCTTAACGAATGGGCGGCGGCAATTCACTCGGTCAGCCTCCTTCTTTAAATCTTTTTCAAATCTGCCTTTATCGGAGGTAAGATTGTATTTCTTTTGGGGCATCGACTACATCCTTTTCTTCAAGCGGTGCATTACGCAGACCGCAACTCCTTGTATCTTCAGATCTCTCGGGAAGATGTCGGGATAGGTTTCTTTATCCTCGTTGCAGGAGCGGAGAATATTCAGATCGCCGCTTTCTTTGAGCGAGAGCAGATAACGATGCACGGTTGCCAAAGCAATTCCCGTGCCCTCCGCGATGGTTCTCACGGCAGGAATCTCGTTATAAATGTTTCAGTATGTAGGGTTATTATATCCACATAAATTTTCCATTGTTAAGAGGTTAGTGAAAGTATTTGTTTCATTATTTTCTAAAAGTAAGCGGTGAGCCGAGGCTCACCGCTTTGTTGTTTCACTTACTTAGATTTTCTTCTTTTTATCAATAATGTAGAATACTGCGAGAGTACCGCATCCACAGAATGCTACGCCGGAAATGACGCATACGATAATGATAAAGGTTTCGAGTTCCGCTACCTTTTCGTTTGTAGCGTTAAGCTCGTTAGAAAGTGCATCGATAGCCGCCTTCAAAGTTGCGTCTGCTTTATCGATTTTAGTGATAAGCTCGGACTTGTTAGCGCTATCTGTTGCTTCAAGAGCTGCCTTTGCGGTTGCAAGTGCCTCGTTAAGAGCAGAAATCTTGTCATCAAGTGCGGTATTACCATCTGCGATTGCCTTGTTAAGCTCTGCCTTAGCATCGTCAAGGTTCTTTTGAACAGTTTTGATTGCTGCATCAAGAGTTGATTCAGCAGCTTCAATCTTAGCCTTGTTGTCAGCATCAGCCTTTTCAAGAGCTGTCTTTGCCGCACGGAGAGAAGCACTTACGGAGCGAATTCTGTTACTAAGAGCTGCATCACCTGTTGCAATTGCATCTGCCAGATCCTTTTGCGCCTTTGCAAGATCGGAAGCTACTTTATCAATAGCTACCTGCAAGGATACGTCTGACTCCTCAATTTTCTTTACAAGCTCTGCTTTATTATCAGCATCAGCCTGCTCAAGAACGGCGATTGCATTATTCAGCGCAATATTGAGATTGGAGATCTTTTCGTCAAGTGCGGTATCACCATTTGCGATAGCTTTGTCAAGCTCAGACTTGGCATTGTCAAGGTTCTTCTGGACTGTCTTAACAGCATCATCAAGAACCTTGTCTGCATCTTCGATCTTCTTTACAAGCTCATCCTTGTTATCAGCATCTGCCTTTTCAAGAGCAGACTTGGCGTCTGTAAGCGCGGT
>JAZKYO010000021.1:0-7730 GCA_045612185.1 Eubacteriales bacterium
AACACAATTAAAATATCAAACAAAATGGTTGTTATATCAATTAAATAAATTTGTTATACATAGCGATGCAAATTTCATTTGTGCCAAATGGACCGTCGAGGACGCCGGTCCCTACAATGATATGTGCTAACATACCGACAAACACCAATTTGAACACATCAATCCTATTTGTGTGCAGAAAAATGGCGGTGTCGAGCCGACATTTTTCGGAGTGCGACGGCTATGTCAGCACAATATTCAAATCGTGTGCGCCGAAGGCAACAGGCCCACCGCCAGGTGCGTGGGGGCGAAGCCTACCAGCCCACCGCAGGTGCGGTGAGGACAGAAAACCTCGGTTTATAACCGAGGTTTCCGAAGTTCGTGTTTTGTTTCAAGATATTTTACGTGATTATCTTTCCTCGCGGAAGTATGGCAGACCCAATGCCGCGGGGGGCTGGTTCTCTCGCTTTTTGCTTATACTTGATACGATAAGAACTATAACCGTAACAACGTATGGCAACAGCTTGAGAAGGTCAGACTGAGCCAGCGAAAGATTGATGTCGAGCATAGTGGGAATGTAGGTTCCCGCAAGGTAGAGCATACCGAAGATGATAGAGCCGACAATACCGATAAGCGGTTTCCAAAGTGTGAAAATAACAAGCGCGACCGCAAGCCAACCGAGCGACTCTATTGTTTTGTAGGACTCGGGTGTTCCGCCAAAGTCCATGATGTAGAAGAGACCGCCAAGCGCGGCAATTCCGCTTCCTATACAGGTAGCCATGTACTTGTAAAGGGTTACGTTGATGCCCACTGCGTCAGCCGCGGCGGGGTTTTCGCCAATTGAGCGAAGGTGCAGACCCGTGCGTGTTTTGTTTAGAACGTATGCCGCGATAATCGCAATAATAATGCCAAGATAGAGCATTACTCCAAAATACTTAAGTGAGTTTATTTTGTTCGCAAAGGGAAATCTGAAATAGTCCAGCGCGTACAGGTAGTTGGGAGTAGCCGTTGTAATGGTTGAAATCTTGGACATAATAAATTTCATTACGCCTACACCGAAGGTGGTAAGGGCAAGACCGGTAATATTCTGATTGGCTTTGAGCGTTACCGTAAGGAAGCTGTAAATAGCGCCCATTAACACGCCGCTTATAAACGAAGCGAGTATGCTTATTATTACTATAAGAATGGGATTGAGCCCCAAATCTTTAATTGCGTACAGCGTAACCGCGCCGCCAGCGCCGCCAACGCACATGATTCCGGGAATACCAAGGTTAAGATGACCGACTTTTTCCGTAAGAATTTCACCTACGCAACCGTAAAGAAGCGTAATGCCAAGCGGAATGGCGGAGAAGAGATAAGTAAACAGTGTTCCCATTATGCTTTTTCTCCTTTCTTAGCCGATTCGCGGAATTTTAGCTGATAGTTGATAAAGAACTCGCAACCGATGATAAAGAAGAGAACTATTCCCACCACCATGTCGGGGAAGGAGGAGTCTATTCTGAAGCTGTCGGAAATTGAGGATGCTCCCTGCTGAAGCAAGGCTATAAGAAGCGAGGAGCCTATCATAATAACGGGGTTGAATTTAGCCAGCCACGAAACCATGATTGCGGTAAATCCGAGACCGCCGACAGTCGTTGTGGTTATAGAGTGGTCAAGCGCGCTGACGATAAGGAAGCCCGCAAGACCGCAAATCGCGCCGGAAACTATCATGGTGCGGATAATTACACCGCCCACGTTTATTCCTATGTAGCGGGCGGTATTTTCGCTTTCGCCCACAACCGATATTTCGTAGCCGTGTTTGGTGTAATTGAGGTAGATGTAAACAAGCGCGGTCAAAATCAGCGTACACAGCACCAAAAGCAGGTATTTGTGACCTACCTGCGGAAGGTGGCCGAATTTCATTTCGCCAAGAGTACCTGAGCCGCTGTCTACCCAGATTTTAAGAGCAAAGCCCACGAGACCTATTGCCACGTAGTTCATCATAAGGGTGAACAGCGTTTCGTTTGTTTGCCACTTCGCCTTGAAAACTGCGGGAACAACGCCCCATACCGCGCCCATAAGCACGGCGGCTACAAGCATAAGCAGAAGCAAAGCCCACTCGGGAATCTTTCCGCCGAGATAGAACACCATTGCGACTGCGCCGAGAGCGCCCATAAGGGTCTGACCCTCAGCTCCGATGTTCCAGAAGCGCATACGGAACGCGGGGGTTACCGCGAGCGAGATGCAAAGCAGCTTTGCGGCGTCCTTGGACAGATTCCAAAGTCGGCGTGTAGAGCCGAAAATACCGTCAAAGAAAACCTCTATAAACTTAATAGGGGATTTGCCTATAAGGATGGAGGAGAGAAGCGTACAAAGCAAAAATGCCGCTACAATCGCGCCTGCTCTTATTGCCATTGCCTTCCAAAAAGGAATGGTGGCGCGTTTAACCACGTGAAAAAGCGGTTCGTGAGTGTGTTTATCCTGCGTTTTCACTTTTTATACCTCCTCTGATTTTTGTGTATCTGTTTTGGTCATAAGCAGACCGATTTCTTCTTTTGTGGTGTTTCTTCCGTCAATAATGCCCGTAACCTTGCCCGCGCAGATAACGAGAATACGGTCGCAAAGCTCAACAAGCACGTCAAGGTCCTCACCTACGAAAATTACCGCCACGCCTTTTTCCTTCTGCTCTGTAAGCAGGTCGTAAATAAGGTAAGACGAGTTGATATCAAGTCCTCGAACCGGGTAAGCCGCCATAAGCACAGTGGGGGAAGCCGCAATCTCACGTCCTACAAGCACCTTCTGAACGTTACCGCCCGAAAGACGGCGGACGGGAGTGCTTGCGCTGGGAGTTGATACTCCCAAGTCGGAAATGACCTTTTGCGCCAGATCTCTCGGCTTTTTACGGTCAACGAACATGGAGTTGCCCTTGCGGTAGCTTCTTAACATCATGTTATCAACGATGTCCATATTGCCCACAAGACCCATTCCGAGACGGTCCTCGGGGACGAAGGAGAGTCTTACGCCCATTTCTCTTATGGAAACGGGGTCCTTGTCGCGTAGATTTTCCGACGTTCCTGTTTTGGGGTTGTGGTAAATAATCTCGCCCGTGGTGGGGTGGCAAAGTCCCGCTATGGATTCAAGCAGCTCTTTCTGACCGCTTCCCGCAATGCCCGCGATACCGAGAATTTCGCCCGCCTTGGCGGAAAATGAAATCTCGTCAAGAATTTTTATTCCGTCGGCATCCGACATAGAGAGGTTTTTGACCTCAAGTCTGTCACAGGTGTCGTGGGGCTCGGGGCGGTTTATGTTAAGCTCTACTTTTTTACCTACCATCATTTCGGTAAGGCTTGACTCGGTTGCTTCCTCCGTGTTTACCGTAGCGATATGCTCGCCCTTACGAAGCACCGTTATGCGGTCGGAAATAGAAAGCACCTCGTGGAGCTTATGAGTGATAATAAGGATGGATTTTCCGTCCTCTCTCATGCGGCGGAGAACCTGGAAAAGCTTGTCGGTTTCTTGGGGTGTAAGCACCGCCGTGGGCTCATCCAGAATAAGAATGTCCGCGCCGCGGTAAAGCACCTTAAGTATCTCAACCGTTTGCTTTTCGGAAACCGACATTTCGTATATTTTCTTCTTGGGGTCGATATGGAAACCGTACTTGCCGGCAATTTCCGAAACCTTGCGGTTTACCTCTTTGATGTCGTAGCGGGTCTTTTCATTTACGCCAAGCACAATATTTTCGGCGGCTGTGAAAAGGTCAACAAGCTTGAAGTGCTGGTGAATCATTCCTATACCGTGATCAAAAGCGTCCTTGGGGGAGCGGATAACCGCCTCTTTGCCGTTAACGTAAATGCTTCCGCTATCCGGGTAGTAGATGCCCGCTATCATATTCATAAGCGTGGTTTTACCGCAGCCGTTCTCGCCGAGAATGGCGAGGATTTCGCCTTTGTAAACGGCAAGGTCAACGTCCTTGTTAGCTACCACGCTTCCAAAAAACTTGGAAACCTTTCTTGTTTCCAACGCAATGGTTTTGTTCATTTAGTTTCCTCCAATACAAAAAATATCGGTTACAAATCTTCAACAAACCGTTTTTTATGAAAAAGCGGTTTGGTCAAAACTCGTAAAAGAGCGACAAGCGGGGTCAAGCCCCGCTTGCCGAAACAAGATTTTAAATTAATACTTCTCGTTGATAAGAGTGATTCCGTCGATTCTTACGTCAAAGTAAGGAGCGCTGCGGAACTCGGACTCGTGGAAGTAACCGTCGGAAATAACCTCGGTATCCTTTGTGAACGCTTCGTCGTAGTCAACGTCAGCCATGTAGGATGTAAGAGACTGACCGCCAACTGTGAATGTAGCGGTGTCAAATACCTTAAGCTCACCTGCAACAAGCTTAGCCTTAAGCTCGTCAAGCTTAGCCTGTGTACCCTCAGCGGCAGCTGCTGTGTTAAGCTCAGCAAGAGCTACAGAGCCTGTTTCGATTGTACCTGTCCAGTCAGCGGGAATAGCCTCGCCCTTCATAGTTGCTTCGCAGATAAGAACGAAGTAAGGTGTCCAGTCGATCTTGGAAGAGATGATGAAGGTGTTGGGGCAGGAAGCGATAGTTGTTCCGTTGTAGGAAACGTTGGGAACGTTTCTCTCCTCACAAGCTGTGGGAGCGCCCATAGAGTCAGCGTGCTGGGAAATAAGAACGCAGTTCTTGTCCATAAGAGCGTTAGCGGCATTCTTTTCCTCAAGCTCGTCGTACCAGCTACCTGTGAACTGAACGTCCATGGTAACGCTGGGGCACATGTACTTAGCGCCAAGGTAGAAGGATGTGTAACCCGACATAACCTCTGCGTATGTGAATGCGCCTACGTAACCGATCTTAGCCTGCTCAGCTGTGATCTTGCCGGAATCGATCATCTCGTTAAGCTTCATACCAGCGGCAACACCTGCAAGGAATCTACCCTCGTAGATAGAAGCGAAAGCGTTGTGGAAGTTGTCAAGCTTCTCGGTGTGAGCCATTGTACCTGTAGCGTGGCAGAACTCAACCTCAGGGAATTCCTTAGCAGCCTTGAGGATGTATGTCTCGTGACCGAAGCTGTCGGCGAAGATTACGTCGCAACCGTCGTCAACAAGGTCAGCGGCAGCCTCGTAGCAGTCGTTGGACTCGGGGATGTTCTTCTTGTAGATAACCTGATCCTCAGAGAGACCGAGCTGAGCGGCAGCCTTTTCAACAGCCTCGATGAAGTTAAGGTCGTAGGTGGAAGCTTCATCATGAAGCAAGATAACGCCGAGCTTGAAATCGTCATCGGCAGCGCCTCCGCAGGAAACCATGGAAACACCGAAAGCGGCGATCATGACAACCACAAGGCAAAGAGAAAGAATTTTCTTGAACATTGCAATGTTCCTCCTTAAATTAAATAGTATAAATTATTGTAGCACAAATTTCGACGTTTGTCAACGGAATGACCTTCTTTTTTTGCGATTTTGTAAATTTTTTTAGTTGTCACCGTTTTTTCGGTAGAATGATGGGGTGATTCCCACTTTGGTTTTGAAAATATTTGAGAAATAATACTCGTCGGCAAAGCAGAGCTTGTCGGCTATTTGCTTTACCGTGAGGCTTGTGTCGGTAAGCAATTTTTTTGCAAGTCCTATTTTTTTGTCGAGTATATACGTATATGGCGTAACGCCGTAGGCGTTTTTGAAAATGCGTATAGTTTGCGACTCGGATTTTGAAATGTGCTTGCACAAAAGCTCTATTTTGAATTTTGAGGTGATTTGTGTGTTGAGAAAGTCTTTCATTTCTGCCGCCGCATCCGCTACGCGGTTTCGGCTTTTTACGTGGTTGTGCATCTTAAGAAGTATTCTGTTCAGAATCACAATCAGCTCCTCGGTGCAATCGTCGTACTGCTTTTTCGCGAGCTCAATTATCTCCGAAAGCTCTTTGCTAAGGTCAAGACCCTCAAAATATGATACGTCAGCCACCCCATATCCGTCGGCAAGATTCTCAAGCAGCTTGCCCGAAAGGTTTATAAAGTGCTTTTTCCATGGCTTTTCACTGTCGGAATAGTAGCGTTGCGCCTTTCCCGACATAAGAAAATAGCTGTCGCCCGCCGATGGGGTAAAGGTCTTGCCGTCAATATGTACCGTGCCGCTGCCTTCCTCTATGTACTCAATGCAGGCTATATTTGATTTTGGACGGCTTATTTTGTAGCTTTTGTCGGGAAAGGTGGTGCCGCAAAGAGAAAATCTTATAAGGTCTTTGGTTTCGCTTTTTTGATTGATGTGGTAAATTTCTTCACTCATGCTTGTTTTCCTCATTTTTTTGACTGTTTTACCTATTGTATTGTGATAATTATAGCAGTATAATTAAATAAAGTCAATAATTTTGGAGGTAAAATATTATGAAATTCAGACCGGCGGCAGTTCCGCTTATCACAGTTGACCCTTTTTTCTCGGTTTGGTCGTGCAGTGATGCGCTTTACGCCACTCCCACAGAGCATTGGTCGGGCAAGCCTTGTCCCATTATGGCGGGAGTTTTCATTGATAACCAGTTCCACTCGGTAGCGGGATTTGATCCCGACGGAAAGCTTCTTAAGCGCCGTATCTATCAGAAAAGCGTGGAAATCACTCCCACAAGCACCGTGTACAACTTTGAAAGTGAGTGGGTTAAGCTTGAGCTTACCTTTACCTCGCCTCTTCTCCTTGACAGACTTGATATTATGACTCGTCCCGTAAGCTACGTATCTTACAAGATTACTCCTAAGCAGGATAAGCCTATGAGATTTGCTTTCGGTATCAGCTCCCGCGCTTGCGTTGATAACAAAGGTCAGTGCGTTGAGTTTAAGAAAACCGATTACTCGCTTTCTTGCGGAAACGTAAATCAGAACGTTCTTTCTCAGTCGGGCGATAACGTGATGATAGATTGGGGATATCTCCATATCTGCGACCCGCACGCGAGAGTAGCCAAGATTGCCAATCAAGACGGCAGGGTAGATCTTCTTCCCATGAATCGCGCGTATGACGCTTACAGCGAAGAACCCTATCTTCTTTCCGTAAAAGAGGAGCACGAGGGTTATATCGCACTTGCTTACGACGAGATCAAGCCTATTGAGTATTTCGGCACGCAGCTTAACGAGTATTACGCAAAGTATTTCGACAGCTTTGGAGACATGGTTAAGGCGGCTGTCAGGGAATACCCGGAAATCAAGAAGCTTTGCGAGGAATTTGACGCTAAGCTCACCGCCGAAACAGGCGCGCTTGGAGAAAATTATAAGAATATTACCGCGCTCGCTTACCGTCAGGCTATCGCGGCGCACAAGCTGGTTGAGGATACCGAGGGTAATATTCTCTTCCTCTCCAAGGAGGACGACTCCAACGGATGTATCGGTACGCTTGACGTTACCTATCCCTCAATTCCTCTCTTCCTTAAGTTTAACCCCGAGCTTGTAAACGGAATGCTCAGACCTATAATCAAGTTCGCCAAGAGCGACGCGTGGGAGTTTGACTTCACACCTCACGACGTTGGACAGTATCCTCTTGCAAACGGTCAGGTTTACGGTTTGGTTTCGCTGTTCCTTACAGGCGGCGGAAACAGAGGAAACAGAATTCTTGGCAAAAAGCTCAGCCTTGCAAGTCAGATGCCTGTCGAGGAAGCGGGCAATATGCTGCTTTGCCTTGCGGCTGTAAAGAAATATTCGGGCGGCGACCAGAAGCTGTTTGACGACGACAAGGAGCTTATGAAAAAGTGGGTTGACTATCTCGTTGAGTTTGGCTACGACCCCGAAAAT
>JAZKYO010000022.1:0-3368 GCA_045612185.1 Eubacteriales bacterium
CTCTTGCGCTTTTTCTTTTTAGATAAAGAGGCGTAAAAAGAAAAAGCGCGCAAAAAGAAAAGACGCCGAGCGCCTGCGGGCGCGGGCGGTCGCTTTTGAAAAAGCTCCGCAAAACTTTTCTGGCAGGGCTGCTGTGCGAACTCCCCTACAAACTACAAAAAACTAAATGTCCTGCAAATAATTGACATCATACCGAAAATATGGTATACTGTTACACACGAAGCTTAATCTTGTCTTAGTCAACTTAAGGAGGAGTAAAAATGCAATTCCGTGCGCACAGAGGCTATACGGGGTATCCCGAAAACACGATTCCCGCATTCAAAAAGGCGGTTGAAGAGGGCTTTGAACAGCTTGAGACCGACCCCGCTTATACCAAGGACGGCGTAATCGTTCTTTTGCACGACAATTCAATTAACCGCACCTTGCGAAACAAGGACGGCTCTCCCATCGCTCAGAAGATTCTTCTCTCCGACATCACCTACGAGGAGCTTTTGCAATACGACGCGGGAATTGCTTTCGGTGAGGAATTCCGCGGCACGGTGATACCGCGGCTTGAGGAGCTGTTAGAGCTTTTGGACGGAAGTGACGTGGTGCTTGATCTTGACAAAAAGATTGATACCGACAGGCTCGACAAGATGCTGGAGCTTGTAAAGCGCTACAACGTACGCGCTGAGTTTTCCTGCGGTGACGTCAAGCGTATAAAAAAGGTTTTGTCTGCCATTCCGCAGGCATTGATAAACTATGACGGCAACACTACGGAGGAGCAGCTCCGTGAGATATGTTCTTTGGTTCCTTGCGACCAGCTTACCGTTTGGATGTATTATGACAATCCGAGCTTTGCTTGGCTGACCGATCGCTACAAAGCGTCGTTTGAAAACTGTGAGCGCGTAAAAAAATACGCCCGTCTTGGCATTGCAAACGTTCACACCGCTCAGGAAATGCGCAACGCAATTCGCTTTGGCGCCGATATTATTGAGCCGTTCTGAAATAAAGCGGTTATCAAAAAACGGAGTAGGATTTAAAAGAATTCATATTTTGTTCGTTGACAAGTTTGTTTTGTTGATGTATAATGAAGTAGAAAATAATTAACGCAAAGGAGGAACTGATTATGCCCGGACCCGGAGGGGGATCAAGAGGAGGCGGCTTTGGCGGAGGATCTCGCGGAGGCGGATTCGGCGGTGGAGGCGGATTCGGCGGCGGATTTGGCGGACCGCATCATCACGGACCCCACAGACCGTATTTCGGCGGTTGGCACTTTGGACCGCGCTATTACGGAGGCGGAGGTTGCCTTGGCGGACTTTTGGGAATGATTATGGTTCCCGTTATGATGTTGATTTTCTGCGCCATATTCCTTTTCGCAAGCATCAGCTCGTCGTTTGCAAGCATTTCAAACGGCGGCAGAGTTTTATATGACGAGGCGGCAATGCAAAGATATGCTGATGCCGAATACGCGGCGGCATTTGGCGATTCAAGCGCTTATGAGGATAATATTCTGTTGGTGTTTCTGACCGAAGAAAGCGCTGACGGGTATTATACCATTGCGTGGGTCGGTGACAATATTCATAGCGATATAAGCTATATGTTCGGTGACGAGACCACCGAGTACGGAAGAACGGTGCTTGGCAATATAAACAACGAGTATTACGCTTATTCGCTTGACAGTAACCTTGCCGATATAGTTGACAGCATGCGCGTAAAGATTGGACGGCTTGGGCTTGAAAGCTCGTTCCGCAGAGACAGCGACAGAAGTGCCTTGGCTGAGCCTCAGTTTGTAAACAACACGCAGTTTGCCTTGACCGAAGCAACGGTAATGCCCGCCCTTGAGGCGTTTACCGAGCAGACGGGTATCCCGATTGCCATTGTGGTTGAGGATATGGAGGCCGTTTTCGGAAAAACCGTTACGGGCGTCGATTGGTTCGGCATTGTAGTAGCCCTTGTATTTGGCGCTGTGGCAATATTTATTATTGTCAAAGCCGTAAAATCGGCAAAGAATAGCGGCTCAAAGGGACAGTCGCAGAATAACGGCAACAACGGAAATAACGGCGGCGGAGAATACTATAACAGTTACGAATATTAATTATACAAAAAGGGCTGAGTTAATGGAGCGTCACTCTTAAGGACAGTTTTAGGAGTACATTATCTACCGACAGGAAAAATAGAATCCGCAGATTGATTTTCTGCGGGTTTTATGCTATAATATAGATGTGCGATAAGTATCAACAATAAACAACAATTTGATGGAGTGAACTTGAGAATGACAATCAAAGAAATATGCAATATACTAAAATCAAAATTATATAATAACGGTTTTGAATACGGCTTCATTATTGACGGTCAAAAATATAAACCTAATATGAAAAATGGATTTGATAATGACTACTATCATCTTTCAATGACTGTTTATACTGTTCAAGATCCATCTGTCACGCTTAAAGAAAAAATCGGTACTTGTGTAGATGCGGTTTTGGCAATGAAATCAATACTTGACAGTTTAAATGTGCCAAGCAAAATATGGTTGTTATACAACAAGAAGAAAAACAAAGTACACACGATACTAACGTTTGAGGCGGAAAGTAAAATAATATACTTAGAGCTTACACCACAATCCTCTAAAGCTTGGTACGGTCAAGAAATTGTTTACCCGAGCGAACAAGAGTTTTTGTCGACGTATAAAAATAACGGCTATGATATTTCTAATGTGACAAATATGATTGTAGCTGGTCAGCGCCCATACTTTTTACTAAACAAGTTAACCTAACAAAATTCAATTTGCCGAGAAACATTTGATCGCTTAACTGCAAAAGCCTCCCTTGTGTAAAGGGAGGTGGCACGCGATAGCGTGACGGAGGGATTGTGATGCAGAGAAAACACAATAAAGATATTGTTCCAACTGCCAAAATGCTGCGAAAGAATATGGCCAAAGAAGAAAAGCACTTTTGGTATGATTTTTTGCGCACCTATCCCGTGCGCTTTTCACGCCAAAAGGTTCTTGGTAAATATATTGCCGATTTTTATTGTGCAGAGGCAAAGCTCGTCATAGAGCTTGACGGCTCAGGGCATTATACGGAAAAAGGAAAACAATACGATGAAGAAAGAACAGCATTTCTCAAAGAATACGGATTGACGGTTATAAGAATTCCAAACACAGAAATACATAAAAACTTTCGGGGTGTCTGTGAATATATTGATCAGCTCGTAGAACAATCCCTCAGTCAGCTTCGCTGACAGGGCAGATTGTCAAGCAAGTGCAACACCAAAAAACACTTCAAATGGAGAACGCCATCCCAAGCATTTTCTGGGTCTTAGGTTAATAGATAAAATAATATTTTGCAAAATTTCATCATCCAAGGAATGAAAATTGTAGCCTT
>JAZKYO010000023.1:0-17033 GCA_045612185.1 Eubacteriales bacterium
CGGATAAGTAGGCGCGAAAGAAAAAAGGACCAAAAAAGAAAGACGCCGATTGAGAGTTTCGCTCGTTGCGACGAGCGACAAGGGCTACGCGCCCTTGACTGGCGCCACCTCGCCGGTGGGGGCTCCTCGTGGCTGCTGTGCGAACTCCCCCACAAACTACAATTTGAAAAATCATTTCTGTCAATACGAAAGAAAAACGCCATTGTTTAGATGGCGTTTTTTGTAGTGCGACAGCTATGTTTGCACAATCTATAAATCGTGGGGGCGAAGCCGTGGCGCCCGTCCGGCGAGGACCCGCCAAGTGCGGTGAGGACAGAGGACTTAGCCACCGTATTTTCCTCCACCGATGAATTCACGGAGAAGCGATTCTTCGGGGACAAGATCGGGCGAGAGAGCGGGAAGCTCAGCGAGAACCTCGAAAAGCTCTGTGAGCCACGGGTGGCGCGCCTCGTCTTCAGGGAGCGAGGGGGGAAGCATTCCCTTGTAAATAAAAGGCTCGTAGGGGATAAAGGTGTCAACGTCGAAATCGGCGCGGTGCTTGTAGGGCATGATGTACTTGTTTTCACCGTTTTCTACGCTGTCGTACATGTCAATAACGGCGGAGGGCAGGCGGTTTCTGGTGCGCCCGTCGCGAATTATTCTGCGCGCAAGCCTGATTTTCGAAGGATGAAGAAGAAAGCTTTCGCCAAATCTGAAATGCTCAATTCGGCTTCTTACGCTGACGTAAATTCCCGAGCTGAACTCCTCGGAGTCTTCGATAACCGTGGGGTTGAGCGAGTGAATCCCTTCAAGAATAATCATTTCGCCCTTGCGAAGTTTAATGGCACGGTCTCCCTCCACTCTTTGATTACGTACGAAATCAAAGCGCGGAATCAACACCTCTTTGCCCGTCATAATATCTCGCAATTGGCTGTTTAAAAGGTCTGTGTCAACCCGATCGGGCGACTCAAGGTCAATCTTGTGCGCCTCAAAAAGCGGACGTTCCTTTTCGGTTATAGGGTGAAAATAGTTGTCAAGCGAAATGCTGTGGGTAGTAAATCCCATTTCGTCAAGCAGAGTCTCAAGCTTGAGACAGCTTGTGGTTTTGCCCGACCCCGAGGGACCCGAAATAAGAATTATCGGGCGCTCGTCAGAATGCTTTATAAGTTCTTTGGCAATGGTCTCAAGCAGAGACTCGTATGCCGCCTCTGACTCTTTAACAAAGCCATGGGGATCGGCGGCTTTTTGTATCAGACCGTTTAGGTTGTAAGTTTCTCGCATGGTTAGTCCTCCCGATTGTTAAGCATTTATTAAAAAACGTTGAAGACAAATCTTTTTTAGGGTAAATTTTTCTTTAAATGTCGGCATACCCAATTGAAAATGCCTTCGGTAAGTGATAAAATCTATCTAAGATATTCGTATTCATTTTATCATGTAAATGTGAATATTTCAAGGGGGATAGGTGAGGGAAAATGAGTTTTTTTCATAAATTCAAGAGATTGTGGAGACACAGAATACTCGTTATAGCCATTATACTTGCCCAGCTTTTGTTTGTGGGATATGCGGTGGTGTCAAGGTCTGCGGTGTCTGAAATAGCTTACGGTGCTACGGTGCTGTTAAGCTTTTTCGTGGTGCTTAACGTGATAATGTCAAAGAATAAGCCCGCCTACAAAATATCGCTGACCTGCCTTATTTTGCTGTTTCCGCTTGTTGGCGGAGTGTTTTACGTTATATACAAGGAAAATATAGTCCGACGTGCCGCAAATAAGCGAATGAGCGAGATAGGCGCGGAGTCCTCCAAGCATTTTAGACTTCCGCAAACAGCCGCTGATGAGGCGATAGCCGACATGCCCGAATTCTCCACCCAGATAAAGTACCTTGACGGCTACATGAATTTTCCCATATACAAAAATACCAAGATGAGTTATTTCGGCTCGGGCGAGGAGATGCTTGAAAGCCTCTGCCAAAAGCTGAAAACCGCCGAAAGGTATATATTTTTTGAGTTTTTTATAGTTAAAGACGGGAAAATGTGGGGTGCAATCGAGAAAATCCTTGTTGAACGCGCCGCAAACGGCGTTGACGTAAGACTTATTTACGACGATATGGGCTGTTTCAACGGATTTTCCATCCAAAAGGTGAAGGAGCTTGAAGCAAAGGGGATTAAGATTTCTGTTTTCAATCCCTTCGTGCCCTTTATTTCGTCGGTGCAGAATAACCGAGACCACCGGAAAATCGTGTCGATAGACGGAAAGACGGCGTTTACGGGCGGTGTAAATATTGCTGACGAATATATCAACGAAACACACCCACACGGTCATTGGAAGGATGCCGCAGTATGCCTTGAGGGGGACGGAGCGTGGAGCTTTACGGTGATGCTTTTGCAGATGTGGGAGCTTTGCGAGGACGTAAAAGAGGATTATGCCAAATATTACACCGAAAGCCTACAGAGCGGGACCGGCGGCTACGTTATACCTTACACCGACTCGCCAATCGACGAGGAGCATATCGCCGAGCACGTTTATACTCAGCTTATAGGCGGCGCGAGGGATTACTTGTACATTACCACCCCATATCTGATAGTTGATGACGATATACTTTCGAGCCTGAGGCTTGCCGCAAAGAGCGGCGTTGACGTGAGGATAATAACACCGCATAAATACGATAAATTCTACGTTCATTTCAATACGCAGTCTTATTACGAAACACTTATTGAGGCGGGCGTGAGAATATATGAATACACCCCGGGCTTTATACACTCCAAAAACGTGGTCAGCGACGGAAAGCGTGCCGTGGTGGGGACGATAAATCTCGATTTCAGAAGCCTTTATCTCCACTTTGAGTGCGCGGCTCTGATGTATGAAAGTGCCGCGGTTAAGGACGTGGAAGCCGATTTTCTCAAAACACTGGAGCGATGTCGCGAGATAACTCTTGAGGATTGTAAACGCAATATTTTCGTCCGCTTTGTTCGCTCAATTACAAGGCTTTTCGCGCCGCTGATGTAAAAAATCAAAAAAATTCAAAAAAACTATTGACAAACCCCAAAAAAGGGTGTATAATCGTCATATCTGAATAAAAGGCTGTGACGAAGACGGTTGAATAACAGGTTTTCAGAGAGTTGGCGTAAGGTGCGAGCCAATAACTGCGGTGTTCATAAACCTATCACTTCCGAGCCGGAGGGCTGAAAAGAGTAGGCTTCTCCCGTGAATGGTACGTTAGTGCATAGGGCTTGACGGAGTCTGAAGGGGCGTCGAAAGACGCAATTTGAGTGGTACCGCGGATAATTTATCCGTCTCAAAGATTTTTCTTTGGGACGGTTTTTTTGTTAAAAACGGTCCAACCGGTCAATGTTTTATTGCCGAAAGGGCGGAAAGGAAAAAATTATGCAAAACAACAATTCGGGAAACGCAAAGCTGCTTGAAATCGCGGGTCGTATCAGAGATATGCGTGAGATTTCGGGCTACACGGTGGCGCAGATGGCTGAGCTTGTAAAGGTAAGCAAGGCTGATTTTGAAAGATACGAGACGGGTACGGTTGACTTCCCGTTTTCCTTCCTTCACAGCTGCGCGCAGGCTTTCGGAATCGAGATGAACGACCTTCTTGAGGGTACGTCGCCTCTGCTTTCTTCATACACCGTTACCAGACGCGGACAGGGTCAGGCTACGGCAAAGGAGGACGGTATCGAAATTTGCAATCTTGCTCCTAAGTTCAACAAAAAAATCGCGGAGCCGTATTGGGTTCGTTACGAGTATTCCGAAAAACAGCAGAGTCAGCCCATTCACCTTACCTCTCACAGCGGACAGGAGTTCGACCTTGTGCTTGAGGGTAGCCTTAAGGTGCAGATAGGTGAGCATATAGAGGTGCTTCACGAGGGTGACAGTATCTATTATAACAGCTCCACTCCTCACGGAATGATTGCCGTTGACGGCAAGGACTGCGTGTTCTGCGCGGTAGTGCTTTCGGGCGAGGACGTTAAGGAGGAGACTGTAAGAAAGAGTATCGCCAGCGCCAGAACTACCGAAAAGCTGGTTTGCGAGAAATTTGTCAAGACCGAGGAGGACGAAAACGGATGCCTCAAATCTATCGAATTTCCCAACCGCGAGAGCTTCAACTTTGGCTTTGATATCGTTGACGAGATTGCTGACGCTTATCCCGATAAGCTTGCTATGCTTCACGTTGATAAGCATTTTACCGAGCGCCGCTTTACCTTTAAGGACATCAAGCGCGCGTCGGCTCAGTGTGCTAACTATTTTACCTCTCTCGGAATCAAGAGGGGCGACCGCGTAATGCTGGTGCTTAAGAGACACTATCAGTTCTGGTTCTGTATGGTTGCGCTCCATAAGCTTGGCGCTATTGCTATCCCCGCTACAAATCAGCTTAAAGACCACGACTTCGTTTACCGTTTTGATGCGGCGGGCGTTTCGGCTATCGTTTGTACGGCTGACGATGACGTTGCGGATATCGTTGATTCTGCAGCAAAGAGCTGCCCTCAGCTTACCACAAAAATTCTTGTGGGCGGTAAGCGTGACGGCTGGCACGACTTTGACAGCGAGTACGGACTTTTCTCGGGTAAATATGCCCGCACCGCGGATTCTTCCTGCGGAGACGAGCCCGCGCTTATGTTCTTTACTTCGGGTACGACGGGCAACCCCAAAATGGCTTGCCATAAGCATACCTACGCGCTTGGTCATTTTGTAACCGCCAAGTATTGGCATTGTTGCGAGCGCGACGGCCTCCACCTTACCATCTCGGATACTGGTTGGGGTAAATCGCTGTGGGGTAAGCTTTACGGACAGTGGCTCTGCGAGGGCGCGGTGTTCGTTTACGACTTTGACCGCTTCTCGGCGGCTGATATTCTTCCCATGTTCGCTAAGTACAATATCACCACCTTCTGCGCACCTCCCACAATGCTCAGAATGCTTATAAAAGAGGACCTTTCCAAGTATGATCTTTCCTCTATCCACCACATGACGACGGCGGGAGAGGCGCTTAACCCCGAGGTGTTCAGACAGTTCGAGGCGGCTACGGGTCTCCAGATTATGGAGGGCTTTGGTCAGACTGAGACTACTCTTACAATCGCAAACCTTGTGGGAACTACGCCCAAGATCGGCTCTATGGGTAAGGCTTCGCCTCAGTACGATATCGACATCGTAGATCCCGACGGAAGATCGCTTCCCAACGGTGAGGTGGGTGAAATCGTTATCCATCTTGACAAGGGCGACCCCTGCGGACTCTTTAAGGAATACTACCGTGATGCCGAAAAGACAGCCGAGGCAGTCTACGACGGACTTTACCATACGGGTGACACCGCATGGCGCGACGAGGACGGATATTTCTGGTACGTCAGCCGTATCGACGACGTTATCAAGTCCTCGGGATACCGTATCGGCCCGTTTGAAATCGAAAGCGTTATCATGGAGCTTCCTTATGTCCTTGAGTGCGGCGTTTCGGCTGCACCCGACGAGGTAAGAGGTCAGGTGGTAAAGGCAAGTATAGTCCTTACAAAGGGAACAGAGGGAACCGAGGAGCTTAAAAAAGAAATTCAGAACTATGTTAAGACCCACACGGCGCCTTATAAATATCCCAGAATCGTTGTTTTCCGTGATGAATTGCCGAAAACTATCAGCGGAAAAATCCAAAGAAACAAGCTTTAATACCTCGAAATTTGTGGAAATCGCTGAAATTACAGAAAATTTCGATATTGCTTGACAAGTTGCCTAAAATGTGATAAAATCTAACTACATATTAATATTGAAAGGCGAAGACGGGGAGTAGCCGGTTTGCTGAGGCGAAGAGAGCCGACGGTTGGTGTAAGTCGGTGTGAAGCGAGCAGGTATTTGTAGCCCACGAGCCGAGAGGAAGAAAGCACAAGCAAGTAGAACCTCTCCGTGATTGCTGCGTGAATGCATGGGACTTGTGTGAGTCCGAGAGTGGCGTCATATTGGCGCAAATTGAGTGGTACCGCGGGTAAATTGTGCTCGTCTCAAAGATTTATTCACGTCTTTGAGACGAGTTTTGTTTTCAAAGACCCCTAAGAAATTTGGAGGTATAAATGAGTAATTTTAACGACATCGACCAAAAAATCAAAGCCATGGCGGGGCGTATTAAGGCGCTTCGTGAAATGGAGGGCTACACCCTTGAATACATGGCGTCAAAAACCGACGTCAGCGTTGATGAATATATAGAGTGCGAGGAAGGCCGTTCCGACCTTAACTTCGCGTTTCTGTACAGATGCGCTACCGCGCTTGGCATCGACGTTACCGAAATTATTGAGGGCGCGGCGCCCAGACTTAAATCCTACACCCTTACCAGACGAGGAATGGGACAGAGGATAGAGCAGGCGCACGGCATGACCTATTATAACATCGCCCACTCTTTCAGAGGCAGAACCTCTAACCCCTTGTACGTTCATTGCGCTTACTCGGAAAAAGCCGAGCTTGAGCCTATGGAGGTTACCACTCACGAGGGTCAGGAGTGCGACATCGTCGTAAAGGGCAGACTTAAGGTTCAAGTTGGCGACCACCAGGAAATCCTTGAGGAAGGCGACAGCATATACTACGACAGTAACACACCCCACGGTATGATAGCCGTCGGCGGTCAGGATTGCTACTTCTACGCTATCGTTCTTAACCCTGCGGGCGTTTCTATGTCCGAGATAACCCACAGCGCCGTTAAGGAGCTTACCGTTAAGCCCAGAAAGGCTACGGCAAAGGCTGAAAGACGCCGCGTTTGGGAGGATTTCGTTATCCCCACCGAGACCGAGGACGGAGTTCTTGAAGCGATAGATTTCAAAAATCAGGATAACTTCAACTTCGCCTTTGACGTGGTTGACAGAATAGGCGTTGAGCAACCCGATAAGGTGGCTATGCTCCACATAAGCAAGGATAAGACCGAGAGAAAGTTCACCTTTGCGGACATCAAGAGAGCGTCGTCACAGACGGCTAACTACTTTAAGTCGCTTGGAATTAAAAAAGGCGACAAGGTAATGCTCATACTTAAGAGACACTATCAGTTCTGGTTCTGTATGGTGGCGCTTCATAAGCTTGGCGCTATCGCTATTCCCGCAACTAATCAGCTTAAGGAGCATGATATCGAGTACAGACTTAACGCTGCGGGCGTAAAGGCTATCGTCTGCACAGCCGACGATAACGTGGCGGCAGAGGTCGATAAGGCGGCAATGCACGCCGAGTGCCTTGAGCATAAGATGATTGTCGGCGGTGCCAGAGAGGGCTGGAGAAGCTTTGACGAGGAATACAGCCTCTATACGGGTAAATTCGAGCGCACAGAGGACACTCCCTGCGGTGACGATATGATGCTTATGTACTTCACTTCGGGTACAACGGGAAACCCCAAAATCGCGTGCCACAGCTACAAGTATCCGCTTGGACACTTTATTACGGCTAAATATTGGCATTGCGTAAACCCCGACGGACTTCACCTTACCATTTCCGATACCGGTTGGGCAAAGGCGGCGTGGGGTAAGATTTACGGACAGTGGCTTTGCGAGGCGGGTCTGTTTGTCTATGACTTTGACAGATTTGACGCTCACGATATACTTCCCATGTTCGCAAAGCATAACATAACTACATTCTGCGCTCCCCCCACAATGCTCAGACTTATGGTTAAAGAGGATATCTCAAAGTACGACCTTTCGTCTATCGAGCATATGACAACGGCGGGCGAGGCGCTTAACCCCGAGGTGTTCAGACAGTTCGAGGCGGCTACCGGACTTCAGATTATGGAAGGCTTCGGTCAGACCGAAACCACCGTCGCGCTTGCTAATTTGCTTGGCACAAAGGCGAGACTCGGTTCTATGGGTAAACCCGTTCCGCTTTACGATATCAAGCTTCTTGATGCCGACGGAAACGAGGTTCCCGTGGGTGAGACGGGCGAGATTTGCATTAACATCGCAAACGGAGCGCCCTGCGGACTTTTCAGAGGCTACTTCAACGATAAGGAAAAGACCGACGAGGTTTGGCACGACGGCTTCTACCATACGGGAGATACCGCTTGGCGCGACGAGGACGGATATTTCTGGTACGTCGGACGAGTTGATGACGTTATCAAGTCCTCGGGCTATCGCATAGGTCCGTTTGAAATTGAAAACGTTATTATGGAACTTCCTTACGTCCTTGAGTGCGGTGTTTCCGCCGCTCCCGACGAGGTAAGAGGTCAGGTGGTAAAGGCAAGCATAGTGCTTACAAAGGGAACAGAGGGAACAGAAGAGCTTAAGAAAGAGATTCAGAGCTACGTCAAGAACCGCACGGCTCCTTATAAGTACCCCAGAATAGTTGTGTTCAAGACAGAGTTGCCTAAGACAACAAGCGGAAAGATACAGAGAAACAAGCTTTGATGTCGGAGGAAATATGAAACGAAAGAGAATAACGCTTTTCGCGGGTCACTACGGAAGCGGAAAAACCAACGCGGCGGTAAATTACGCCCTGTTGCTTAAGGGAGAGGGACTTGAGGTCACTATTGCCGACCTTGATACCGTCAACCCGTATTTCCGTACCAAGGACAGCGAAAAGGAACTTGCGGAGGCGGGAATACCTCTTATAGCGTCGGAGTTCGCAAACTCCAACGTGGATCTGCCCGCGCTCCCCGCTGAAATGTATAACGTGGTTTTCGACAGAAGCCGCTACGCGGTGCTTGATATAGGCGGTGACGACAGAGGCGCGTTTGCCCTCGGAAGATATACGCCGTCAATACTTGAAGAAAACGACTACGATATGCTTTTCGTTATCAACTGCTACCGACCGCTGTCCTCAAATCCCGAGGATACGGTAGAGATAATGCGCGAGATTGAGGCGGCTTCGGGTATTCCCTTTAACGGAATAGTAAACAATTCCAACTTAGGACCCGAAACCACCAAGGAGACCGTCATGGACTCGTTTGAGTACGCCAAGGCGGTGGCGCGACTATCCGGGCTTGAAATAAAGCTCACCACCGTGCCCGACTTTCCCGATTTCGAGGGAGTGGAGGGATTCGGAGAAGAGAACGGCGAGCTGTTGAAAATGAAATTGCAGAAGAAAATTATTTAGGAGGAAAATCAAATGGCTAAGCTTACGTTTAACGTGGATATGTGTAAGGGCTGCGGACTTTGCGTTGCGGCTTGTCCCAAGCATATTCTTGAAGTCTCCAAGACGAAAATCAATAAAAAAGGTCACTACGTTGCGGAGATCACCAACCAAGAGGCTTGCATCGGATGCGCTTTCTGCGCTACCATGTGCCCCGACTGCATAATCAAAGTAGAAAAATAAAAAATTAAACCGTTAATACGGATTCGGAGGATTAAAATGGCAGAAAAGGTTTTAATGAAGGGTAACGAGGCTATTGCCGAAGCGGCTATCCTTGCGGGATGCCGCCATTACTTCGGCTATCCCATTACACCTCAGACAGAAATTGCGGCATACATGGCTAAGCGTATGCCCAAGATAGACGGCACTTTCCTTCAGGCGGAAAGTGAGGTTGCCGCAATCAATATGGTTATAGGCGTTGCGGCTGCGGGAGGAAGAGTTATGACTTCCAGCTCCAGCCCCGGAATTTCGCTTAAGAGCGAGGGTATTTCTTATCTTGCGGGTTGCGACCTTCCCGCACTTGTAATCAACGTTCAGCGCGGAGGCCCCGGACTTGGAGGTATCCAACCTTCTCAGTCCGACTATTTCCAGTGCGTTAAGGGCGGAGGACACGGCGACTACAGAAACATCGTTTTCGCACCTGCTTCCGTTCAGGAAATGGCTGACATGACCGTTAAGGGATTTGAGCTTGCTGACAAGTACAGAATGGTGGCAATGATTCTTGCCGACGGTACTATGGGTCAGATGATGGAGCCGGTTTCTCTCGACATTCCCGAGCAGAAGAAGTACGATAAGCCTTGGGCTGTAACAGGCACAAAGATGGAGAGAAAGCACAACATCGTAAACTCGCTTTCCCTTATTCCCGAGGAGCTTGAACAGCAGAACTTCGCTCGCTTCGAGAAGTACGCGCAGATTGAAGAAAATGAGGTAATGTACGAGGAATATATGATGGACGACGCAGAGGTTTGCGTTGTTGCTTACGGTATTGCCGCAAGAGTTGCGAAGAACGCTATCGCTGAGGCGCGCAAGCAGGGCATTAAGGTAGGTATGATAAGACCTATCACACTTTGGCCCTTCCCCAAGAAGGTGCTTTGCGCCGCTGCGGATAAGGTAAAGGCGTTCGTTACGGTTGAGATGTCCATGGGACAGATGATCGAGGACGTTGAGCTTGCTACACGTTGCAAAAAGCCCGTGCTTCTCTGCAACAGAGCAGGCGGTATGATTCCTTCTCCCGAGCAGGTTCTTGCAAAAATCAAGGAAGCAGGAGGTATTAACTGATGGTAGTATTTGATAAACCCCATTCACTCACCGATGCACCGCTTCATTACTGTCCCGGTTGCACACACGGTATAATTCACAGACTCGTTGCCGAGGCTATTGATGAGCTTGGTATCGAGGGTAAGACCATAGGCGTAGCTCCCGTTGGATGCTCGGTTATGGCGTATAACTATTTCGCTTGCGATATGGTGCAGGCGGCTCACGGACGCGCTCCCGCTATCGCTACGGGCGTAAAGCGCGCTAACCCCGATAACATCGTATTTACATATCAGGGTGACGGTGACCTTGCTTCTATCGGTATGGCTGAGACAATCCACGCCGCTACAAGAGGCGAGAATATCACAATTATCTTCGTAAATAACGCTATTTACGGTATGACGGGCGGACAGATGGCTCCCACGTCGCTTCCCGGTCAGGTTACACAGACCTCGCCCTACGGACGTGACACAAAGACCGCAGGTTTCCCCATCAAGGTTTGCGAGCTTCTCTCCGAGCTTGAGGGCGCAACCTACCTCGAGAGAGTTGCGGTAAACAACGTAAAGAACGTTAAGAACGCAAAGAAGGCTATTAAGAAAGCTTTTGAAAATCAGGTAAACAACAAGGGATTCTCCCTTATCGAGGTTGTTTCCACCTGCCCCACAAACTGGGGTCTTACACCTATCAAGGCTCTTGAGTGGGTTGACGAAAAGATGATTCCTTACTATCCCTTGGGCGTATACAAGGATAAAACCGCAGAGGAGGAGCAGAAATGACAACTCAGATTTTGATTGCAGGATTTGGCGGTCAGGGCGTGCTTTTTGCGGGTAAGCTTCTGGCTTATAAGGGAATGTACGACGGTAAAGAGATAAGCTGGCTTCCTTCCTACGGCCCCGAAATGAGAGGCGGTACGGCAAACTGCAGCGTTATCATCAGCGATACTCCCGTAGGTTCGCCTATAGTTGACAAACCCGACGTGCTTATGGTTATGAACCTTCCTTCGCTTGATAAGTACGAAAACGCAGTTGTAAAGGGCGGAAAGATATTCGTTGACTCATCCTTTATCGAAAGAAAGGTAGCGAGAGCCGACGTTGACGCTTACTATATTCCCGCTACGAAAATGGCGGCAGAGGCAGGCGTTCCCACACTTGCTAATATGATACTCCTTGGTAAATTGCTCAAGGAAACACAGGTTCTTGATTTTGAGGGACTTGACGGCGTGTTCAAGAAGATAGTTTCGGCAAAGCGTGCCGACCTTATCGACGCAAACCTCAAGGCTCTTGAGCTTGGATATAACTACAAAGACTGATAACGCCGTCTATGACGGCTGCGCCTCACTTGGCTTCCGCAAAGGCGGAAGCTCTGAGGTGACCACTATTATGAAAGGAAAGTATTATGGAAATCAAAATTCAGAAAACCACAGCTCCTAAGCAGAAGCCTGATTCAAGTGAGCTTGGTTTCGGAAAACATTTTACAGACCATATGTTTATTATGGACTACACCCGCGATAAGGGCTGGCATGACGCGAGAATAGTTCCTTTTGGAAATCTCGACCTTCACCCCGCCTCTACCGTATTCCACTACGGCGCGGAGATTTTTGAGGGACTTAAGGCTTACCGCACCGCTGAGGGCAAGGTACAGCTTTTCAGACCCATGGAAAATATCAAGAGAATGAACAGCTCCGCTGACCGTATGAGCCTTCCTCTCCTTGACGAGAACGACGCCCTTGAGGCGCTTACAACTCTTATCGAGCTTGAGCAGGATTGGGTTCCTTCAGCACCCGGAACCTCTCTTTACATCAGGCCCTTCCTCTTTGGAGCTGACCCCTTCCTTGGCGTTCACTCCATCAATCACTCTATGTTCGTTATCATTCTCTCTCCCGTAGGCAGCTACTATAAAGAGGGAATTAACCCCGTAAAGATTATGATTGAGACCGAGGACGTTCGCGCGGTACGCGGCGGTACTGGTTATACCAAGTGCGGCGGTAACTACGGCGCATCCAACAGAGCAGGCGAAAAGGCTGAAAAGAAGGGCTTCTCTCAGGTTCTTTGGCTTGACGGCGTTGAGCGCAAGTACATTGAGGAGGTAGGAGCTATGAACGTAATGTTCAAGATCGGCGACGAGGTTGTTACCCCCGCCCTTACAGGCTCTATCCTTCCCGGTATTACAAGAAAATCCTGCATTGAGATTCTCAAGGCAAAGGGTGAAAAGGTCTCCGAGAGACTTCTTTCTATCGACGAGCTTCTTGAGGCACTTGAAAACGGCACTCTCAAGGAGGGTTGGGGCTGCGGTACAGCAGCGGTAGTATCTCCCATCGGAGAGCTTCATTATAACGGAAAGCGTTACGTTATCAACGATAACAAGATCGGTGAGACAACGCAAGAGCTTTATGACACCTTGACAGGAATTCAGTGGGGTCGACTACAGGACACCTATAACTGGACATATCCCATCACAAAGTAAACAAAGTTAAGCTTTGCGCCCGAGGGATAGTCTTTGTGGGCGAATAAATGTATAATAGTGCGTACATAACATTGCGCACACAAAAATTCCAAGAAAGGTGAACTATAATAATGAAAAGAATAAGAATATCGGATACAACGCTCAGAATAAACCATATGGGGGCAGAAGCACCTCTGTCGTTCAAGGAAAAGATAGAGATTGCAAGATGCCTTGATAACGCCAACGTAAGCGTTATCGAGCTTGCTCCCATCGAGAACGAAAAAACCGACGTGCTTTTGGCGCGTACAATTCTCCGCTTCCTTTCTCCCGATGTGATACTTTCGGTTCCCGTCGGAAAAGACGAGGCATCGGTAGAGGTGGCGTATTCCGCAATCGCGGACTATAAGAATACGAGACTTCAGGTAAGAGTTCCTACCTCTCCCGTAAATATGGAGTACGTTTGCCACAAAAAGCCTGCGGCAGTGATTGAGCTTATAAAGCTTCTTGTCACTAAGGCGGCTTCGCTTGGCGCAGAGGTTGAGTTTGTAGCCGAGGATGCTACCAGAAGTGAGAAGCAGTTCCTTGTTTCCGCTATAAATACAGCGGTTGAGGCAGGTGCTTCCACAGTTACACTTTGCGATGACGCAGCTACCTATTTCCCTGAGGATATCAGCGCGTTCGTTACAGATATTAAGGAGGCTGCCGAGGGGCTTAAGACCGCAAAGCTCGGCGTTGAGCTTTCCAATACGATAGATATGGCAGCGGCTAACACGGTTGCGGCGGCAAGATGCGGAGCAGACGAAATCAAGGTTGCGGCAGCGCCCGTAAACTGTTTCTCGCTTGCATCTTTCGCCAATCTTGTGTCTACTATCGGCATAGATCTTGGCTTCGAATGCACTTTGAAAAATACAAAGCTTAAGCGCAACGTAAGCCAGATAGAGCGTATCGTGACTCATAAGCAGAATGATAAGGAAAAGAGCGTTGGTAACGTTTCGGGTAACGGATTGGTAAGCCTTAAGTCAGACGACGATATGACCACCGTTTGCAATGCTGTAAAGACGCTTGGATATGAGCTTTCCGAAGAGGATGCGGCTAAGGTTTACGATGAGTTCCGCAGAGTGTCAGCAAAGAAAAACGTGGGCGAGGCAGAGCTTGACGCAATCGTGGCGAGCGCCGCGCTTCAGGTAACTCCTACATTTATACTTAAGAGCTACGTAATAAACAGCGGTAACGTAATCAACGCCACCGCAAATATCCAGCTTGAAAAGAATGGCGTTCTTCTTGATGGAATAAGCGCTGGAGACGGTCCTATTGATGCGGCATTCCGCGCTATCGAGCAGATAATCGGACACCACTACGAGCTTGACGATTTCCAGATCAACTCGGTAACAGAGGGCCGCGAGGCTATGGGATCGGCACTTGTAAAGCTCCGCGCGGACGGTAAGCTCTATTCGGGTAACGGAATTTCTACAGATATTATAGGCGCAAGTATCAGAGCATATCTTGCCGCACTTAATAAGATAGCTTATGAGGAGAATCAGATATGAAACTGTCATTCTCCATTAAAGGTTGGCAGAACTACGGCTGGGAGGACTATTGCAATATAGCCTCCGAGCTGGGCTTTGCCGGCGTAGAGCTGCATAATATAAAGAACAAAGAGTTCAAAAGCATAAATAATCCTTTCGATCCCGCAAATTCCTTTGCCATCGTAAGGAATATGGTAAACAGAAAGCTTTCTATCCCTTGCCTTGACGCCGCGTGTAATATCGCGGACGCAGAACGCTTTGAGGCAAACTGCAAGGAGATAGAGGACTGTATAAAAACCGCGAGAAATCTCAAGATTCCCTACGTCCGTATTCACGCGGGTACAAGCATTACCGACGGAGACATGGATCTTACGGTTAAGTGTCTTGAAAAAATGCTCCCGGTTGCCGAAAAGGCGGGCGTTACTATTCTTCTTGAGACCGTGGGACTTTTCGCTACTACCGAAAAGCTCCGCGACGTGCTTAATTTCTTCGCGTCGGATTTCCTTGGCGCACTTTGGGATATGTATCATACCTACTTCTCGGCAAACGAGGATCCCGATACCACCATCAAAAATCTTGGCGCTTACGTAAAGCACGTTCACATAAAGGATTCCGCAAAGACCGAGGAAGGTCTTAAGTATTGCCTTATCGGAGAGGGCGAGATGCCCATGACCGATATGATAAACAGTCTCCGTGCCGTAAACTACGACGGTTTTGTTTCGCTTGAGTGGGACCCCGCATGGCTTCCCGAAATCGACGATATAGAGGTGATTTTTGCTCACTTCGTAAGCTTTATGCAGCATTTCGACGACCCCAAGAAAAACAAAAAGTCGCTTTACAGCAATAAGCTTCATACAGGTAAATTCCTTTGGAAAAAAGAATCGCTTATCGATCTTACCTTCCCGCAGGTGCTTGACGCGGTCGTAGAGGAATTTCCGGATCAGATTGCGTTTAAGTATACAACGCTTGACTATACGAGAACCTATTCGGAGTTCAGAGACGACGTTGATACCTTTGCTCGCACGCTTATATCGCTCGGCGTAAAGGCAGGTCATCACGTGGCGGTTTGGGCAACTAACGTTCCTCAGTGGTATATAGCCTTTTGGGCTACTACAAAAATCGGTGCGGTGCTTGTAACAATGAATACCGCTTATAAGATTCACGAGGCAGAGTACCTGCTTCGTCAGTCTGACACACATACCCTTGTTATGGTTGACGGTTGGAGAGACTCCGACTATAACGCCATAATCGGTGAGCTTTGTCCCGAGCTTAAAGATACCAAGCCGGGCGAGCCTCTGCACTGCAAGAGACTTCCTTTCCTTCGTAACGTAATTACCGTTGGCTTCCGCAAAGAGGGATGCCTTACCTGGGAGGAGTCGCTTCTTCGCGCTCCAAGAGTGCCGATTGAAGAAGTACACAGGCGCGCGGCGGCAGTTGAGCCCGACGACGTATGTAACATGCAGTATACCTCGGGTACAACCGGATTCCCCAAGGGCGTAATGCTGACCCACTATAACGTTGTAAATAACGGTAAATGTATCGGTGACAGAATGGACTTGTCCACAGCCGACAGAATGATGATTCAGGTACCTATGTTCCATTGCTTTGGAATGGTGCTTTCCATGACTGCGTCTATGACGCACGGCGCGTCAATTTTCCCGCTTCCGTACTTCTCGCCCAAGTCGGCGTTGGCTTGTATTAACGAGGAACATATCACAGCCTTTAACGGTGTGCCTACTATGTTTATCGCTATGTTCAATCACGACGATTACCGCAAGACCGACTTTTCACATATGAGAGTTGGAATTATGGCGGGCGCAAACTGCCCCGCGGACCTTATGAAACGCGCGGCACAGCCCGATGAGATGAACATGCGCGGAATTGTCAGCGTTTACGGACAGACCGAGGCTTCGCCCGGATGTACCATGAGCGAGCTTGACGACCCGCTTGACGAGCGCACCGAGACTGTCGGATATGCGTTTCCCCACGTTGAGTGTAAGATAATCGACCCCGAAACGGGCGATGAGCTTCCCAGCGGACAAAACGGAGAGTTTGTTGCGCGTGGATACAACGTAATGAAGGGCTATTATAAAATGCCCATCGCTACACGCGACGCTATCGACGCTGACGGATGGCTTCACACAGGCGACCTTGCCTGCAAGGACGACAACGGCAACTACCGTATAACGGGACGTCTTAAGGATATGATTATCCGCGGCGGTGAGAATATTTACCCCAAGGAAATTGAGGAATTTATCTATACTCACCCCAAGGTAAGAGACGTTCAGGTAATCGGTGTACCCGATGAGCGTTACGGTGAGGAAATAATGGCATGTATTATCCTTAAAGACGGTGAAGAAATGACTGTTGAGGAGATGAAAGAATATATCGTAGCGCATATGGCTCGCCATAAAGTGCCGAGATATATTGACTTTGTAAAGGCATTCCCCATGAACGCCGCAGGAAAAATTCTCAAGTATAAAATGCGTGAGGAAGCGGTAGAAAAATTGGGACTTAAAAAGTAAAAATTGAGGAGCTGATTCTTATCGAATCAGCTCCTTTTTTCTCGCACGGAGATGTAGATAAATTGTAATTTGTAGGGAGTTGTTCGCACAGCAGCCATCGAGAAAAGTTTTTGCGGAGCTTTTTTCAAAAAGCGACCGCCCGCGCCCGCAGGCGCTCGGCGTCTTTTCTTTTTGCGCGCTTTTTCTTTTTACGCCTCTTTATCTAAAAAGAAAAAGCGCAAGAGACAGTAAGT
>JAZKYO010000024.1:0-8826 GCA_045612185.1 Eubacteriales bacterium
ACGCCGACTTTTGTTTTTCCGTCCTTGGAGGTTATAGAAATATTATAACTTGTAGCATCGTTTACGAAGCTGACTGCCACGTGAGTCATTCCGTTGGGAACGCGATAGCTCATTACGTTATGCAATTCCTCAGCGGCAACAGTAACACCGTCTTTGTAAGGGAATATGCGGGAAATTTTGTGAACTTCTCCGTCCGCAAGAAGCTCTACCGTATCACCGCCTCTGACCTCTAAGATCTGGGCGCAGGCAAGGTTTACACCCTCCCACTCGGGATATACCTTTCCGTCGTTTTGGAAATAATAGTTGTCAAGCATCTCCACGGGAATAATTCTGGTTTCGACGGGCGCTATGACTTCGAAATACTCTTCAAAGTTTTCGAGCAGCGTCACTAGCGCCTCGCCTTTTTCTTCTTCGCTGTAGGTGTCAAGGAAACTCATTTCAAGCGTGGTTGCGGAAGACGCAAGAAGCTCGTCAAGAGTTCCCTTATATCCCTTTTCTTTGGCGGTTGTCAAGAAAGCCTCGGCACTTGCCGTTTCAAACTCTACCGAATGTCCTTTTTTGAAACTGATTTTATAGACTCCGTCACCCGAAGGGGAAATATCCTTTATTGCCGAAGGACCTTCGGGGATTTCGGTATCATACGAAAGCACCTTACCCAAACCGTTTATTTTGATTATATGAGTAACGGTGGCACTTTCGATATTTCTTTCAAAATTTCCGCTTTCAGCATTATATTCTTTGAGATAAGGGGTTATTTTGAAGGTATACACGGTAGACTCGGGGGCAAGCTCTACACCGTCAACCGAGAACACGGAGAAATAATCGCCCTCGCCTATTTTCCAGGACTTGATATCGCCCTCGGACGAGTATATAGATCTGTAAACGCTATCGCTTACAACAGTTTCGCCTGCTCCCTGAGGCAAACCGTTGACCTCTGCCGAAACGTCGTATTCGATGCCGTCAACATAAATATCGTCGGTACCGAAAACAAAACGCACGTCAAACGCCAAGGGGGTCTCGGACTCGGTTCTTATCTGCGAGCCGATATAATTTAATCCGTCGGATATCTTTGTTATCTTGATGTTCTGAACGCAGAAGTCTTGCGCGTTCTGGAAAAATCTTACGTAATTGACAGTAGAAAGCCCCGATGTGCCGTAATCTTTTACCTCGGTGTCGGATATGGTGACCTTTCTCGGAATATCCTTGTACAAGCCGCTCCATAACTTGCTTTCGGGTGCATTGGGATACAGGGTAGTAAGTGAGTTAGCACCCGTAGTCACCTTCATTTGAAGATCAATAGCTTCCTTATAAGCATTGCCATCCTTATAAAAGGCTACTTTGTCGTTTATGTAAACGCTGAAGGTGTCGTCTGACTCATCAATTACGACTACAAGCTTTACGAAGTTGCTTTCCGGAACTCTTCCGTTAACAAGGTCTTTGTCTTCATACTGTGCTTTGGGTCTTACGTATTCGCCTGCCTCCAACGTGTACAAATCAAGAGTTCCGCCAAGGGTAATGGCTTGAAGCCCCGACTGAATACGCCGAATAAGCTGAACAGCGTTATTGTCGTGATACTTAGACAGGCGGACAACGGTTGTGTATTCGCCACTCTTTTTAATGGCAAACTTGGTCTCAATAGAATATTTAGCTCCCTCTACGTGGTTATAATATTCACCGTCTCCAATCTTACTCGTAAGACTTACGTTAAAGAGATTTTGATATAGACCCGCAGTGAAATTAACGTATCCCTCAGCAGTGTCGCTATCCTTAAAAGTGTTTTGGACTGTTACGCCGTTGTAAGACGTTGAACCGAGATTGTAGGTTGTTCCGTTATCTACTTTATATCCTTTTCCGAAGTCCATATTAAAGACAGTACCCGAGTCCTTGACCTCCGCGGGCTTGTCGGGAGTAAGCTCGAGGCTGATATCCTTTATCGCCCAGTTGTATTCAAACTTTCTGTAATCGTCGCCTATTCTCAAGCGTGACAGAACGGTACCCGCAGTTTTGCCAAAGGCATTTACTGCCGCCGTTCCGACAAGCTCGCCGTTGGCATAAAGATAAGCGGAACCGTTTATTGGGTTTACCGAAATTGTAAAGGTTACCCACTCCCCTGCCTCAAAGCTATAGACCGCATTATGGTCGGAATAATAGCCAACCGGTTCGCCGCCTGCCGCAGTGGTGTAGCTCTGATTTCCGTTATCCTCGGTAACAGTGGCCCCGTTGTTGTTATTCATAACCACAAAGAATTTTTCAAATCCCGCCTTATCGGCATTGTTGTCTATACCGCCTATTCTGACCATTGTACCATAGGTGGTGCTACCTGCGGTAACTGAATTCAGCCAAGATATAAGCGACCAAAGATCGGTGCTTGTCGATTGGCTGTCTTTGAAGTTTCCGTTATCGCTCATCATAAAATCAAAGGAAAGCGTATATGGTGTACTACCAAGCACGTAATCATTATCCTCTATGTAAATAGCGGTACTGTCATTTGGATTCGTAGGAGAAATATAGTTGGAAGCAAGTGCTCCGTGAGTAGCGTTATTGGTAAATCTGAGTGTGTCTTTGGCAAGTGAGAAATCATGTTCAGAGCCGTTAATAAGCGTATAGGTCTGATTATTCTCTATTTCGGCAATGCGGTAGTCCTTAAGCAGCATATCAAGATGCATCTGGTTTCCTATTCTGAATATACGCGTGGATATCCCATTCCAGACGTTAAGTCCGCCCGTTCCCACGTAATTGCCGTCTACGTAAACGTCATATTCTCCGACAGATGGTTTTAAAACGAGTGAGAAGGTATATGTCTCACCCTCTTTTATGGTATACACGCTTTCGTAGTTACTCCATGATGTGCCGCCGTTGCTGTTACGCATTTTAAGCCAGCCCTGCTTAGTAGTATCATAGTCAGCATTTCGACCCATTCGCAACAGAACGTTCCAGGCATTGCCGCCGGTATCGCCTACTCGGTCTGTAAAGAAGGATGAGCCAGGGGTTATTGTCGTAACGCCGTTTGACGTTGACGTCTGATCCACGGGAATAGTGTTTATCTTTGCCGTAAAGGTAACGCGGTAGTCCTTGTACTTATTCTTAATCGGGGTTTTAAGCGTCAAATCGGGACCACCCTGTGCTCCTGCCCAAGACGGCACGGTAAACGCAAGACCCTCGTTTGCTTTAAGGGTAAGCGTGTCAGAAGAAGCATTTTTCCACTCGGACAAAAAGGCGGAATATTCCTCAGAAGTCATTGCCGCAAAGTCAAAGTTCTGCACCGCGGCCTGCCCTGAATAGTCATACCACTCCTCACCGCAGACAAAACACTTCATATGGTCACAGACCTCAAAACCGTTTGCGTTCTCGCTTCTGCCCAAGTTCATGAGAAATTCATGCTCGCTATCGCACGCGTCGAATCTCGCGAATTTTATATTGTCAAGGGTAGCCTCTTGCTGGTTCTCAAAGAAACGGATAGCACTTGTCTTTTCGCCCTTGCCAGCCTCACTGCATTTATATTTTGCCTGACCGACCTCCGAGAAAGGCTCGTTTGAGCCTTTGGGTTTTACGTACGTAGTTGCGACGACGGTTCGGCTGCTGTCAACAGAGAATTTTACTCTTATGGTATATTCCTTACCAAGCTCCATCTGATAGCCGTTAGTTCCGGTATTTATCCTGTTCCACGAATCAAGCGTAATCCCAGCACCCGCTTCGACAACCATTTGATTCCAAGCCTCCTCTGTAACAGGCTGCTTTGTGGCAGTATATGCTCCGTTTACCTTTCTGCTGTAGGTGAAGTATTTGATATCGTCGCTTGACGCGGTAGTAAACATTTTATTGACATAAGAATAGGCTGTAAGATTGCCCGATTCATAAGGTGTATAAAGATAACCCGTAGGAGATATACTGAACAGGAACTGACTGTATCCGCCACCCGAAGAATCGGCAAGCGGATTGAAATAAGAGTTTCCGCGGTATGGCGTATAAATTTCATAGGTAACGTCATTTCCGCTCGCGTCTTTTCCCGTAAACGTTCCGCTTTTGGTTTCATTCGACGAAATCAACTCATAATCAATGTCCATATAGTAGACGTTCAGATAGCTTCCGTCAGCGTTTTTGTACAGTCCGTAAAAAAGGTCACGGAAATTATCTTCCGCCTTGGCGTTATACTGACACGTACCCCACGTTTTGTAGGACTTAAGCTTTCCGTTATCAATCTTGGTGCCGCCAAAATCAGAGAAGGTTAATCCCTTACTCGCAAGATAAGAGGTAACGTCAGTACCGGAGGTATAATCGTCAAAATCCAACGACCAAATAACTCTCGGATCGGTCGCCGCATTTTGTGTCTCCTGGGCACCTACGGGTATAACCGCAAATGCCGAAAGAAGCATAAGCACCGACAAAAGCACCGACAAAAATTTTGTTGCTGTGTTCTTTTTCATCATAAAAACCTTTCTGCCGTCAAGCGGCTAAAATAGTATGGGGGAAAGTTCAATTTTTTTCATTATACACCGAAAATTCTTTTGTGTCTATCATCAAAACCCGTTATGTGTCAATTTCCTAATTTTTGATTGCAAATGCCCATTGCTTACTTTTACCTGCCGTTATATAATAATTAGGTAAATGGTAACGAAAGGAAGGTGTATTTTATGAGTGGAAAAAAGCAGTGGTATATTGTAGACGGCTACCGTCCCTCTCCAACCCCCGACCCGAAAGCCGAGTACTTGGGACATGAAAGCGTCATGATTTTAAACACTAACGACTGCGATGCTCATATATCAATAAGCATTTATTTTGAGGACAGAGACCCCGTAGAGAATATTCCCTACTTGGTTCCCGCAAAGAGAATACGTTGCTTCAAAACAGACGACAGCGAAGTGCTGGGTGGACTTTCCATAGGTGTGGGTGTCCAATATTCTATGGAAATAAAAAGCGACGTGGGCGTTATCGTGCAGTACGGCAGATTGGACGTACAGCAATCCAATATGGCGTATATGGCTCTGATGGCTCAAAGCGAATAGGAGGAAATATGGATATTAAAAGCGTATGCGGCACGTTGAAGCGTGAAAAATTAGGCGTTGTTGCGCCTCACGAGCACGTGCTTTTGGATTTAACTGCTTTTTATCAGGCTCTGCCCGTTTCGGGAGTTGAGGACCCTGCGACTCAAAAGGTTGAAATGTGGAATTTGGGCATCTTAAGCCGTGATTGCTATGCCTTAAAGGACAATCTTTTACTTACCGACGAAGAAATCGCAATCAAGGAGCTTACCTTTTATAAGAACGCGGGAGGCAACACCGTGGTGGACGCCTCTCTCCCCGGCATAGGTCGCGACCCGATGGGACTTATGCGAATTTCGGAGGCAACAGGACTTAATATTATTATGGGTACAGGCTTCTACGTCGGCGAAACACACCCCAAGGAGCTTGACGATATGACCGATGAGGAAATCGGTGATTTAATGGTCAAGGAGCTTGACGAGGGTATTAACGGAGTGTGCGCCGGTTACATAGGGGAAATCGGCATCAGCGAAATTTTCGACGACAAGGAGCGCCGTGTACTGCGCGCGGCTGCCATTGCTCACAAAAAGACGGGTGCCGCCATCAACGTGCATATCAATCCGTGGACTACCAACGGTATTGAAGCCGCAGACATTCTGCTTGATGCAGGTGTTAAGCCCGAAAGCATTTGTATCAGCCACGTTGACGTAGAAAACAGAGAGGATTACATATACGCTCTCTTGAAAAAAGGCGTTTACGTGGAATTTGACAATTTCGGCAAGGAATATTATATCCGCAGAGAGGTCAGAAATTCGGGGTACGGAAACTTCGTACACGATACCGACCGTGTGACCCTCTTGAAGAAGCTTATTGACGACGGCTATTTGAAGCAAATTCTGCTTACCTGCGATTTGTGCCTCAAAAATCTTTTACACACGTACGGCGGTTGGGGCTACGACCACGTACTGACAAATATCGTTCCCATGATGGAGGACGAAGGTATTACAAACGAACAAATTAAAACTATGTTAGTTGAAAATCCCGCTGACTGGTTATGCGGAAAGGAGCAAACAAAATGTTAAACATCCCATCAATCCCAAACGAAGAATTCAAAGAACGCGCAAAAAAGGTTCAGGTAGCCATGAAGAAAGAGGGCTACGACCTGATTCTCTGCTACGGTAACGAGGCAGAACCACAGTTCGTTCGTTACTTCTCCAACTATTGGCCCTCTTTTGAAACTGCGGGAGTTCTGATTCCCGTCGAGGGCGATCCCCTTCTCCTGATAGGTCCCGAAAGTTATACATATGCGTCGGACCGTTCAAAAATCAGCGAAATCTGCCGTCTTAAGGCATTCAGAGAATCCTCTGAGCCCGAGTATCCCGGTGAAAAGCTGGATACTTTCAATACAGTTATAGAAAGACTTCTGGGTGACAAGCCTGTTCGCCGTTTTGGCGTTGCGGGTCTCCCCCTTATGACAATAGGGGTTTACGAGGCATTGGCTGACGCCCTTAAGGTCTACGGTAACGTTAAAATTGAAAAGGCTGACTACGTTGTCAATGAAATACGCATGCACAAGACCGAAAACGAGCTTGCCTGCATGCGTGCCGCTGCCGAGATTACCGCAAAGACCTTTGACTACGTGCTTGATAACATCAAAGTTGGCATGACCGAACAGCAGGTCGTTGGACTTGCTCTGGGCAAAATGCACGAGCTTGGCGCGGAACGCGAATCTTATCCTCTTTGGGTTTTGACAGGTAAGGGGTCAAACCAGGCGATCAGCCGTCCCCGCAATAAGAAAATTGAAAAAGGCGATATGACCTTCCTGCAGATTGGCGCCCGTGTTGACGGATATGCTTCAACCATCGGCAGGCCTGTTGTATTCGGAAAAGCCACTCCCGAGCAAAAAGAGCTTATCGAGGTTGGATATAACGCCCAGGAAGCCGCTATCGCTATGCTTAAAGCAGGCGTTCCCGCTTGCGAGATAGCAAAGCAGCATATCAAGAACGTAACCGATATGGGGTATGGCGATTGGCTGTTGTACGGTCCTTTCCACGGCAACGGAACTATGGAGGGCGAGGCCCCCTGGGTTGAAACCAGCGCAGACTTTTTGCTTGAAGAAAATATGGCGTTCTGTGCCGATATTTTCCTTGGTTCTAAAGAAAAGGGGGTAGGTCTCCGCATCGAAGACGTTGTTGTGGTTACAAAAGACGGCTCGGAAAACCTGACCAATTACCCCAGAAAGCTTTTTGAGATCAACTGCGATTAAAAAGGACGTTACGGTATGAAAAAAATAATTCTTATGTTGCTTGCGTTACTCATGCTTGTTTCTTGCGGAGCTCCCGCAGATACGACTGTTGACAACGACACACCCGTCGTTACCGACGCTCCCGCGGATATACTCCACGACAAATCCTCGAAAATAGCGGGAGTTGCCCCTTCGGGCGAGGGAAAGTACAAAATCAATTTTGAAAACGGATACTCGGTAGAACTCAAAACGGCAAGCGCCGAAGCTTTTTTGGCTGTTGCCAATGAGAAAGGCTATCCCGGAACGCTTGTAGGACTTCTTTCCTCGTCCGCACACATTATTGAATCGGAATTTTTTGCCGACAGCGAATTTGCCACAAAGGTAAAGGGCGGAGTAATAGCCGAGATTCTTGAGAATTTTGAAGATTATTTTGAGATTTACGTTCCAAGCGAAAAGAAAATAATTCCCGTACAGATGCTTGACAACTATTATTTTCAGCTTGACGGAAAAGTGTACCCCGAATGGTCGGGAATAGATCTTGCCTGCTCTCAAGTTTTTGAGGTCAGAGGCAGTGACACCGTAGAGCTTCTTGCCGACGGAGAGCCGTATGAAATATCCCGTACACTTTCTTGCGTAAACGGAGTTACCGTTGCTACCGCGGAAAAGCACAACGTAATGAGCTTTTTCGTTCCCGACGGAATAACGCACATGGCACTCAGCTTCAGACATACCGACAAAAAGCTTGAAATTTGTATAACACCCAAAGCGGGTGCCACAAGTGTTAAGCTCAAAAGAACACTTAACGATGACCTTATAACCGAGCTCATTACAGGTAAACCCATTACCTACGTTCCTGACCTTATGGGTGAAGCGGCGATTCTTAAAGACGCCTACATAAAGCTTCAAAGCAACCATATTATAAACGATAAGATTCTTACCTTTACCTTTGACGTTGACGGACTTAAGGAAGGCGAGATTATCGGTATGGGACACGGCGAAACTGCCTACGGCGGCTCAGGAATCGAAATAAGCAAGGACAGATTTTACAGCTACAACTATGCCGCCGGCAGACGAACACCTCTTGTTAACGAGGAGCACGGAATCGACATTTCGGGTAACGTCACCGTAAGAATAAAGACCGATCTCCGCACAGCGGTGGTTACAATCGAGACGGCTGACGAAAGATACGTTTCCACCAACTTCCAGTGGTTTGGAAGAAACGGTGAGATATTTGCCAAGAGTGTAGGCGTTGAACTGAAAAACGCCAAGCTTGAGTGGACCTGTGAGGCGTATAAGAGCGACGTATGGTTTTTCGGTGATTCTTACTTTGATACTACCACAACGTACAGATGGCCCTACTATATGGTAGAGGACGGTATTACAGATGTGTTCCTTAACGCCTTCCCGGGAAGAAACACCGAGCAGGCTCTTGAGGACTTCAAGAAAGCGCTTGAAATATCTATTCCCAAATACGTGGTTTGGTGCATGGGAATGAACAATAAGGACAGCGAAAACGCAATAAGTTCAAGCTACAAAAAAGCGACCGACGAAATGCTGGCAATTTGCGAGGAATATGAAATTACTCCTATTCTTTGTACAATC
>JAZKYO010000025.1:0-11689 GCA_045612185.1 Eubacteriales bacterium
GTCTTTCTTTTTTGGTGCTTTTTTCTTTCGCGCCTACTTATCCGAAAGAAAAAAGGACAAGGGGACAAACTAACTATTATACATAGTTACAACATTTTGCACAGCTAATTTTTTATGTGCTGTTAATAGTTACTTGCTGTATCTCGTCCTTTTTCTTTTTGAGTAAGGAGCGTCAAAAGAAAAAGGACCAAAAAGAAAAACCGCGGTGCGCCTGCGGGCGCGGGCGGTCGCTTTTGAAAAAGCTCCGCAAAACTTTTCTGGCAGGGTTGCTGTGCGAACAACTCCCCCACAAACTACAATTTGAAGCCCCATTTCTATTAATACAAAAGAAAACCTCGGTGTTTAGCCGAGGTTTTTGTATTGCGGTGCGAGTTGTTTGCACCAATTATAAATCGTGTGCCGCGAAGCGCATAGGACCGTCCCGTATTCCGAGTGGCTCGAACGATAAGGTTTATATCGGCTTACCCTCTTGACAATCAAGGGAAAATGCGATATAATGTAGATGTAAAAATTTGCTTTTTGAAAGGAAGGCTTTTCGTATGAATCAGAACGAACTCAAAAGCTTGAAAACTACGGCGGCTAAAATCCGCCTTGGCATACTTGAAGGCGTTCACGCGGCGGCATCGGGACATCCGGGCGGCTCGCTTTCTATCGCTGAGATACTGACCTATCTCTACTTCAAGGAACTTAACGTTGACCCCAAGAACCCCAAGTGGGCTGACCGCGATCGCTTCGTGCTGTCCAAAGGACATACAGCCCCCGGTCTTTACGCCGCTTTGGCGCAAAAGGGATTTTTCGACCCCGCGGAGCTTAAAAATCTCCGTCACGTCGACAGCTTCCTTCAGGGTCACCCCGACATGAAGATAATCCCAGGTGTTGACATGAGCGCAGGCTCGCTGGGTCTCGGCATCTCGTCCGCCTGCGGAATGGCACTTGCCGCTAAGGTTGATAAGAAGGACTACCGCGTTTACACTATCGTAGGAGACGGTGAAAGCGAGGAAGGTCAGGTTTGGGAGGCGGCTATGTTCGCGGCTCATTACAAGTTAGACAACCTTTGCGTTATCGTTGACTGGAACGGACTTCAGATAGACGGTCCCGTTGCTGAGGTTATGAACCCCACCCCCCACGACAAGAAGTTTGAGGCGTTTGGTTTCCACGTTATTTCTGTTGACGCTCACGACTTCGAACAGCTTGAAAAAGCCTTTGAAGAGGCTAAAACAGTTAAGGGCAAGCCCACCGCCATTATAGCTAAATCGGTAAAGGGCAAGGGCGTGTCTTATATGGAAAATGAAGTTAAGTGGCACGGCTCTGCGCCCAATGACGAGCTTTACGAGCAGGCGGTTAGTGAGATAACCGAGGCTATGAAGAATATATAAGGAGGACGAAAAAATGGCAGAAAAGATAGCAACCAGAGAAGCCTACGGCAAGGCTCTTGCCGAGCTTGGAGAAAAATACGATTTCGTCGTCCTTGACGCCGACCTTGCAGAGGCAACAAAGACACTTTACTTTAAAAAGGCGTTCCCTGAAAGATTTTTCGATTGCGGAATTGCCGAGGGCAATATGATGAGCGTGGCCGCAGGTATCGCTTCCACGGGCAAGCCCGTTTTTGCGTCTACTTTCGCTATGTTCGCGGCGGGAAGAGCTTTTGAGCAGGTTAGAAACTCCATTGGCTACCCCCACCTTAACGTAAAGATCGGCGCGACCCACGCAGGCATAACTGTAGGTGAGGACGGCGCAACCCACCAGTGTAACGAGGATATCGCGCTTATGCGAACAATTCCGGGTATGACCATCATAAACCCCGCCGACGCTGTTGAGGCGAGAGCCGCTGTTGAGGCTGCGCTTAATATCGACGGCCCCGTTTACATGAGATTCGGCAGATTTGCCGTTCCGGTTATCAACGACACTCCCGACTACAAGTTTGAGGTCGGCAAGGGCGTTGAGTTGCTTACGGGAAGTGACGTTACCATAGTGGCAACAGGTCTTATGGTAAGCATGGCGCTTGAGGCAGCACAGCTTCTTGCTGACGAGGGTATCTCGGCACGTGTTATCAATATTCATACCATTAAGCCTATTGATAAGGATATTATCATCAAGGCGGCTCGCGAGACGGGCGCAATTGTTACCGCTGAGGAGCATAATATTATCGGCGGTCTCGGCGGCGCTGTTGCCGAGGTTGTAGGAGAAAGCTATCCCGTTCCCGTTCTCCGCGTTGGCGTAGAGGACAAGTACGGTCACTCGGGCAAGGTTCCGCCTCTTCTTGAGATGTACGGACTCACCCCCGCCAAGATAGTTGAAAAGGCAAAGGCGGCTCTTGAACTCAAAAAGTAATCAACATGGAAAAGCGTGCGATAACATTCGCCGCTTTTCCTTAAATAAAACTGAAAGGAGTGGAATAACGTGAAAAGCGGATTTGCAAAAGTGTTAGCTGTTGTGGCGGCTTTTCTCGTTGTGTTCTACTCTGTTATCGCTATATGGGGGCTTGTTACTCCGGGGCAAAATCTTCTTGGCGTAGCCGCAACTCCGTTCAGGTGGGCTTTCTCATTTGTCGGAAACACGCTGGGCGGTTTCGGTGACTATTTCAGCGAGTTTAACGATTTGAAGGAAGAAAACGAAAAATTGGCAAATCGTGTTGCTGAGCTTGAAGCAGAGCTTGCTAAAACAGATGATTTAGAGGGCGAAAATGCTTGGATGCGCGAATTTTTAGGCGTAAAGACCGAGCTTGAGAACTTTGAGCTTTTAACAGGTCACATAATAGGAAAAGAGACTAACAGCTACATGACCCTGTACACCGTAAACAAAGGTTCGCTAAGCGGTGTCGAGCGCGACATGGCAGTAGTTTCAAACGGAAGTGTGATAGGCAGAGTCGAGTCGGTTGGACTCAACTGGTGCAAGGTTTCCACTATCCTTGAAAATGCCAGCTCGGTAGGCGCGGTATGCGCCAGAAGCGGTGCGCGCGGTTTGGTTGACGGCTCGCTCGGACTTCGTGGAGAGGGGCGTTGCTCTATGAATTATATCAACGAGTTCGCGGATATTGAGGTTGGCGACAAGATTATTTCGTCTGGCGCGGGAAGCGTTTACCCCTACGGATTCAACATCGGAACTGTGGTAGACAAGACCTTTGACGAGCATAACCGCACCGTCTCGGCAATAATTGAGCCCGACGTTGATTTTGATAATATCACTCGCGTGATGATAGTTAAGAAAAAATAGTAAAAGGGCGGATTCTATCCGCCCTTTAACAAACAGGAGAAACTATGGTTGAAAGAGAAAAAAAGCGGCTGTTTGCCAAGATAGTCGAGGAGCTGAAAAAGCTGTATCCCCGATCCGAGTGCGCGCTTGAATATGATGGCGAGCCTTGGAAGCTGCTCGTTATGGGGCGGCTTTCGGCACAGTGCACCGACGCAAGGGTAAATATCGTGTGCAAAGAGCTTTTTGCTAAATACCCCACAGCGCAAGCACTTGCTGAGGGAGATATCGAAGATATAGAAAATATTGTTAAGCCATGCGGATTATTCCGAACAAAAGCGGCAAATATCAAGGACGCTTGTGCTATGCTTATTGATGATTACAATGGTGTTATTCCGGATAATATGGAGGAGCTTTTGCGTTTTCCCGGAGTGGGAAGGAAGATAGCCAATCTGCTTCTTGGAGATATTTACAAGCGCCCCGCCATAGTTGCTGATACTCATTGCATCCGCATTTGCGGAAGGCTTGGCGCTTATGCCGAAAGCAACACAGACCCATTAAGAACCGAAAAGGTAATGTCAAAACTTATCGCGCCTGAGGAGCAAAGTGATTTTTGCCATCGAATCGTTTTCTTTGGCAGGGAATATTGCTCGGCTCGCGCGCCGAGATGCGGCGAGTGTCCGCTCATAAATCTGTGTGATCACGGAAAAGCTTTTAAATTCAGGAGGTCAGTATGAAGTCAAAGGTTTATTTTACTAAAGATATTAGCCCCGATGGCGTTGTAAAGCTTTACAGAGCACTTGGCGCCGAGCTTGGTGGCAAGATTGCGGTCAAACTCCACTCGGGCGAGAAAGGAAACCAGAATTTCATAGGTCCCGACTTCTGGCGTCCCATCATAGAGCTTGTGGGCGGAACTGTTGTTGAGTGCAACACAGCTTACAAGGGCGAGCGAGACGTTACCGACAGGCATCTCCGCCTTATGGATTACCACGGTTGGACGAAATATTTCGACGTTGATATTCTCGACGCCGAGGGGCCCGACAAGGTGCTTGAAATTCCAACGGGAAAGAGGATAAAGAAGAATTACGTGGGTAAGGATATAGAAAAATACGACTCCATGCTGGTGCTTTCCCACTTCAAGGGTCACCCCATGGGCGGCTTTGGCGGCGCACTTAAGCAGCTTTCCATCGGTGTAGCTTCCTCTTACGGAAAGGCTTACATTCACGGAGTTGGCGAGCCTGCCAAAAAGTGGACCGCCGACCACGACAGCTTTCTTGAATCCATGGCTGACGCGGCACTTTCAGTAGTAGAATATTTTAGCGGAAAATGCGCTTATATCAACGTGATGAAGAACATGTCGGTGGACTGCGACTGCTGTGCTGTCGCGGAAGACCCGTGTATCCCAGACATGGGCATACTTGCTTCGCTTGACCCCGTCGCTATTGACAAAGCGTGCGTTGATTTAGTATATTCTTGCGACGCTCCGAGAAAAGCGCATCTTATCGAACGTATAGAAAGCCGTAACGGTCTGCTCACGGTAAGTGCCGCAGAATCGCTTGGCGTAGGCTCTTGCGAATACGAGCTTATCGAAATATAAGCACAATTCTTAAAAAAGCAGAAAACACACCGTTTCGGCAATAACCGTTTCGGTGTGTTTTTTATTATGCCACTGTGGAAAGCGATAAAATTAAGAGTTACCTCGGAATTGAAGCTCGTAAAGGCTTGCGTATTCTCCGCCCTTTTCAAGAAGCTCGGTGTGGTTTCCCTCCTCAACTATCTCACCGCCCGACACCACAGCAATGCGGTCGGCGTTCTTAATTGTGGAAAGCCTATGCGCTACCACAAGCGTTGTTCTGCCGCGGCAAAGCTCGTCAAGAGCGGTCTGAATAAGAATTTCGGTGGTGTTATCAAGGGCGCTGGTCGCCTCGTCAAGAATAAGTATAGGCGGGTTCTTCAAGAACACGCGGGCTATGGAAAGCCTCTGCTTCTGTCCGCCTGAGAGGCGCACCCCGCGCTCGCCTATTTCGGTATCGTAGCCGTTTTCCAGCGTCATTATATAATCGTGAATATTGGCGCGCTTTGCCGCCTCGATTACCTCCTCCTCGGTGGCGTCGAGCCTGCCGTAGAGGATATTTTCTCTTATGGTTGCATTGAAAAGATATATATCCTGCTGAACGATACCTATATTGCGGCGGAGCGATGCGGCGGTAAACTCGTTTATGCTCTTACCGTCAATTACAATGTCGCCCTCGTCAAGCTTGTAAAAGTTGGGAATAAGGTGGCAGATCGTGGTCTTTCCTCCGCCCGACGGGCCTACAAGCGCAAAGGTCTGCCCCTTCTTTATGTCAAGGCTGACGTTTTTAAGCACTTCTTTAGTGTCGTCATAGGAGTAGGAAACCCCTTTCAGCTCGATGTGCCCCTCAAGCACGCCTGCATCGGTTGCGCCCTCGGAGTCTTTTTCGGGCTCTTCGTCCATGATTTCTATAAATCTCTCAAAGCCCGTGGACGCGTTCTGGTACATCTCCATGAAATTTATCATAGTCATTACGGGGGAAATGAACAGGTTTATAGACACAATAAACGCCGAGTAATCTCCAAAGCCAATCGCGCCGCTGTAGAGGAAAAATCCGCCCGCGATAAGCACGATTACGTTGAAAACGTCGGTTACAAAGGTGGTTGTGGAGTGGAACCTTCCCATAGCCTTGTAGGCATCCTTGCGCGCTCTTACGAACTCGCCGTTGCCCCTCTCAAATTTTTCAAGCTCTTTTTCGGAGTTGTTGAAAGCCTTCGTCACGCGAATTCCCGAAATACTGCCCTCAAGTGAGGCGTTAATCTGTGCTATTGACTGACGGCTTCGCTGAAAAGCGTCGCGCATTTTGCCGCGGAGCATTGTGGCAACGAGAATGAGAAAAGGCACGCAGGCAAAAATTATCAGCGTAAGCCAGATATTTATGCTTGACAGGTAGACAAACGACGCCACCACCGAAATGCTTGAAATGAGAAGATTTTCGGGTCCGTGATGCGCCAGCTCGCTTATGTCCATAAGGTCGCTTGTCATGCGGGACATCAGCTTTCCGGTTTCGTGATTGTCGTAAAATTTGTAGGGCAGGGTTTCAAGCTTTTTAAAAAGGTCGGAACGCATCTGCGCCTGCATACGCACTCCCATTACGTGACCGTAATACTGTATAAAAAAGTTAAGAAGCATTCTCACAAAATAGAGAGCAAGCAACGCTATACCGAAAAGAACCACCATACGGTAGTTGCGGTTTGGGATAAGGTCGTTGAGCATCTCTCTTGTGACGATTGGGTAAACTATGGCGATAAGCGACACGAGAAGCGAGGCTATCATATCCATAGTAAATATTTTAACGTGCGGCTTGTAGTAGGATAAAAATCTTTTTAACATCTGTTTTTCCTTTTCGTTGATTTCGCAAATGGGCGATTTACGCTTCAATCAAATAAATATTTCCGTGGCAGTCGCCGTAGTAGCAGCTGCCGCAGTAGAAGTCGATAAACTCGGCCTCGTCGGTAACGCCCACGTCGGAGAAGTTGAAAAACAGCTCCTGCTCGCCCTTGTTGAGGTCAACTATTCTGAGAGCGGGATTGTTTCTGAAGCCTTCAACCGAATAGACCTTGCCGGCGTGACAGCAAGCACCTTGAATATAATGGTGCTCGGGGCAATCGAACTGTTTTTCTATATCATTGGGGGTGAGAACAACTCTTTTTACGCCGTATTTTTCGTCAATTTCGCCGTCTTGGAGCTTGGGCAAATCGAAAACGAAATAGCGCGTGCCAAGCTCCTCGGAGCGCATAACGTAGGCGCAATATTTGCCGTTTTCAACGTCCACCACAAAGTTTCCGTAGGGACGCGCCCCGTCCTTTTCGCGGCTCATTTTCCAAAGCTCGGCATCCTCAACGAAGCCTATCTCGATAAGCTGTACGAGGGTGGTCTTGAAGCCGTCGCCGTCGCGCTCAAGTCTGTAAACGCAACAAACGCCTTTCATAGGCGCGTCGGTTTTTGCGTAGTTGTTGTAAATGTTCGAGTAGAGGAGAGGGAACTCGTCCCCCTCCGCGTAGTACTCGCGCCCAAACACAACCGAATTGCTGTGGGGCACTATCTCGTCGGATCTGTCAAGCACAAACGAGGTGAAGGGCTCTATGAGCGCGCCGTCAGCCGAGGCAATCGCCGCCATATCGTAAACGCGGCAGTCGCCCTTGTGGTTGAGGCGGAAAAGAAGCTTTCCAAACACCGCGCCGTCCTGACCGCCGCCCGTTTTTGCTATTTCTGTTATTTTCATAGTTACCTCCAATGAGAAACATTTCGGTAATTATCGGGTTTTCACGTACCAGATAATTGATATCGCGTTAGCGACCAGCAACAAAATCGGTATCCATATAAAAACAGCGGGAAATTCAGATCCACCGTAACCGTATATGAAACCGCAAACTAACAAGGAAACGAATAAATTCAAGAAAAATCCACCGACGGTTTTGAAATTGACCTCAAGATTTTCCCAGTCAATAGACTCAATCTCGTCAGATTCAAACTTAGCGAACACAAAATCTCCCGTAAAAAACATCCAGGAAAGTGCCGTAAGGACAATCGTTGCCAAAAGATGACTGCCTATAATATCTTCAGTTTCCATGGTAGGAAATATTATGATTCCCAAAACGAGTGCGGCTATGGCTGTACCTATACTTAATATGCGGCTGGCAACGAAATTAACGAATAAAAAGATGACAAGTTTAACCAAAAGAATCACACCGATAATAGCGGCAATTATGCCTATTATCGGGCCGATATACTGTCCCATAAAAGCTTCTCCTTTTCGATTTTCGCAAAATTGTTATATCCCAAGCGCCTCGTACGTAAGATTAATAATTTCGGGGTGGATGCGGTGGTAGATGTACTGGCAGTTTTTAACCTGAGTACCGAGATAAATCGCAACCTGTTTGGTGGGGTCAATCACGCTGAGCGCGCCTGCCGCGCCGTCCCAGCCAAACTCGCCTGCCGAGGAGCGCGAAAGCGACACGGTAGGATCAACATGGGCGCGTCCGCAAAGTCCCCAGCCGTAGCCCGCGCTTCTTGTGGTAGAGAAATCCTTGCGCGCGTCGTCGCAGAGGAAGTTCTTACCCATAAGCGCCACCGTTTCGGGAGCGAGAAGATGATATCCGTCCTTACTCGTGCCACCAAGCGCCACGGCGGTCAGCATCTTCATATAGTCGCTGACGGTGGAGAAAAGACCCGCGCCGCCGCTGTCGTAATCGGGGCTGAGCGCGTATGCGTTTGAGCATTCGGTAAGAATAGCCTTATTTATGCCGCCGTTGTAGATATACATTGCCGAAAGTCTCGATTTTTGCTCGTCGGTGGGGCGGAAGCCTGTATCGATCATACCAAGCGGGTCGGTTACGTACTTTTTGACGTATTCCGAGAATTTCATTCCGCTTGCGACCTCAATCACAGCCGCGAGAACGTCATGGCAAAGGCTGTAACGGTAATGTGTTCCGGGCTCGAACCAAAGCGGCATTTTCGCCATAGCGCGGACGATATCAAGGGTGTTCCCCCCCGCGTCGCGCGCCGCCTTTACGGGCGCGGAGTTCAAGTTGTAGTCAAGCCCCGCGGTCATTGTAAATATGTGAAGCAGGGTGATGGGAGTCTTGGCGGGCGTAATGCTTCCGTCCTGATTTCTCACAAACATTATCTCAAACTCGGGAATGTACTTTGAGAGCTTATCCTCAAGGGCTATTTTGCCCTCTTCCACAAGGCGCATCGCGCAAATACAGGTCATGACCTTGGTGTTTGAGAAAATCCAATACACGTCCTTGTCCGACGTGGGCTTGGTAAGCTCGGCGTCCGAAAATCCGGAGCTGTGGCGGTAGACCGTGTCGCCCTTATAACTTACGGCAAGGTCGAACATCGGAATACCGCGCTCGGGCATGCCGTCAATAAATTTGTCAAGTTTTGTAAAATCCATATTAAACCTCCAAAGGCGTTTTTTAAGGCAATCTCTAAAAACTCACGCAAGACGAGCAGCGAGAGAATTTTTCATCAGTCTGAAAAATTCGCGCGTATAGTTGACCCCATGCGAAGAATTCTTGCAACGAACAACGGAAAAAGTGCCGCCGATTCGTCAACCGTTGGGTTTTTAAAGGTTGCCTTAAGTATACAACTTTATTTACCTTTTGTCAAGAAATGCTGAAAAATATATTGCCAAAATAAATATTATATGTTATAATTATACTGGATTTTTATTTTTCGGAGGAAAGACTATGAAATTGGTTGTAAAAGTAGGCACGTCAACGCTGGCTCACGCAGGCGGACGTCTTAATATACGCAGAATAGAGCTTTTGTGCAAGATACTCAGCGACCTTAAAAACGCAGGGCATGAGGTAATTCTCGTCTCGTCAGGCGCAATAGGCATGGGCGTAGGCAAGCTGAACCTGAGAGAGCGCCCCTCGGACACCGCGGGTAAACAAGCGGCGGCGGCTGTGGGACAGTGCGAGCTGATGTATACCTATGACAAGCTGTTTTCGGAATACAACCACACGGTGGCGCAGATTCTACTGACCGCCGAGGACCTCCGCAACGAAAAGCGGCACAGCAACTTTGAAAACACCATGGAGAGACTGCTTGAGATGCAGGTTCTCCCCATTATAAACGAGAACGATACTGTGGCGACCGAGGAAATAGAAATAGGCGACAACGACACGCTGGCGGCTATCGTGGCAGTTAGCGTAAAGGCGGATTTGCTTGTGCTTCTCTCGGACATCGACGGGCTTTTCACCGCTGATCCGCACAAGGACTGCGACGCAAGGCTTATCGAAAAGGTTTATGAGATAAACGAGGACGTTATTGCCCTTGGCGGCGGCAAGGGCTCGTCATTGGGTACGGGCGGAATGGCAACCAAGCTTCACGCAGCGCAAATAGCCACCGAAAAGGGCTGTGACATGATAATCACCAACGGCGAAAGACCCGAGGAGCTTTATAACATAGCCGACGGCAAGCCGTCGGGCACGAGATTTTACGCAAAGAAGGCTTGATTATGAGAACTACTAAAGAAATACTTGAGGCGGCAAAGGCGGCTGTTCCCGCGCTTGCCTCCTGCGGCGACAAAATAAACGCGGCGCTCCTTAAAATTGCCGACGCGCTTTGCGATGGCGAGGCGGTAGAGGCTATACTTGCGGCAAACCGCAAGGACATTGAACGCGCCGAGGGCATATCCGAGGTTATGAAGGACAGGCTTCGCCTTGACGAAAAGCGGATTTTCGGCATGGCTGATGGCATAAGAGGCGTGGCGGGGCTTCCCTCCCCCCTTGGCAGAGTAATTGAGGAAAACGTCCGCCCCAACGGACTGGTAGTAAAAAAGATTAGTGTCAGTATGGGCGTGGTGGCGATAATTTACGAAAGCCGCCCCAACGTTACCTCCGACGCGGCGGCGCTTGCGCTTAAAAGCGGCAACGTCTGCATTCTCAGAGGCGGCAAGGAGGCTTATCTCACCTCGGCGGAAATAGTGAAAATAATCCGAAAAGCCATTGCGGCGGTTGGATTGCCCGAAAACGCCGTCAACCTTATAGAGGACACCACGAGAGCGAGCGCCAACGAGCTGATGAGGGCTAACGGATACGTTGACATGCTTATTCCCAGAGGCGGAGCGGGGCTTATCAAGGCGTGCGTGGAAAACGCCACCGTTCCCTGTATCCAAACGGGTACGGGCATTTGTCACGTGTACGTAGACAAATCGGCTGACATAGACATGGCACTTGATATTATAGAAAACGCCAAGACAAGCCGTCCGTCGGTCTGCAATGCGGCTGAGGTCTGCCTTGTGGACGCTGAAATTGCCGAAAAATTTTTGCCTATGCTTAAAGAACGGCTCACTAAAGTTGAGCTGAGGCTTGACGAGAGGGCGACAAAAATAATCGACGGTGTACCCGCGGGCGAAAACGATTTTGACACCGAGTTTCTCGACTATATCCTCGCCGTAGGCGTGGTTGACGGAGTAGAGGCGGCGGTAAGTCATATAGCTAAGCACTCCACCTCTCACAGCGAGGCGATAATCGCAAACGACGAGGCGGCGCAAGCTCTGTTCACCGCGCGCGTGGACAGCGCGGCGGTCTACGTTAACGCCTCCACCCGCTTCACCGACGGCGGCGAGTTCGGATTTGGCTGTGAAATGGGTATCTCCACCCAAAAGCTCCACGCGAGAGGTCCCATGGGGCTTCCCGAATTGACCACATACAAATACATCATCACAGGCAACGGACAGGTCAGATAAGGACAGAAAACTTCTCAAGCTTTTTTAAGTCTCTGCCACAGATAAGGTTTGCAAATTGTAGTTTGTAGGGGAGTTGTTCGCACAGCAGCCACGTGGAGCCCCCACCGGCGAGGTGGCGCCAGTCAAGGGCGCGTAGCCCTTGTCGCTCGTCGCAACGAGCGAAACTCTCAATCGGCGTCTTTCTTTTTTGGTCCTTTTTTCTTTCGCGCCTACTTATCCGAAAG
>JAZKYO010000026.1:0-13406 GCA_045612185.1 Eubacteriales bacterium
AGGGGCGGATTCCATATCCGCCCGTGATACCGTAATTATCGCATGAAAATGATTTGGCATAACAACATATATTGGAGAATCAACGCCGTCATATTGCCGTATAGTTTCGAGAAAGGTTCTTTCAACCATTCGGGCGGATATGGAATCCGCCCCTACGGGTGCAAATAACATTTTTCGATCTTTTGTACATATTGTTATGAAATAAGCCCCGGATGAGCTATAATCAAAATTTTGCAATCGCAATCTTTTTCTTTGCGGCAATTCTTTTTCTTTATCCATTTGTATCACCCACCCCATTATAACACAAATCGGCAGAGAAAACAATGTCTCTGCCGAAATTTGTAAACATCCTTATGAGAACCTGCCTAAACGATGGCGTTTTTCTTAGTGCGACGGCTATGTTCCCACAATCTGTAAATCGTGGTGGCGAAGCCGTGACGCCGCGCCGGTCAGGCGCAGCGAGGACCCGCAGGTGCGGTGAGAATTAAATTACATTCCAAACGAAATTTCGTCAAGCTTATCAACCAAATCGTCAAGAGAAGTCTGATACATTGTTTTGTTAGATTCGTACTTCTGAGAAAGGTCGTCGGAAAGAACTCTGAACAAGCTTCCTATACCGTTAAGGCTGACTGTGGAATAGCAGAAGCCGAAGTTGTAGGTAAAGGAGTTAAGAATCTTGTCGTACATCTCGGCATCGTCGGGGGAATCGGAATACTTACCCTTAAGAACGGTGTCAAAGAATGCGGGTGTTACCTGCTTATACGACTCTGCCGCCATAAGCTCAAGCGTAGCGCCAACCTTTTCGGTGTCAGATACCGTAGAAAGAACAACTACGAAAGACGCGATATTTGCCGCAATGGTTCTGTAATCCTTCTGCTCCTCGTCGAACTTGGGAAGAGGAAGTACGCCGTAGTCGTCGGCACTGTTTCTGAAGTCCTTACCGCTACCAAGGAACTGGCGGGTAAAGAGCTGGTTTCCTGCGATGAAATCTTCTGTGGGAGTGTTTCCGTTGCCAACGAGGGTTCCGGGGTTTTCAAGATGAAGCTTCTTGAGCTTTTCAAATGCTTCAACGGTATGCTCACTGTAGAATGTAAGCTCGGGGTATCCGTCAACCATTGTGGTAATGTCGATACCCATGGCTGTTACCCATGCGTCTGCAGCGCCGTCACCTGCCGCGTTTGCGAACTGAAAACCGTATGTATCGCCAACGTTAAGCTGTCCGTCGCTGTTATTGTCAACCCATACGTTTGAGGTGAGTTCAAACATTTTGTCAACCGTCCAAGTGCCGTTTCTTACTTCATCGTAAATGTTGATGTTCTGCATAGAGTAGAACTCGTCGAAAAGATCCTTGTTAAAGAAGAGTGTAACGCCCCACTCTGTCTGAGAGTTGGCAATATCACCCGCAAGGAAATAAACGGTGTTGAAAAGCTCGGTCTCGTTTATGATAGACTTGTTCCACCAAGGCTTGGAAAGCTCTATATGAGGAAGGTCAAGCACGTTGTAGTAGATACCCTCGGTAGCAAGAGCAGAGCTTTGGGAGGCGTAGATTGCCGCCGCGTCATAGTCACCGGTCTTGGTAAGAACCGAATTGCGGAGCGTGCTGTTCCAGTTTGTTGACGACCATGTCTGAGATATCTGCTTGATCTCAACGCCAAGGCGGTCCTCAACAGTAGAGTTTCTGTAGAAAACGGCATCGGCAAGAGTATCGTTTGTAGTCTTTTCAACGTCCATCTCAGTTACAAAGCTGTTGTCGGAACGAACGAAAAATACCATTTCCTTTCCGCTGAGGTCAAGATCAGCGGGGACGTTGTCCTTTACGTTCTGACGGTTCTGAGTATTTGTTACCGTACCGTCGTCAACGAACTCATCGTTATAAGTTTCTTTCGGGTTTGTGGTTTCGTCTGAACCTGAACCGCAAGCGCTGAAGCAAGCCACAAGCATCAAAAGTGCGAGTGCCAGCGACAAAAGGCGAATTTTTTTCATAACTTTTTCTCCATTCTGAATTGAATTTACGTCGGAATGAATTTTCCAACATATACACTTATATTCTAACTCAATCGGCTGCAAATGTCAATGATTTTTTGTGAAAAGCATAATTTTATACACAATTATCGTAAAATATGCAACATTTTTCTCGATCAAGCTCACTCTATTATGTTATCGAGGATATACTTTACAATATGATCGCGGTGGTGGCATATAACGCGTGCGGCTTTATCTTTAAGCTCGTCAACCGCGTTTGACACCGCAAGCAGAAGCCCTACTCCTTCAAACATGGCAAGGTCGTTGCGGCTGTCGCCCACGCCTATTATCTCGCCTTTGGAAATTTCCAGCTTTTTGGCAAGTCTGGCTATTCCGTCGCCCTTTGAAGCTCCTTCTGCCACGATTTCGATATTGAAGGGCGCGGATGAGGTTATCACAAGTCCGCCAAGCTTTTCAAGCCTCTTTGCGCACTCATCAAGCTGCTCCTGTTTCTTGAAAAACACCGAGACCATTTCTGCCTCAAGACCGTTTTTGTAAAGGCTTTCGAGGTTGTCAAGCTTTACGCACCACTTGTGGTAGTGGGCGAAATAATGTTCGTTAAGATTGTAATAAAACGCCTTTTCCTCGCTGTCGTTTTCGGCAAGCATATACCCCTTGTCACGGTGATGCACGGTATGATAGGTTTCGTACTCGCGTGTTATCTCCATAATATCGCCAAAAAGCTTATTTGAAAGCGCCACCTCGTCACGCTCTCCCGTAACCAAATCTGTTATAACCGCTCCGTTTGAGGAAATGCAATAGCGTATATCCTTGCACTCGCGAAGCTCGGGGATTATCTCAAGAAAGCACCGTCCCGACGTGGGAACCACGTAACCGCCCTCGGCGGCATACTCGGCAATAGCCTCAAAATTTTCCCGACTGACTGTAAAAACATCGTAAAGCAACGTTCCGTCAAGGTCGGTTGCTATCAATTTGTAATTCATAAAAACACCTCACTTTAAAACAATACAAGTATAGCATAAAACCGATAATATTGCAATAATAAAATCATTTTTTGCGATAATACTTGTAAATCCGAGCAAAATGTGGTAAAATAACGATTGATAGATTTTTTGTTTAAGGAGACCTACCATGCAAAGAGAAAAATTGGGAAGCCGACTTGGCTTCATACTGCTTAGCGCGGGATGTGCCATCGGTGTCGGAAATGTTTACAGATTTCCATATATCGTAGGACAAAACGGAGGCGGAATTTTCGTTCTTATTTACCTTTTCTTCCTCATCGCCCTTGGTATTCCTGTTATGACTATGGAGTTTGCCGCGGGACGCGCGGCGCAAAAAAGCCCCGTGTGCCTTCACAAGGAGCTTGAGCCAAAGGGAACTAAATGGCACATTCACGGTTATGCGGCGCTCTTGGGAAATCTGCTTCTCATGATGTTCTACACCACCATTTCGGGACAGATGCTCTATTACTTCTGGACCTCGGTGACAAAGGGATTTGCGGGTCTTTCGACTGAGCAGATAACCGAGATAAACACCTCCCTTAACGCCGACCCCGCTACACTCGTGCTTTTTATGGGAATAATCGTGGTTGCGGGCTTATTGGTCTGTTCCTTTAGCCTCAAAGGCGGGCTTGAGAGAGTGTCAAAAATAATGATGGGCGCTCTGTTCGTCATTATGATAGTAATGGCGGTAAACAGCTTCTTTATGGACGGCGCGGGCGCCGGACTTGAATTTTACCTCGTTCCAAGCTTTGAGCGTATGAAAGAGGCAGGAACTATTCAGGTGATTTCCGACGCCATGAATCAGTCCTTCTTTACACTTAGCACCGGTATCGGTTCAATGGCTATTTTCGGAAGCTACATCAACAAGGACAGAGCCTTGCTTGGAGAGTCGGTAAGCATCGCCGCACTTGATACCGCGGTGGCATTTATGGCGGGTCTTATAATTTTCCCCGCTTGCTTCACATACGGCATACAGCCGGGAAGCGGTATGAATCTTATTTTCCTCACGCTTCCCAACGTATTCAGCCAGATGGCAATGGGCAGACTTTGGGGCAGCCTGTTCTTCCTGCTTATGACCTTTGCGGCGTTCTCCACCATAATAGCGGTGTTTGAGAATATCATTGCCTGCATCCGTGACCTTACGGGCTGGTCAAGAAGAAAAGCTTCGGTAATCTGCGGAGTAGCGATATTTATCCTTTCTATCCCCGCGGCCCTCAGCACCAACCTCCTTTCGGGCTTCACCATCGGAGGCAAGGATATTATCTGGCTTGAGGACTTTATCGTAACAAACATTTTGCTTCCCCTCGGTTCACTTGCCTTTGTGCTTTTCTGCACCTTGCGCTACGGCTGGGGCTGGGATAACTTTGTAAAGGAAGCAAACACGGGTAAGGGACTTAAAATTGCCAAGTGGATGAGAGGGTATATGACCTTCATTCTTCCGCTTCTCACAATAGGAATTTTCGTAATCAATATTTACAATATTTTCTTCGCTTGATTAAAAAAGGAGCCGTCTCGTTCAGAGAGCGGCTCCCTTTGTATTCAGGGGATAAATTGGAGCTTGTAGGGGAGTTCGTGCCTACTTATCCGAAAGAAAAAGGACGGGGGTTAAAACCAACTATTTATTGAACTTTTATTTTCCATTTTCCCGACAGATAGAACACTATTCCTATCCAGAAAGGCGTAAAGCCCGCAAGGGCGTCGCCAAGGAAGAATCCCAGATATCCGCCGTTTAATATCACACCAAAAAGATACGAAAGTCCTATGCGAAGCACGATTCCGTCAAAAATGGCGGTGGCAAAATTAATTTTATAATTTCCGCTTCCGTTAATAAGGGCGTTGGCGGGCGAGCGGAATGCGCTTCCAAAGAACATCAGCACGCCTATGGGAATATAGCCCATGGCTATTTCAAGTACCTTAGCCTTGTCCTCTCCGCTTGTGAAAATTGAGAAAACCGTTTCGGGGAAAAGACAAAGCACCGCAGAAAGCACCACCGAAATAACCGCGCTGATGGCAAACACGCGCAAGAATATCCTTGGCACACGCTTGTATTCACCCGCACCGATATTCTGCCCAACCATAGACGAGCCTGCGGCATTAAGCGAGTTGGAAACGAGGTTGGCGATGCTTGCCAGCTTGTTGGCAACTCCCGCAAAGGCGGAAACGGTAGTTCCGAAGGAGTTGAGGAAGGAGTTTACAAATATTTTTGAGAAGGAAATCGAGGCGCTCTTAATTGCCATGGGCGTTCCAAGCTTAAGAAGAGCGCCAAGCATTCCCGTATCTATTTTTACAAAATCCACGGGCTTGAACTCGATTCCGAACGCCTCGTGCTTTTTAACGAGAAATATCGCGCAGGAAACAAAGCTTACGCCCTGGCTTATAACGGTGGCCAAAGCCGCTCCCCCTGCGCCCATGTTCATTCCAAGCACGAAAACAAGGTCGAGAATTACGTTTAAAATTGCGGCTATGCTGATAAACACAAAGGGGTGCTTTGAGTCACCAAGTCCGCGGAGCACCGCGCTGACCATATTGTATCCGTAGATAAAGAAAAGCCCCACCATACATATGGTTGAATACGCCAACGCCTCGGAATATGCGTCATCGGGGGTTTTCATGGCACTTAGAATAGGCTCTCTCAAAAAAAGCGCGACACCGCTTATTAATACCGAAACAAGCGTGAGGAAGGTAAACATGGTGCTGACGAATTTTCCTATTCTCTCCTTATGTCCTGCGCCTATGTACTGCGAAATTATGACCTGCCCCGCATTTGCGAAGCCCATTGCGATAAGCGTCATAAAGTTGGTAACGTCGCCGCCGACCGATACCGCAGAAAGACCAACCTCGCCAAGCTTATGCCCGACGATAATCATATCCACCATATTATAAATAACCTGCAACAGACTTGACAAAAACAGCGGCGTAGCAAATCTGACAAGCTGTGAGGTTATGTTACCTTTTGTAAAATCCTGTACGTATCCCGATTTCATTTATCAACACTCCAAGAAAAATATCTTTTATAATTTTACCACCAAACCGCCGAATTGTCAATCGCAAAGTAGAAATTGAAGCGGCAACTGTTGAGGAATTGTTCGCGCAGAAGCCATTATGAAGAAAACCGCCATCGCGAAATGGCGGTTTTTGTGTTATCAAATAAAGAACTTCTTCGCAAACCAATTTCTGAGCGGGGCGCATATGCCGAGGACGATGACCCAAAGCCCAAGTAAAAGCGCACCCGATGCGGGGTAGATAGACCACATATGGAATGCGGCAAGGTCAAAGGAGAGCGTGGCGAACAGTTCAACCAGCACCACAAACGCGCCAAGCGCAATTATCGCTCCGCCGAAGATATAGAAATATCCCTTTTTAAGACACTTAACCAACACCACCACGGCGGTAACGATAATCCCCGCCACGCCCGCGACGGGAAATCCGAACGTCAAAAACCAATTGCCTCCCGAAACAAGGTTAACAACAAACAAATAAATTTCCACCGCCCCAAAAAAGCAGGGCACGAAAATAATGGGGTTTGGCTTTTTGAACCACATCGGCAAAATTGCCGCCACGTAAAACAGCACCATTCCGCCTATGGCGTATACCGACCAGCCAAGCGTTGAGGAAATGATAAAATCGCAAAGCGCAAGCTCGGCGGCGGTAAGCCCGTATATTATTGTAAGCAGAAGCATTATGAAGCTCTTTTTCATCTTCTTTTCGGGCTTGACGTATGGAGGATAGGTAGGCTCTGACGCCGTTCCCTCAATATCGGGGTGATATGGCACGGTGCCGCAAAGCGGACAAGGTCTTTTGCCGTCGCTCAGCTCCACGCCGCATTTTATACAGTACATATCAATCTCTCCTTTCGGGTTCTTCTCTGTAATTGCTTTCCACCTTCATTCTCACGCCCATGTCGCGGAGTATTTTGTGGAATTTATACTCAAGTATCGGTTCCTCGATGTTACGCACGAAGCTTATATACATCTTACCGCCAAAGGAAATCACAGAACAGTTGTTGTGGTTGCGGCTTGGCACGTTGAGAGTAAAATCAAAGCGCTCCACGTATTTGGACATCTCCTCGGGCAACTCTACCGCGCCAAGGTTGGAAAGCGTGACGCAGGAGGTCTTTTCGCCCACCGCGTTGAAAACGCCCTTCATGACCGCATTTTTGAGAAAAAGCGGAGCAATTTTGACTATGGGATTTATCTCGTCGTTTACGTTTGTGGTTATCCTTGCCCTCATGCGGTTTGCACTAAGCTCAAATCCCATCTGATGATGCACCGAGCGGCAGATTTCCTCAAAGCTGTAATCTCCCATAGCGGGGGTGATTTCGGGTATGATGTAAAGCGCGAAATTGCGCAGGGTCTTTGACGGAAAAATGTTTCGCAGGTTGACGGGAAGCATAATTTTAATCGGTTTCCGCTTAATGCGGTTTGGCACGCGCTCCTCCTGTATTTCGGCAAACGCCTGCATCATAACCGCGCAAAGAAGCGCCGTAACGCTTACACCGTAAGACTTCGCCAGCTTTCGCACGTCATCGGTTTCGGCTATAAAGGTAAGGGCGTGGACAAAGCCGTCCTTTTCCTTGGTTCCGTCAAGGAAGTACGCCGTCGACTCTTTTCTGCCGATAGTCACGTCGCCCGCGTGCTTGATAAAGCTGTCCTCAAGCTCGCCCTCGTCAATTTCACTGCGGCGGTCGACAACTCCTTTTTCGCAGGGCACTTTTTCACCGTACTTTCTCTCAATATACTCGGCAAGGAGAGATTTAAAGAATATCATTCCGCCCGTGCCGTCGGTTATGGAGTGGAAAAACTCAAGTGCTATACGCTTTCCGAAAACAAGCACGCGAAAGGCGCATTTGCGTATATCGGCGTATTTCATATTTTCGGTGGGGTGACCGAATTCGCCTTTTATTTCCGGAGGTGAGGCGAGCTCCTCAAGGTAGTACCAGAAAGCGCCCCAGCTAAGCCTTACAGCCACCGACGGAAAACGGCGCACGGTAACTCCCAGCGCCACCTTTAAAATCTCGGTGTCAACATCGTCGCAAAGAGTTGCGGAAAGCCTGAACAGGTTGCTCCAGTTTCGCGTGCGCGCCGCGGGGTAGATTTTAGCGGCGTTGTCAAGCTTAAGCCACATTCTGCCACGCGCAGGCGAAAGGAATTTGTCCATAAACCGACCTATTTTTTCAAAATCCTCTGCCGACTCGTTCAAATCGTACATAAGGTAGGCGTGCCACAACCCATCAGCCACCGTAAGCTCGCTTTCCGAGCCCGATGCCAGCAGTTTTTTGTGAAGAGCTACCGCGTCGTCAAGCATTATCTCGTCTCCGCCCACGAAAACAAGCGAGGGGGGCATTCCGCAAAGGTCGCCAAACAGCGGTGAAGCCAATGGGTCTTTTCGGTTATCTGTATAATTTGACGCGAAAAAGTCAAGCTGCTCCACCGTCATCGAAGGGTCGCGGTCAGTATTGGTCTCGTAGGATTTTCCCGATGCGGTAAGGTCGCTCCATGGCGAAATGGCGATAATTCCCGCGGGCTTCTCCACTCCAAGCTCACCAAGCCTGAAGCACAAAGAATAGCAAAGTCCGCCACCCGCGCTTTCACCGCAAAGAAGAATATCCTCACCGCGGTATCCGCACTCCAAAAGCCTCATATACGCCGCTACCGAGTCGTCAAGTGCCATGGGAAACCGATGCTCGGGCGCCAGGCGGTACTCAACCGCGTAAACACGCACACCGTATCGGTCGGCAAGCGTTGCCGCAAAGCCCTTGGCGTAGGCAAGGTCACCGCAGCAATATCCACCGCCGTGAAGATACAGCACCACACCGTCTCGCTTTATCTCTTTGGGAAGAGCCATAGAGCAAGGGATTTTACCAACCTTTTCGTCCTCAAACCGTACTCTTTTTCTCGCCTTTGAGCTGATTATTGAGTTTATGCGAGTTTGCCCTACTCTTATCGCCTTAAGCGAAAGGTTTCTCGCAAACGGTCCAAAACGTTTTATCTGCGTTCTTACAAATTTTTCGGAAAAGCCCATCTCAAGCCCTCCTTTCCGAATTCTCAAGCAATCTATATTTAAAAGCTATTACACCTATAAATTATTTTACCATATTTTCGTCTTTTTTTCAAGTGGAAAACGGGGGAAAGTTGAAAAAACCGGACGGGTGGCGGATTTGGTCACAAGTAAAATAGTAGGAGTGGAGGTAAATGGTGGAATATTGCAGTGAAATGTGGGTGGTTTCCCCAATTATTTCACCAAAATCACACAAAAGTGGCGAATCTTCCCTATATGGGCAAATTTTGTTGCTTGAACAAATCGATTCCATGTGGTAAAATAAGCAAGTCAAGTCGGATGGCCTACAAATCCGTCAACACCAAAGAAAGGAATTATATCTATGAAGAAAACAACAAAAGTTACAGCCGTCGCGCTTTGCGCGCTGATATTATCAGCCCCGTTCGCGACAGGCGCAAAAGCGCAAGACTCCGAACCGTACATATCAAGTGGTGAATACGCGACGGAATACAGGTCAATTTTAAGTTACAGTGGGAACGATTACCTTGATTTAACAGAAAAAGCCGTGGCAGGTGTCAGAGTTCGCCTTGACGGCGCAGAGATAATTTCGGGTCAGGGACGAATAATAAATTCGGTTACATACGTTCCCCTGCGAGCGTTTTGCGACGCTCTCGGCGGTGCGGACATAAGCTGGAATCAGTCAACCCGCACCGCAAAGGTGACCGCGCCAAGCCTTACGGTTTACGCCAAGCAAGGCGCACTCTATCTTCAGGCAAACGACAGATATTTTTACACAGTCGAGCCTATCGCAAACATCGACGGCTCGCTCTTTGTCCCCATAAGACCGCTTGCCAAGGCATTCGGGCTTGAGCTTGAGTGGGACAACTCACTTCGCGCGGTTCTGCTCTCATCAGGTGGCAAGAAGCCTGTTTCGGGCAGTTCATATTATAAATCGGACGAGGTTTTGTGGCTTGCGAGAATAATACACGCGGAATCTTCGGGCGAACCCTTCAACGGCAAAATTGCGGTTGGAAACGTGGTGCTTAACCGCGTGGCAAGCCCCCAGTACCCCAACACCATCTACGGCGTTATATTTGACCGAAAGCACGGCACTCAATTTTCGCCCGTCTCCTTCGGCACCATCTACAACACTCCCTCCGCCGAAAGCGTTATTGCCGCAAAAATCTGCCTGGAAGGCTATTCTCTCTCAACAAAGGCACTTTTCTTTATGAATCCCAGACTTGCCACCACCTCCTGGATAGCGCAGAACCGCCCCTACCTGTTCACCATCGGAAATCATCTTTTTTATTCTTAAGACATCACCTTGAAATTTGTTACGCATATGTAGACTGTAGTTTATCGCCTCGCCGGTAAGCGCCCAATACCGCCGCTCCACTTTTTTTGCCCGCAGGGAACTTTAATTGTCAAACCTTATTGACTATTTTCCTTGTGGGTGGTATAATTAAAATGGAATTTTATGTGTGTATACATATATTGTTATTAAACAGAACGAAAGAGGTGCGGTTATGAGCAAGAAAAAAATCGCTCTGCTTTTTGGCGGAGCTTCAAGTGAGCACGTTATATCCTGCAAGTCGGTTATGACTTTTATAAACAATATTTCGAGAGAAAAATACGACGTAATGCTTTTGGGAATCACCGTCAGCGGCGAGTGGTTTCTCTACGAGGGCGATACCGCCCTTATTCCCACCGACGAGTGGGTTAATTCGCCCGACAAGAAAGAGATTTTTGTCTCCTTTGGGGCTGAAAAAGGGCTTTTCTACCTTGAAAAAGGCGAGAAAAAATTGCTTGATATAGAGGTTTTCGTGCCCGTGCTTCACGGAAAATTCGGAGAGGACGGCACGCTTCAGGGGCTTTTTGAAATGCTTGGCGCAAAGTACGTGGGCTGCGGCGTTTCGTCGTCAGCAAATTCAATGGATAAGTCGATGACCAAGCTTATAGTTTCACACGCGGGCATAAAGCAAGCAGACTACCTGCTTGTTGACAGGCACAACAAGAATGATATTGAGAGCATCGCCGACGCGGCTGTTGATCGTCTCGGCTTTCCCATTTTCATCAAGCCCTGCGCTTCGGGTTCGTCCATAGGAATCTGCAAAGCGCGCGACCGCAAGGAACTTTTAGAGGGCATAAAAAACGCCCTTGAACATGACGGCAGAGTGCTTGTTGAGAAGTTTATCAACGCCCGCGAGCTTGAATGCGCAGTGCTTGAGACGGCTGACGGCATAGTTGCCGAGGTGGGCGAGGTTATCTCCGCCGACGATTTTTACGATTTTGACTCAAAATACAACAACGCCGCGTCGGTAACCACCACAACCCCCGATATTCCCGAGGATCTGGCGGCAGAGATACGCCGTCAGGCGGTTGAGATTTTCAAGATTCTTGACTGCCGTTCGCTGTCCCGCGTGGACTTTTTCCTTGACAAGGACAGCGGAGAGCTGATTTTCAACGAGATAAACACCCTTCCGGGCTTTACCAATATCAGTATGTTCCCCATGCTTGTGGCAAAGCGCGGATATTCGGCGCAAAAGCTGATTGACGCTATTATCGAGTCGGTTTTATGATAGCTGTTGACGTAAAAGTCGGGCTTTCTTACAGCGACGGTGAAGTTCTTGCCGCCGTAGAGGAAAAGCTTGGCGAAAAGTACTCGGGAAAGTGTAAAATTCTCAGACGAGAGCTTGAAATCGACCGAAAAAACGCCTTTTACAAGCTTCGCGTGGGGATTGAGCTTGACGAATACGCCGAAATAAGACTTTGCAAGAAAAGAATCGCGCGTGAGTGCCCGTCGCTTGAAATCTCTTTCTCGAAAAAGAGGTTTGAGAACCGCCCTGTAGTTGTTGGCAGCGGTCCGTGCGGACTTTTTGCCGCGCTTGCTCTTTCCGAAGCAGGGGCTTGCCCCATAATTATAGAACGCGGCGGTGATATGGACAGCCGTAAGAAAAAGGTCTCGGAGTTTGAGCGAGGCGGCGAGCTTGACAGCGAGTGCAACGTGCAGTTCGGTGAGGGAGGCGCGGGGACTTTCTCGGACGGAAAGCTGAAGCACGGTGCCATGGATCGCTATATTTTCAAGGTGCTTTCGGAGTTTGTGGCGCACGGAGCCCCCGAGGATATACTTATAGATTCCGCGCCCCACGTGGGCACAGACCTATTGTCGGGAATTATCAAAAAAATACGCAAAAAAATAATCTCTCTTGGCGGCGAGTTCAGATTTAACACCAAGCTCTGTGGCTTTTTGGAAAGAGACGGCAGAGTCGTGGGGGTTAAACTCATCTCGAACGGTAAGGAGAGCGAGATTTTAAGCGATCGTGTTGTAATTGCCATTGGTCACAGCGCCCGCGACACCTTTAAAATGCTTGACGGCGCAGGACTTTGCCTTGAAGCGCGCGGCTTTGGGGTGGGCGTGCGAATTGAGCATCCGCGAAAGCATATTGACAGAATGATTTACGGAGATTACGCCGATGACATAGGAAAGGCCGCCAGCTATCACTTTGTAACTCACCTTAAAAACGGGCGAAGCGTATACAGCTTTTGTATGTGCCCGGGCGGCAGCGTGGTGGCGGCAACGAGCGAGCGCGGCGCGGTGGTTACGAACGGAATGAGCCTCCACGCAAGAGACGGTGAGAACTCAAACGCGGCGTTTTTGGTATCGGTTACGCCAAATGATTTCGGCAATCAACCGCTTATGGGGCTTGAATTTCAAAGCAAGCTTGAAAAGCAGGCGTTTTCCGTCGGTGGCGGATACAAAGCACCTTGCGTGAGAATGGAGGATTTTATGGCGGGGCAAAAGTCCTCTGCGCTTGGCTCGGTCAGCCCCACCTATCCAAGGGGCGTGACGCTTGCTAAGCCGAGCGATTTTCTTCCCGATTTTGTGGAAAGCTCTTTGCGCTTGGCTATTCCCGATTTTGATGAATACCGCAAGGGCTTCTATCTTCCCGACGCCTTGATGACGGGAATTGAGACCCGCACAACGTCGCCCGTGCGCATTCTCCGAGACGAGAAACACGAGGCGCGGGGGCTGCGTGGAGTCTACCCCTGCGGTGAGGGCGCAGGCTACTCGGGCGGAATAATATCCTCCGCCGTAGACGGTCTTAAAACCGCCGAGCAGATGCTTATGAGCGGTTTTTAGAGGAGAGCTGTTTGCACCAACCCATAGAGAGAATTTTTGCGGAGCTTTTCTATGTGGGCTGCTGTGCAACCACACCGAAAAACTGTAATTTAAAAGGGGCTGTCTCATTAACAGATAGCTCCTTAAATTTATTATGCACAGATAAATTGTAGTTTGTAGGTGTGTTCGCACCGCACCCATCGAGAAAAGTTTTTGCGGAGCTTTTTTCAAAAAGCGACCGCCCGCGCCCGCAGGCGCACCGCGGTTTTTCTTTTTGGTCCTTTTTCTTTTGACGCTCCTTTCTC
>JAZKYO010000027.1:0-3187 GCA_045612185.1 Eubacteriales bacterium
GGTGTCACCGAATAGGTGACGGATGAGTCGAATTGCCTCGGCAATTCGGATAACAAAGCCAAGGCTTTGTTACGTGTTGAGATGCGAAGCATCCGTTAAATTGCAAGGGGATAACGCGCCTGCGGGCGCTACACCTCATCACCGCATTCTGCGGAGCTTCCCCTCAAGGGGAAGCCTTCCATACCAATTTACTCACCGATAAACTACAATTTATCGTTCCGTTAATATAAAGAAAAACGAGGTGTTTAGCCGAGTTTTTCGGAGTACGACGGCTATGTTTGCACAATCTATAAATCGTGGGGGCGAAGCCGACAGGCCCGTCCGGCGAGGACCGGCGAGGCGGTAAATTACAATAAAAAAACAAAACAAATTGAAAATTACCCCTTGATTTATTGTGAATTTCAATGTATAATATATATTGAGTATTTGTCGGCATTTTTAAGCCGAGTTGAAAACGGAGGAATGCGCTATGGAAAGAGTTTCCAAACACAATTATTACCTCGATATCGCACAGACGGTTGCCGAGAGGGCTACCTGTCTCAGAAAAAAATACGGCTCTATTATCGTCAAAAACGACGTTATAGTGTCCACGGGCTACAACGGATCTCCCAGAGGCAGAAAAAACTGCTCCGACATCAATTTCTGCATGAGAGACAAGCTTCAGATTCCCCGCGGAGAACGCTACGAGCTTTGCCGTTCGGTACACTCCGAGCAGAACGCCATTATCGCCGCGCCCAGAGAGCAGATGCTTGGCGCAACCCTTTACATGGTCTGCGTTGACCCTGCCGACGGTTCGATAGTTCCCGGAACCACAAGCTGCATGATGTGCAAGCGCGTGGTTATAAACGCAGGCATTTCTACCGTTATTGTGCGAGACGACAAGGACAATTACCGCATTATTGACGTTCAGTCCTGGATTGACGACGACGATTCCTTAAGCGGTCAGTTTGGATATTGATATGAAAACAGCCGTAACAGAGCTTGAGGAAAAACGGGGAGAAACGCAGGGACAGAGGTTGGTTTGCTTCGTTTGTACGGGCAATACCTGCCGCTCACCTATGGCTGAGGCGGTGTTCAACCACTTGGCGCGCGTGCCTCAGCTTTGCACCATGTGCGATATTGAAAAGCTTTTGAACGCCAAGAACGTCCGCGCCACTTCGGCTGGGCTGGCGGCTTTTGGCGAGCCTATTTCTGCGCACGCGGTCACCGCGCTCGAAGAGGCGGGCATTCCCTCGCTTCCCGACAACGACTACCGCACCCACGTTTCCCGTTGCATCGACCTTGAGACGATGCGTTCCGCTGACGTGGTGGTGGGGATTTCGGCTTCTCACGCAATGCGCCTGATGGCAGAATTTCCGCAGTTTGCGAGCAAGATAACCTGCATGCCTAAGGATATTCCCGACCCTTACGGCGGCTCGCTTGAAGATTACAAGGAATGCCTTGAGGCAATCCGCACGGGAGTTGAGGAGATATACGAAAAGCTATGACAGAGATTCGCTTGATAAATGCCGCTGACCTTGCGGCGGTGGCTGAGATAGAGAGGCTTTGCTTTTCTGTTCCATGGACAGAAAAATCGCTTGAGATTCTTCTTACCGGGGAAAATTTCGGCGTTGTTGCCGTCAAGGACGGGAAAATTGTCTCCTACGTGGGGGTCATTTCCGCTCCCCCTGAGGCAGATATAACAAACGTGGCTACTCACCCCGATTTCAGACGTCAGGGACTTGGAGAGGCGGTGCTTTACGCCCTTAAAGCTGAGGCGGCGAAGCGCGACTTAGAGACGCTTTTTCTTGAGGTCAGGCGCTCAAACGAGCCCGCTATACATCTTTACGAAAAGCTTGATTTTAAGGTTATTGGCGAGAGAAAGGGCTACTACTCAAATCCCAAAGAGGACGCCGTTCTCATGTCGGGCAAGACAGATATTGAATAGGAGAAAATATGTACATACTCGGACTTGAGTCCTCGTGCGATGAGACCTCGGCGGCTGTTGTCGAGATGGGCGAGGGCGTAAGGAAAATAAAATCTAATATTATCGCCTCACAGATAGACACTCACCGCCTTTACGGCGGAGTTGTGCCTGAAATAGCGTCGCGCGCACACATTGAGGCAATCTCCCGCATTACCTACGAGGCGCTTGAAGTGGCAGGAATCGGACTTAAAGATGTGGGCTTGGTGGCTGTAACCTCGCACCCCGGGCTTATAGGCGCGCTTCTCGTAGGCGTAAACTTTGCCAAGTCGCTTGCCTTCGCAAACAACATTCCGCTTGTGGGAGTTAACCACATAAAGGGGCATATTGCCGCGAATTATCTTGAATTTGCTGAGCTTGAGCCGCCCTTTACCGCCCTCGTGGTTTCGGGCGGTCACACCTCGATATACAACGCCGAGAGCTATACGAGCCTTGTGGAAATTGGCGGCACGCGCGACGACGCGGCGGGCGAGGCTTTTGACAAAATAGGGCGTGTTATCGGGCTTCCTTACCCTGCGGGCGCAGCTATGGACAAGCTTGCGCGCGAGGGCGACAAGACCGCCGTTACTCTTCCGTCTCCCGCATTGGCGGGCGATACGCTCGACTTTTCATTCAGCGGCATAAAGACTGCCGCCCTTAATTACATAAATTCGGCAAATCAGGCGGGGATTGAGATAAACCGCGCCGACCTTGCGGCGTCATATACTGAAAAAATCGTTTCCGCTATCGTTAAAAAGGTTGGAATGGCGCTTGAGCAAAGCGGCTCAAAAAAGCTTGTGGTCGCGGGCGGCGTAGCCGCCAACTCACATCTTAGGGCTGCGCTTGAGGCTATGTGCAAAAAGCGCAAGGTTGAATTTTTCGTTCCGCCTCTCTCGCTCTGCGGTGACAATGCCGCTATGATAGCCGCCGCGGGATATTACAAATTCCTCGACGGAAAAACTGCCGATACCTCCCTTAACGCCAGCGCGTTGGATTAGTCCTCACCACACCTGGCTGGTCCTCGCCGGACGGGCTGGTCGGCTTCGCCCCCACGAATTTTAGATTGTGCTAACAACACCCACGCAATCCGAAAAATGTCGGCTCGACACCGCCATTTTTCTGCACACGAATGGGATTGATGTGTTCAAATTGTAGTTTGTCGGTGTGTTAGCACATATCATTGTAGGGACCGGCGTCCTCGACGGTCCATTTGGCACAAATGAAATTTGCATCGCTATGTATAAC
>JAZKYO010000028.1:0-51531 GCA_045612185.1 Eubacteriales bacterium
CACTTGACCGTGAATACTCAAAGATCGAATTTTCGGGCGCTTCCGGGCGCATAGAAGGGAATAAGGTTATCTTCGATACCGATATTCCTGCCTTTGATTTTGTTGTGTTTAAAGCGTATAATCCAATTTGTGGAACTTTACTGGAACTTTCCACGCTCTAAAATGAGCAAAATGGAAGCTAAAATGGAAGTCTCCATATTGGAACTTTATTATATCGCGAAATTTCGTGTTCGCAAATACCGAAAGGGAATTGTTTGCGGAACTGTTGCCTATTGTTTAGCGGTGTTTTTTAGCGGTGACATTTAATAAAAATTACATTGTTTTGCGTCTTGCGCTGTTGCACGAAATAGTTTAATTTGAGAAATCTTCGCAGAACACCGTTCCCATCGACCAAGGATCGATTTGGGGTATCGTTACAATATATCCGTCGTCGGTTTTATTTGCGTAGAGCTCACGCTCACCGTTGTACTGCGACATAAAATAGAACCGTTGTGATGCAGGTCTGCGGATAAGGACTTTAACATTATTTGTCTTCCCGATAGTACAATTTACCACCGATGCGGCAACGGTGTTTCCGTTGGGGGCAACGCGCGGCATAAGCAGTGCTTGTATCGGCGAGAGTATTTTGGCGGGCATACCGCCGCCGATATAGTCTACGATATTCAAAATTCTGCCCCGCTGAGTTGAGGGAACTATCCCTTTCCAAAGGTCGCAAGCCATAACCGCCCATTTTCCGCCGCTTTCGGTATTCATAACGACAGCGGAGTATCCAAACGGAAGCTCGGGGTCGTCGCAGATGGGCGCTGTAAGCATATTTTTATCGTAATATCCGAGAATCTCACAGCCGTGGGGCACCTTTGTCATGTAGTACTTGTTGTTTCGTCCCGGTGTGAAAAAGTTTGGTATGAAGTAGTTGAGATATCCGTTGTTTACGGGATGGTCAGTATACAGCTCCCGTGTAACGAGTGATTGGGCTGTGGTTGCCTGTACGAGTTCAAACCCCAGATTTATTCCAAGCGACTGCATATAATCAACCGACTCGGCATCGGTAAGCACGTTGTGTGAAAGAAGCTCCTTTAATTCATCTGCATTCATTTGTTTTGCGGCTTCGGGGTGCAGGATGTATGCCGAAGATTCTCTGTACGTCAAGGGCAGACCGTTTCGCAAAAGCATATTTGCACTTGCAAAATATTCTTTATTGAAAGACCGCATATCAGCATCGGACGGCAATTTGCGCAGGTGAAGTTTTTTCGATTCCGCAAAGCAGATTCCGCCGTCTTTGGATTTTTCCGAAACCTTGGCAAGACGCTTCCAATAAGCGTTGTGCGCAGAGAAGAGCGCAAAGCCCTCTTCGTAGAACGAAAGCGGCTCGTCGAAATCTCCAAGCATCGCGTAGCTCAGGTCGGTCATTCCGCTTGCCAAATAAAGCGTGCTTTCAAATGCGGTTCCCGCCATAGTTTTGCCCATGGCGTTTTTGGGCATATTTTCAATTTCGGGATATATGCGTTTTACGTAATCGGGCAGCATACTGCACTGATGCGCAAGGTCGTAAGCTTTTTCCACTATCTCATTCGGATTGTGATCGCTGTATGCTCCTGCACCGGGGCGGTAATTTGGAGCGTGCCCCGTGCTTTTGTACATGGCGTCAAAAATATATCCGTGTCCGTATCCCGTATATGGACCGTTTGGACCGTTTTGGAGAGAAACGACCGTCTCGGGTGAGCATTCTTTGACAACATCGCAAATATCCTTTGTAAAAGACGCAAGGTCTTCGCGTATCTGCCCGATATACCTTTGGCGAACCTTTACGTCACCGTGAAGAAATTCTTCAACGAGAGCCTCGCGGTCAAACGAATATCCGTACTTTTTGTTGAACTTATCAACACAGTGCTCGCAATAACATCCGAAGTCAACGGGGGCGTGATTTCTTGCCCGAAGGTCGTCGTCAATCCAGAATTCACCGGGGCGGATAGCGCTTATGTAGTATTTGACCAGCTCTTTGTTGTACTCTCTGAAATACTTATCGTTCCAACAGAAAGAGTGGCTTGCAACAACACCGTTGTGCCCTACCATTTTGCGTACGGGGGAGTTTTCGCTTACGAGAGCGGAGCAGTCGAGCTTTGACATATACTCGCCGTGTCCGATGCTGTTTGAAAATTGCAGGTCTACCGTTATACCCTCGGTGCGCAACTTATCTGCCATTTTTGAAAGCTCTGCAGCGTATTTTCTGTGGTCTTCGAGCGAGGGATACCCGTATTTTGTACACAGCCAAACCGCGTTGGCTGAATTGGGATGCTTTTTTATACATGAAATGAGTGCTTTAAGCAGTTTATCCGAGCATATACAAGATATTCTTTGAACGATTTTCATAATATTACCTCATTTAAAAAATTGTTTTATATAGGGCAAAAACAGATGCCTACCGTATATTCAGCAATAATATGGAAGCGCTGCCCAAAAGTAAAACGAAAAGATCGTTTCTTTTGATCTTTTCTTTATAGAACACAACACTGCATAACAAGGTTGTCAGTATAATACCTATATTCAGAGTGGGAAAGAAGATTTTGCTGTCAAGCGCTCCCGCAAGAATTGTGTTCAAAAGATTACAGCATCCGAAGAAAAGTCCGATACAAGCCGCAATGACAACCGTCCTTTTGGAAAAGGCGGGGCGTTGTTTTTTACCTGCGGCTGATGAAGCGAGAACAGAAATTGCGGAGGCAAGCAGAAAAGCAATTAGCAAAAACAAAGATTTTTCATTGGCGTAAGGGGAGTTTTGCTGTAGCTTTTGCACTACACCCAAGCCGCCTGATGCTAACATGGCAACGGTCAGCGGAATAAAATAACGGTTATGTGATATTTCTGTTTTGTTTTTTGGCTTATTTCCCGAAAAAAGGATGGCGGCTATGGCGCACATAACCCCAAGGAAATCAAGTGTGGAGAACGGCTCCGACCAAAAAAAGGCACCCGAAAGAGTGGGAATAATAAATCCCATGGAATATACCGTGGAACATAACGCAGTGTTTCCGGTGGAAAGCGCCGCCGTGTAAAACCATTGGGCGCAAATCAGTAAAAGTCCGTAAACGACGGCATATATAATTGTCGAAAAGGAGATGCCGTCAAACGTTATATTTCCAAAGATAAAAAGCGCACAGCCTCCAAACAAAAATGTAATGCTTTGATACCTAAAAAAACTGTTGGATCCAAACCGGATATATGACAGTTTCTTTGAAAAAAGAGCTCGTCCTGTAGATAGCACGATGCTTAATCCCAACAGTAATAGAATCATACGTTTTTCTCCTTGGCGCGAAATTGTATGATAGATTATAGCATATCGGAAGCTTGGATTGTTAGAAAAATTTATAAAACTACTTGTACAAAAGATAGATTTATGATAAGATTAAAACAGGGGGTGATAATGTGAATCTTCAAATTAACCGCACAAGCGACGGAGTGGTTCAATATCCGATTCATACGCATAGTCACTATGAAATCATGTACTATTTGGAAGGTGAGGGGCATATGCGGACGGAGGAGGGAGATTTTCCGTTTGGCGCGGGAACGGTGATTATCATGCCGCCCTGTGTCGGTCACGGTTCCGCTTCAAAAAATGGCTTTCGGAATATTTCCATACTTGGCGAATTTGAAAAATATCTGAATTTTGATCACGTGGTGTCTTTTGCGGATAATGATATGCGTGAGGGGCGGGTTCTTGCCGAATTGATATATGAAAACCGTTATGGAAATAAAAATTTTTTAGAAGCACTATGCACGGCGTATCTATGCTTTTTACTTCAGCGCTTTGAAATTGAAAATACAATAGACCGTGTTATTAAAAATATAATTTCGGAAATATCGGAGCACGCGCTTGACCCTGTGATAAATTTGACGGAGATACTGCAAAAAAGCGGTTATTCCGAGGATTATATACGATCGGTATTTAAGAAACTTACGGGAAAAACACCCCATGAATTTTTGACCGATATCCGTATGAATCACGCGTGCTTTCTGATTGACGTATATAAGGATACTCTTTTGCTGTCTCAAATTGCAGAAAAATGCGGGTATCTTGACTATGTCTATTTTTCAAAAATTTTCAAATCGGTTAAAGGCGTATCTCCAAAAAGCTATCGGGAATTATAGAAACTGTGGGAAAATAACAACTTTACTCGAAAGCTTCCTTGATTTGCTCTTCAGTGAGGGCCATTATGAAGTTATTGATAAGTTCTATATTACCTTTGAAGAAGTTGTCTAACGGAATTTTAGTGGAGATCTCCATAAAGCCTGCCTTCACACGTAGAAGCCCACAAAGTTCCCAAAGCCATACACGGCAAGGCTCCCTGAGGTCTGCTTAACAGATACTTCAACATAGCAGAGCGCAATCCGAAAGACGGAGGCTAAACACCTCCGCCTTTCTTTTTTGTTCAATTAAGCCAAAACTGTGGAACTTTTAGGGAACTTTCCGCTTTTTGTAAAGCTAAAATGGAAGCTAAACCGAAAGTCTCCATACCGGAACTTTATTATATCGCGAAATTTCGTGTTCGCAAATACCGAAAGGGAATTGTTTGCGAAATTGTTGCGAGTGAGACAAAGAAATAATTAATAACACTTTGTCTTTTTACTTACTTTGATGTACTTTCCTATATTCTGTAGCGGAAAAGACCTCTCTTTTTCTTAATTTCATCAAAAAGTCCTATTCAGACAGAGCTTTTATATTATCAACCGCAGGGCGAGAACGCACAATACCTCAACGAAAATGTACTTGACATTTACACCTCAAAAACTTATAATAAAGATAACAGGTCATCCATTTGTCAAAAGGAGAGCATATGAAAGAACATCTTATAATTAAAGACCGAAAGTGCAATTATACCGTTGTGGGGGCAAATTTGTCCGACTCCTGCGAGCGCTATGCGGCGTCCGAGCTTCACAAGTATCTGTACCAAAGCACGGGCGTATTCGTCCCCTATATATCCGACCGATGCGCCAAGAGAAGTCCCGAGATACTTATCGGCGCTGACACACGAAACGGCAGAGATCTTGTAGGCGACGCCGAGCTTGACGCCCTGGGAGACGACGGATTTTTGATAAAAAGCTTTGACGAGAACATTCTTATCACGGGAAAGACCTCACGCGGAACGCTTTACGGCGTATACGAATTTTTGCGCCGTTTCGTGGGATTCCGCTCTTTCACCAAGGATATCGAAAAGGTGGACAGTCTTGACGAACTGATAATTCCCGAGCTTTATATAACCGAAAAGCCCGATTTTGAGTACCGCGACGCATATTTTCGCTTCGCATTTGACGGCGCATTTTGCGCCAAGAACCGCCTTAACACCACTCTTGGAGACATATCTGCTGAAAAGGGCGGCAGCTTTAAGTTCTTTAACTGCCATCACTCCTTTGACGACCTCGTTCCTCCCTCCGAGTATTTTGAGGAGCACCCCGAATATTTTGCGCTCCACGACGGCAGGCGCACCAAAGACCAGCTTTGCCTTTCCGAGCCGCGCGTGCTTGAAATCGGGGTGGCAAGAGTAAAGAGCTGGATAGCCGAGCATCCTGAATGCAAGGTCTTCTCGGTAGCGCAGAACGACAACGAAAGATACTGCACCTGCGAAAAATGCCGCAAGGTCGAAGAGGAAGAGGGGGCGCCTTCAGGAAGCGTAATAAGATTTGTCAACTCTCTTGCAGAGCAGATAGAAAAGGATCACCCCGATATTCTTATCCACACCTTTGCGTATCAGTATTCAAGAGTTGCGCCAAGGCTTGTTCGCCCGAAAAAGAATATTATCGTCCGCCTTTGCAATATCGAATGCGAGTGGGGCGACTCTCTTGAAAATATTGCAAAGCGCGACCCAAACGGAAAAAGCGCAGAGTTTTTAACCAATATCAACGAGTGGTCAAAGATATGCGACAGACTTTACGTTTGGGATTATGCGGTGAATTTCAGCAACTACCTTCAGCCCTTCCCCAACTTTTCAAGTATGGTTGAAAACATCCGCTACTACAAAAAGCACGGCGTAAAGGGCGTGCTGCAAGAGGGTAATTTCTCTTACGGAGGAGGCGCTTCGCTTGACGATCTTAAGTCCTATATCGTTGCGGGACTTTTGTGGAATTCGGACGCCGACGTCAAGCTTATGACAGAGGAATTTTGCCGCTACGTGTACGGCAACGGCGCCCCCTATATTATGGAATACATCTCGGTAATGACCGAGGCGGTAAAAGACCACCGTATGACTCTTTTTGACTATCCCGATGCGCCTTATCTTACAGACGAGCTACTTGACAGATGCGACGCTATCTTTAAGTCAGCCGAGGCTGCCGCAGAAAACGAAGAGATACGAAGGCGTATCGAGCGAGAGCATCTTGCAATAAGATACACGAAAACGGTAAGGATCTCCGACGACCAAAAGAGAAGCGCGGAAACCGATAGCTTTGCCACCGACGTCCGCGCATTCAGACTGACCGAAATTATGGAGCGCATACATCTTGAAGATTCATTTGAGTATATGAAGCGCTCACAGTATGCAAAAGACCGACGCGGCAGATACAGAATGTACTACATCGTCAGATAAGCACGTCACGCCGCCGGAGTTAAGATTATTAAAAATAGATGCTGAAGGCAAACATATCGTCAAACGGCATATTTGTTCCCGACGCATAGTCGCAAAGCCTTGCGTTTATTGCCTTTTCGTCCTTTATGAAGGTAGCGTCAAAGGCAATATTCACGCCCTCGCACCGATGCGCCTTTACAAGCTTGCAGGAATAGCCCTCGTCAATAAGCTCACCGTCAAACATTTCTTCCTTGGTGCATCCCAAAAGCTTGCTTCTGCACAAAAGCACGGCGCCCTTGCGGAGCACGCATCTTCCATCCTTTAAAAACATATCCTCGGTACAGATGCAGTCTTTAACGTATGGACTGACCCATCTGTCCATCTTCCAAGGATCGTATTTTTCCTCGGTGGTGGCGGGGATATGTTTTATTTCTACTGAATTGTCAAATTCGACCTCGACGACGAGTTTAGCAGACTTTGGTGTCAGCGTAAAATATCCGCTTTCGGCATTAAATGCCTCTCCGTCGACCCTTACGGTCGAGCTTTTGCTCCATTTCGGTATGCGAAGCTTCAGGTCGCACGGCAAGCCCTTAAACACGACGCTTACCGTAGCCTTGCTGTCAGCAAGATAGTCTCCGCTTATTTTCACCTCCGCCAAGGTCTCCCCGACCAAAACCGAAGCCTCTGCCTCGGTATAGAGGTTTACGTATATTGCACTGTTACTGCTCATTATCTGGCTTTCAGCCATATTCATATAGCCTCTTGGCATATTGTTTACACAACAGTGGTTGTGTTGCATTTTTGCCTGACTATTAACTATAAAATGTCTGCCGTGTCCACGGGCGCCGCGCGCCCCCCACTCGCCGCTTTTAAATGAGCTTGCAAGGAATGGATTGTAAAAGGCAAGTTCAAAGCTATCCATATATTCGGGCTTACCCGTAAGCGTGAAAAGCTCGTGGCAAAGCCTCATAAAGTGGATGACGTCGCAAGGCTCGGTTATGGCGTTTATATTGGTTGAAGCGTCTCTGAATTCGTCGTTAAACGCAACACTGTACAAAGGGTTAAGCTCATATTTCATAAGGATAGAGTAAAAGCACTCGCTCGCTTTGAGATATTTCTCTTCGGCGGTTATTCTGTAAAGCTCAAGTATCCCGTCGAAGCAGGACATCATTTCGTATGCCTTTGCCCATCTTATTTTGTCAAAGTCGTACCAAAGAGACATTGCCTTTTCTGAAAGCGAGTTGGCAATAAGTCCCGGCATAATATGGGGATTTTCCCAATCGCCCACGAAATCAAGGCAAAAATCAAGATATCTTTGGTCCTCGGTTATGCGGTAAAGCATAAGCATAGGCTTTAGTATAGAACAGCTTGCCACACCGCTGAAGGTTCCCGTCTCCACCAGTCTTCTGCCGCTCTTTTTAAGCTCGAAAAGCAGATTGTCGGCAAATCTTACGCAAGCGTCAAGTATAGCCTTGTCACCGCTTAAATCATAGCACTCAAGCAGACCCCAAAGGGTATATTTTCTGCACCAGATATTCCAGTTCCAGCTCCATCCCTCAAGCACCATAAACTGCTCCGAGTTTTTGTAGGTGCCGATATATCCGCTTTCTCTTTGATTCTTTATCAGTCTGAGCGCCGCACCGTGAAGAAACTCCTTGAGCGCTTCGTCGTTGTAATATCTGCTTACACGAGCCGCGCTTATTACCCATTTTCCCCAAAACTCGCCCTGCCACAAACAGTTTGGCGTATCGCCGTCGGTACACCTGATAAAGGCGTCCTCACACTCCTTAAAAACCTGATTTTTGGCGTTATCGGAAAAAACTCGGTTTTCCACGAAGGCACTCATCAGCTTTTCCGCATAGCCGCCTATTTTGATATTTTTAAGCTCTGCTTTATTTACTTTATTTTCTATAGCATAAGCAATCATAAAAATCTTCCCTCCTAGGGTGACAGTAGGTATCCGAACCCGTTTATAAAAGGCATATTTAGCGCAATACTTCGTCAAAAAGCCTCGGAATATCCGCATATTCCTTCGCCCTTTTTCCTTGTCTTGCACCAAATCTGCTCTTTTATAAATTCTACGAACTGTCACGTAGTTATTTTTGTGTGATTTTTGTGTTTGATAAGCGAAGCAAGGTACTACCTTGCGAGTGCGTCAGGCGCAAAAAGCGCCGAAAAGAACAAGTGACAGCGGGTTCTGATATCTACTGTCACCCTAGGTTTAACGGCTTTACCACATGTCAACTATCTCCGCGTTCTTATAAAGCGGATGTATTCTTATCTCTCGGTCAAAGCTCCATCCCACGCAGTGCCCGTCCTCAGAAAACAGCATTCCCACGCGGTCGGGGTAATACAAAAGTCCGTCGTCCATATAGCTGATACCGCCTATCTCGAATTGCAGCCCGTTATCAATAAAATAAAAGCGCAAAAGGCAATCTATTTCGTGTCTGTAGCCTATGGAGGCGCGTCTGTGAAAAACTACGGGCGACGGCTTGTAATAGCCCTCCGCAAATTCGTAAAAGCTGTCGGGGCTGTCTCCTATCGGCATATACAAGGGTCCGCAGTCCTTGCCTCTTATGGCGGGTCTGAAGCCAAAGCGGCTGTAAAGCTGCGCTAATGACACGCTGCCCGTCGTGCACAAAAAGCAGGTGGGCTTTTCTTTTTGCGTTTTGAAGTCCTCATACCAAAAGCGAAGCAAATTTCCGCCTATACCCTTCCCTCTATACTCGGGATCGGTATAGAAATTGCCCCAGTTGCCCACGGCGTTTTCGTGCTTGCCAAAGCCCATCCAATGCCTTGCAAGCGCCTTTTGCCCCTCGTGTGCCACGTAATAGATATCGTTGCACTCGTCTGCGGCATTTCCGCTTATTCTGTAGCGCATCATATCGGCGTATGATTTGTCGGTATCAAAATCACGCATCATTTCACTTATAGCGTAATACGCCCCGTTTTTATCTGCGCCCGCCGTAAATTTTTCAAAAACCATAGTACGCTCCTTTGCCGTATAAAGTAGTCAGATAACCAAGCTTCTCGTTAAGCTTATTATAAGTGCTCGCAAATAAAAAGTCAAGTACCTTTTCGTTTAGTATTCTTTATTTCTCGCCTCTCGGTTGATAACAAAAGCGCCCGAAACGCCATTGCCTTTCTTTTTTTGCCCACCCTTTAGCCTCCTTCGTTCCAATTTCCATAAAAATCGTGGAACTTTTATGGAACTTTCCACGCCCTAAAATGAGCAAAATGGAAACTAAAATGGAAGTCTCCATATTGGAACTTTATTATAGCGTAATTTTATGCGTTTGCGAACGCTAAAAGGGAATTGTTTGCGGAATTGTTGCAACTGTACTTGAACTTTTGAACCTGTGGTAATTACTGTAGGTAAATCAGACCAGGGCTCAAGGACATGCACCCTTAGGCAGTACCTCACAGACCTATATAGGTTCCAGGGCAGAAGTCCTATACAATACTAATAGGGAAGGAGGGCGAGCTCTTTATATCCTAAGGCCACGACGTGCGGCGACCTATGTTACACTTCCTAAAGCTCTGTGTTGCAGCTCCAAAAACAGTACCAAAAAGGTCGCCCTGACATTAGGGCTGCGCTAAAAGCCTTAAAGCTTGTAAATGAGCGCTTTAAGGAGGAGCTTTCTCTGCCCATGATCGCGCGCGAGCTTTCGCTTACGCCGCAATATTTGTCCAAATCGTTTGCATCGTGCTTTGGTGTGAATTTTTCTCAATATTTGTTAAGTGTGCGGCTTAAATACGCCGCAAGCATGATCGAAAATACCGATGCAAGTATAACGGACATCTGCTTTGAGGCGGGGTATTGCAATTTTTCGCACTTCTCACGGTTATTTAAAAGGCAATACGGAGTAACTCCGAGAGACTACCGAAAGAAATTTAAGGGAGACCGCTTGTAAAATTATGCCGCAAGCGGCAGGAAGATCAAAATCTGCTTTTGTGCCGCCTGTACTGCAGGGGTGTCATAGATGTGTTTTCCTTGAAGGCGCGGCAGAACACCGAAAGGCTGCCAAATCCGCAAAGACCGCTTATTTCCCCCACCGACAGACCTTCGATTGCAAGAAGACTTTTTGCGAGAGTTATCCTTGTGTTCATGATATAATTCATCACGGTAAGCCCCGTGGCTTTTTTGAAGCTTCGGCAAAAATGATATTTGCTGGTGTGAACGTGGTCGCATATGCCGTCAACGGTAATCTCGTCCCTTATATTTGCGTTGATGTATTCGATAGCCTTATATACCGCACCTTGCGGAAGCGAAATTGCGTCAACAGTATTTTCGCTTATAAACACAATAAGCCTCATCAAAGCACTTGCTAAGATCATATCGGCGTAGCTTTCGTTGCCGACGTAATTCTCAATGTCCTTAAAAATAGCTTCTACGGTATTTATATCTTTTTCGGAAATTTGAGCGTAAACGATAGAGCTTTCGTTAAAGATCATGGTTATTGCATCTTCTTTTTGCAGGGGGGCAACGAGTCGGCGGAATTTATCGTCCGATATAAATATCTTGCTTCTCTCGTAGTTGTCGATATTGTTCGCCATGGTGTAGTGATATTTTTTTGCCCCTATAAAGCAAAGCACTCCCTTTTTTATTGGGTAAATACGCTCGTTGCAAACTATGCTTCCTCCGTCGGAATGCATATATATGATCATATTTTGGCCGTTTTGGTGCCAGGCTTTGTAGTTGGAATCAAAGCCGATCTGACGTATTATTATACGGTTGCTCATAGCATCACCTCTGCCCAATTATACCATGAATTTACTCAAAAATCAACGCAAAAAGCAATATGTGCAAAAAATCAAGCAATATTTGGCAACAAATTGCTTGAAAATTGTGATATAATTAAAATATATTCTATGTCGCTTATCATATGAGGAGAAAAATATGCCCAAATATATTTTGTATGGCGACGGCGTTCACGATGATACCGCCGCAATACAAGAGCTTATAGACAGCGGAGCTTGTGAGGTATCATTACCCGCACCTCAAAAGTGCTATCTTATTTCTAAGCCTCTTGTTATTCATTCAAATTTCAAGCTTAAATTACCTCGTTTTGCCGAAATAAGACTTGCTGACGGTTCTGATTGCTTTATGCTCATGAATAAGGTGATTGAAAAGCCTGCCAAGCGTCTTATGGAAAGCTTTACCGAGCCACAGAAGAAGTTCTGGTTTTTTGTTGACGAATACTCTCCCGACGTTGAGGACGCTTGTCACGATTTTGAAATCGAGGGCGGAATTTGGAATTACAACAACCAAAATCAAAAGGAAAACCCAATTCTGACAAGCAACTTTACCGACGAGCATTATCTTGGTCACTTGATGTTCTTCTATAACGTCCGCAATTTCAGACTGTCGAATATGACCTTTAAGGATCCGGCAAACTACGCTGTAATGATAGACAGGGCTTCGTATTTTACAGTTGAAAATATTACTTTCGATTTTAACTACGGAAATCCCTGTGCTTGCAACATGGACGGAATACACCTTGACGGTAACTGTCATTTTGGTGTAATCAAAAATCTTCAAGGTGCTTGCTACGACGATCTTGTGGCACTCAATGCTCACGAGGGGTCTTCGGGCGATATTACCAATATCGAAATAGACGGAATATTTGCCGAAAATTGCCACAGCGCGGTGCGCCTGCTGACGGTAAAGGATAAGATCGAGAATATAAATATTTCCAACGTTTATGGCACTTATTATCAGTATTGCATTGGCTTTACAAAATACTATCCCGGCGAGACAACAGGTCATTTTGATGCCGTCACTCTTTCGGATATCCACGCATCAAAATCCAAGCGGTTACCTATACAAGAAGTTCACATGAAAAACAAAAACTATCACTTTCCTCTTATTTGGCTCCAGGCTGATACACGGCTTAAGAATATCGTTATCGAGCGGCTCCACCGCCGAGAATACGAAAACCCCATAGACACCATTCACGTAGGTAACGGAACCGTAGTGGAAAGCTTAACAGTGAACCAATTATCAGTTGAAAACAACACCGATAGCCATTGCCCTAAGCTTGTAAACAAAGGGCTTATTAAAAATCTTATCTCTGACAGCCTGAACTCGGATGACATTGAAAACGAGGATAGCGGAAGAGTAGAAAATATGAAATAAAAGGAGAAAAAATATGTTCAAAGGTATATTCACAGCACTTCTTACGCCGTTTGACAAGGAAAACAAAATAAACGAAAAGGCGCTTGAGGCTCTTGTTAAGCACAACCTTTCTATGGGAGTTAAGGGCTTCTACGTTTGCGGAAGCACGGGTGAGGCGTTTTTGCTTTCCACCGACGAAAGAAAGCAGGTTATGGAGATAGTCAAGGATTGCGCTAAGGGCGCAACGCTTATCGCTCACATCGGCTCGGTAAACGAAGCGGAGGCAACAGAGCTTGCGAAATGCGCCGAAAAGCTTGGCTACAACGCCATTTCCTCGGTCGCACCCTTCTACTACAAGTTCAGCTTTGAGGAGATAAAGGGTTACTACAACCGCCTTGCGGACAGCGTGGAGCTTCCTATGCTGGTTTATCATTTTCCCGCATTTTCGGGGGTTAATATGGGAGCGGGCGAGATAAGCCAGTTCCTTGAAAACGATAAGTTCTTGGGCGTGAAATTCACATCAAACGACTTCTTCACCCTTGAGCAGATAAAGTCAAAATTTCCGAACAAAATCGTTTACAACGGCTTTGACGAAATGTTCCTTTCGGGTCTTTCAATGGGAGCTGACGGCGGTATCGGAAGCACGTACAACTTTATGGCGGACAAGTTCGTTGCCATTCAGAAGCTCTTTGCGGAGAACAGAATTGCCGAGGCGCAGGAGGTGCAGAGAGAGGCTAACCGCATAATCACACTCCTTTGCAAGTTTGGCGTTATGCAGGCTGAGAAGGAAGTGCTTAATCAGCTCGGCATCGATTTCGGCGAGTGCCGCAAGCCTTTCGGCGCACTTAATGACGAGCAGAAGTCAGTAGTGGCAAAGGAGATAATTCCATTCATAAAGGGAGTTGAGTTTTATGTTTGAAGTTAAAGAGCTTTGGAGAGGCGGGGATAATTACGTCAGACACCGCATCCCGGGAATGATAGTCACAAGAAAAGGCACCGTACTTGCCTATAACGAGGCTCGTCAGGCTGGCGACGATTGGGCAATGATGGATATACTTATGCAACGCTCCACCGACCACGGCAAGACCTTTGGAGAATTTATTAAGCTTGCCGAGGGTAACGAGACCTGTAATACCGTCAACAACCCCGTAATGGTTGAGGACAAAAACGGACGCATTCATTTCCTTTACTGTGAGAATTACACGGTAAACGGCGGACGGGCAATGCGCCGTTACAGCGACGACGACGGACTTACATGGAGCGAGCCTATTGATATTACAGAGTTTACGAATCCCGATTATCATAATGCCTTTGCTTTTGGACCCGGTCACGGAATTATGACAAAGGACGGTACGCTGATAATTCCCGTATGGATGGTGCCCAAGTTTTACGAGGCGCCCATAAAATCCCATACTCCGTCGGTGGTGACTACATTTTACAGCAAGGACAACGGGGAGACATGGAAGCTTGGTAATTTTCTCGGAACAAATACCGAAATTATCTGCCCCAATGAGACTGTAGCGGCGCTTACCTCGGACGGAAGAGTTTACCTCAATCTTCGTTTTCAAGGCTTTTGCCGCGCCAAGGCGTACAGCGAAAACGGATATTCAGATTGGCAGGGCTATGCTCCTGACTACAAGCTTCCCGACCCCGGATGCTTTGGGTCTGTGGCGGCTTATAACGACGGCAAGCACCCGTATACGATGATTTTTGCCAATTGTGCAACCAAGGAAGACAGAAGCCACGTCACAGTTCACGCAAGCTTCGATAACGGAAAGACCTATCCCATATCCAAGCTTATTGATGCCGACCGAGGAGGCTACGTTGAGGTTGCGGTTGACAATAAGGCAGGGCTTATCTACGTCATATATGAAACCGAATGGGGCAAATCCGACTACCTCGCCACATTCGATTACGGTTGGCTGACAAATGAAAACTAGAGGAAACAGAGTTCTTCAAAGGCTTTCACAGAGTAGCTTCTCATATTTCCTTGACATAACAAAACCTCCTATGGTAGTACTTTAATTCTACCATAGGAGGCTCTTTTTTCAATTGTCCGTTTTTAACGGACTTGTGCACTTTTGATGCCCTCTGCTTTTATTTTTTTACATTGTTTTCGATAAGAGTTTTAACAGTACCCTCGTTGAAGAATACGGGGGCACTTACACCCTCATCGTTTGTTTGAGATATATTTTCAAGAACAAGGCGTTCTATTTTCGCGCCATTGTCGATTTGGATAAGGTATGCTTTTGTTATTTTTGATTTTTCATTTCTGCTGATGTCGCGTATTATACAGTTTCCGGTGTTTGTGCCGTTTTCAATCCATATAACGGGATCAGTGTACGGTGCCTTGTCGTCCCACATGGTAAAACACCCCTCGCCAAGGAGCTTATCACTTTTTGAGGCGTGGACGTGTTCAATAGTGATGTCGTCAAACCAGACCGGTGTGTTGGGGCGTGTGTTGTGCTGTGAAACAAGAACAGCGTTGTGTCTGTATTCGCCATACACGCCGTTTATATGTACGCGCTTCAAGCTGAATCCACCCGCGGCAAGTAATCTGATACCCGAAAAACCGTTTTCCGCGCTGATGTTTCTTATACATACGTTTTCAATGTCTCCGAGCGTAACCTCTGCGTGCTTTTCGTCAACGGTTGTAAGCGAAACCATATCGTCGTTTGTTGTACCGTAAAGATTTTCAATCACTCCGTTACGCGCAGGCCCGTTAATATGAACTCCGTCTGTAGTGCCAAAGTGATGATTGTAATCAAAATACAGGTCACGCGTTATAAATCCATTCACATCGGCAATTTGAATACCGTAACTTATAGGATCTTTAACCGTCATTTTTTCAAGAGAAATATTTTTAACGTGAGCAAATCTTATAAGCTTACCCTTGAAAAGCGAGGGGCTATACGGCTCATCCTCGCGGTGCTTGGCTTCATATACTGCATCCAGTCCCATACAGTCGCAGTTTCCGTCCCATATACCGCCTGTTATTTCGATGTTTTCGTCAGTGCCACCGCCTGCAAAAAACTCGTTTTCGATAAGTGCGCAACGCGACATCGGCGCGGAAATAATGTGAACGCCGGGAGCGAGTATCAACCTTGTATTTGAGTGAATTATCAGTGTATTTTTTATAAAGTATTTACCGGGCTTTTTTATCGTTACAATACCTCTTTTATCAAGAAGCTTTTGTATGAATGCCCCATCATTGTTAACGTTTCTTTTTTTAAACATAGTCTTTATGAATTATGGTGGGAGATATTCCAGCCCTTTATTCCGTAAATATTTCCGTTTTTATCGTAAGTAATATCGTATTTTTTGCCTCTGAACGTAAGATTTTCCAGCTTGAGATACTCCCAATCTGCGGGAATATGGGGATTAAGAACAAGCTCTCCATCCTTTTCGTCAACACCGACAAGGCCTTTAATAACAATATCGCAGAATGTCGAATGGTTGTAGTCCTTGCCTCGGTTAATTCCGCCGTATACGGGAAGGAATTTTTCGGTTGATTCCCACTCGTGAAGCCACTCTCTTGTTTGCCATACAAGCTTATCGGGGTGCATCATTTCATCAATCCAATTTACTTTTACACCGTCCTCGTTTACTCTGTAATGCATCCTTGCGTATTGAGAGAGAAGCATGGTGAATTTTTCGTTACTCATAACTTCGTTGCCGTATTTGTTCATTACAGCAATACACGCTTCAAGCGTTTGTGACGTAGCAAAGGGCCAGATGTAGCCGTTCCAAAGGCATTCATGGTCGGCGCTCCTCAAATAGCCCGGATTGCTTTTATCTGCGGTTGTAAGTCCTGTATCAGCCAGAAACACCTTTTCGTCAGTAAGCCAGGGGAATGAGGCAAGTGCCTTTTCTTTGTTTCCAAGACCAAATGCAAAGGGAATGTACCCAATAAGTTCTCTCGCATTTTGTTCGGGAACTATGTCCTTGTATGAATGCACAGTGTCGATGTTGTCAGCGTGAACAGCTTTGTAGAATTCTCCGTCCCAAAGCCTCTCTTCGATTAAAGCACCAAGCTTTTCCGCCTTTTTGGCATAATCGGCGGATTTTTCGTCAAGACCTTTCATTTTTGCAATTTCCGAAAGGATTTTTGCCGCGCTGTACATATACGAGTTAAGAGTTGGGCGTAACCCGGGTTGTCTTATGCCGCCCTCGGGGTGACCGCTTATTGAAAATTCCATTGCATCAAAATTATCAATAGACCAATAAAGGCCGTCGTTTGTTAACTGCTTTTTTTCAATTTCCCAACCGTTATAGTACCAGTCAAGAAGTTCAAAATTATTAAGCATAAATGAGAAATCTCCTATAAGGCGGCAATGGTCGTAAAGTGAGGTTACAAGCCATGAACTGTATTGAAAAGCCCTTTTGTTGTTGTTTTCAAGAAAATGGAGAACCTGATCCTCTATATATTTATTTCCGTCGGAGAGCCAACGCAGTTCGTTGATATGATGCCCAATTGCCGCTACAAGCGTGTTATGTACGCCTGCCCAGGGAACTTTTTCGAGAAATTCGGTCAAAATGTGCTTTCCGTCCGCAATAAGCTCAATATGCTTTCTTAACATCCAAAATCTGAAATAATACGTTTCTTCGATGTCCTTATCGGTGCAATGAAGAAATGGAATGCGATTTTCCAAAAACTCATATGCCTTATCGTTTCCTATTTGAGGCGTGTAGTTTTTAAAATCATTTTTATTGAATTTTTCGATGTATTTTTTTAATAAGCTTTTTCCGTCCATAACTGTCTCCTTTGGGCTTTTTTACAATTATAGCAAAGTTTTGTGTGGAAATCAATTACATTTTTCGATTAAAGTATTGTAAATATCTAACGTTTCGCTTTCATCCGCACCGCCGCCGAGTGCAGCGACTACGACATACAGAGTGCGCTTTGAGCTTGCAATTTCGTCGTAGGTTACGCACCAATAAGCTTGCTTGCTGTAACAGATGAAATAAGGGTATGATATATCCTTGAGTGCAATGGAGTAAATATCACTCTTAATGTAGGCGGTTTTATGGTAACTATGCCCGAGTATGCCCATATATACTGCACAATGCAGAACGTGACTGCTTTCAGCGATGCGTTCATAGTCCCCGAGGGGTTTACCGCAATAATGCGCAAGGGTGCAACTATGGTAAAGATATTTGGGGTACTCTTGGCACTCCTCGGTATATGTAAAAAACGCATAAAACTCATTAAAAAAAACATTTTCTTTTGCTAAAGTGTGTGCTACAATTTAAATTACAATTTAGATACAATATTTCTGCTTTTACTATGTGAAAGTTACATCAATCCACGGAACTTTAGTCTACCACCTCAGACACGCTTGATTTAGCTTAGCTTTGCAGATTTTGTAATGCTTTTTTGCTTTTATAGCTTTTTGCAATATACATTTTGAACGATTTATGATAGACTTATATCAAGTAAAAAATAAGGAGAGGTATTTACATGCATTTCAAACAAAATTGGCAAGGTGAAAACTGTCGTACGGGTGAGGTCTTTGCGGCGCAGGTTCCCGGGAATATTCAATATGACTTCGGCGTTTTTAAGAATTTCGGAGATGTTAATTACGCCGACAACTACAAAAAATTCATTCCCTACGAGGACGACGCGTGGGAGTATTTTACCACCCTCGAATATGATAAAAAAGACGGCGAGCGCATCTTTTTCGTTACCGAGGGCATCATATACAAATACGATATTCTTTTAAACGGCGAAACCATTTACTCATACGAGGGAATGTTCAAGCCCGTGGAGATTGACCTCAGCGACCTTTTGCGCGGCAACGACGAATTGAGAATACACATCTATCCACTTCCCAAAAGCAAAAACGGCAAAGCGGGTACGCGCGATGAGGCGGACGAATCCTGCATGCCACCCGTTTGCTACGGCTGGGATTGGAATCCACGCCTGCTTATCTCGGGAATGTGGCAGGATGCCTTTATCGAGACACGCGGCGAAGGCTACATAGGCGGTGTTGAGGTGCTGGCATCGCTTGACGAATCGCTTAAGGTCGGCTCTGTCAATTGCAGGTTTTACAGTGCTCTTCCTTGTGAGATCTCGCTTTTTGACCGCGACGGCAAACTTGTACACAAAGGCGATGAAACCAACTTCGAAATAAACACTCCCAATCTTTGGTGGTGTAACGGTCAAGGCGAGCCCTACCTTTACAGATACGAGATTTCCAACGGTGTCGAAGCCGTGTCTGGCTTTATCGGCTTCAAGCGTCTCCGCCTTGTGCGGAATGCCAACTCTGACGGACCGCGTGAGTTCCCCAAGGGCAGATATGAAGCACCGATTACCATTGAACTTAATGGCAGGCGCATTTTCGCGAAGGGATCAAATTGGGTAAATCCCGACCTTTTCTGGGGCAAAGTAGAAGACGAGCGCTATGAAAAGCTGGTAGCTCTCGCTCGCGATTGCAATATGAATGTTTTCCGTATATGGGGCGGCGCGGGATTGGCGAAGAACGTATTTTACGACCTTTGCGACCGCTGCGGAATCCTTGTATGGCAGGAATTTATGCTTGCCTGTAACAACTACAAGGGTATCCCCTCATATATGGCAACGCTCAGATCCGAGGCAAGCGCCATAATAAGAAAATTGCGCTCACACCCCTCGCTGGCACTTTGGTGCGGCGGTAACGAGCTTTTCAACAGCTGGTCGGGAATGACCGAGCAATCGCCACCGCTCAGACTGCTTGATTCACTTTGCTTTGAGTTGGATAGCGACCGCCCGTTCCTTATGACCTCGCCGCTTTACGGCATGGCACACGGCGGTTACACATTCTACTTCGACCGTCAGGGCGGAGAGGTATACACCGCATTCAGAAACTCAACAAACACCGCATACACCGAGTTTGGCGTGCCCTCTATCTCAAGTGTCAAGACCCTGCGCGAGATAATCCCCGAGGACGAGCTTTTTCCACCGAGAGAAACCGATGCGTGGGTGGCTCATCATGGTTACGGCGCATGGATAGGCGACACATGGCTCTGTTTGTCTACGCTTGAGAAATATTTTGGAAAGCCCGGTTCGATAGAGGAACTTGTGGATAATTCCAATTGGCTTCAGCGCGAGGGCTATCGCACAATATTTGAGGAGACGCGCAAGCAGTGGCCGCGTTGTTCTATGGCAATAAACTGGTGCTACGACGAGCCTTGGAAAACCGCCGCCAACAACTCGGTCATCGAGTACCCGACCACTCCAAAGCCTTGCTACGACTTTATAAAGGATGCTCTGCGCCCCACACTTTTCAGTGCTCGCATAAAGAAATTCTCGTGGAGCGCGGGCGAGGTATTTGACCCTGAGCTCTGGCTTCTTAACGACAGCGCGGAAAAGATAAGCGGAACGGTAAGCGTGTTCGTTACCGTAGGAAAGACGACGCTTCATCTGCTTGACTGGAATGCCGAGACGGGGGCAAACGTCAACGCCCAAGGTCCTACGGCGAGAATAATTCTCCCTGACGAGTCGGCTGATGCGCTTGTGCTTACATTGAAAGCCGGAAACGGTCTTTCAAGCGTTTATACGCTGAAATATTCGCCCAAGAAAGCGTCAAGGCCTACCAAAAAAATTCTTAACTTATAAGATACCTTATGATAGAGGTGTTTATAGTGAATTATGTTATGTTAATATAATTTATCATTTTTAATCCCCAAATCTGTACCTTTATTTGAGAAACAGTTCAATTACGGGAACTACAACGTCGGGCTTCACCCCGGGGAGCTTGAGGAAGATGGCGTTCTTGCTTTCACTAATACCGTCGCAGAAGTGATTTGGTTTACCGATGTCATATCCTATCTCGCTTCCGTCGTGCAAGAACTGGGCATAATCTATCTTGTCAGCAAGATTGTCTAATTTAAGGAATCTGTAAGGATAAGAAAAGATGTGTAAATAAAGTCTTTTTCCGTCCTCGCTCTGTGTAAATACCGTACCGCTTGGAGCCTTGAATTCGGGCTCTGCCATTGTGCATCCGTAGATAGAACGTGAGTTGTACTTCATCCACTCACCGTAGACCGCGAGGGCGTTCATGGCGCGCTTGTCAAAATATCCGCGGGCGCAAGGACCCACATTCATAAGCAGATTTCCGCCAAGAGCTACCGTTTTGCAAAGCAGCTCAATAAGCATTTCGGGGGATTTCCAAGTCATTTCGTCGCGGTGGTAGCCCCAAGAGCCTGAGAAGGTGTGGCACGCCTCCCAGGTGAGAAGCTCGCCCGTTTCCTTGTGCTTTGGCCACTCGTCAACCTGATACTGCTCTGGAGTGTTGATATCCTGCTCAATATCGGCGCGGTTATCTATCATAATGCCGGGCTGAAGCTCACGTGCAAGCGCGATAAGCTTTTCGGACTCCCAATCATCCTTTCCCTTGCCCTTAAATTGCGGAAACGCTCTTGCGGGGTCAAATGAGAAATCAAACCAAAGAATGTCTATCTTTCCGTAATTGGTGAGAAGCTCTCTTACCTGATTTCTCATATACTCAGCGTATTTTTTCATGTCGCGCTTTTTGTTCATTTCTACCGCGTCGGGATGGTCGCGGAGCGGATGCCATCTGTCTATGGTGTAGTCGGGGTGGTGCCAATCGAGAAGTGAATAGTAGAAGCCCACCTTCAAGCCCTCCGCGCGAAAAGCTTCAACATATTCCTTTACAAGGTCGCGTCCAAAGGGCGTGTTGGTAATTTTGTAATCGGTATACTGTGTGTCAAAAAGGCAAAAGCCCTCGTGGTGTCTTGTGGTAAGCACCGCATATTTCATTCCCGCCGCCTTTGCGGTGCGCGCCCACTCGCGAGCGTCAAACATATCGGGATTGAAATGCTTGGAATAGCGCTCGTATACCTCTACGGGCGTTTTTTCGTGCGACATTACCCACTCGATGCGGGCGGGCATTGCGTAAAGACCGAAGTGAATAAACATTCCGAATCGGTCGTGAACGAACCAATCTGTATTTCCTGGTGATTTTCTGCGTACGTAGCTTGACATAATTTTTCTCTCCTTGTTGACTTTCGCCGATCTTTATGGTAAACTAAAGCCGGATTATGTGTTTTTCTATATGATATCACATTTTTCTTAATTTTGAAATGTTTTTTGGGGAAATTTTTATGTGTTTTTGAGGTGAAATATGCTTCTTAAGTATTCCAGATATTTTGACGGTGAATTTGGGGTTTGTAAACTGTCTGTTGTTGGTCACGGTTATGCGGAAACCGACGACATATGGGTTCAGGAAATTTTTCCTTCTCCCTTTACGAGGCTTTATTTTGTTATTGACGGCTCGGGAGAGTTCGTTTTAGATAACGAGATTATAAAAATAGAGCCGGGATATGTGTACGTTGCTCCGTGTGATCTGCCGTATGGCTATCGCGGTACTCCAAGCGTAAAGAAGGTCTTCTTTCACGTGTATCTTACAATGCCCGACGGACGCGACTTTTTATCTTCGCCAATGTCCAGAATAGTCAGATTCCCCCGTAGCAGAGAAAAACTTGAAAAAATGTATGAGTGGTATTATTCAACCGATCCATCAAAGCATTTTCAGTTAAAAGCAGAGGTAATACGTGCCGTTTCCGAAGCTATGACCGAAATGAGATTTGAAGATTTGAACATTAATTATTCGGCTACGGTTTCTACCGCAATAAAGTACATGAGAACACATCTTTCGGCAAAGCTGAAAACGCGCGAGATTGCCGAAGCGGTGTTCTGCTCGGTCGGAACACTTAACGGGTTGTTCAAAAGCGAAATGGGAAAGACCGTATCGCAATATATGGACGATTTGCTTATGCTTGAGGCAAGGCGCATGCTTTTGTCCACTGACGACAAAAAGACGGTGGCTGAAATAAGTAACGCGCTGGGGTTTTGCGACCAATTTTATTTTTCACACTGTTTTACTAAAAGGTTTTCTACAGCTCCGAGAGATTATCGTAAATACAATAAGCGAACATAGTCAAAACAATTTAAATTACATAAATACATGGCATCTCCGAATTTTTTCGCAGAAAAATTCGGAGATGATTTTTTAATTTTTACATGGAAACCATATATTTCGGCACAACAAAAACACATTGAGCAATTATTGAAATGTGTAACAAACCGTTATAAACCATTATACTTTATAGCTTTTATAGCAACCCTTCAATTGTGTCATTTAAAAAAACGCATAAAACTTGCAAAAAAAAACATTTTACTCGAGAAAGAAAAGTGATAAAATAAAAACAATCAAAAAAAACACTTTTTGACTCAATACTCAATTAGGAGGTTTTTATGAAAACACAAAAACTATTGAAAACCGTTTCATTGGTACTGATAGCTGTAATTTTGATGTCAAGCGTACTGATGCTTGGCGTTTCAGCGGCAAATTGCACTCACAGTACCGAAAAAAGGCTTGTGCATAACAGCGGAGGTTTTACTATCGCCAACCTTTGCAAGACCTGCGGCGAAACGGTAAGCGTAGTAGGTCACGTTGACAGCAGTAAGTCGATAAACACCTACAAAGCCTCGGACTATGCCGAGGTGTATACCGACAAACAGCTTTCTGCCGGATTTAGCGCCGCTATGGGAAACGCCCTCTACGTTGAGGATAACGTTATCTCAAAAGGCGGAGAACCTTATTGGCTTATCTTTGATATGACGGTAGGGGCGTTGCCCAATCTTGAAAGCGGTAATGCATCTGACACATCTGACCGCGCAAGCAGAGGATGGGCGGTTATCAGTATGGTCGTTAACGGTAATTTCTTCTGTCCCTTAAGACTTATCGCAGACGGCTGGGAAGAGGGAAATGCTGACGGTACTTCCAAGGGTGAGACCGACGGCGTGGCTCAGATAAAATTCTTCAAATCGGGAAATGATTTCCGAAATGCGGCAACGGCTTTTGACGTTAAGGCGGGTGGCTCATACAACGTGGCTCTTCGTGTTGATACGTCAAACGGAGCGTACGACGTATACGTAGATAACAAATATGTAGGTTCTGAGACTATGGGTAACTCGACGGCTGAAACTGAGTCATACGTGCGTTTTTTGGAGTGGGATACCTACAGCAAGGGAGCTAACTTTTCCTTTAAGGACATAAAGCTTTTTGCCGAAACCTATATAGACGATACCGTATCAAGCAACTGCTACCATCTTGAAAGCGCGTCTGCGCCCGAGGACGTGGAGCTTAACTATACTGTCGGCGGTATCGAATGCGTTTTCGTTTGCGCTTCTTGCGGAGAAAAGGTACGGAATATGCTTAACAAAGAGCTTATGAACCCTGCCAACGACGTAGCGTACAGATATAAAAAGGATGCGCTTATGCTTTCAGATCTGAACAGCTTCAGCGCTACGGCACCCAAGAATCTCTATCTTCAGAATAAGGTCATAAGCAAGTCGGCATCCCCCTATTGGCTTACCTTTGACGTTACTCCGAATAGCCTTCCATCAAATGAAACCGGAGACCTCAACGATCCCAATTACAGAGCGTATAAGGGTTATGCGCTTGTAAGCACCGAGGCGTCTTATAGCCCTGCGTCCGAGCTTCGCGTTATTCCCGACGGTTGGGAAACGGGCAACGCCGAGGGAACGACTAAAGGCGTGACCGACGGCAGGTGCGAGGTTAAACTTATAGCCCCCCTTTCGGGTTTTGATGCTACGACCATTGCAAAGCAGGATACCATGAATTACCGCAAAACCGAAACCGTGGCTTATCTTGAGGTTGGCAAGACTACAAGCTTTGCTTTGTATATCGATCCGAGAACAGGCGAGTACGACGTTTACGTTGACGGAGAGTACAAGGCTTCTTCAAAGAAGCTTGTAAGTGACGACAAGAACCCCAAGATAGTCTTCCACGACAACGGAATGGGCGAGTTCGTTTATTCAAACGTAAAGGTTTGCGATATGTCGCATGACTACAGTGAAAAAGTAACCTCGTTTGCCTTTACTGCGCAGTTTGCGGCAAGCGGAGCTTCGGCTAACGCCTATACGGTCTTGGCAAAACTTGAACGCAAGACGGCAAGCGGAAGCCTTTCCTACAATATGTTCTACGTTAACAATAAGACTGCCGAGCTTTGCCTTAAGGACGAAAGCGGAAAGATTGTAAGACTTTGTGGCGCTGACGGCGTTGTCTATACGCTTGAAGAAGCCAAAGAGCTTGCCGTCGTTTACGACGATATAAACGGTGACGCAAGATACTACGTAAACGGAACGCTTGCGAAGTACCAAAAGGGCGAGGAGCTTGCTTTTGCCAACGAAATAAAGGTATATGCAACCGACTTTCTTGGCGCTGAAAGCAAAGCCGATTCCTTTAAGTACAACAGCGATAGGGTAAGCGACGTCAAGATAAACGGTATCGGCGAGACCGACACCGCAGAAATCGTAGGCTTCCAGCCCCACGACGTTACAAACGCAATAAGACTTCTCTCGGGCGTTGACAGCCTTTACTACGGAAGCGTTGGATACGAGGTTATGGCATACAAACCAAGCCAAGAGGCGTACAATGATACCGCTGTAACAAAGAGCGCCGCAATAGTTTATTCGAGCGTTCAGGCAAGCGGAAAAAATATTTACGCTACCGAGTACGGATACAGATATTTCTCCGCGCTTGAGATTGAGGGCGACTTCTTCGGATACAAGGGTAGCTATATTATAGTCAAGCCCTTTACCGTTATCGGTGATAAGACCTATTACGGTGAAAGCGTAAGACTTAACATTCTTGACAACGGCAGATATGAATTTGCCGAGGAAAACTGAGATAGGAGGACGAGACAATGAAGAAAACAAACAGAATAATAAGTATAGTTCTTTGTTTTGCTATGCTCATTTCCGCCTTTTCGATGCTTGCCTCAGCGGCAGATATCGAAACGGCAGTCGAAAACCAAAGTTTTGAAAACCTGACGGTTGGCGAAGCCCCCAACGTTGACGGCTGGAATACGGCAAACATGGGAAACGGCGCGCAGACAGTGGTCGGAACGACGGAGACCTACCCCAATATGGCGGCTAACATAAGTCATTATTGGGGCGGAACTGCGGTAATAAAAGCTGTTCACAGCTTTTCGGCAACGAATAAGGCAACCCTGTCTTTTGACTATAAGTACGAGAGTATGTCGCCAGATTCGGGAAATGGCGGAGCTGATATCGGATTTGGTGTCGGTGACGCACTTTCGGTGTATTTGCGCATACAAAAAGCGGATTCAACGAACGTAAGCGACGATTGTGCCAGACTTTTGTATCGTGACGGCGGCGGACAAAAGGAAACCGGCTTCAACACGCTGAAAAAGAATGAGTGGTATAATTTTACACTCACTGTTGACGGAGCGAAAACCACCGTTACCGTAAAACAGAACGGCGCGGAATTGTTTACCGCCACCTATGACAATACAGCATCTGCGGACGTAAGCCAGATTATTTTATCCAACAGAACCTGGGATCCCGCGGATAGCCATTTTGTAGATAATATTCAGCTTACCGCCGGAAGTTATACTTACAACGAGGATTTCGAGGATTACGCTCATAACAAGACGATAGGCTCTGACGATTGGAGTATTATACAAGGAAATAACTATTCTGATTTCGATGACGGTACTAAAACCTGTTACATAAGAGCGAAGAAATCTCCGATTACAAAGCAGGTGTCTGAGGAAACAACCTACCAAAACCGCGCGATGAACCTTAAGCACGCTTATTCATCCACAAATAACCTAACGGCAACTCACAGCTTTAACACCGCCGCATCGGCAGAGTTTTCCTTTGATTATAAGTACGAAAGCATGTCTCCCGAAAAGCCGGGTGGCGGCGGAGCATCGATTTTTCTCGCGAAGGATGGCACGGATAAATTCGGAATTAAGATTTATAAAACAGCCGCCGATCAGTCAAACAGCACCGACAATCTTGGAGAAGTTTATTATTACAACGGAAGCAGCAATGTAAAATCGGAATTCGCAAATCTTGTAAAAGGCGAATGGTATCATTTTGATTTGAAGATATCTCCCGACGCAAACGGAAGCAAGCTCGAGTTAAAGATAAGCTATGACGGTGCGGTGGTTTGCGAAAAGACTATTACGACAAGCACCGCTCTTGAAGTAAACCAGATATACTTCGCAAACAGATCGTGGGACCCCGGCGACAGCCACTGGATGGATAACATATCCCTTGCAGCGGGTGATTATAGCTTTAACGAGGACTTTGAGGACTACGAGTTAAATAAAACCGTAGCATCGGACGTTTGGGTTTTGTCTTGCGCTCAATCCTGGGCTGTTGATATCGATACAGCAAACGTAAGAGTTCAGGATGCATCCTATGCTACGCGCGCGCCTCAGTTATCCAACAAGGCGCTCAATATAAACCATACTTATATGCACAGTAACGCTATAAACAGCGTTTACGCGATAAACTCAACTTCAAAGGCTACACTTTCCTTTGATTATCTGTACGACGGTATATCTCCGCACTACAACGGCGCAAAGGGCGGTGCGCGCCTCGGATTTTCTGCCGACGGAACGTTTGTATACGGACTTTATGTTTCGAAATTGGACGAAAGCTGGACGGAGGACGTAGCCGACTACGATAAAAACGCAAAGCTCAGCTACTACGACGGCTCAAAGTACGTTGATACGGGCTTTAAGTCCTTGACAAAGGGCGAGTGGTACAACTTCACGCTTGAACTTAACGGAGCTAAGGCTACCGTCACCGTAAAGCAAAACGCAAAAATTCTGTTTACGGCTACATACGATAACGCCGTGTCAAAAGCCGTAAACCAAATTTATTTGGCAAACAGGGGCTGGGATTCAAAAGATATTCACTGGGTGGATAACCTTGATTTTGTGTCCGACAGCCAGACCTATTCAAATGATTTTGACAGCACCGCTGAGGGTGTAATTCCCGATGGCTGGACAAACTCGGCAACAAACACTTCTACCGTATTCGTCAAGGCTGCCCTCAAGCCCCTTCCTTTGGTTGACCTTAACAATGCTCTTCTCGTGCAGGACAGCTCGGAGAAGATAGGTCCCGTAAGAGCTACGAGAAGCTTTGATGAAGCGGACGGCATTATCGTGGAATTTGATTATATGCTCGCAAGCGACGGACTGTTTGAAGCCAATTACTTTAATATTTACAGCAAGGCTGAAACGACAGATGCGGGCAAGATCCTTGTGGGCGTATTCCCCAATACCGACCTTGACGGCAATTACACCGGTACTGCAACTTTGAAGTATTATAACGGCTCGGGTTGGTTTGCTACGACCAAAAACGACGTTACACCCGGCGAGTGGTATCGCATAAAAATAGAGATCGAGCCCGGCGAAACAACGGCAAGACTTTATTTGGACGGCTCCAAGCTTGCCGACGTGTGGGCAAGAAGCTCTATACCCACGGTTGACCGTTTCTCTATTGAATCGGGCAGTGTGGAAGGAAAAGGAGACCTTTTCTATATCGACAATCTTAACGTAACTACAATAATAACCGAAAAGGCTAAGGAATTTTCGGACGATCTTTCTTCGGCAACCGCAATTCCCGATACCTATACCGCAGAGGGTAATGTGGCGCTTAATAACGGCGAAATTACTCTTAGCGGAGAGGGAAGTGTTGTAAGAAATCTGTCGGTGGGAGCGTATTCGGGTGATTTCAGCTTTACCCTTAAAACCGATTCGCTTGACAAAACGGCGCAGATTATTCTTACCGAAAATGGTGAAGAACGCTTTGTTTTCCGCGTCAGAGAAGACGGCGCGCTTGAATTCAAGCGCCCCAGCCACTACGGCGACACTTGGCGTCTTATAAACACCATACTTACCGACGATAACGGCAACAAGTACCCCAAGGGTCAGATAAAGGAAAACGAAAGCGCGTATATCACGATTCGTTTGCCCTACGACCGAAACAGCGCTTACGTTTATATCTACGTAGACGGCGAGCTTGTGGGTGACGGCTTGCTTTACGCCGACTTTGATTATATAGACGGTTTCGGTGTAAGCTCTCTCGGGGCAGAAACAACCGTTTCTGTAAAAGACGTAAGCTACTCCTTTGATACAGAGGGCGTTATAAAGATGCCCGAGCGTGAGGAGGAAGCTCCCACGTCCTACCTCCCCGTAGTTATTGAGGGAAGCAAGGCTATGTATCTTGAAAACGATACCGCTCCCGCAAACGGAGCGATGTCCTACGCCGACGCTTCAACCTCGGTTCAGTTCAATAAGAAGAACAACAGTATAGGCGTTGATCTTGGAGTAAAACAGAAGATAAACGCACTTCGTATCTATACCGAGGCGGCAAGCGAGGATGTTATAAAGTCAAGCGACGTTCGCCACTTCATAGCATATTATAGTGACGATAATATAACCTATACGGCAGTTAAGGGTATTACCTACAATCACCTTTACGAGAACGGTAAGTGGGTGGCTCTTATAGAGTTCTCGGGCGTTGAGGCGAGATATATCAAGATTCATTATCAGGCAACGGTGGGTGAGGAAAATCCCATAGAGGTCAAGCCTCTTGGCAATATCCGCCCCGAGGCGCAGATAGCGCGTCAGTACAAGCTTGCAGGTAATTTTGTAATCGTTCCCAATACCGACAGAGACCCATTGCACACCTCTTTGGCTCGTGAATTCAACACTCGCACGTCCTTGGAGCTTGTTACGGGTATGAGCATCGGCTTTGATTTCGGAACTCACACCGATGTTGAGGCTATAGAGCTTGTGGGAAGCGGTCTTGCTGACCTTGACGCTAACGCCTTCGAGGTTTACGTAAGCGACGATAACTGCGATTATAGGAATATAGATAACGTTGTTCTCAGCCGCGATACAAAGGACGGCAAGGACGTATTTAGACTTTCCTTTGACAGCGTTAACTGCGTACAGATAAAGCTTTACGCAAAGGCAGATGGTATAAACGTTACGCTTGACAGCGTAAAGGAGGATTTTGCGGCATATTCCTCCGTTGAGGCGGATTCTTACTATTACAGATACCACTACTGGCGTGGTGGCGAGGGTTGCTTCTTTACGCTTCCCGACGGTACGGTTATAATGGTATTTATCGGAGCTACAGACGGCACCCATGACTATTCGACTTACAAGATGCTTGCGGTAGCTTCGCTTGACGGCGGATATACCTGGGGAGAGCCCTGGATGTTCCTTGATATGCCAACCAACGCACTCAGCGTATCCAGCGGCAAGGTAATTTACCTTGATGACAAGCAGGAAACTCTTGGTCTTGTTTACCGTGTGATCTACGAAAGAGAAGACGGAAACGGATATTTGGCAGACGTATTTTTCACCCGTTCCTATGACTTGGGCAAAAACTGGGAAGATCCCATCAAGCTTGTTACGGACATCTATCCCGACACCTATGGCGGAGGCACCAGCGGTAACTCTATTACAAGACTTTCAAACGGCAGAATACTGTATTCCTACACTGCGCATGAATATCAGCACGATGATTGGGGACACTCCTCAAACACACACTTCAGAGAGTATATTAACGCTGTCGTTTTCTATTCAGATGATGAGGGATATACTTGGACCCGTGCGGATAACTCTATAATTCTTCCCCAAAACGCGGATGAAACAAGTATAGCCGAGCTTGATAACGGACACCTTCTGCTTACTATGAGAACCCGTGACGAAAATACGATATATCAGTCTATATCCACCGATAACGGTGTAACTTGGGCGCAACCCGTAGCGGTTGATGGTATGGATACGCCAAGCTCAACAAACACCATCGTTACTATTCCCTCAACAGGAGACGTAATGCTCGTATGGAATAATCAACCTTACGACCCCGCAAACGGTAACGGTACGAGAAATCCCCTTACCGCGGCTATAACTGCCGACCACGGTCTTACCTACGGAAACGTGAGAAATATTTTTGAGTACGACGGCTCAAGCTGGGCTAATATACACTTCTACGGAAGAAAGGTATTTATCAGCAACGGCGGTATGACCTTTATCAGAATCCACGACGTAGCGCAGTTCTATCACACCGTATCGGGCGTAAAAACGGTCGCAGACCTGCCCAAGGCTATCACTCCCGCCGCAAGCTACGACGGTGAAACGGGTTGGCTTACCGGCGTAAGCTCTGATATGACCTACTCGCTTGACGGCGGAAAAACCTGGAAATTCTGCGGAGGTACATCTGTGTTGATTGGTAAATACGTTGATGAAATACTCGTTAAGGATATAGGAACCGACAAAACTGCTCCTTCGGATATTCAGACCATATCCGAGCCTCTTCTTACGGCAAGCGCGGCAACTCTGTCGGACGGCTCCTACCTCTACCTTGACGAAAACCACGTAATGCACAATAAGACCCTTAAGCTTACCTTTGACGCCAATCAGCTTGCTGACGGCGCGGTTATTAAGCTTGGACACGGTGAGACCGCCTACGGCGGCTCAACCGTGGAACTTACGAATAAGACGGTTGGCGCTTACAATTATTTAACAGGAAAAAATCAAACGCTTATCGCTACCGAGCACGGGCTTGATATTTCAGGAACGGTTGAGGTTACCGTAAGAACCTCCTTCAGAACCGCGAGCGTAAGTATAAAGGCAAACGGTGAGACCTTTATTTCAAAGAACTTTGAGTGGTTCGGACGAAACGGAAAGATCTACGCCAAGAGCGAGGGTGCTGCCCTTGAAAACCTGTCTGTGGAATGGGGAAGCTCCGAGTACAGAAAAGACATCTGGCTTATGGGAGACTCCTATTTCAGCACGGTGAACGAGGCGAGATGGCCCTACTATCTTCTTGAGGACGGCTATACCGACTACTTTATGATGGGCTTCCCGGGAAGAGCGTCGGCAGGTGCTCTTGCCGACTTCAAAAAGGCTCTTGAGTTCGGTACTCCCAAGTATGCGGTTTGGTGTATGGGTATGAACGACAGAGACAGCGAAACTGCGGTAAACGCAAGCTGGCTCAGCTGTTATAACGAGTTTATCTCAATATGTAACGAAAAGGGCATAACGCCTATTCTCGCAACTATACCCAACACACCTGCTACAAGCGACGATCCGGGCAGAATACATACCTTTAAGAATGACATTATAAGAAAGTCCGGCTATAGATATATCGATTTTGCTACGGCGGTTGATGCCAATGAGGTGGGAAGCAGCTGGGCAGAGGGAATGCTTTCAAGCGACACGGTGCATCCCGACGTTCTCGGCGCAAAGGCGCTCTATGCGCAAGTGCTTAAGGATTTCCCCGAAATCAGCATGCGGGTGACGAAAACACGTTTGAGAGTTGCCACCTGGAACGTGGGTGATTTTACGGGAAAGGATATGACGCTCGGAAGCGACGCAAGCAAGCAGGCATATACGGCTGTTATGCAAAAGGCGGACGCAGACCTTTGGGGACTTCAGGAGGACGTGAGATACTTTGTTGAAGAAACGAGCACGACTCCAAATAGCGCTATTTACAAAAACGTTCACCCCTACTACGAAAGAAATTTCACGGGAAGCGCAACAGCAAACCTGACCTATAACGGAAAGGCGTTTCTTTCGGGATTTGAGATAACCGACGTTAAAGCAATCAATTATCCCGAGCCTGTGTTAACTTTGGGCGACACGAAAACTTACGGTCATCCATGGTTCTTAACCGGTAAGATTAACGTTGACGGTAAGGAAATATCGGTCGTTACGCTGCACTTTGACTGGTCGTGCAAAGAAAGACGCGCGGCGCAGATAGGCGCGGTTATTGATTTTGCGAAAGAACAGGAATATTGCATAATTTTAGGCGACTTTAATCCTGAAGATTATGTGGGGGACGTTAATGCTACCAATGGCGCTCGCAAATTAAGTAACAATCTTCTTTACGAGGAAGAACTTGCAAGATTTGAGGCGGTAGGCTTTGAGGCGGCTAACGCGGGCAGATTTGGCGTCTTTAATACCCTTGTGAACAGTACTGGACCTTGGGATAATGTTCTTGTTTCGAGAAATATCAATATCTTGTCTGTAGAAACCATTACCGAGCCTTGGATGAATGACCACGCTATAGTTGTAGCTGATATTACAATTGATTAAATCCAAAATTTAAACCTTACGTAATCATAATATATTGTAAAAAACTTGACAAAAAATGTGTTGTGTGATAAAACTAAAAAATATCTAAAAAAGAGTATGGAGGATATTTATGAGAAGAACCAAGAGCATTTTCTCAACGTTCGTGTTGTTTTTCCTCATAATGGTAATGGCGGTTTCCTCTTTTGTGTCGGCCTCGGCGCTTGAAGGTTGCCCTCATGAATACGAGCTGAACCAATTTACCGGTCTTATGACCTGCGGAATATGTATGGATTATTGTCCTCACGACGAGTGGAGCGGCGAGAAATGCAGTGACTGTGGGATAACCTGCTCGCACGATTGGAGCTATGCTTCGGACACATCTCTTTGCCGAGTTTGCGGAAAGACCTGCTCGTCTCACTCGAAGCTTGGTCTTGACTTCCTTTGCGCGGTTTGTAAAAAGGATATGGGAGAGTCGGATTCCATAAACGCCGGAGGAAGCGTAGTGAACGATGAGGGAAAGCTTATAGAAAAGTCCCACTCCGTTCACTTTAACTTTGACTTTACGGTAGGAACCAAGAGCACCGTAGTAAACGTGAAGAACGATGCGAGAAACGACAACGTTTTCTACGATGCGAATCAGGGTTCCAGCGACTATTACAGTATCTTTACCAACATAAGAAACGGTAACGACTATCAAATTTTTGCTTCTCTTTGGATAGACAGAGATGCAAACAAGCTTTACCTCATTAAGGCGGCTGACAGCAACGTCAAGATATGCGAGATCCTTCCCGGATATGCTTACAATTTTGACGTTGTGTTAGAGGTGACTTCGGGTAAGACACGCTTGGAGATCAGACGCGATGGCGAGCTTGTCGGTAAATTAAGCTCGGCTATTTCGGGACTTTCGTCCTCTCTCTCGTCATCTCTAATCAGATTTGGAGAGGCGTACACAGCAAAGCGTGCCCGCATACAGATGATAAAATTTGATAACATCATCGTTGAAAAGGGATACTCTAACGGAGTATGTATGTATTGTGGAGGCGAGTGTGAGCACTTGTTTAACCCCGGCGGACACTGCGGTGTGTGCGGAGTTTACGCCGCCCCCATTACGTTTAACGACGGCTCAAACGGCGGAGGTAATATTGTCCACACGGGTAACAACGGCGCGACTCTCTCTAAAAACGGTAAGTATTATTCCAGCACCGGTTACAACCAGGTCTGGGACTACCGTGACTTAGACGGAACACTTCTTGGCCGTAATTACGTTGTAAGCGCAAGATTCGTGTTTAATGAATACGTCTATAATGAATCCAGCCCCAACGGAGATACCTCGTTGATAATATTCTCCGACGCGGACGTTAAGGCGGACTTCAGAAAATTTGCCGTTACTCTTTACGCGGATCACGGCAAGCTTGAGATGGGTGTTTACAACTCCGAGAGACTTGAGCTTGAGCTTGGTAAGGAGTACGATGTAAGAGTAGCGGTGCGCTCCGCGCCCTCGTTGCTCGCGGGAACCTACGATAACGACGTTGAGGTATCCGTTAACGGCAAGCTTCTCGGTGTTTCCTCCTTCAAGCTTACGGAAGAAGACGGATGCGCCATCCGTATCGGTGACCACGTTGAGAGAAAAGCAAAGGTTAAGTACGATATCCTTAACGATTTAGGTATCCACTTTATCAACAGCGATATCAATTACATCGGTGTTCAGGGAAAAGAGGACGTCGACTATAATAACGATTCTACCTTCGACCTTAGATTTGTATTCGGTATTGATGACCTTTATCTTGATGACGTAGGCTTTAACGTTGACACAGAGGTCATCGGAGGCGGCTTGGACGAAAGCAACGGAACAAAGGTCGTATCCGCAAACAGCAGAGTTCTTACCGGCATTAACGAGAACGGTAATATAGGCAAGCCCGGCGTAGACGGCGCGGGATACGGCGGATATTATCTTGCTCTCGTGGTAGAAGGCATAGAGCTTGACCGCTCGTCTACCTATAAGTTCAATATTACTCCATATGTTAAGAAAAATCTTGTAGAAGGTAAAAAGTTCTTTAATTACAGCTATCTTATCACCGTTACCTTTGACGGAGACAAGATGAATATTGAAAGTGAAAAAATAAATAACGGAACTACTCTTTCTTACAACGGACTTGACGTTATAGTCGGTCAGGTAGAGTCATCTTACAAGACTGTAGGGGTAAAGGAAGACGCCTACGTTGAGGCGGGAACGTCAAGATACAACAACTACGGTTCGGCTGAGCTTCTTGACCTTAAGGCACTCAGTGGATCCGCAAACGAGTATTACAGACGTGCGTATCTCAAGTTTGATATCAGCGGCGTTTCGACTACCGATCTTGAAAACGCAATTATTGCCATCAACTGCGTGTCTATGGAGAATACTTCCATACCCACTGCGGTAAACGTATATTCTTGCAGCAACGATTGGAAGGAAAGCAGCATTTCTTACAGCAAGAAGATCAGCCTTGGATTCCTTGGCTCCTTCGATATTAACAATTGCCCCAAGGCGCAGAGCCTTATTACCTCCGCAGAGGTTGGCGGTACGGGTATGTTCTATATCGACTTGGGTGATTACATAAAGAATTGCGTAGAAAAGGGTACTACCGAGGTTTCCTTCATTCTCGAGGGTGACACAGACGTTTGCAGAAGACTCAGATTTGCTTCCAAGGAAAACTCGCTTGGCGGAGCGGAGCTTAAGCTCTTCTACGGCGGATTTGAGTACACTACCGATCTTGAGTATACAGCGGAGAATCCCTGGCAGGTAGCTATGGATAACGTTCAGGCTTGGTTTACGAGATGGGAAAAGATCAAGGCTCACGGTACGAATACCGCTGAGACCATCACCATGCTTGACTCTGAGTACACGCTCAGCGTAGATGCGGCAAGCGCAGCCAACACAAACGGCGATTCCACAAAATATACCTCGTACGCAACGAGACTTATGAGCACTCTTCAGGGCTATGAGGCAAGCACAGCGGAGACCGCTAAATACGACGTTTACGGCGGACTTATGGACGAGAGCCTTAAGCAGGAGGCGACCGGCTACTTCTATACTAAGAAGATAGGCGACCGCTGGTGGAATATTGACCCCCTGGGATATCCCTATTACAGAGTTGCCTGCGTAACCATTTCTACAGGCTCCCCCAACCAGAAGGCGGCGCTTCTTGCAAAGCACGGAACTGTTGAGGCGTGGGCGCAGAGCACTACCGACAGACTTAAGGAGCTCGGCTTTAACAGCGCGGGCGGTTGGAGTGATATTACTAACCTTAACAAGGTAAACGATCCTATCTCACAGACGAAGATACTTTACCTTATGAGCCAATATACATCCGATCTTGATCTTAACATAAGCAGCGGTGGTAATACCGAGCTTCTTGGCGACGTTATTCCCGCATTCGATCCCTCCTTCGAGAGATATGCGTTCAGATTGGCGGCAAGCTCAGTAAGCTCGTACGTAAAGGATTCAAACGTATACGGCTGGATGAGCGACAACGAGCTTCCAAGCGCAAAGAATATGCTTGACAACGCCCTTTCTCTCGACTATACCGACGAAAGATTTATCTACACTTACGCAACTGCCTGGACCTTTATGTATCTGAAGACGGGTGACGTTCACGTGTCTGTTGCCGACGTTACCGACGAGCTTCGTGTAGAGTTCCGCGCAATGGTTTATGATAAGTATTTCGACGTAGTTACAAGAGCCCTTGACAACTGCGATCCTAACCATATGTACATTGGTTGCCGATTTATCAACAGTTGCTATAAGGATGAGGCGGTAATGCGCGTTGCGGGTTATTACTGTGACGTGGTTACATTTAACTACTATTCTGCATGGACTCCCGATCCCGTGCTTATCAAGAATATTCAGAACTGGACTAACAAACCCTTCGTTATCACAGAGTGGTACGCAAAGGGAATGGACGTTTGCACAGAGGAAAGCAAGCTTACCAATAAGTCGGGCGCAGGATGGACAGTAAGGACACAGGACGACAGAGGTAAGTTCTATCAGAACTACGCGCTTATGTTGCTTGAGTGTAAAGGATGCGTAGGATTTGACTGGTTCAAGTATTGGGACAACGACCCCGATGACAAGACCGCAGATCTCTCCAACATAGACTCCAACAAGGGAATTATTGATAATCAGGGGTGCGAATATACAGAGCTCACCCGGTATATGTCCGAGCTTAATAATCAAAAGTATAGCTTAATTAATTTTTTTGACGAGAGATAAAACTAATTAGTTTGAGTTGTGTTTTTATAAAATCCCCCAAAGGAGAGGTTTCGAATCGCTCCTTTGGGGGATTTGTATTATACAGTCAGTATGCTATCAGTAAATAAAATGAGCAAAATGGAAGTCAAAATGGAAACTTTCCATTGTAGATTTATTATACCCAAAAAGCCCATTCTTACGAATAGGCTTTTTTCGTTGTTTGCGGAATTGTTGCGATTGGTATTGTAGGGAATATGACGTAATAAAGCAGTAAAATTACAATAAAGAACTCATTGTTGATCTTTTACGCTCTCAACACAGCAATATAGTATCAATTATTGGTACTATAGTGGTATTTTTTTGCGATATCTTGTGCTAAAATGAAATTGTAAAATGAAATAATTGTAAATTTAATTTGTTGAGGAGCTACTCATTTTGGAGGAGGAAACTATGAAAATTAAGAAAAAAATTTGGATGATTGCTGTTGCACTTACACTTTTTACTGTACTATTTGCTATTGGTGCCTCGGCGGAAACGGTAAGCGGAACAAGCGGAAATATGGACTGGTCGCTTGATACTTCTACAGGCGAGCTTACTATAAGCGGTAGCGGAGAGATGACTTCTGCATGGAATGTTGCCGATTATAACGATTCGGTTACGAAAATCATTGTGGAGGAGGGTGTGACTGCTCTTTGTAAAAAAGCATTTAACAGCTTAACGCAGGAATTTACAATCTCTCTTCCGAGTACACTTGAAAAAATAGACGGAGACTTTAATAATTGTACCAAGCTCACTTCGGTAACGTTTGCCGAAGACGGTAGTTTGAAGGCGATTTATGCTTGGTCGTTTAGCGGTTGTTCTGCGCTTAAAGAGGTTAAGTTACCCAATAATGCCGAAACCAAAGTGTACAACGGTGCGTTTAATAACTGTAGGAAGCTTACCTCCGTTGCTTTGGGCGACAAAACTACTTCTATTCTTGGAAACGCATTTAATAATTGCAGTGCATTGACCGAAATCGTAATTCCTGCATTTGTGGGGACTTTGGGTGACGCTACGAATGGCTCAGCCTTTAACGGATGCAGTGCACTTGCCAAGGTAACTTTCCTTGGTATGGATATTCAGATTTTTCCTGCTACCGCAAGCGCAATTCCCGCAAATGCTGTTTTGCACGGCTTCAGAAATTCAACTGCCGAAAGCTATGCTAATACCTATAATCGCAGCTTTGTAGAGCTTGTTACGACCATCGGAGGAGCTTGCGGCGCAAATCTCAAGTGGGAATTGTCAAACGACGGTGAGCTTATAATAAGCGGAACCGGTGCAATGAACGATTATTCGTCTGCAACTGCACCTTGGAAGGATTACAATGATCGGATTGTTAAGGTTACAGTAGGAGAAGGCGTAACGGCTTTGTGGAGCACTAACAGATCGCAACCATTTAACGGGTTGACCCAAGATTTTACGATCTCGCTCCCAAGTACATTGACTAAAATCGATCGTGACTTTAACGGCTGTGCTAATCTTACCACCGTAATCTTTCCGAAGGAAGGCGTTTTAGCCAAGGTTGATGGTTGGGCTTTTGCTAACTGCAAAAAGCTTGTAAGTATAACTTTCCCCGATAATGCGGAAACCAAATTCTACGATGGTTCCTTTAACAACTGTACGTCTTTGGTATCGGTTACTCTGGGTAATAAAACCACACAACTTAATGGCAGAGTTTTCAATAACTGCACGGCATTGACTGAAATTGTTATTCCGGATTCTGTTACCCAAGTCGGGAACTCAACTGCGGGTCAGGGCTCAGCATTTAATGGCTGTTCTAAGCTTGAAAAGGTAATTTTTCTTGGTACAAATACCGCAATCCTGCCCGCAGATGCGAATGGTATACCCTCAAATGCAACAATCTATGGATTCAAGGGCTCAACCGCCGAGATATATGCCAACGACTACGAGCGAATTTTTGTTGATTTGGAGGGCGACGCAAATTACATTGCATACCAGACAACTATACTCGAAAGCAAAGTTGTAGACGGAGTCACAAAGGAGTGCTTTAACCTTCGTATTCTTTCGGGTATTAACTCCTTAGAGTACAGTAAAGTAGGGTATCAGATTACGGTTATGTATGAGCAGAGTGGTGAGATTTTCGAAGCCACTAAAGATATTTCAACCAACACTGTTTTTGAAGCGGTTATGCAAGGCGATGTTTGGACTCCCGCACATGAGTATGATGCGCAATATTTCCTTGCGATAGCTATCGGAGATATTGATGCTGACTGCGAAAGAATAGAATTTGCAATCAAACCTTACGCCGTAAAAGACGGTGTGAAAAAGTACGGAGACTCGACTATTCTCACTTGGACAGGCGATACCGATACAGAGGGTTATCCGATACTTGAATATTCGACCGACAGCTATACGGCAATAGAAGAGGTTCCGTACAAGGCTTTGGGGCGCACACAGATGCTTGACGGTTCGCTCGTTGCGGATTGGTCAGCTGCGGGATTTGAGTTTGAAGCAATCTGTATGGGGGACGTGTCGATAAAGGCAACGTCAACAGGTACAGTTCGTTTTACTGTGATAGTTGACGGAACAGAGTACAAAGACGTTAAAATATCAAACGGTGAAAATATTATTGCCACCGACTTGATATATGGAAAGCACAGATTCAAAATTATGAATCAAGATGGATATTACGCTCCCGTAAGCTTTGACGGGGTAACGCTTTGCGGTACTTTTGAGCAAGCTCCTGCCGCGCGTGAGCTCCTTATCGAGTTTATTGGTGACTCCATAATGCACGGAAGCGGTCTTGGAAGCGCTGATTATAGTAAGGGCATACAAGACGGAACGCTTAGCTACGCATACCTTGCCGCAAAGGAATTGGGTGTGGACTATACAATTATGGCAAACGGCGGAATGGGCGTCCTTTGGGGAACCGACTATGACACGACAGACGTAAACCGTTCCATGGAGAAATATCCCTATCTTAACGATACCTCGCGCGGAAATATTCTCTACAATGGATATGAGAAACCAGCTGACCTTGTTGTTATAGGACTTAACACCAATGACAACTATCGTTTTGAACTTCAATACAAAGCCGATAGAGAAGCGTATAAGGCAGAAAATCCCGGTTTTACCTGGGATGAGGTTGATGCCCATTCGATAGAATTTACCTCCCGAAAAATGGCAGAGCTTGGCGAAGAGCTTAAGCTTCTTATAGCCGAGATTGAAAAAAATCACGGTGAGAACGTACCGATTGTACTCGCCAGAGGTATGATGGAGGGTGACGGCAGTAACGAACTCTACCTCACGTCGGTTAATTATATGACCTCTCTTATTGAGGATGAGTGGCAGGGCAAATACGGTGACCATATCATTAAAGTTGTCCATCTTACCTCTGATAGAGCGGGATACGCCAACCACCCCACGCGAGAGGGGGCGGCATTGCAGGGCGCAGAGCTTGCTGAATTTATAAGAAACGAATTTCCTGAATTTGCGGATTTGGCAGACTCCCGAAAAATAATTTCCACGTATTCGGAGAGCGATGAGCAATTTTTCAGCACAACGGAAATTCCCGTGTTTATAGATGATAATGCGGGTCTTCGTCTCTCGTCGCTCAACTCTAAATTTGTCTTTTCGGCTGACTGTGAAGGCGACGTAACCCTTAAAGTTAACGCCAAGGCTGTTAGCGACACTGCTGATACAGCCGTTGTAAAAATATCAGTGGACGGACAATCGAAAACTGTCAGCCTCGCGTATCTTAATCAGAGGCTTACAGTGGCAGAAAATCTTGACAAAGGTATTCATACCTTTGAGATCGAAAAAATTTCGGGCGGAGATATTCTGCGTGTTGACAGTGTAACCTTGAATGGAGAAATAGCCGAGGCTCCTGAGGTGCGCACAGAAGACGGAATTTTTGTTGAGGTATTTGCACCCAAAAACGCAGAGCATCCGTATTCTTCGTTTAACGTATATACACAAACCACACATCCTTCGGGAAAGTATTTTATACGCTATAAATTTGTCTATGAGTACTACGACAAGGACAACTCTCTTACTTGGTCAACCGGAGCTAACACGGGCGCAAACACAAGCAACTATCGCATTATGACGGCGCAAATAGTTGAAAAGGTGGGTAACAAGGAGTTCTCCGACGTTTATGAAATCCTTCAAGGCGGAGAAATATCACTTGCAATCAAAGAATACGATTCCGTAAACAAGGCAATGGCAGGCGACTTTATAGGCGGTTATCACGGTGACGAAAATCTTACAAGCGTTTCTCTCATGCTTGACGGAAATCAGACAATTCAGCTTTTGAACGGAGCAGAGGGCTTTTACAACTGTACTACGGTCGACTTTAAGCAGCAATCTGTTATCAACCGTTGCCATACTCCCGGTGAAGATGTAATGAATCATATTCAGCATTACCTTGTGGATACAAACGGAATAAAGCTGCTTCAGCAGGTCGAGTGGCTTGTAGATGATTTCACAACCTCTTCGGGACAAACCTATCTTCAGATGTTTACCCCTTACAGAACCAACCCTACGAACAAAAGTGATTATCTGACCACTCTTTTGAATGTCCTCGATGAAGACGGCAAGGCAATCTTCTCAAACGTTGACCTTACTGCGGACGAGTTTAACAGCGGTTCTTCGGTTGACCTTGATAAATCTGCTGATGCAAGATATGCAGAATATTTTGGAGAAGAAAAGGGAATATATGCCAAAGCGGGATTCCAATTTGTAGATAATTCGTGCCGTCTTAATAATGCCTTTGTTTCTATAAGAACCAACGGAGACAGTAAATGGTATCCCTCCTTCGGCGGCGTTACACCGTCTGCCGGGGATGTTTGGACAATTAACAGCATTTACTATATGGACTATAATCCCGCTGAATAAATTGTGTGGATCAAATTATATTACGAGTGGAGAAAACCATGAAGATTACTAACAAAATATGGTTGATTATTATGGCAATTACACTTCTTTCGGGGTTGGTTGCTCTCAGTGCCGCCGCTGAAACGGTAAGCGGATCTTGCGGTAACGATCTTTCATGGTCGCTCAATACCGAAACGGGTGAGCTTACTATAAGCGGTATGGGCGCAATGACCTCGGTATGGGATGAAGAATCCTACAACGGTATAGTTACCAAGATTACCGTGGAGGAAGGCGTTACGGCGCTTTACAAAAAAGCCTTTAACAGCCTGACTCAAAGCTTTTCAATTTCGCTCCCAAGCACTTTGAAAAATATTGACGGCGATTTTAACGGCTGTACAAATCTTACGTCTGTAACCTTTGCCGAAGCGGGCGAGCTTAAAAATGTTTACGCTTGGTCTTTTAGCGGTTGCTCATCGCTTGAAAGCATTACGCTTCCAAACAAGGCGGCAACCAAGATATATAACGGTGCGTTTAACAATTGCCGTGCTTTAACTTCGGTTACTCTCGGTAACAAGACTACCGCTATTTTGGGTAAAGCCTTTAATAATTGCAGTTCATTGACAGAAATCACCATTCCCGCATCTGTTACGGTAATAGGAGATGATTCAAACGGCTCTGCATTTAACGGATGTAGCAATCTCGCTAAGGTTAATTTCCTTGGTACATCCACGGAGATTTTACCAAGCGATGAAACCGCTATTCCTTCAAATGTAACCATACACGGAGGCAAGGAATCGGTTGCAGAAGCTTATTCAAATGCTTACAATCGTACTTTTGTCGAGGAGGCTATTGTGATTGTAGAAAACGAAGAAGATTACAGCTTAGACGAAGATAATTCTTCTGCCGCAAAAAATGTGGTGGCTGTAGATATGGCATACGTTCGCGGTGGTGACTGGGCAAATAAAAACTGGAACACCATCAACGCCGAGCGCAAGGCGCAGGGGCTTATCGGTTCCGAGTATATAGTTGTCAAAAGCGGTGGAGATAACGGCTTTAAAAACAGCAATTACACCCGTATTGCGCTTTTTAAGTACGATATTTCAAAGATGAAGCTTGACGATATCGGATATGCTACCTTTACTCTTAAATTTACCGATATGGCTAAATCTACGGACATTCCGTTTGATATTTATTGGGTGGATGAAAATTGGAACGGCTCAAGTGTTACTTGGAACACCAAGCCGCTTCTTATTGACAACGAGCCGCTTATTGACGATATGTTGACTACGTCGGCTGAAAAAATTGACGCAACCTACGCTCTCAAGACGCTTGTTGCAAGCGGAAAGAAAACGGTAGCTATTATGGTAGTTCAGACCGTAACGAGTGACGGAGAATCAAGAATTTCGCTTACAAGGTCAAACGAGCTTTCTTTCCCTTACTTTACGGTGTTTGCCGATACTGCGGCAAAAAATGAATCTTACGTAAAACAGCTCGTTAAGAATGAGGCGCAAAACACGGCTATCTGGGATTATGCCAAGCAGATGTTTGACGAGTGGTACGCTCGTTACGAAATGCTTAAAAACAAGCCTCTTGTCCAAGCTGAGCTTATCGTATCGGATGAAAGCCAGTATAATAAGACAAGCTATTCTCCCGGCTCAAATCCAATCGGTGCGGTCAAGGAATATAAGACGAGAACCTATAGTGACCTTACCGATATGTCAAAGTTTGTTAATGCAAATGAAAAGGTTAAGTTTGACAAGTACGGCGGCATAATGGACGTTGCGCTTCGTCAGAAGCCCACGGGATATTTTTATTCCAAGAAGATCGGTAACCGTTGGTGGATAATCGATCCTCTCGGATATCCTTGTTATATCAGAGCGCTCAGCGGAGTGGTGTACTCTTACCAAGGCTCACCACAACAGAAAGAGGCGGTTTATAAAAATTTTGCAACTCTTGAAAAATGGGCAATAGCCACCACAAGGCATCTTAAGAATGACCTTTATTTCAATGCTTGTGCAAGTCCGTCCGATGAGATAAAGAACGTTATTGACGGTTTGGCTTGGCAGAGCGGTGTGGGATTTATGAGTGCTTACGGTACGCAAGTCGGAGTAAATAACTCCATCGGCGGCTCAACAACATTCTCCGAAAATAATACGATGCCTGTGTTTGACCCCGAATTCTTTTCCTTCTGTGACGATAGAGCGGCATCAAGAGTTTCGTCGTCCGCAAACGTTAAAAATCTTTTGGGTTGGACACTTGATAACGAACTTCCGATGCAGGCAGGTATGATATATGATTATTTGAGTATATCTCCGGCAAAGAGTGTAAATCATTATTCCTATGCTTGCGCTTGGTATTGGCTTGTACAAATGACGGGTAAGGAAATGCCTACCAGTGCAGACGTGACCGAAGAGCTTGAACAGCTTTTCCGTGGTTTTGTGTGGGACAGATACTATTACGTAACTACTAATGCTGTGAGAAAATATGACCCCAATCATATGATACTCGGAACAAGATTTCTTACAGTTGTCAAGGATGCACCTTGGGTGCTTCGTTTCTCTGCCGAATATCTCGATTGTATCACGGTGAACTGGTACAGTCAGTGGCAACCCGATGCGGAGGATATTTACGATTTTGCGGTAAATGCCGATGTGCCGTTTATGGTTACCGAGTTCTATGCAAAGGCAGAAGAAAATGAGGGCAACCTTGCTAACAAGGACGGTGCGGGATTCTTTGTAAAGACACAACAAGACAGAGGCGATTTTTATCAGTCGTTCACCTTACGGCTTCTTGAGGCTAAAAACTGTATCGGTTGGCATTGGTTCCAATATACCGACAATGACCCCACGGGCAATCCTACCGATACGTCAAGCCGTGACGTAAATAAGGGTATCGTTTCAAATACGCATAAGGAATATACATACCTTACCGACGATATGACCGAAATTAACAAAAACGTTTACACCCTTATTAAATATTTTGACGCTAAATACGCCAAATAGCAAAGAAAAAGGGCTATTCTCAAATGAGTTTAGCCCTTTATATTCGTTATCCCGCTATGAAAGAAATTTCATCCAATTTGTCTATAAGCGAGTTAAGTGCATTTTCATACTTGACTTTATTTGATTCATATTTCTGTGCAATATCGGCATCGAGATTCCTGAAGAGTGAACCAATCCCCTCAAGGCTCTTTGACGAGTAGCAGAAGCCAAAGCTGTATACGAAGCTGTTGATGATTCTGTCATACATTTCAGCATCCTCGGGAGCGTCAGAATATTTGCCTTGGAGACAGATTTCAAAGTAAGCGGGAGTTACCTGCTTGTATGATTCTGCACCCATAAGCTCAAGGGTTGCGCCAACCAGATCGGTTCTGTTGCAAGTAGAAAGAACTACAACAAGCGAAGCTGCATTGTCAAAGGTGGTGTAATAATCTTCCTGCTCTGTATCGAATTTAGGCAAGGGAAGTACACCGTAATCGTCCTGCATATCACGGAAGCCTGAGCCCGCATTAAGATTTCCTTTAGTGAATAATTGGTTGCCAACGGTAAACTTTGTGGCACTGGTTGTTGCTCTGAGTGTGCCGGAATTGTTGTTGTACAGTCCTTGAAGCTTTTCAAATGCCGCGACTGTATGTTCACCGTAGAAAGTAAGCTGGGGATATCCGTCAATCATTTTCGTGAGACTTATGCCCATTGCGGGAATCCACGCGTCCATTCCTCCGTCTCCGGAGGTGTCTGCGGGAGCGGCAAATCCAACGGTATCGCCGTCGCTCATAACGCCGTCACTGTTTTCATCTATCCACGCGTTTGAAACAAGCTCACTCATATAATCAATTGTCCATTCGCCTTTTTCAACCACGTCAAAAAGCGATATATTCTGTATTTGATAAAGCTCTGTAAAGAGATCCTTATTATAGAAAATACAGATACCGTTAGCGATCTGGGTTACACAAATATCACCCGCGAGATAGTAGAGGGTATCAAACAGAGTAACCTCCTCAACAATTGAGTCGTTCCACCAAGGCTGTTCAAGGGTGATATAGGGAAGGTCAAGGACGTTGTAGTAAAGACCTTCAACCGCAAGCGCAGAGCCGGTTGAGGCGTAAATTGCAGACGCATCGTAGTCACCGCTTTTGGTAAGCACTGCATTTCTGAGCGTTGAATTCCAAGAGTCGGCAACGGCGTAGGTTCCTGCTTGACCAATTTGTTCAATGGTTATGCCGAGTCTGTTTTCTACTGTTGAGTTTCTGTAGTAGATAGCATCGTAAAGGGTGTCGTTTGTAGTCTTTTCAACGTCAATTTCGTGTTTCCAAAGCTCTTGGTCATCTCGGACGAAAAAGGTTACAGTCTCTCCCTTGAATTGAAGATCCGCGGGAACGGTGTCCTTGACGGCATCTCGTCCGGTTTCATTTTGAATATTGGTATCCTTGGCAACCGTTGTGTCGTCACTGTTTCCGCACGAAGCCAATACCGTAGTTATCAAAATGAGAGCAATAACAAGACATATAAATCTCAAGCTTTTTTTCATAATGGTTTCCTCCTTGCAAAGAAAGTTAATTTTCCAAAAGTTATTGCATTTTTTGTAATACTATAGTATAATTATAATATCAAAATCTGATAAATAATATCAATATATTGCTGATTTTTTATATTATATTGCGCGTTTGGAGGTTTAGTATGCAGAATACATCTTTTGATGGGATTTTTCGGTTAACTATAGATGCAAACGGATTTGAATATGAAAAATGGAGAGCCGAAGCGGATTTTCCAGTAGAGACCTGTACTTGTAGCTTGTCTCACTTCTTTAACGGTGCTTTTGATCTTCATTGGCACGACGGACTTGAACTCACGGTAGTGTTACAAGGTCAAATGGAATATCAAGTAAATGACAAACATTACCGCATGGAAAAAGGTGATTGCGTGTTTGCTAATTCGGGTGCTATGCATTCCGGAAGACACGTTGATGACGGTGGATGCCGTTATCTTGTTATCAGCTTTTTGACAAGTGCCATTGACGGGGGACCCGATGGAGCTTTTGCAAAACGTTTCTTTGAAGGCGTGATGGACGCCAAGGCACTTCCATCTATGTTTTTTGAAAACGGAAGCAGTGAAATGTCAAACCTGTGCATTTCAATACACGAGATAATGAAGAAAAAGGAAGACGGTTGGGAAATAAGAGTAAAAGGACTTTTGTGCCAACTGTGGTATTTGCTTTATAAAGAGGCAAAGCGATTAAGCGGTCTGGCGTCTGAAAAGCTGGTGTCGGTATCACCCATAAAAAAGGCAATTCAGTATATGAATGATAATTACCCCTCAAAGCTTAATCTTGAGGAGATTGCGGCAATGTGTAATCTCAGTAAAAGTGAATTTTGCAGATGCTTCAAGCGTATCACAAGGCAGACGGCATTTGAGTACCTCATAGGGCTCAGAGTCAGAAAATCAATACAACTTTTGGAGGAGGACGGACTCTCGGTTACCGAAGCCGCGCAGAATACCGGATTTTCCAATTCCAGTTATTATACAAAAATCTTTCGCCGTTATATGGGTTGTACACCCCGTGAATACTTAAGGCGCAGAAAGGACTAAAATGATTCATTACAGTAGATTTAATACCACAGGCGACCACGCATACAATTTGTTCAATGCCATAAATTACTGCCGTGACAATGGTGAGGATGGTCTCGTTTTTGATTGCGGACGTTACGATATTTATCCCGAAAAGGCATCGGAGCATCTTCTTCACGTTTCAAATCACGATATTTACAGTGAAAAACGCATTGCATTTCTCATCAAAAATATGAAGAATTTCACTATTGACGGCGGAGGAAGCGAGTTTGTTTTCCATTCAGATATGATTCCGTTTGCGCTTGTTGAGTCGAGCAATATTGCACTCAAAAATCTGTCGATAGACTACGATAAAACCAAAGCTTTTTGCCTTAAGGTAACGGCGGTGAATGAAGATAGCTTTGACTTTGCGTATCTTTGCGGAAGCCAATGCTACATAAACGGTACTACGCTGTATATCAGCGACGGTGACGGAAATGATGAGCCTTTCAGATATTTCTGTCTGTTAAATAACGGAACAAGCAAGGAAATGATAGCTGAAAGCCGTGATTCCTTTGACCGAAATATGTATTTTGAAGCGATTGAGAATGGGCTTTTCAGAGTGCATAATAAAGACAAAGCCCTTGAATTGCGAGAGGGAATGGTGCTTGTTGCGCGTGCCCATATGCGCCACGCTTGTAATGTGGTGATAGACAGGTGCTACGATACTGTCATAGAAAACGTTACAATGTACAAGAGCTACGGAATGGGCATTCTTGCGGAGAAGTCAACTAATATTGCCATTGATAAAATGATGGTGCAAGCGAGAGAAGATGACTATTTTTCGCTTAACGCCGACGCAACCCATTTTGTAAATTGCCGTGGACTTGTTAAGGTTACAAACAGTAAATTTTCGGAGCAGCAGGACGATGCGCTGAACATCCACGGAGAGTTTAACCCCGTGGTGGCGAAGGACGGGGAATACGTCCTTGTAAAATACGTCCACTCCCAGGCAAAAGGACTCTCAATATATGAGGTCGGTGACGAAATCGCCGTTCTTGAACCCAAAACTCTTATCCCTAAATCCACAAGAAAAATAACTGCCGTACAAACTGTTAATATGAATTATACCAAGCTCTTTATTGAGGGCGGAACAGATGGCATAGAGATAGGCGACGTTTTTGAGGATCTGACGTGGAATTGCGACTTGGTTTTTGAAAACAACACAGTCCGTAACAACCGTGCCAGAGGAATGCTTATTGCTACCAAGGGCAAAGCGATTATAAGGAATAACTATTTTAATACTCCCGGTGTTGCTATTCTCTTTGAAAGCGACGGAAAATACTGGTTTGAAGCAGGCGGCACACAAGACGTGCAAATTGTTGAAAATACATTTGATAACTGCCGCTTCACAAAAGGTAATTGGGGCAAAAACGTTATCGAGATAAAGCCGAGAGAGGCTTTTGACGGAGAAGTTTATTACCATAAATACATAGAGGTTTCGGGCAATAAATTCGTCAATAATAGCGGAAGCCTACTTTCGGCAGATAACGTTGAAAAATTCGTTTGGAAGAACAATGCCCTTGAAAATTCTTCTGAGAATTCCACACTCACCTTCAAAAATTGCGGACAAATTGATAGTGATACTATGAAATGATAAAAATAAAAGTAAAAAGTGATGTGTACTTGAATGGCAGTGCTCCTTCTATTTTGTTTTGAAAAAGTGAAATTTGAACTCGAACGACGGTAGATGGCGGCTTGCCGCTTCAAATCTTTCTTATGTACAGTTCTGTACTTTGCCCACAAAAAAGCAAACCTTTATTACGCGGCGGTGAGGGAATGCCTTGTTTTCGCCCGCGGGTGAAAAATGTTGACAAAAGATTGTGGAAGGTATATAATGTAAGGGTAAATATAAGGTCGCCATAAATTTGTTGAAATTACGGAGGATAACGATATGCGCAAAAATTTCGGAGCTAAAACCTGGCTTTATCCCATGCCGGTGCTTATTGTGGGCACTTATGACGAAAATGGCTCGCCCAACGCCATGAACGCGGCTTGGGGCGGAGTTTATGACACAAATCTGGTTATGGTTTGCCTTGCGGACGATCACAAGACCACCGATAATATTAAGAAAACGGGGGCTTTTACCGTCAGCTTTGCTACCGTCAAAACGGTTGTGTCTTGCGACTACGTGGGCATAGTTTCGGCTAACGACGAGCCCGACAAATTCGCCAAGGCCGGCTTTCACGCCACAAGAAGCGAGTTTGTAAACGCGCCTGTGATAGACGAGCTTCCGATGACGGTAGAGTGCAAGCTTGTCAAGTTCAACGAGGACGGCATTTGCGTGGGCGAGATTGTCAATATTTCCGCGGACCAAGCCATACTTGACGAAAGTGGAAAAATCGACGTCAAAAAGCTTGACCCCATTATCTATGACGGCGTGACACATGCGTACCTGCGCTTTGGCGAAAAGGTGGGTCAGGCGTTTTCCGACGGCAAGAAGATTAAATAAACGGTGAGGTTTCGATGAAGAAAATTATTGTAATCGGCTGCCCCGGGAGCGGAAAAAGCACGCTTTCACGGGAGCTTCACGGCAAGACGGGCATTCCGCTTTATCATCTTGATATGATGTATTGGAACGCCGACAAAACCAAGGTGGAAAAAAGCGTTTTCCTTGGGAGGCTGAACGAGGTTCTCGGAAAAGACGAGTGGATAATCGACGGCAATTACGGGTCTACCATGGAGATGAGACTTGCGGCGTGCGACACCGTGATTTTTCTTGACTATCCGCTTGAGGTTTGCATTGACGGAATCAAGGCGCGGCGCGGAAAGCCGAGAAGCGACATGCCGTGGATAGAGACCGAGGAGGATGCTGAGTTTGTAGAATTTATAAAAGGCTATAACGAGACTCAAAGACCCCAAGTGTTTGCTTTACTTGAAAAGTACAGCGGCAAGACCGCCGTTGTCCTTACAAGCAGGGAACAAGCAGAGGAATTTTTAAACAAAATAATATAAGTAAACCGCCGCAAAGGAGTCAAATTCTTCGCGGTGGTTGTGTTTAACCGTTTTTAGTTGACTTTTGAGCGATTGTATGCTATAATTCAGTTGTAAAAGGAATAAATTAAAGGAGTTTAATTATGAGCTTTACTTTTAAAGATTATAAAAAAAGCGCCGACTTTATTAAGGCTCGGCTTGGAGATTTTGTTCCCGAGGTGGCTATGGTTCTCGGCTCCGGACTTGGCTATTTTGGCGACGAGGTGGAGAATTCTATTGCCATTGACTACAGCGAAATTCCGAATTTCAAGGCTTCCACTGCCCCCGGGCACAAGGGAAGACTGGTTTTCGGAAGTCTTGAGGGCAGATCGGTTGCGGTTATGCAGGGGCGTATGCACCACTACGAGGGCTATTCTTACGAAGAAATCACCTACGCTATTCGCGTGCTGAGGCTGCTTGGCTGTGACAAGCTTATTATAACCAACGCGGCGGGATGCGTCCGCACCGATTGGAACGCCGGTGACATTATGCTTATAAACGACCACATCAAGCTTTTTTCCGAGTCACCGCTCAGGGGTGAGAATATTCCCGAATTCGGAGTGCGCTTTCCCGACGCGTCAAAGCTTTATACCCCGCGCTTGCGCGAGGTTGCCAAGGATTGCGCCAAGAGGCTTGGGATAGATTTGAGGGAGGGCGTTTATTTCTACTGCTACGGTCCGCAGTACGAGACCCCTGCCGAGATCAGGGCGGCGCGTGTTTTAGGCGGTGACGCTGTGGGAATGTCCACCGCGCCCGAGGCTGTGGTAGCGGGGCATTGCGGAATGGAGATACTCGGATTCTCTTTGCTTAGCAACATGGCGGCGGGAATACTTGATAAACCGCTTTCCGAGCAGGAGGTTCTTGATGCCGGAGTGGAGGCGAGAGGCTTATTCTCGCGCCTTGTCAGAGCTTGCCTTTCGGAAATTTGATTGCTTGTGAATAAATTTTAAGGAGCTGTCTCAAAAGAGACAGCTCCTTCTTTGCCGCGAAAGATAAATTGTAGTTTGCCGCCTCGCCGGTCCTATGCGCTTCGCGGTTCACGGCTTGGAGTAGTGCTAACAACTCGCACCGCAATACAAAAATCGATGGCTAAACACCATCGATTTTTTGTTGCACAAATATAATTGGTATGTTCAAATTGGTGTTTGGCGGTATGTTAGCACATATCATTGTAGGGACCGGCGTCCTCGACGGTCCATTTGGCACAAATGAAATTTGCATCGCTATGTATAA
>JAZKYO010000029.1:0-9217 GCA_045612185.1 Eubacteriales bacterium
TAAGTAGGCGCGAAAGAAAAAAGGACCAAAAAAGAAAGACGCCGAAAGGGGATTTCGCTCGTTGCGACGAGCGACAAGGGCTACGCGCCCTTGACTGGCGCCACCTCGCCGGTGGGGGCGCCACGTGGTTGCTGTGCGAACACACCTAAAAGCTCCAATTTGAACACATCAATCCCATTCGTGTGCAGAAAAATGGCGGCGTCGAGCCGACTTTTTTCGGAGTGCGACCGTGTTGTTTGCACAATTCCTAAATCGTGGGCGCCGAAGGCAACAGGCCCGTCCGGCGAGGACAAATTACAATTCAAAAAGCCGCCTATCGGCGGCTTGTTCTTGTCAGCAATACAGCACTATTTTCCCTTTTGATCTCGTTTCATTCATATCAATGACTCTCTGATTAGACGAGCCTCTGAACCGCAGTGAAATATCTTTGAGCGAATTGACAAAACGCCCGTCAACAAGCACGTCTATCATCGAAAGCATCTCGTCAGTATACTCGGTGCGTGGATACGCCCCTTCTTTAAGCAGCTCTCCGTCAAGGGTAAATCCTGTAAAGCACCACACGTTTTTTGTAGGAGCTTCGGCTTTTACACGACGCAAAAATGCGGTCAGCGCGGGCTGATTTTTCGGCTCGAAAGGCTCTCCGCCAAGCAACGTCAGACCATTTACGTAATAAGGCTCAAGCGACTTAATTATCTCGTCAGCCACCGCTTCTGTAAACTCCTCACCGTACCCGAAATCCCAAGTCTCAGGTTGAAAGCAATGCTCGCAACGATTGGTACAGCCCGACACAAAGAGGGTGGTTCTCACACCCTCTCCGTTGGCAATATCAAATTTTTTTATATTACAGTAATTCATTACAGATGAAGCACACGTTCCTTAATTTCTTGAGTTCTGCCCTGATTCCAGTACTGCGTACCGATATATCCGCAGGTACGACGTGCCACGTTCATTTTGGACTGGTCGGAGTTTCCGCACTTAGGACATTTCCACACGAGCTTACCGTCAACCTCGACTATCTCAATCTCTCCGTCGTATCCGCACTCCTGGCAGTAATCCGACTTGGTATTAAGCTCGGCGTACATGATGTTTTCATATATAAACTTCATAACCTGAAGCACCGCCTCAAGATTGTGCTGCATATTGGGAACCTCCACGTAGCTGATAGCTCCGCCGGGCGAAAGCGCTTGGAATTTCGACTCGAACTCAAGCTTCGTAAAGGCGTCAACCTCCTCGGTAACGTGGATATGGTAGCTGTTGGTTATATATCCCTTATCGTTGATACCCTGAACTATGCCAAAGCGCTTTTGCAGGCACTTGGCAAACTTATAGGTGGTAGACTCAAGGGGTGTTCCGTAAAGACTGAAATCAATATTATGTTCCGCCTTCCACTTCTTGCAGGCGTCGTTCATATACTGCATAACGCTAAGCGCGAACGGTGTTGCCGAGGGGTCGGTATGCGACTTACCCGTCATATACTTCACGCACTCGTAAAGCCCCGCGTAGCCCAGAGAAATGGTAGAATATCCGCCAAACAGCAGCTTATCGATTGTCTCACCCTTTTCAAGTCTCGCCAGCGCGCCGTGCTGCCAAAGGATAGGCGCAACGTCCGAAACAGTCCCCTTAAGCCTCTCGTGGCGGCACATAAGTGCCTTGTGACATAGCTCAAGACGCTCGTCGAAAATTTTCCAGAACTTCTCAATATTTCCGCCCGAGGAGAGCGCGACGTCAACCAAATTAATGGTCACAACGCCCTGATTGAAGCGTCCGTAATACTTGGGCTTTCCGTTTTCATCGACGTAGGGGGTAAGAAAGCTGCGGCAGCCCATACAGGTGTAGCAGTGTCCGTCGCCGTTTTTATCCACCTTAAGCTCAAGCATTTTCTTCTCGGAGATGTAATCGGGCACCATGCGCTTTGCGGTACATTTCGCCGCAAGCTCGGTGAGGTAGTAGTAGGGAGAATCCTCGTGAATATTCTGCTCCTCAAGCACATAGATAAGCTTGGGGAACGCGGGTGTCACCCACACGCCCGCCTCGTTTTTAACGCCCTCGTAGCGTTGGTTGAGAGTTTCTTCAATGATAATAGCAAGGTCGCGCTTTTCCTGCTCGTCCTTAGCCTCTCCAAGATACATAAACACCGTTACAAAGGGGGCTTGACCATTAGTGGTAAGAAGCGTTACAACCTGATACTGTATAGTCTGAACGCCTCTCTTTATTTCCTCGCGAAGTCGGTTTTCAACCATTTTATCAAAATTCTCCGCGGAAATTTCAGCTCCCGCCTCTTCAAGCTCGCATTTGAGCTGCTTTCTTATCTTCTCGCGGCTGACCTGCACGAAGGGCGCAAGATGGGTAAGCGAAATGCTCTGACCTCCGTACTGGTTGCTGGCAACCTGCGCTATAATCTGCGTAGCAATATTGCAAGCGGTTGAAAAGCTGTGGGGTCTCTCTATCATCGTGCCCGAAATGACCGTGCCGTTCTGAAGCATATCCTCAAGGTTGACAAGGTCGCAGTTGTGCATATGCTGAGCGTAATAATCGGTGTCGTGGAAGTGGATTATTCCCTCCTCGTGAGCTTTAACTATATCTTCAGGTAAAAGTATTCTGTTGGTTATATCGCGGCTAACCTCTCCCGCCATGTAGTCGCGCTGAACGCTGTTGACGGTGGGGTTTTTGTTGGCGTTTTCCTGCATAGCCTCCTCATTACAGCACTCAATAAGGCTAAGAATCTTATCATCGGTGGTGTTGGAACGGCGTGCGAGATTCCTTGTATATCTATAGGTAATGTATTTTTTAGCCACCTCGTACGCACCGTGCGCCATTATCTGTCGCTCCACCATATCCTGTATCTCCTCCACACCGGGAGCACGGTTCGTGCGGATACAGCTAAGCTCAACCGCCTCGGCGATTCGCTTTATCTGCATGGGAGTCATTCTCGCGTCTTCCTCAACAGCCTCGTTTGCTTTGGTAACAGCGGTAATTATCTTGCTTATGTCAAATACAACTTCCGATCCATTCCTCTTAATAACCTTCATTTTTTCCTCCTTCTATATTAATTATATTTTTGTGTAAAAACCTTTTGTGGTATTCAAAAGCCGCGTTTTTGGGCGCGGCGTGCTTTTATATTATACTACATATTCCGATTTTGTCAAGACCCAAACACAAGATATATTACGCAGTTTTTCGTCAAAAACCTCTCAAAAAGCGTGATTTTTATTGCCCTCGACAGCGTTTTTCGACAAAATGACGATTTTTTATGCCGTTTTTTGTGCAGAATGGCAAAATGCAATATTTTGGGCAAAAAGTGGTTGACAAACACATTATATTGTGTTATAATTCTTTTTGCCAGCCAATTTTTGGAGATAAAAAACACTATATATTGACTAAAACGAAAGGAAAAGCACTATGTACAAAGTTGTAAAAAGAGACGGTCAAACTGCCGATTTTGAGCTTGGTAAGATAAGTACCGCCATAATCAAGGCATTTGAAGCACAGCAGAAGAACTATCACCCCACAATAATTGACATGCTCGCGCTCAAGGTTTCAGCCGATTTTGAGCCCAAGATAAAGGACGGAATGGTCGCCGTGGAGGACATTCAGGACTCCGTCGAGTCGGTTCTCGTTCAGGCAGGCTACGCCGACGTAGCAAAGGCGTACATTCTTTACCGCCGTCAGCGCGAAAAAATGAGAAATATGAAGTCAACTATCCTTGACTACAAGGAAATCGTTGACAACTACGTTAAGGACAACGACTGGAGAGTTAAGGAAAACTCCACCGTCACCTACTCGGTAGGCGGACTTATCCTTTCCAACTCGGGCGCGGTTACAGCCAACTACTGGCTTTCCGAAATTTACGACGACGAAATAGCAAACGCCCACAAGAGCGCAGACATTCACATTCACGACCTTTCCATGCTCACAGGTTACTGCGCGGGCTGGTCGCTTAAGCAGCTTATAAAGGAAGGACTTGGCGGAGTTACGGGCAAGATCACATCCGCTCCCGCAAAGCACCTCGCAACCCTCTGCAACCAGATGGTAAATTTCCTTGGTATCATGCAGAACGAGTGGGCGGGCGCGCAGGCGTTCTCCTCCTTTGATACTTATCTCGCCCCCTTCGTTAAGGTTGACAACCTCAACTACGATCAGGTTAAGAAGTGCATTGAGTCGTTTATCTACGGCGTAAACACCCCCTCGCGTTGGGGTACGCAGGCTCCCTTCTCCAACATCACTCTTGACTGGGTATGCCCCGCGGACCTTGCCGATCAGTACGCTATCATAGGCGGCAAGGAGATGGACTTCCAGTACAAGGATTGCCAGAAGGAAATGGACATGGTAAACAAGGCGTTTATCGAAACCATGATTGAAGGCGACGCAAACGGACGCGGATTCCAGTATCCTATTCCCACATACTCTATCACAAGCAATTTTGACTGGTCCGATACTGAGAACAACAAGCTTCTCTTCGAAATGACCGCTAAATACGGTACACCTTACTTCTCCAACTACATCAACTCCGACATGGAGCCTTCAGACGTAAGAAGTATGTGCTGCAGACTTCGTCTTGACCTTCGTGAGCTTCGTAAAAAATCAGGCGGTTTCTTCGGCTCGGGCGAAAGCACAGGTTCCGTGGGCGTTGTTACTATCAACATGCCCCGTATAGCATATCTTGCTGAGAACGAGGAAGATTTCATGCGTAGACTCGACCGTCTTATGGATATTTCTGCTCGCTCGCTCAAGATCAAGAGAACGGTCATCACCAAGCTTCTTGACGAGGGTCTCTACCCCTACACCAAGCGCTACCTCGGCACCTTCAACAACCACTTCTCCACTATCGGTCTCGTCGGTATGAACGAGGCAGGTCTCAACGCTAAGTGGATAAAGAAGGATATGACAACCCGCGAAACTCAGGAATTCACCAAGCGCGTGCTTAATCATATGCGTGAGAGACTTTCCGATTATCAGGAAATGTACGGAGACCTTTACAACCTTGAGGCTACTCCCGCAGAGTCCACCTCATTCAGACTCGCTAAGCACGACCTTAAGCGTTACCCCGACATCGTTACTGCCGCTAAGGATGGAGACAGCTCGCCTTACTACACAAACAGCTCCCACCTCCCCGTTGGCTACACAGACGATATCTTCGAGGCTCTCGACATTCAGGACGAGCTTCAGACCCTCTACACCTCGGGCACTGTTTTCCACGCTTTCCTTGGAGAAAAGCTCCCCGATTGGAAGTCGGCCGCCAACCTTGTCCGCAAGATTGCCGAAAACTACAAGCTTCCCTATTATACAATGTCCCCCACATACTCTGTATGTAAAACCCACGGCTATATCTCGGGCGAGCATTTCGAGTGTCCCATTTGCGGAGCTTCCGCAGAGGTTTACAGCCGCATAACAGGTTACTACCGTCCCGTAAACAACTGGAATGACGGTAAGAGCCAGGAGTACAAGGACAGACTCGTTTACAACATCGACCACCAGGCTATTACCGAGGGTATTCTTAAAAAGAAAGCCGCCGATGCAGCCGCTTGTCCCACGACACCCACAAGAGTAATGCTTTTTGCGACAAAGACTTGCCCCAAGTGCAAGGTTGCGGTTTCTCTCCTTGACAAGGAAGGAATTGAATACGAAAAGCTCTACGTTGAGGACAACGAGGACCTTGCGCGCGGATACGGACTTCGCCAGGCTCCCACACTCGTTGTCGAGAGCGCCGAGGGCGTGTTCAAGTACGTCGAGGTTGCAGGCGTAAAGGAATTTATCGCAAGCCAAATCAAGGCGTAATCACTCAAAGCCATATATGAAAGGACGGAGAGCCGAAAGGCTCTCCGTATGAATTAGTATGTACGATATTATAGTAATTGGTGCGGGACCTGCGGGTCTCACCGCCGCTATTTACGCTCGGAGAGCGGAAAAAAGTGTTCTCGTGATTGAAAAATCCAACTTTGGCGGACAGATGACTCATTCCCCGAAAATTGAAAACTACCCCGCATTCGGACAGATAAGCGGTCTTGAGCTTTCCGACAAAATGGTTGAGCAGGCTCTTGATCTTGGTGCGGAAATCGAGCCCGACGAAGTAATCGCGGTCAAGGACATGGGTACCTTTAAGCGTGTGGTCTGCGAGGGCGGCGAGTTTGACGGAAGAACTCTCATTATTGCCGTAGGCGTAAAACACAGACAGCTTGGACTTGAGCGCGAAAACGAGCTTTGCGGAAACGGCGTTTCCTACTGCGCGGTTTGCGACGGTGCATTTTATAAAGGAAAGGTTGTTGGCGTTGTAGGCGGAGGAAACTCGGCACTGCAAGAGGCAATTCTCCTTTCCGAAACTTCCCAAAAGGTCTACGTAATCCAAAACCTCGACTGCCTTACAGGCGAGGTCAAGATGCAAAACAAAATTGCCGCGCTTGACAACGTTGAGGTTATCCTTGGCGCTACGGTTGAAAAGCTGATTGGAGACAGTGAGCTGACCGCGGTAGCTCTCAAAACCGCAGACGGCACACTTGAGCTTAAGCTTGACGGACTTTTCGTTGCAATCGGTTTGCTCCCCAAGAACGACATATTTGCCGAAATAGCAAGCCTTAACTACGGAGGCTACTTTGACTCCGACGAGTCTTGTAAAACAAACACCGAGGGCGTTTTCGTGGCGGGCGACTGCCGCAACAAAGCCATTCGCCAGATAACCACCGCTACCGCCGACGGCGCGGTTGCTGCCCTTGCGGCTTGCAGATATCTGGAAAGTCTTTAACATTTTCCTCAAAAAAGAAGCGATTCTTCAAGAACCGTTTCTTTTTTGTTTTTTCTCTCGCAGTTTGGTGTTTTTAATACAAAAAATCCTTATTCTTTTTGTCAAATTTTGTTGACTTTCCACTTTAATTGTGATAAAATGATAGATAGGAATATTTTAACGGTATTTCTGACATAATAATCTAAAACGGAGGCATCACATGGAAAAGAAACTCATCTATGACATCCACGACAAACCAAACTTTGGCAAATTAATTATTTTTGCCATCCAGCAGTTGCTTGCTATTATGGCGGCAACAATTGCTGTTCCCGCTATCGTAGGTAACGGCATGACCGCATCCGCAGCCCTCTTCGGCGCAGGTGTTGGTACTCTCGTATACCAGCTCTTTACAAAGTTCCGCAGCCCTGTTTTCCTCGGCTCGTCATTCGCGTTTATAGGCTCTATGGTAGCAGCCTTCGCGGGCGCAACCTCGATGCAGCTCGGCTTCCTCGGTCTCATTATCGGTTCGCTTTTCGCCGGTCTCGTATACGTAGTTATCGCTATCGTAGTTAAATTCGCAGGCGTAAAGTGGATCAACAAGCTTATGCCCGCGGCAGTTATAGGCCCAACAGTCGCTCTCATCGGTCTCTCGCTTGCAGGCGCGGCTATCAAGGACGTTTTCTCTTATGGTCCTCAGGACGCTAACGGTGCATTTATCATGAACGGCAGTCTTTGGGCTTCCTTCATTTGCGCTATGGTAACCTTTGTAGTAGTAGTTCTTTGCTCTACATACGGAAAGAGCATGACAAAGCTCATCCCCTTCATCATCGGTGTACTTGCAGGCTACGCAGTGGCACTTGTGTTCACAATCATCGGCTATGCCGCAGGTATTGACGCTATCAAGGTTATCGACTTCGCGCCCTTCAAGGCGCTTGTTGCTGACGGTGTTTCGCTCAGCACATTTATCTCCGTACCCGAATTTACATTCGTTACCGCACTTAAAGGCGTTGGCGAATTTACCCCCAGCTATCTCGCAACTGTTGCGGTAGCTTACGTCCCCGTTGCTTTCGTTGTTTTCGCAGAGCATATCGCTGACCACAAGAATCTTTCTTCCATCATTGGTACCGACCTTACGGAAAATCCCGGACTTCACCGCACTCTTCTTGGCGACGGTGTCGGCTCTTTCGTAGGCGCAATCTTCGGCGGATGCCCCAACACAACATACGGTGAATCCGTAGGATGTGTTGCTATCACACGCAATGCGTCTGTTGCTACTATCACAACAACAGCCATCATGGCAATCCTCATCTCCTTCATTTCTCCCTTCGTAGCATTCCTCGACTCTATCCCCGGTTGCGTAATGGGCGGTGTTTGCATTACCCTCTACGGCTTCATCGCGGTTTCGGGTCTTAAGATGATTCAGAAGGTTGACCTTGAGGATCATGCAAATCTCTTTACAGTATCCGTAATTCTTATCTCGGGTATCGGCGGAATGGCTATGGCTATCGGAAAGGTTACTATTACCGCAATAGCTTGCGCGCTTATCCTTGGTATAATCACAAACATCATTCTTCACAGAAAGCAAAAGTCCTGACCTCAGGCAAGGAGTTCCAAATTGAAAAACTACGAAAACGTGGTCATTTTTGATCACCCCCTCATTAAGCATAAAATAGCAATTCTCCGCGACGAGCGCACAAGCACGAAAGAGTTCCGTGAGCTCGTTGAGGAAATCACCACACTTATGACCTACGAGTGCCTCAAGGACGGTGTTCCCACCATTGAGGTTGACGTAAAAACTCCTCTTGAAACCTGCAAGCAGCAGGTGGTAAAGGACAACGCCGTAGCGATAGTTCCTATTCTCCGCGCGGGTCTTGGCATGGTAAACGGCATCCACGTGCTGTTTCCTCTTGCTAAGGTCGGACACATTGGTATGTACCGCGACGAGGAGACGCTTCAGCCTCAGTCCTATTACTGCAAGCTTCCCGAAGGTATTGAGGACAAGTTTGTACTTGTGGTTGACCCCATGCTTGCGACAGGCGGAAGCGCTTGCGACGCCATCGCCCTTCTCAAGGAGCGCGGATGCAAGAACATCAGGTTCATGGCTATCATCGGCGCGCCCGAAGGCGTTTCCCGCGTAGCAGAGACTCACCCCGACGTAAAGATTTACGTTTCGACACTTGACAGATGCCTCAACGAGAACGGCTACATTCTTCCCGGTCTCGGAGACGCAGGCGACAGACTTTTCGGAACGAAGTAATCTATCGGTCTTGGCATAATAATACAAGAAAACCTCGGCAAAGCCGAGGTTTTCTTGTATATTAACCGAATGGATTATTCAAATTGTAGTTTGTCGGTGTGTTTGCAAATATCATTGTAGGGACCGGCGTCCTCGACGGTCCATTTGGCACAAATGAAATTTGCATCGCTATGTATAACAAATTTAATTGATATAACAACCATTTTGTTTGATATTTTAATTGTGTTTGCATGGACCGTCGAGGA
>JAZKYO010000030.1:0-258179 GCA_045612185.1 Eubacteriales bacterium
CACGTACAAGAAAACCAGCAAAAACATTACAAGAATACAAATACGAAAACAAACGGTTGAAGATGGAAAATGAACTACTGCGGGATTTTCTCTCGCTCACAGAAAGGAAGTGAGGACAAGTGTAAAATATATGGTGATCTATAGTCATAAAGATAAATATTCAATCAGCGAAATGTGCCGGTTCTTTGAGATATCGAGAAGTGGTTACTATGACTATGTCAAGAGAATGGATATACCCGCATGGGATCTTCCTCTTGCTGAGAAGATCCGAGAGTGTCAGGAACACAGCCACAGCACTTATGGCTATCGTAGAGTACATATATGGCTTGAAAGACAAGGAATATATGAAACAAAATACATTTCAGGACTTAAATCGTTAACATCTTATGACAAAAACAAAATAAAGAATATTTTGCGCCAAAAATAGAAAAGCGACGAATCATTACTTCGTCGCACGGTTGACTTCCTATATTCCTAAGAGTTCACCATTCAGCTTACTCACACCAGCGGTCGTTTTACCGCTTAGATGTCATTACATCAATGTTATTTTAACATATATCTAAGTAAAAGTCAACCCCTTAAAGCTTGTTTTTTCTAAAAAAGCGTACTTCAGATGAATTTTATGTTTTGGCATTATAGCACATCAAAAGACAGTTGTCAAGTTTTACCAAACCGCCAACAAAAGTGGTTAGGGGATGGCGTGGAGGTTATAATATAACACCTCTGACGGCTCTTGACAAATCCGAGCTTTTGTGATATAATCACATCAGCTCAGAAGGTGGGGATTAGATGACGGATGTCATCATAACGATTAAGTCAATAATTATGTGCGAATAAGAATTAACGAAATCGTATATTCTAAAGAGAATAGTCATATAATCACCACCTTTCGAGCAAATTTAATATCGGAAATATCACGAAAGATTGAATTTGTCAAGAGTAGGGCACAATAGGCGGTTTGTGCAAAACGTCAATCATAAGCCCTTTTATGGGGGAAGATCCTGCTTGCAGCACAATGCAAAAATATACAAAATGCACAAAAAAGCCCGCGGAATTTTCCGCGAGCTTTTTTATACCTTGGTTATTAGTTTTTTATGTATTTGATATCATCGTCAGTCAGACCGATTAAATCTTCTTCACCTACATGATTTATTCCTTCCTTATCTTCCGTATTTGTCGCGCCCCTGACCGCTGTAGTCTACAAGACCAAGGTCAACGACTTCGTTCTTTGCTTCTCTGGTTAACGCAAATATAAAAGCAATATTCTTCCAGAGAGCCTTTAAAAATTTCTTTAAACGTTTCATAAAATACCCCCTTGACAATTCCCGCCTTTTGTACTATAATAGAGGCGGTGAGGGGCGGCGGAAGTTCCCCTCGACCTCTATTGAGTTAGCTGTTCGGTGGTGTGGTAGCCTTTAGCCGAACGGCTTTCTTTTTTACTTCTTGGCTATGTATTCAAGAAGCTCGACAATCTGAGTGTCAGACCAACCGATGGATTTTAAATATTCCATTAATCGTTCTAAAGTCTTATCGCTCATCATTTCGGCATCATCTCCCGACTTTGATGTAAATTTCTCTAATCCTTCCGCCATTATATCACCTCCTTACATTATATATTATATCATACTTTAGCAAGTATGTCAATGCTTTTAAGCGTGAAATGTTGCACAAACTTGCACAAGTATTTTTGTATATGTTGTATACTTTACAAAGTATGCTTTTTGTGGTATAATAGTTTGCGAGGTGATAAAAATGGGAAAAACATCTGCGGCGGTAAAGAACCGCTATAATTCAAAAGCTTATGACCGTATTACTATAGTTGTTAAAAAAGGCACAAAAGAGCAAATTAAAGCGCACGCCGAGAAGCACGACGGCGGCAGCGTAAACGCATTTATACAACGCGCTATCGCTGAAACAATGAAACGCGACAACGGCGAAAGCTGACCGAGTGCCCTCGCGCCCATCAGGACCCGTCCCGGCGTTCCCGGCGTTCCCCCTCTTACGCTCCGCAGAGCGTGTTAACCGCGCGGAACGCGCGCCGTGCTCAGTTCCTCAACCGCTGAACCAAAGAACCGAGCACCAAAGGTGCAACAATCGCACAGCAAAAACGACCGCCCTGAACGCCCAAAAGGGGGAGTTAGGGGGGCACAATCAAATTAAACACTTAAATATAATAAAAAATGGGGGTGAGAAGGGGGATTTTTCTCCCTTCTACCTCCCACGCTCAACTTCCGAAATAGCAATACTCGGAATAAGAAATAAAAAAAGCTACGTACGTATATACGCACGTAGCTTTTTGCTCCCTATAAGGAGTCGTCTCTTTGCGAGGGTTAAGGAAATAGGCGGAGGCGAGGCTCGCCCGCCCCGCCTTCCGACCTCGCAAAGAGACTCCAAAATGACGAAAGCGAGGTATAAAAATACCATGAGCGGAAAAGAATTGACTTATGCTGATAGATTAACGATAGAAACCCTTTATAACACAGGCTCAAAAATCAAGGATATAGCAAAGTATCTTAAGGTCAGCTTGCCGACTGTGTATAGAGAAATAGCCAGAGGAAAGTACCTTCATAAAAATCACGATTGGACTTATACCGAAAAATACAGCGCAGATAAATCTCAACAAGTACATGATTTTTATATTACCTCAAGAGGTAAAAATCTAAAGCTCGGTAACGATTACGAATTTGTTAAATACCTCTCTAAAATGATTAATACTCCCCTCAAGCTATTATCGCGGATATAAAACCACGTAACCTTACCCTTAAAACCAAAGTATCTTATAAAACTATCTACCGATACGTTGAAGCCGGTCTCGTCCCTAAAGTTACTTCCAAGGATTTGCCATTCAGAGGAGAACGAAAAAAGCAAAAGCTTAAAGAAGAACTTGCTCCTGTTCCTGAAGGTAAACGTTCTATCGAAACGCGCCCCGATTTCATCAATAGCCGCGCTCTCTTCGGTCATTGGAAAATGGATACCGTTATAGGCAAACGCGAAAAAGGACAGCCCCTTATCGTTTTAACCGAGAGAAAAAACCGATTTGAACTTGTATTCCGCGCAAAGGATAAATCTGTAAAATCAACAGTTAGGATTCTCAACCGCCTTGAAAGAAAATTCGGTAAACACTTTAAAACGCTTTTCAAAACTATAACAGTCGATAACGGCGTTGAATTTAATAATTTCAAGCTCCTTGAAAAATCAATATTCAGAGGAAAGCGGACAACAATATATTATTGTCCCCCCTTCGCAAGCTGTGAGAGAGGCTCCAACGAGAAACAAAACCAAATGCTTCGCAGATGGATTGTAAAATCAACAAAAATCGAAGAATATACCGATAAGCAAATCAAAGAAGCGGAAACATGGTTGAATAATTACCCAAGACCCATGTTTAATTTCAAGACCGCCCAAGCCTTATTTGACAAAGAACTCGAAGCCCTCAACCTCAAATGGGAATACTAATCAAAAAAATTTTTTAAAGAAATTTTTACAACTGACTTGACAAATTACAAAATAATCAAAGTTTTTTCCACAAACTCTTCAAAAGCTTTACACTTGACGAGCTTCTTGGTTCCCACGTAAAGTACGAAATGACAGTTGGGTTTGCGAAGCATGCTGTCAAGTTTATTGATACCAATATTGCTGAGCCCTGCCGCTTCACGAATCGTTAAGGTTACTTTATCTTTAATTTCCACTCTGGGTTCAGTCATAATCTCCCCCTCTTTTTCCCATTAAAATAATATTGAAGATATGTTAAATAATTCACCTCATGCTGAAGTAACATAAAAATCCCCCGCAGGAGCAATTCAAAGAACCGCGCCTTTAGGGGATTTTTATGAAAAACACGATTTATTGTGATTTTATGGCTATACAAAGCTCATATCAAAACAAAATCATTCTGCTGTAAAGCTGTATGCAGCTCCTTTGGCAATCACCTTATTAACATCATCAAGAGCTTTGATTTTTCCGCCTTCAACAACGAAAGTATATTTGCTTCCCGCGGTAAGAGCCTTTCTGGGCGTGAAGTACCAACGGCTTCCGCCCTCTGCGGGAGTGAGCTTACCGTCAACCTTATTTCCGTTTGCGTCAAGCAGATACACAGCTCCGCCTCGTACCGAGCTTGCGGTTACAGGTGCCAGGAACTGAACAAATATCTCGTTGCCAAGGTTAAGCGTTGCCGAAGCAAGTGCGTTACCCGAAAGGGTTCTGGGGTTGATTTTTATGTCTCCCACAAGGCGACCTTCTATCTCACCTACCACCTTATCCATTACGTTAAGCGGAACTGTGCTTCCGTCCTTTGCCATAACGTAAGGCTTTGTAACGCTTTGAGTTTTGTCATCACCAAACGCAGCGTCAACAACCTCTTTGGCAACTATTGAGGAGTAAAGTATTCTGTTGTCCTCGCCGTCTCTCAGGTTATAGAGAAGAATGTCGGTAAATGCCACACGTCGGTCATAGTTATAATAGCTATCTATCATATATGGGAAAACGTGACCCAACTCAAGCATGGGAAGACCTATGTAATTAACGTTATAATCCTCGTATGAATAGTGCTCATCGTCCCAATAGCCCCAGCTGTTGTACTGGTCAAAAAGACCGCAGGCTATTATCATATCCGAAATACCGTCGCTTGACACCATATTTCTGTAGCTGTTACCCATACCGTCTCCCATGGAGCTGTAAACTATATCAACTCCGGAAGGAATGGGCGTACCGTCTTCATATGCAAGGAAAGGCTGTTCACCGTAGTGATCGTTTCTCTTAAAACTCTTGTATTTAGTATAAACGTCAGAGAGATAGCCCTGATTTTCACGGACAACATTTCCACTGCTGTCCTTTGCCACTCCAATAGAAGTATACCACATTTTATCGCTGAAGGTGTTCCAATCATCGAGATTTTCGGGATGCGGATTACTGAGACATGATACAAGCGAGGACTTGGAGTGTCCTTGCGCCGAATAGTTTTCTTTACTGTATCCATACGTATCAGCATAATAACGAGCGCAACGCACCGCCGCGGCATGGGTATCAACAGCCATAAAATGGTGAAGTCCGTACCAAAGCGAGTTGTAGCCGTAATCATAGACCATGGGAATAAAGCAATAGTCGTACATTACGACAGTTGTTCCGCGAAGAAGCGGTGACGTATCAACGGGGCGCACCGTCGCATTGTTTATACGCTCGGGGCCCGAACCCGCTATCATTACCACCTCGGAATCTTTGCGGTTAACAGGGTAAACTATATCCATTCCCAAACGAAGCTCCACTGTCTCTCCGTTGGGCTGGACTACGTCGTAAATGGTTTCCGCATTTTCTCGGTACTCAGCGGGAACTGAATTATATTTAACGTAGCCGGATTCATTATACAAAAAGTCTCCGATTTTTCCGTTAAATACGTCGATAATGAAATCGTGTGCACCGCGCACCGAATCAAGCGCAAGGTCATAATACATTACATCCTTTGCAACCGAATATCCTTCGGGAAGGAAAAACACCTGTCCCTTGGAATGAGGAAGCCCTGCGGTATACGCATTACCCGCGCTGTACGAGCCCCACATCAATCCGCGAAGCTTCTGGACGGTCCACATACAATCAACCTCTGTAATAGGAAGACCTCCAAAATCCGCGACGACAACAATATATCCCATTTTGAGAAGATTGGTAATTATATCCGCATTCTCCTCATCGCTAAGAGGATACACATCCTCAAGGTCTATACCTATTCCATAGAGTGCTACCGGTGTGCCACCGTTTGCATCGTTGAATCCGTTTGAAGTGTTTGGTCCTTCGGTATTATCAGTCATAGAAAGCACTGTACAGGTAACCGGAACCTTGCCCTCCCAAACAACGTAAGTGGAATTATAAGCCGTTTCACTTACCAACCAATCATTTCCACTGTAACAATCTTTTACGTAATCATCAAGGCTTCCGTCAAGAAGAGTATACCCGCTTCCGTAATTAACCTGTGTTAATTCGTTTGAAGCAGCTGTCATAAGCGGAATTGCGGTTATCAAAAGAAGAACGGCGACAGTAAAACAAATTATTTTCTTTTTCATCGTCATACCCTCCTTATTCCGCAATACTTATCCAAGCGCAGGGTCTTACACCTATATATTCGCTTATCTTAAGCGCACCTTCGTCACAAATTCCGCCATAATAGTAAACGTACATTGCTTGTGTTTTCGCTTCACCCGGATTTCTCATCCAATAACCCGACGTGCCAAACTGGCGGTCAACGCTTACGCCGTTTTCCTTGGCATATTCGGTAGCGGTTGTGGTGACGTATCCCTTGCCCTTAAGATAGCTGTTATATTCCTCTGCGGAAGGCAAGAATATTTTTGCAGAAACGTCACTTCCGCCTTCCGTGGAGTATACGGGATTGGGCTGTGCCAAAACCGAGGTGTTCAATATCAAAGAAGAATCGCTGCCCAAAGCCTCGAGAAACTCTCCGTTGAGCTTACTGTGAATATCGCTGTCGGCATATGCGGATACGGGGAGCGTATTGTTTGATGGCAAAGCCTTATATGCTGAAGCAAAAACTACCTGCTCGGTTATAATAAGCGCCTTTGTTTTATCATCGGACAATCCGATAACACGCCACACAAGTCTATCTGTCGTATTTGGATTTCCGTCCTGCTCGTAATTACCAAGCTCTATAAGCTCTCCAACCTGTAAAGAAGCCGAAATCTCCTTTACATGATTGTCTACGCTGTTATCTGCCGCAATTCTTATGCAGGGTCTGACACCGGCAACAGCAAAATCGGCGCGGTATCCGTACATATTAAGTTCTCCGTCAGCCAAAACCACTGCGGCGTTTGAAAGAACTCCGCCGCTTGTGCGAAGCCACATATCTCTCGGTTTAACGCCGAGCTTTGAGTCAATGGCTCTGATAATCTCTTTATATTCCTTATATTCGGTCTCGGAAAGAAGAAATACTTTATCGCCGAATTCTTCCGTAATACCTTCTCCAAGTCCCATTACCGAGTTGCGCTCGGTATAGGTAGTACAGTTAAGTAACATTGACGTATTTTCGCCGAAAAGGAAGCCGCCCTCGTCGGAGCTATTCAAATATTTTCTGACGGAAGAGCTTGCCCAATCGGTTTCAAGATCAAATTTGTTGTAATTAACGTCGCTTTTAACAAGCTCTGTGTCAAACGCCATATCAGGCAAAACAGTATTGCAAATAAGTAAAGTATTCCCTTCTTCAACGTCGATAGCCGTCCAACCGTAACCAAAAAGATCAACCGTATCTCCAATGTTCCAACTATGTACATCGGCACTTGATGAGATGTAAACAAAATCGGCATCATCGGAAGACAGTATTTCATCGTGGCTGTCTCTATTAAGTGTTTCCGCTTTTCCACACCCTGCCGCAAAACAAAGTGCAAAAGCAAGACAAACTACAATCAGTTTTTTTATGTTTTTCATCAACCCTATCCTTTCCTTTTATTGACGGTAAGGTATAACCGACTTTTCTCCCATTATTATCTCACCCATAAACACGACGTAGGGTGTAACCTCAAAGGTAACCGCCCCCTTATCAGGAATATCGGTAACGGTAAACGGCGCAATATAGCGTCCGCCCAAGTCTTCCGCCGACACGTCTCTGTCGTTGGCAATAACCGATGAGAAAACAACGTTGTTTCTGAGATCTTTTTCTTCACCTGTTGTTCCTTTAACTATAAAGCCTACTGCATCATAGTAAAGCATGTCAACGGTAGCAAGAAATCGCATAGCCACGGTAGGCCCTATAGGCTTATCCTGATAGTAATTAAATATCGGTGCAAGACCGTTCTTCACGGAAGATACTCTGATATTGTCAACGTAAAGTCTGTATTTGGAGTTTGCTTCCGTCGGAGCCTCAAAAAGTTTTAACGTAGGTCTCATGAAGGTTTCGCTATCTTCAAGCATTCCCAGAGGTATATCCTTGGCAAGCTTGAGTTCACCGTTTTCAGCAGCATCCTCACGAATATAAGCGGGAGAATCGTTAACGTATATAGCGTATCTGTCGCTCTTTGCGTCAACCACAAACGTAATCTTCGTAAGCCTACCCGAACCTATATCGGCAACGTGAAGCAGATTGCCTGCCTTGTCATAAAGTAAATAATTGTAGCTTTCGCTTATAAAATAAAGTGCACGCGTGCGTTCTGCCTTTGCGTTTTCACCGTATGCTCTGAGAAGCTCGACCTTGCCTCCGTCTATATTATTGTCGGCAACGGTGGCAAGACTTACCGCCGATCCGTGAATATCGTTGTAGGATACCGACATTTCGAGCGTAAAGGTATTATGGTATCCTGCCATTGCATTAAGGCTGTATGACATCAGGCTTCCGTTATTGCCAGAAAGATCAAGGGCGTTATTTTCGCCCATGTTGATTATGCTTGCATTTGCATATCCAAGGGTGAAATTGGGAACAGAGTCTTTTTTCGCGGAGTCAAGCCACGCTCCGCCGTCCTCAAAATCAGCGTTAAGGACTACATAATCGGTAAACTCGGGCTTAACGTCAATGGCACCGAGAGTTCTAAAGCTTACGTTGTCAAGATAGTACTCTCCCCAAAGATTTGTAGCGGCGGTAGCCGTCCACTGGTTAAAGATCTCAAACATCATACAGTTCATATCGGTAAGCTTGCCCGAACCGTAAAGTGCGTCAACCGTGCTTTCAAAAACCAATTCGTTGTTGAAAAACAGCAACATTACGCCTGTGTTGGGGTTAAGCCTCATCTTAAAGTTTACCCACTCATTCGTATTAAAGGCAACCTGGAATCCGAGACCGTTGTTACCTTCGATCTGATTCCCGAGAATCGATGAATAGGCTGTAACCTTTACTTTTCCACTACTTAAAGCAACCATTCTCAAGGGAACAAAGTTGGGGCTGTTTGAGATTGAAAAACTGCCGTTGGCATTTTTCGTAGTTTTGGTATGTACTTTAAGAAGATTTATCCAGTTTCCGGGGGCTTTGGCCACGTTCATATCAAAGGAAAACTCAAATTCATTTCCAAGAAGAGCGTTTTCGCTGTCAACCACCGTATAGGTAGAGCCCGCGTAAATTTTATCGTTGGGTCTGTATGCGTTGGGGCTGGTGTGAATAACATTTCCTCTTGTTCCACCTTCAACGGGATCGATGGCCTTTTCCCAGTTTGTTATCTTCATATTCGCAACAGGAGAATCCGTTACCACAAAGCTCGAGTCCTCGTATCCGTCTGTATCCGTATCAAAGTCTATGGTTTCATCAACTATCGCAAACCATCTGTTTGCCCAGGCAAGACCGGGAATAAGAGAGGTGTCAATAGACTTAATGGAAATATCATCTACTGTAAAGTCTATATTGGTTAATGATGCGACGTTAGAAGAACCTATGTCGTTAGTAATAGAAGAAAAGGGATTGCTTGCCGACATGTGAAGGAATTTTAAGTCCATATTGGTCCAGTTCCAAATCTGGGATTTTTGAGGGTCGATATAAGCAATATTGGCAACCGTCTTTACAGGATATTTGTCGGTCGTCATAGTGGCAGTATATCCCATGTGACCTGTGGAGTTGTGGTTATACTTTGTTTCGTCTTCGGTAAAATAAACCGATTGCTCGGCTCCACCGTTAATAGAAACGAATATCTCAAGCGTTGGAGCATTCACAGTTGCTCCCGTAGAGTCGGTAACTTTTACGGTGGGGTCAATAACGTATCTGAAGTCATAACTCTTGCCGGCTTCCATCTGGAATTTAACTATTTTCTTGTACTCAGAGCCGGCTATATCCTGAAGCAGGTAAGTTGAACATCCGGTGTAACTGTCCCTTGTTCCGTCCTGACCTGTTTTGTTGTTGGCAGTATGCCACGTATCAGAATAACCGTAGAGATACACCCAGGAATTTCTGGAGTAGATCAGAGGGAACTCCTCGTTCTTTTGGGTCACCTTGTTATACCCCATAAGGGACACGGGAGTCCACCAGACGCCTGTTCTCGTGGTATGATTCAACGTGAAGCTGACTTCAAACTTTTGCTTTGAAAGTATTCCGTCTTTTTTGTTATCTACAAGCTTAAACCCTGTTGCACCCGAATCGCCTCTGGGTATGTACTGGCGGAGATATTTGTCGCCGTTACCGTCGTCAACTACGCTCCAGTACTCCTTACCCTCAGCATCTAAAAAAGAGAGAGAGTAGCGGTTGCTGTAATTAAGAGTTGCGTCAACGTAGGATTTTATTTCGTTTTTAGAGGTGTATTCCTTATCAAGTGCAAAGCCGTCAAAGGTTTCGGTTTCGTTAACCGAAGAACAGAGAGTTATATTGTCAAGCTCAATGTCAATATCGGTAGGATTGCCCCAACCCGAACCGATACCGAGAACAGAGCCCGTGGGCGTTAAGCTTCCATAATGTACACCCTTGTAAATAAACTCGTCGGATATAAAATCGGCAACCTTAGCACCGTCAAACCAAACTATAACTCTTCCGCTGTCGGCGTAAACCTGAGCGCGTATATTGTGCCACTTGCCAAAAGTAAACTCCGCTATAGCGGTACCATTATTAAAATTGGATAATGAGCTGTCGGCATTTGCAAGCTTCTGTAAATACAGCTTGCTTCCCGATTTTTTAGTGCCCAAAAGCTTTACAACCTTGCTGTAATCGGACTTTGGAAAAAGCTGAAGAATAGAAGTATCTGCGTTAGCTCCGCCGTTTATGCTGTAGCTGTTGAATCTTACGTCAAAGGAAATCTCAAACGGAACGTTCCATAAATACATACCCGGATCTTCAATGCAGAATGAGGCGTACTGTTTTCCATTCTTCCTGCCTATGTAAGTGTTGGTATTTCCTTCCCCGTCGGTTTCACTTTCAACCTGCCAGAAAGCGGGGCTTCTGAAATCGGACGCCGCAAGAGTACTTGCTCTGAACGGCGCATAGAACTGCGCGTTCACGTATTCTTGAGATAGCGTTTCTCCTACAGTAGCGTTTTCAAAATTGAGGACCTCGGCGAACGTGGTTCTTGCGTTTGCCTGCAATTCCGCGTTTACCGCTATCGGTGCCGAAACTATCATAGGCAAAAGCATTGCCACCACAAGGAACACCGATACTATTCTGTTGCGTTTTTTCATAATCCTTTCCCTCCTGAAATTTGTGATATACGGTATATAATGCTTACAAAATTCTCGCAAATCAATTTGATTACGAGAATATCGTATCTGTATATACATTTTTAGTATATCACAAAAACATGATACATTTCAATATCAAAAAACGCGTTTTTGAAAATATTTGTGATACTTTTTGCGAATTTGTATCATTTATAGACATTCCACAAAACCCAAAACACTTTTTCTTTTTCCAAAACTACATCTCACATTACAAAAAACTCAAAAAGACTGTTTGCGATAATAGGCTTTTTTGATATAATAAAGCTACAATATGAGAAGTGGAAAGTTCCGGTAAAGTTCCATAAAAAAGCCAATTTAAGGCTCAATAAGGCATAAAAAGAAGAGCAGACCGAAATCTGCTCTTCGGTGCTATAAATCCTTATGTTGCTTAGGTTTTGCTTACGCCTTGAAGTATCTGTTAAGGAGCCCCCGGGGAGCCTTGCCGTGACGAGCTTCGTCGCGTGCCATTTCATTTACTGTGTCGTAGATAGCGTCGATTTCGTTCTTTTTCACGCAAGATGAGGGGGCGGACTTGCCTGCTGTTGCGCCATGCTCACACTCAAAACATTTTCCTACATCATTTTATAGTTTAAGGTAGTTTCTTTCTCGGTAATCGTTTTATTATGACACATTGGGTGTTTTTTTTGCAACCCCTAAAACTTAAATAATCAAAGTTTTTTTAACAAGTAAATATTTACGTAACATTTTCTTGAATTCTCTTTACAAATGTGTGACCACGTGATATAATTAATAATGTTGAGTTTTTTAATCTTAAAAATATAACGTGAGGAGAATGTCTATGAAAACAAGAAATCGCTTTGTCGCGTTGCTTTTGGCGCTTATTATGGTCATTTCATGCGCACCGTTAAGCATTTTTGCGGCAGACACAACCGCTTTGAAGTATGAGAGCGAAATCTACAGTGATGAAACTCTCAATTCTTACAAGCAGTACGAGGCTATGTGGAACGACCCCACATACGTTAAGGCTGACGTAAAGTACACGGTGTATTTTGACACCGAGAACGCCACAAAAACGCGTGACGTTGTATTCTACGTTATTAACTGGAATGACGAAGGAATCGGAAGAATAGGTACGGACAGCGATATTGATATCGTTACCGACCTTATTACCGCTCCTGCTTCCGTAGAGTCGGGCAACCGCTGGGCGGTTGTTGTGGTTGACTTTGGAGGCAATCCCCTTTCCAAAGCTCCCAACATTGAGATGAGCCTTGCATATCTTCGCGATGCGCTTACTACGCGCACCAGTGAAAGCAAAAGCAAGTTCAAGGTATGGAGCGACGACACGCACACTACCACAACAACTATTCCGGTGCACAAGAACCACGTTTACGTTCTTCCCGCGGGATACAGGGTTGCGCGCGACATTCCTTATTTTGAAACAGATTACCACGCTACACTTGGTACGCGCAACTACGTTATGAAAGGCTGGAACAGCCATATTGCGTGGAACGACGAGCTTATCGATTCGGTATACAAAGCAAAAGTAAGAAATCCCAAGGCGGTAGAGTACGCCTGGCACACAGGTGACGTGGCTACTTGTAGCTACGACCACACTGCTTACGCTGACGTAGAATGCTACCCCGGTGCCCCCCAGGAAATCGACGGAAAAGTTGTTTCCTGTAAGAAGATAGTTACCCATACGGGCAACAAGTCTACCTGCGAGTATCCTCACGATATACTTGTAAGTACGTCTTGTACAAAAAATAACACCTCTAACATTAACTGGGCACCTGTGGTTACAAGATATGAGGACCTCAGAAAAATTGACGGTTCCCCCCTTGATTACGTTTGCCGTCTTGACATTATCTATCCCTCCGGCGAAGACCCCGAGGCAACTCCCGTTATGGTTCAAGCGGCTACACAGTCCCCCAGAATGAGCAACGTGGGAACGGTAGGCTCTGACGACTATGACAAGGACGGAACCTCCTCACTCAAGGTACGCGCTATGCTTGTGGGCATGGAGTTCTCAGGATATACTGTTGCGGTATACGATTACGCATATTCTCCTATGGCGCGCGGCGACCATTACGGATATATTGACCCGTACGGCGCGCACTATATGAACGCGGCAAAGACTTCCCGGGCGGCAATCAGATGTATCAGATATTTCGCTGAGGAATATGGATATGACGACACACGTATAGGCGCTGCGGGCATCTCAAAGGGTACTCCTACCATAGGCGTAATTTCAACTGTTGACAATAAGTACGTGCAGGAATCGGGCAGCGAAAAATACGATATTGACGGTGACGGACCCGGCGTGGCTATAAACACACAGGGACTTTGGTACGAAGGTGATATCAACGCCGAGGGCATTGTTACCACCGAAAGCACCACCGTTGTTCAGCCCTATATGACCTATGAGGCAGGCTACAACGGAAAGAATATTGACGGTGCGGATGTAAACTATAACGTTACCAGAACCGGTGAGATAAGCAGTGAGATCACTGTTGCTTACTGTGCGGCGGGTGACGGTATCAACCGTGTATACAAGGGTGATGAGAGTATTATTCTCGGCGGAACCAACCCCACCACGGGTGAGGAAACACAGCACGTTCCCATGATTCTTTCTTGCGGTTATTACGACGAGTACGGCTGTTGGGATCACTGGAACGGTATTCAGCAAAGATTTACAAAGTACGCAGAGAATCCCTTTATAGCAATCGGTATGGAGGATATGGGACACGACTACCCCTCGGGTATCGACCCAATGCGTGATTATGACAGATACAACGCATACATGCAGTTCCTTCACAGTTATCTTAAGCCCGAGCTTTATACTCCTCAGGTTGCATGGATCATGCCTGTTGACGGAGCTACCGACGTTTCTTTGGTAAGCGACATTCAGGTTCAGCTTGTAAAGCCTGCGGAAAGCCTTGAGGCGTTCAAAGCTGCTACAACTGTAAAGGATAACATCGGCAATGCGATAGAAGGAACTTGGACAACGAACTCCGAAAACACCTCCGGACTTTACACTTTTGTTCCCGAAAACACATACATGGGCGGTATCAAGTACACAGTTACAGTAGGTTCTCCCGTGGTGGCTGAGACCACATCCAAGAGCTTTACCGTTGAGTCGGTGGGCTTCCTCCGTCCTGTTGCTGACACGTTTATTAACGCGTCAAACAAGGCTGCTGTTTACGGAACAGAGAAAACACTTTACATAGACAGCCAGCGCACATATCTTGCTACCTTTAAGACCGCTGATTTTGAGGATGCGAACAAGGCATATCTCAATCTCAGCCTTGCGGGTGCGGGAAATCAGACACTTTCGGTTTACCTGCTTGACGGTTTCGAGGTAGACGAAAGCAAAACAAACTACAACAATACCCCCTCACTTAACGATGATAAGCTTATTGGAACTTATAATGTGTCCGAAGGCGACAGCAAGCTTGACCTCCTTGGAATTGTCTCAATGGTCAAGGATGAGTATTTCACAATAGCTATCAGCGGTTCGGCTCACTACTATGAGGAGAACTTTGAGAGCTACACCAAAACAACTTCTGTTGGCGAATACGACAACAACGTTGCTGATACTGTTGAAACCGACAGAACTCATTTCTACAGTTATGCCGACGAAAGTAAAATAACACCTCTCAAGACACGTAGAGGCGGCAACCTCTCCACACGTCAGATCAAGAATGTTTCCGGGGATGCAAATAAGCCGAAAATGGCGTTCAGCATATCGACAGATTCAGGTTATTCGTGGGGCGGCTTTATTAAATTCTACAACACGCTTAACGGTTCAGACGTTAACGATATTATTGGCAAAACCTTTAAATACAGTGTTAATGTCAAGCTTGACGGTGACAATTCGGTTGCCGAAGCAGCTACTACAAAACCGAAGATAACCGCAGGAATTATTCGTTCGGGTAACAATAATTTCCTTTCAAGTAAGGTACTTCAGTATGCTGATCTTAAGAGCAACAACTGGCTTACGATTTCAGGCGAGTATACCATTGCTGCGGCTAATGTTGCCGAAAAGATAACGTCATCCAACAATAAACGTTATTCTTATCCTATGTTCGGTATGAATTTTGAACATGTTAACGTGAAAAATAGCGGAGTATATACCTATCTTGTTGACGATATAATAGTGCAAGAGGTTGCTCCCACTGCACTTGTTTCCCGTGAGAGTACGTCGGCTATTACAGCTTATATTACAACCGAGACTATTGACGAAAGCGGAATTGTTGCCGACACCTACGTTTCTAAGGCGCAGCCCGACATTGCGTTTGGTAACAGTGACAGACTTCTCTTGAACGGCGGAGATAACGAGAATATTATGTTCCTCACCTACTCTTCAAAGCTTGTTGAGAACAAAACAAATATTCAGTTTACAATTCCTGCTGAAAACAAGGCTTCTGTAGAGGCAGAAATTCTTCTCCTTGACGGGTACTACGTAAACGAGGATACACTCACGTACAATAATATGCCCGACTTCTCAAAGGCGGTTTCGCTTGGTACTTACACCCTTACAGGTGGAGTGAACACAATAGAGATAGAAGATGCTGCCGATGAAATAAAGAACGCTTACTTTACCGTTGTGTTCAAGACCGACGACAGCCTTGATGTTGTATATTCTCAAAACTTTGAGAGCTACAGTGTAGGTAAAGACCTTAATACAGGTGCAAATAACGTAACTGATACCGAAAACACATCATATTTACATTACTATGGTCACAAAGACGATATCAGTACGCAAATTGCCAGAAGCGGCGGTTCGCTCGGCTCTATCGGAAACGTACTTGTAGATCCGGATAACAGTAACAATCAGACTGTTAATATTAGTTTGAACACAAGTACTGCGCATACATACGGCGGACGTGTGAAGTTTTTTAATTCGGTGTCTGACAAAGAAATGACAAAAACCGACCCAATTATAGGTCAGACCTTACGCTTTACTGCCAAAATAAAGGCAGGAAATGAAGCGGCTATAACCAACAAGTGTACGGCATTTGCGTCGGCGATGCTTTCTGCGGGAGGCAGTCCTTTGAAGAATGCAAACAACGCGGAAGTTAAGTCTAATGTTATAAACGTAAGCAATGAGTGGCAAACGGTTACAGTTGATTATACTGTAAGAGCCGAGGACATTAAGGTCAACACCACCGCGAACGGTAATCCGGCGTGGGGATATCCCATGTTCACGCTTGATTTTTCCAACACCAACGCTTCAAACGCATTCCTCATTGACGACCTTACCGTTGTTAAGCTTGACTCCGACGGTACTGTAAGCCGCATTGACATCGCTTCCTCCGAGGGCGCAACGGCGGCAACCGATACGATAATGCTTAGAGCAAGAAACGAGAAGGACCCCGTTGCCGACACCTACGTTAACGAGCTTGACAAGGCGGGTGTGTTCGGATTTGAAAAGAACGCTTACGTTGACAGCAAGCGAACCTATCTCGCTACCTTTAAGACATCCGACTTCACCGATACCGACAAGGCTTATATCAAGCTTCCCTTCAGCGGCACGGGAAGTCAGACGCTCTCCGTTTACCTTCTTGACAGCTTTAAGGTTGACGAGGCAAAGACCAACTACAACAACACCCCCGAGCTTAGCTCCGACAAGCTTGTAGGAACTTACACGGCTACAGGCGGTGAGAAGCAGATAGGTCTTAAATCTCTGATTTCAAAGGTTTCGGGTGAATATTTCACCATTGCCGTAAAGGGTTCTGCTCACTACTTCGAGCTTAACTTTGAAGATTATACAGCGGATACGAATGTCAATATGTACGACCACAACGAGGTCGACAGCGTTGATACTGACAGAAGCCATATGCATGCTTTTGCTCCGTCGGAAATGCTTAGTCCTCTTACAACACGCCGCGGAGGCGCTCTCGGAACAAGAAAGATAACGAGCTATTCGGGCGAAAGGGTGCTCAGAGTTCCTACAGATACCAAGGAAACTTACGGTGGATATCTTAAGTTCTACAATGCTCTTAACGATACTTACGTTACCGACGATTTTGCCGGTAAGACCTTTAATTACAGCGTAAACGTTAAGCTTGACAGCGCAAGCAACACCCTTGCCGAGGCTGAGGGCGTTTTGTACAATCCTAAGATCATCATAGGTATCATGCGCACAGGCGCAAATGACTTCCTTACAAGCCATACATTGTCCTTTGACGATTTGAAAGAAAACAACAATGGCTGGAAGAACGTTTCGGGCTCGTACACCGTTGCGGCAGCCGAAATCGGCAAGAAGATGACTTCCGAGTGGAATCCCAAGAACCGTTATTCCTACCCCATATTCGGTATGTTCTTTGAAAGCCTTGGTATTAAGAACGGAACTCAATACGTATATTACACCGATGATATCGTAGTATATGAGGAAGCTCCCAATACTATTGCTTCTCTTGATAGCAACGGCATAACCGCCTATATAATCACAGGCAAGGATATTGTTGCCGACACCTATGTTTCTAAGGGCAACCCCGATACAAACTACGGTAACGAGACAACGCTTCGCTTCGGTGACGCGGGCGGCGACAAGAAGGCACTCGTTCTTTCTTACATGAACGAAGCTATTGGAGAGAACAGTTACGTTGACCTTAAACTTAACAACAGCGGCGAAGCTCTTAAGGACGTTCACGTATACTACGTGCTTGACTACCTTGCAGACGAGGCAGCTCTTACATGGAACACTATGCCTGAGTATGAGGAAAATCTTCTTGGCGTTTACGATATTGAGGTTGGCGACAACAGAATCGATCTTTCTGAGCTTAAGAATAAGCTTACGGGTGAGTATTTCACGCTTGTTCTCAGAACCGAGAATCATACTTTCTACGAGGATTTTGACAGCTATCCTGTGGGAACTTCGTTCGTAGACGGTACAAGCGGAGGCGACAACAACGTAGCCGATGCGACAGATTCTTCAAAACTTCATTACCACTCGTTCTTCGACACGGTATACAACGCATCCAAAAATACGGTTATTACCAGACGAAACGGTGACATTCCAGAACGTAAGATAATATCCGATGGTGAAAACAATATACTCAGAGTTGTTACGAAAAGCAGTGCGACTTGGGGAGGCAAACTCAAGTTCTACAACTCTGTGAATGACAGCCTTATAACCAAAGAGTCTGATATTGTAGGCAAAACATTCAGATTTACCGCAAAGGTAAAGCTTGATACAAGTGCAACCAATCAATCATCCACAGCGGGAATCAAGGTTGATATTGCGGCTTATACTTCTTATAATCAGAACGCGCTCAGCGAGGTTGATACGGCAAATTACACCGCACTTTCATCCGGTTGGACTACCCTTTCGGTTGATTACACCGTTTCGGCAGACGATATAATGGAGCCTTTAACAAGTAGCGGAAAGACCAACTACTCATACCCCATATTTGGCTTGTCATTTAATGATAATGATGCTGCGGCATCTAACAAATACCTTGTTGATGACCTTACTGTAGTTGAGGTTGTTGACGGTGTTCCCGTTGGAGACGCGGTGTTCGGCTCGCGTGAAGCTGAGTCCGACGATATTCGCTTTGTAAGCGCACTCAATGATAATATTACAATTATCAAGACCACTGCTTCAAGCGCATCTGTGGGTGACGTTATCAGCATTTCCGACGGAGCAGAGACACACTCTATACTCCGCGCTGAAAACGGCAAGCTTATGTTTGGTGATACAGTTCTTTGCGGTGAATACGGTGAAGATATTCTCCTTACCGAAACACCCGTAAAGGTAGTCGCTATTTACGACGACGTAAAGGGCACCGTGCGCTTTGCGGTTGGTGATTACCTTGCTTATTACAAGGACGGAGAAGGAAAAGTCCACGCAACCTTTGAGCACCTTGTAATAGACGGCGGTGTCAGCGACAAGGCTTCCTTTGGCACAAAGGGAATGACCGCCTCCAAGCTTAAGAACACCACCTCCGAAATTCTTGGCTTCCAGACACACTTCATTGACAAATCCGTGAGATTCATCTCGGGTGTTGATACCATTTACTACAACGAAATCGGTTTCAAGCTTGAGACAGCAAGCACTACCAAAAACGTTGGTTCAACGGTAGTATATTCGTCAGTTGTGGGTGACGACAAGGACATTTATGCTCATGAATACGGCTATAACCTTATGTCGGCTATCTCCATAACCGATGTTAAGGATGGCGGTGTTATAAAGGTTACACCTTTCCTCAGAGTAGGTAAAAATTATATCTACGGAGAAGGAGTATATTACAAGATAATGGTTGACAGTAAAATTACTATTACCGAAACGGATGCAAGCGAATTCGGCGCCGAAACAAACGCCGACCTTGCTTCGGTAACAATTGACGGAGAACCTATTGTTGGGTTCTCCGCCGACGTGACCGAATATAACGTTCCCGCGTCAAACCTTAACGCAATGAATATCGCTGCAACCACGGCAAGACCAGAGGCAACATTTTCGATTGAGCAAAACGGAAATGTGGCTACAATCACTGTAACGGCATTTAACGGCAAGACACAAAAGACCTATACCTTTATCGCTTATGAAAAGGTAGAAACCGCTGTTGTAAACAAAAACGGGGCAAACGCTATAGTTACCTACGTTTTTGACGACGGTAGCAGAAGCTCGGCTACTATAGTGACAGAGCTTGCGGATAAATACCCCTCGTTTACCGGAAGCTTTGCTCTTATTACCAACAAGCTTGCAACTTTAAGCACGATAGAGGGAGACCCGAATGACGGTCTTCTTGAATACGAGTTCGACGAAAACGGAGATTACGTATATACAAAGGACGAAACCGTTTGGAATTATTGGGCAAACTTGTTTAACAAATACGGTGACAGAGGTCTTGAGGGTGTAAACCATACCCACACTCATAAGTATATAGGTGAAAATGATAACGGCGGAGCTTTTGAGTACAGAAGTACCGCGGGTAACGTTTATACTTCGGATGTATTCCCCATAGGAAACGTTCGCAAGGAGTATTATGCCTCAAATCAGATTCTCCGCGAGCTTGGTCAGCGTGCGCTTGTAATGGTAGGCGCGGGACTTACCGCGGATGACGGAAATATGATAGACTATACCGACAACTACAAAGCGCTTCCCATGACATCGGGCGCGTTTATTGGAAAGAGAAAAACAGTAAATTCTCCCACCAAGCCCGCGGATATGGTCAACCTTGCCACAGAGTTTTTGAGCGATGATAACCGTTTCAACATAAAGGCATACATGATTCAGCATTACGCTACATCGGCAACCGCTCCCAAGAACACAAGCGCCGAAGGCTACAGCAAGCAGGCTTGCCTTGACGCAGGTATCACCTATTGGACAGACTATATCGACAAGGCAGTTGAAATGGGTGAATGGGCAGCATTCTGCTTCCATAACGTAGTGAGAGACACACATACGGGAACAGGCGGACACTTTGTATTTGAAACTCAGGCAGACGCTATGTTCAAGTACACAGACGATCTTTCCAAAGAAAACAAGGTATGGGTGGCAAACTTTACCGATGCTTGTCTTTATATGTTCGAACGTTCTACCGCTGAGGTTGGCGCATATATCGACACCAACGGAGACGTAGTTGTCTCGCTTAACGACAAGGAAGATGACGAAATATTCACAATGCCCCTCACAGTAAAGGTGGCACTTCCCACAGGCAAAAGCGGTGCAACGCTTAACGGCAATGCCCTTCCCTCCTTTGTGGAGAACGAGGTTACATACGTTTACGTAGACATTGTCCCCGGAAACATCGCAACACTCTCAGTTGAATAATTAAATTAAGTAAAGGGTTGGTTCAAAAGAACCAACCCTTTCAATCTGTTGATATTCAGTCATACCGACGGGTTTATTAAAGAATATTGAAAGAATTATCAATTTTTGAAAAATATTCTTTAAAATTTTCAAAAAACTATTTTCAAAATCCGATTTTGATGTTATACTATATGTTGAATGTCATCATTCTGCTCAATAAGGAAACTTTTACCTTAACATTCACATTACCGTCACAGCGCTTTACGGTTGACGGTATAAAATTATAATGACTTAAATTAAAAACGTTAAGAAAGGAATAATAAATTATGATCGACACAAAAATTCTTATCGTGGACGACGACGCCGCTATTTGCGACATGCTCAAAATCTATTTTGAAAAAGAAGGCTACGACGTAAAGATTGCCACGGACGGTGTTGAGGGCATCAATTTCTTTAAGATGTACGATCCCGACCTCGTGTTGCTTGACATTATGCTTCCCAAAAAAGACGGCTGGCAGGTGTGCAGAGAGATTCGCGAAACATCCTCTAAGCCTGTTATTATGATAACCGCCAAGGGAGAGGTGTTTGATAAGGTTCTCGGGCTTGAGCTTGGTGCTGATGATTTTGTGGTCAAGCCTTTTGATCTCAAAGAGCTTTCGGCACGTGTAAAGGCTGTGCTCCGCCGCTATCAGGCTCACACCAACCCCAATGAGGACGAGGTTGTCAAGTTTGACAACATAGAAATCAGCCTGCAAAAATATGAGCTTAAGCTTGCGGGTAAGTCGGTTGACATTCCCCCCAAGGAGCTTGAGCTTCTCTACTTCCTTGCTTCCAACTACAACCGCGTATTCACCCGCGACCAGCTTCTTGACAAGGTTTGGGGCTTTGATTATCTCGGTGACTCCCGTACAGTTGACGTTCACGTAAAGCGTTTAAGAGAAAAGCTTGAGGGCGTTTCCGACAAGTGGCTCCTCCAAACTGTCTGGGGTGTTGGTTACAAGTTCAAGATTGAAAACTGATAGATTATCTTTATGTCCAAAAGTATTTTTGCTAAATACATTATCACCTTTGTCATTATCATATTAGTAATATTTTTTATGATGATGTCAATCATTGTCGCGCTTATCAACAACTACTCGCTCTCAATGCAGTCGGAAATTGCCAAAAGTGCGGCAAAATCAGCGGAATCGTATATTGAATTGCGATATGAGTATTCAGAAAAAAACAGTTTTTCGGATTTCGTGAAGGATTACAACGTTGACATTGCGCAAATAGTAACCTCTGTTGCCGAAAACTGTGACGGAGTATCGCTTATTCTCGCCGATGAGAACGGAAGGATGATGCTATACGCCACGAATGAGGAATTCGGTTGGTTTGAAAGCGAGCAATATCTTCCCGCTGAGTCTTTGGAGGAACTGAGGAAGGACAACGGTGTACAAATCTCGGGCGAAATTGCGAGTATGTTTGACGTTTCGCATATTTCTTACGTTGTTCCCGTGGTCTCCGACGGAGTGCTTAGAGGCAGTGTTATTGCGGTTTCGTCGGACAACTCTATCGTAACGCTTATAGACACCATGGTAAACGCCATAGTGGTTTCATCACTTTGGATTATGTTAGCGGCGCTTATCGCGGTTTATTTTATCACCGAAATGATTACAGGACCGTTACGCCAGATGAGCCGTGCGGCTAAAAAAATGGCAATAGGAAAGTTTGACACGCGCATTCCCGTAAGAGGAAAGGACGAGGTTGCTGAGCTTGCCTCGTCATTCAATCACATGGCTGAATCGCTTGAGAATCTTGAAACTATGCGTAACACCTTTATGGCAAACGTATCACACGATCTCCGCACTCCTATGACCACTATTTCGGGATTTATTGACAATATTCTGGTCGGTGCTATTCCTCCGGAAGAACAGCCGTATTATCTTGGAGTAATAAAGGAAGAGGTAAGGCGACTTTCAAGGCTTGTGTCTTCCCTGCTCGATATTTCAAGGCTTCAGGCAGGAGACAGAAAGCTTACGATGTCAAGCTTTGATATCTGCGAAACCGCAAGACTTATACTTATTTCCTTTGAGCAAACTATCGATGAGAAAAAGCTTGACGTGGATTTTATTTGTAACGAAGAACGAATTTTCGTTACGGCGGACAGAGACGCTATTTATCAGGTGCTTTACAATATATGCGACAACGCAGTTAAGTTCTCGCGTGTTGGCGGCAAATACCGCATAAAAATAGAGCGTATTGAAGAAAGCAAGCACAAAAAAGCAGAAATCAGCGTTTACAATCAGGGCGAGGGTATCTCGGAGGAGGATCTTCCCTACGTATTCGAGCGTTTTTACAAGGCAGACAAAAGCCGCGGTATAGACAAACGCGGTGTGGGCTTGGGAATGTTTATTTCCAAAACCATCATTGATGCTCACGGCGAGGAAATTCGCGTGCAAAGCAAGAAAAACGAGTACTGCGAATTTACATTTACCCTGACTTGCGACGAAAGCAAGAACGCTGAATAAACCACCGAATCATTTACGGTTAAGTATATTTGAGGTAACTATTAACTATGGAAGAAAAAAACATTAACGAAACAAACGTCACGCCTTCCGAAGAAGGTGCTGACACACCGCAGGCTGACATAAACAGCGAAAGCAAGGAAGTAGTTCAGGAACAGAACGCCGCAAACGAAGAAACCTCCGCCGAAACCGATATCGACGTTGAAACGGATGTAACAACTGACGGTGACACAGTTATTGAGGAATCTATCCCCGCTGAAGTTGAAACGGCAACCGAGGAAGAAAAAGCTGTTGAGGAGTCCGAAGAGCTTGAGCCAATCAAAGAGATTGAGGATATTGAGGAAAGCGAAAAAGCTGATTCAACTGAAGAAATCGAAGAAAAGCAGAGCGACGTGCTTGAGCCTGTTACGGTAGTCAAAGCAGAGCCCACGGCATACGCTTTTCGCTGGGACTACAACGAGCAAAGACTGCACGATGACAGCATCAAAACCAAGAGCGTCCCAGCTCGCGGAGTTACAACCTACGTTTTAATTCTTACGGTTACGTTTATTCTCGCGATAGCGGTGCTTCTTGGCGCGATATTTATCGGCAACGCACTTTCGAGACCGAGCGCTCCCATGCAATATTCGGACAGCCTTGCGCTTGACGAGCTTTACGAGTACTGCCTTCCCTCTTACGTAGCAATAAGTGTAGTGAAGAACAGTGGATCTGAGGGGGCAGGCTCAGGTATTATTATCACGGAGGACGGATACATCTGCACAAACTACCACGTGGTTGAGAACGCAAAAAAAATCACCGTAGTGATAGAGGGCACACGAAAGCTTGAGGCTGAATATATTGACGGTGACGAAATAAACGATATTGCCGTAGTCAAGGTTTCCGCCAACAATCTTAAAGCCGCTACCCTTGGAAACTCAAAAAACACAAAAGTCGGGGAGCGTGTTATGGCTATCGGTACTCCGTTCAGCATTAATTACGCTGGCTCTATGACAGCAGGTTACGTTTCAGGTGTTGACAGACAGTACGCTATCAAGAACGACAACGGAACAGTAAACAAAATCCTTAAGTTTATACAGACTGACACAAGCGTAAATCCCGGAAACTCTGGCGGTCCGCTTTTCAACATGAACGGTGAAGTTATTGGAGTTGTAACCTTGAAAATCGCGGCTACCAATTACGAGGGCATGGGCTTTGCTCTTCCCATTGACGGTGTCAAAAATATGATTTTCGACATTATCGAAAACGGAAAAATAACCGACAGTAACGCGGGTAGTGCTGTGCGCGGCGCGGCTCTCGGAATCAGCGGACACGAGCTTATCGGAGGTCAAAAATACCTTATAACCTCACAGTACTGCATCAAAGTACAAACCGATGACAACGGCGACTATATCGAGTGGTCTACGGGAATCTACAACGAAAAGGTTTACGTGACCGACACCGACACACTTGACGCGCTCGGTCTTGAAGGAGCTTACCCCTACCTTGCCCCCTGTACCGGTATACTGGTAAAATCCACGAACGAAGGATTTGATTCTCACGAAAAGCTACAAATCAACGACATTATCATATCTGCAAACGACGTTGTATGCGATACTATGAGCACCTTGCAAGGGCTTATATTCGACAGCCGAGTCGGCGATATTCTTAAGCTTAAGATTCACAGAGACGGAATGATTATAAACGTGGAAGTTGAGCTTGGCGTAGCAAATTCAATGGAATAATTAAATAAAGCAGGTCAGCGAATGCCGACCTGCTTTTTATACTGCCAATTCTTCTCTCAAAAAAGCCATTATCTTTTTTTCCTCGCGCGATACCTTGACCTGAGAAAGCCCGAGCTTTTCGGCGGTTTCCTGTTGTGTCATATCTTTATAATATCGCAAAAGGATTATCTGCCGCCAGGTTGGCGGCATTTTTGATATTGCCTGGGTAAGTGCTATATGATCCGACATTCTTTCAATCTCGTTGTCTGTGTCTGCAATACGGCTCTCAAGCGTCATTGTGCTATCGTCAGAGCCAAGAGTTGATGACAGTGACATTACCGGAGAAATGGCGTCAAGGGCGATTGCGGCATCCTCCGGGCTCACGCCGCATATTTCCGCAAGCTCCTCTATTTTTGGCTCTCTGCCGTCGTCACCGACAATTTTATTACGGGCATTCATAAGCTCCATACCGAGTTTTTTATGATACCTGCTTATTTTTATCAGTCCGTCGTCACGGAGATGACGTCGTATCTCACCAATTATAAGCGGAACGGCATATGTTGAAAAGGTAGTTTCACGTTCAAGCTCAAAGCTTCTTATGGCTTTTATCATTCCGATTGTGCCAATTTGTATTAAGTCCTCCATATCTACACCTCGGTCCTTAAAACGCATTGCGAGACTTCTGACCAGACCTATATTGATAGAAATAAGCTTTGCGGTTGCTTCTTGAGAGGCGCGCTCGTCACCGTTTTGAGCTATACTTATCAGCTCTCTGTTTCCCGAATATTTTTCACAAGATTGCATCAGGCTAAACCTTTCGATTTTAATTTATATGTATGTTGTTCAGCCTTTTACTCATGGTTACGCTCGTTCCTTTTCCGACGGTTGACGAAACCGAAAGCTTATCCATAAAGCTTTCCATCACCGTAAACCCCATTCCGCTTCTCTCCCCCTCCGCTTCGGTGGTAAAAAGCGGTTGGCGGGCTTGCTTTACGTCAGATATTCCACATCCTTTATCCCTTATATTAATTTTTACCAGGCCATCCTCAAATATTTTTACACTTATGTAGATATTCCCTATTAGATCTTTATAGCCGTGTACTATACAGTTTGTTATCGCCTCCGAAACCGCGCATTTTATATCGGCTATATCTACAGCGGTAGGGTTCAACTGGGCGCAAAAAGCGGCTATAACCGACCGTGCCACCCCCTCGTTTACCGAAAGCGACGGTATTACCATTTTCATTTCGTTTGTCTGTTTAGCGTTTTTCATTTTTTTCTCCCCCGTTTTTGGTTTTTATCATTCGTTCAAGGCCCGCAAGGCGGCAAATTCTTTTTACGTTTTCATTTGGATTCTTCAGCACTAACTCTCCACCAAGCTTTTTTACAAGCGCGTATCTTCCCATTATGAACCCAAGTCCGGAGCTATCCATGAATCCTATTTCCTCAAGGTTGAGAGCTACTTCAGAGGGCTTATGCTTTTTTATAAGTTCATCGGCTCTCTCTCTTAACCCTACGGCACTATGATGGTCTATTTCCCCCGTAACAATCAATTCAAGTATGCTTCCGTTAATTTTATAGCTTACAACGGTTTGATTTTTTATCATTGCTTCACATCCTTTTTTATTAATTATATCATATGAAGTTTGAGAAAAATGTCATAGTGTGACACAAAAAAAGAGGCGGACGAAAATTTCGTCCGCCTCACCAAGGCTTACGCCTCCTGGGTCTTTCTGTATTCTTCTACTATCTTTGCCGCAATGTTTCCGGGAACAACCTCGTATCCCGTAACGTTAAAGTCAAAGGAACCGCGTCCTTGTGTCATAGCGCGAAGCACGATAGGATACTCTGCAAGCTCTGCCTTAGGAGCGATAGCGTTAATGGTTGTGTATCCCACCATTTCGGCTGTATCCATACCCATAACGCTTCCACGGCGCTTATTAAGGTCTCCCATAATATCGCCCACAAGGTCATCGGGAATGGTTATCGTAAGGTCGCCCACAGGCTCGAGAAGCACGGGAGCAGCCTGCTTCAAGCACTCTTTATACGCAAGGTTAGCCGCAAGCTTGAAGGAGATTTCGTTAGAGTCAACGTCGTGATAAGATCCGTCGTAAAGGTCAGCCGCAAGGTGAATTACGGGGAATCCCGCAACGCCCTTTGCCATAGCCTCCTGAAGGCCCTTTTCTACTGCCGGGAAGTAGTTCTTGGGAACTGCTCCGCCGACAACCGACTCTGTGAACGTAAGTCCCTCAGCCTCACCGGGAGAGAACGTAATCTTAACGTGACCGTACTGACCGCTTCCGCCCGACTGCTTCTTATGCTTACCTTCAACCTGAACCTTCTTTGTTATCTTTTCACGGTAAGCCAGTCTGGGCTCGCTAAGGTTTACAGTTACACCAAAGCGTGCTTTAAGCTTAGATACAAGGCACGCAAGGTGCATATCACCAAGGCCCGAAATAAGCATCTGCTTTGTTTCTGCGTTGTTTTCATATCCGATTGTAAGGTCCTCTTCAAGCAGCTTTGCGATACCCTGAGAAATCTTGCCCTCGTCGCCCTTCGCCGCCGGCGTCATCGCCTGGGTATAGTAGGGCTTGGGATAACGGATAGGAAGGTATGCTCTTGTTCCACCGAGCGAGAGTGTATCGTTTGTATCTGTATCAACAAGCTTTGCAACCATACCGATATCACCGCAAGCAAGCTCGTCTACCTCAACCTGTGTCTTGCCCTTAACTGTGTATATATGTGAGAACTTCTCGGCAACTCCGCTACGGCTGTTCTTAAGCACCATATCGCGTTTGAGAGTACCGCTCATAACCTTGAAGAAAGACATTTTTCCTACGAACTGGTCGGCAACTGTCTTGAATACGAATACCGAGGCGTCTCCCTCAACTTCGATGGGAAGAAGTGTACCGTCAGCAAGCTTTTCGTTCTTCTTTGCCGTAAAGCGCGGGAAGGACTCGGAGATAGCGTCAAGCATTGCGATAACGCCCCATACATTTGTTGCCGAACCGCAATAAACGGGAGTGATAGTACCGTCGATGATACCCTGGTGAAGAGCCTCAACAGCCTCCTCCTTAGTAATCTCCTCACCGTTGAAGTACTTTTCCATAAGCGCGTCGCTTGTACCCGCAAGGGCCTCGTTAAGCGCTTCCTTATACTGAGCCACAACTTCCTCAAAGCGAGCTTCCATCGGGATTTCCCATCGCTTACCGCAGGAGTCGTACTTATACGCCTTCATTGCTACAAGGTCAAGCATTGTAACGTCTTTACCGTATTCTACGGGTACGAAAACGGGACAAACCGTTCTTCCGAACTTATAGTCAAGCTCTTTGAATACGCGGTCAAAATTAGCCTCGTTATCGTCGCATTTATTTACAAAGAAAACCTTGGGAACGCCGTATGCGGTCGCGCTGTTCCAAGCAAGCTCCGTACCAACCTCAACGCCTGCCTTGGCGTCAACTGTGATAACCGCGCTTCCCGCAACTCTGAGCGCCTGATTAGCCTCTCCCACAAAATCAAGGTAACCGGGAGTATCTATAATATTTATCTTGATGTTTTTCCACTCAACAGGAGCTATCGATGCCGAAAGCGTAAAGCCTTTTTTAATTTCTTCCGCGTCATAGTCGCAAACTGTATTTCCGTCAGCAACCTTACCGAGTCTGTCGGAGCCTCCCGTAATATAAATCAAAGCCTCTGCAAGCGACGTTTTTCCGCTTCCGCCATGTCCGAGCAGCGCTAAATTTCTGATTGATTTTGTATCAAACTTTGCCATAGGTGTGTTACCATCCCGCTCTCCGTTATTACGGGGAGACGGCCTTTCTATTAGATTTTATCCACAAAGAATTCCAAAATTAATGTCTTTTTTTGTTCACCTTGCTGATTATATTAATTATATACCATAAACTCCGATTTTTCAAGAGTTTTTTGGCACTTTTTTGCCGTCAAAACGTAGAAACGCACCTTATTTTTTTGTAAATTTTGCACAACATTGTTAAAAAAACAATACTTTTATGTACAAATTGCACACAAAAGTATTGTTTCCACCACTTATATGGCACGGTTTATCTTTCATCGAAAAAGCTTATAAGATTATACTTTTGACCGTTAAGCTCCTTCATATATTCGGTAAGTTCTGTATACTCCTCACCACGGTTTGACATAATGCCTTTATTGGCGTTACGGTTTGAGGGGTCCGCGCTTAGGTTATCTGGGTCATTATCCCAATACTGAAACCAATCGAAACCTACGCATCCTTTACATTCAAGAAGCGAGAGCGCATAGTTCTGATAGAATCTTCCGCGGTCTGCCTGAGTTCTAACAGTCCAGCCCGCGCCCGACACGTTTGTCATTCGGTTATCCTTTTCCCACGTATCCAGTCCCTTTGCGTACCACTCGGTAACCGCGAAGGGGCGACCTGACCACTTTTGAAGATTTTCCACTACGCTTGCCTTGGCATCCCACGCACCGTAATAGTTAAGCGAGATAATGTCGCAATAATATCCGGCAACGCGCACTATATATTCGTCAAGATAACAGCCCGGAGTAAATCGGCTTCCGAAATATTGGTGCATAGGAACATATTTATCAAGGCACAGCTTTGCCACGCTAAAATATTTATCGTATACCATGGCACGGTATTCCAAACGTAACTCGTCGGTTATATCAGCAAGCGACACGTTGGCTTTACCTGTTTTCATGTACATAAAAGTCCAGGCGGTGGCATAGGTATGAGCCCACTTAGGGTCGCTCGGGTCTTTTTTAAGCGAAAAATCCAAGGTGTTAATCTCGGACGGCAACTCGTTATCCGAGAACCATCCAAAAACTTCGGATGCGCCCGCATAGCCATTAGTTTTTTCCGCCGTACTTTTCATTGCTGATGTCACAAATGCGGGATCAAACACAGGCATAACGTTTTCGCTGTATTTGGTATCTCCCGGTGTTGGCAATCTGATTCCCACCGAGGTTGCGTACGTACTCATAATATTCCAGCGCTCGGTTTGTGAAAGAGGATTATCCGCGTTTATTAGATTTGCGATATCCGACCAGTTACCCGCAGAATTGAATCCAAGCGCACGCAATCGCTCCGTTGCCGCTTGCGCCCAGTTTTCTATATTTTCGTATTTGGAAAGAGTAAGAGATTTCTGATTTTTGGAATCCCCGTGCACAATACCAACGCAAGCCGTGCGGTAAAACGGATATCCAAGTGGGTCTATCACCCACCAACGTTCACCTATTTTTTTAGTATAGAAATATCCCGTCGCCTCCTGCTTTAAAGCTTCGTTCACAAGTCCTCCGTAGACGTCATACTCGGCTGTCTCGGAAAAGTCGGGAACATAGCCGTCAAGGGTGGACACAAGTCTTGTCGGATGAGACGTATATCTGGTATTATAGCCATCGGTTCCTGCGGCAAGACAGGCGTCGGTAGTAACGCTATACTCATTTTCACGCTTAACCACGGTTTGGGCATCTGAGTCTCCACCGTTTTTAATGGATTCCCATCTTCCAAGCCAATCCGAAACGTTCTGCATAGCTAACGTCCAAGGATTTTCTCCATCATACGCGATATCGGTGGTATAAGCATAGTCACCGCAAGTGACATTTAAAAAGGCGCTTCTTCCCTCTTGGCGTTCTTTGGAGCTGAAATTCAGACGCTTCATTGAGCTGACATCCCCCTCAAGAACAAAAGAAATCTCCGAATCTTTAAAACTGAGACATTTCAGCACGTAATCGGTAACGTCTATATTTACAAGTCCTTTTCCGCTAACGAAAACAGACGTCACAAATTCATCTTTTTCGGGGCGGGTTGAGTAGGTTACTGTTTCCTCCTTCCAAGCACTAGGGTCACATCCGTACACAAGCACCTCGGTAGAATACCCCGGCGTTTCAAGCACAAAGCAATCAAGTGTTAAGGTTACCGAAATAACCCCTTCTTGCGGTAGGCTTGAAATGTCAAATTTAAGCAAGGGCGTTCTATAATAGCTTTCATATTTTTGGGGTTCGTCAGCGTTAAGCGCTTTAAAGTCCATCATTTCGGAAAATCCGAAATTCTTATTTGCGGAAACTCCTCCCTCAACGTAGGTGTCCTCAAGAACGGGAACAGTAAACGTATCGGTTTGAGTAATTCCCACAAGGGAATCAAGTCCGCTGATTATTATCTGTTCATCAAGTGCGCTATTCCATTCATCGGAAACAGCGGTTTGCGGTGCGGCGGCTGTTTCTCCCCTCTCGGTTGTATCTATTGGGGCGCCGCACCCCGAAAGCAATAATAATGTTGCCATAAAAAGGAATATAAATTTTTTCACAAATATTGCTCTCCTCTACAAGTATATTCATTATTATAGCAGATTTTTATTTTAAAATCAATATCCTAAAGGCAATTTAACTTCTTTTGCAACGCAACCGCATAAAGGAATCCCCACGACAAAAGCCGTGGGGATTAAAATTATCGCGCGTCGAAATACTTTATAAGATTGTACTTTTGGTTATTAAGCTCTTCCATATACTTGGTAAGTTCTGTATATTCATCTCCGCTGTTGGAGAGAATACCCTTATTGGCGTTACGGTTTGAAAGGTCGGTGGTAAGGTCCTCGGGGTCGTTATCCCAAAGCTTGAACCAGTCAAAGCCAACGCATCCCTTGCACTCAAGCAACTGAAGCGCATAGTTCTGATAGAATCTTCCGCGGTCTGCCTGAGTTCTTACCGTCCAGCCCGCACCAGACTTATTTGTCATACGGTTATCGGCTTCCCAAACATCCATTCCCTTTGCGTACCACTCGGTAATAACAAAAGGTTTTCCTGCCCACTTCTGAATGTTGGCAATAACGTTAGGCTCAGCCTCCCACACACCGTAATAGTTAAGCGTAATAAGGTCACACCAATATCCCGCAACGCGGAGAACATACTCATCCTTATAGCATCCCGCCAAGAAGCGACATCCCATATACTGGTGATTTGGGGCATACTTATCAAGAGCCTTGCAGGTAAGTGAGAACAGTCTGTCGTAAACCATTGCGCGATACTCTTTTCTGAGTTCGTCAGTCAAATCCGCTGCAGACACAGAAGTTTTACCCGTTTTCATATACATAAACGTCCATGCGGTAGCATAAGAATAGATAAATCTCATGTCAGTCGGGTCAAAAGCAAGAGTATTATCAAGCATATTGGTTTCATCCGGAAGCTCGTTGTCACTCATCCATCCATATATATCCGAAGAATCGGCGTATTTGCTTACCGTAGAATTAACCTTTGTATCAACGTATTTGGCAAAATCGGGATCAAACACGGGAAGCGCGTTACCTACAAGATCGGTGCTTCCGCTTTGGCTGATGTTGAGCCCCATTGTGGAAGCATAAGAGCCAACAAGTCCGATTATCTGTGTTTGAGCAAGCGGCTTTTCAGATTTGATAAGAGTATCAATTGTAGACCATCCGCCCGTTGAGTTAAATCCAATCTCGTGGAGGCGGTCGGTTATTGCCTGAGCCCAGTTTGCGGCATCACCGTATTTAGCCAACGTTCTGGCTTTTTGGGCACTGTTACCCATTGATACGTTAACGATGGCAGTTCTGAAGAAAGGATATCCAAGTGGGTCGATTGTCCACCATCTGTCACCAATCTTCTTAGTATAAAAGAATCCTGTTGCCTCCTGCTTCATGGACTCATCCATAAAGCCACCGTACACGTCGTACTTCTTTGTCTCAGAGGTGTTGGCGGTATAGCCCTTAAGAGTGTCTATATTTCTTGTTTTATACTGTGAATACTTGGTTTCCGCACCATTTGTACCGCCTGAACGGGTTGCGTCAACTGTAAGGGTATATTCTGCGGGATCCTTAACTAATACTTTGGCATCAGGATCTCCGCCCTTCTTAATTTCTTCCCATCTGTCAAACCACTCACTAACAACGTCCATAGCTACCTGCCAAGGATTTTCTCCCTTGTAGTGAACGTAGGTGGAAAATGCCAGATCACCGTTTGAAATATTAAGCACGGGACCGCCCTTATCACTTTCATTAGACGAGAATTTAAGGCGGCGAATAGAATCGGCATCACCTTCAAGGTAGAAGGCAATCTCCTTTTCTCCAAACTCGCGACACATATTAACGTAGTCAGTAACATCAACGTAAACGTTGCCAGTACTCTTTACAACAACCGTATTTATAAGTTCTTCCCTATCGGGGATGGAATTATACGTTACGCTACTTTCTTGCCACTGCGCGGGATTACATCCGTACACGTGGACCGTGGTGGGAATTGACGTATTTTCCATACTGATACAGTTAAGCACGAGAGCCGCATAGCCCGTTGATTCGGGAATATTTGATATATCAAATTTGATAAGCGAGACTCTGTAATAGTTATTTATTGTAGAAGTGGCAGCCTTGAAATCAATAAGCTCAGCTCCGCCAAAGTTGGTGTCTGCCGAGGTTCCCGCCTCGACGTAAGTATCCTCTTTAGCTTTAAGCGTCAGCATTTCGCCCTTATCCTGACCAAGTATAACGTCAAGACCGTTCTTTGAAAGGTCGGGATCTCCAAGCTCTGTCTTTCCGCTGTAAGTCTGTTCGTCAACCTTTGTTCCGTAGTAAACGCTAAGCTTGGGGATATTTTCTCCGCTTTCCTTAGACGCAAATTTTAAGCGAAGCGGTGTTACGGGGGTCGCCTCCTTTAAATAGAGGGCTATTTCGGTCTGACCGTTTGCAAGCGCCTTTCTTACATAGTCGGTAATCGCAAAGCTTGTGGTAATCTTTTGAGTACTGATGGCGTTTTGCGAGGTAATGAGGTCAAAAGACATCGGTTGGTTATTGAAGGTAACTTCCTCACCTTTCCACTCAGTTTCACATCCGTACACCTCAACTGCGGCAAGCTCGGGATTTCCCGCGTCATTCTGTCTCCACGTAAGGGTAAGGTCAAGATCTATGCAAGTGAAATCGTTATCGCCCACAAGCGAAGAAATATCAAACTTAAGATATCCGTATCTTGTAAGGCTGTTTTTATTTGACTTCAAATCAATAAGAACGTCGGTAGAAAAGCTTTTTTTAGACTGATCTCCCGAGTTGTCTTTATTAAGTACGTAGGTATCCTCCTTAACGTCAATTGAATAGTCAAAGCGATCAACCTTTACGGGTGGCTCTGTTTCGGGTGGATCTGTTTCAGGGGGATTGGTTTCAACAGGCGTTGATTCCTTTGGGTCGGTTTCCTGCTGACCATTATCGTCAGGGGTTGTATCCTGCGCGTCGGTGACATCGGGAGCATCCGTAACTTCGGGAGTTGAAGTTATGTCGTCCACCGCAGGGGCACAGCCTGCAAGCTGCATAAGAAGCGCAAGTAAGATGGCAACGATTTTTTTCATATTCTTTCCTCCAAAAATATACTTGTTTAATTATACCATATAATGTTCTTTTTGTCTATACTTTTTATACATTTCTCATAATTTCATAATTTTCCGCAATTAATCCTTAAAGACTGTAAAAAGCCCTCGGCATGCGTGCCGAGGGCTGATATTATCTTGCGTCAAAGAAGTTTATAATGTTATACTTCTGATTATTCAGTTCCTCCATAAACTTAGTAAGCTCGGTATACTCGTTACCTTGATTATCAATGATACCCTTATTGGAGTTTCTGTTGGAAAGATCGGCGTTAAGGTTATCGGGGTCATTGTCCCAGAACAAGAACCAGTCAAAACCGACGCATCCCTTGCACTCAAGGAGTGAAAGCGCGAAAGTTTGATAGAACTGTCCTCTTGCGGTCTGGTCCTTAACCGTCCAGCCCGCGCCCGATTCGTTGGTCATTCTGTTGTCCTTTTCCCAAACGTCCATTCCCTTTGCGTACCACTCGGTAACTACGAAAGGCTTACCTGCCCACTTAACCTGATTTGCAACCAGTTCAAAATCAGCGTTCCATGCGCCATAATAGTTATAAGTGATAACGTCGCACCAATAACCCGCAACGCGCATTACGTATTCGTCGGTATAACAGCCTTTAAGCATACGGCAACCCATATACTGATGATAAGGAGCGTATCTGTCAAGGGCGTTCTTAACCACCTCAAAATATCTGTCGTAAACCATCGCTCTGTACTCAAGGCAAAGCTCGTCGGTAACGTCTTCAACAGAAACGTTGGGGTTACCCGTTTTGAGATACATAAAGGTCCACGCGGCAGCGTAAGTATAAGCAAATCTAGCGTCCGTAGTATCAAGAGAAAGTGCGCTGACAAGCATTCTCTTAGAGTCTGGAAGCTCGTTATCACTCATCCAACCGTAGACGTTGGGGTTAGTAGCATAAGCGGAAACCGCACTTTTAACAGTTTCATCTGCCATGACAGCATATTCGGGGTCAAATACGGGAATAACGTCTCCGATAAGAGTGGTATTACCGCTTTCGGAAATATCAAGTCCGTTTGCCTGACAGTATTTTTTTGCAACATACATGATATGTGTCTGTGTAATGGGGTTATTTGCCTTGATAAGATTTCCGATAGACGACCAACCGCCCGCGGAATTGAAGCCAAGCTCGTGAAGTCTGTCGCTTGTTGCCTGTGCCCAATTTGCCGTTGTTCCGTATTTTGCTTTAACAACAGCGTTCTGATTTGGTGAACCTGTACCAATAGTTACAACAGCTGTACGGAAGAAGGGATATCCAAGCGGGTCTATTGTCCACCATCTATCACCGATTTTCTTGGTATAGAAAAATCCTGTTGCCTCCTGCTTTATGGACTCGTCCATTAATCCGCCGTAGATATCGTATTTCTCCGTCTCAGCGGTGCTTGCGGAATAGCCATTAAGCGTGCTTACAAGACGGGTGGGATAGTTTGTGTATTTGGTATTAGCTCCCGTTGTACCGCTGGCGTTTGTTGCGCCTACGTTCAAGGGATATTCGGACATATCGGGCTGTATTTGCTCGATGTTTTCGTCTCCGCCCTGCTTAATGATTTCCCATCTGTGAAGCCACGTGGAAACTCGCTCCATCGCAACCGCCCAAGGGTTCTCTCCGACATAACTAAGCTCTGTGGTAAAGTTTTTGTCTCCTATGTTTAGCACAAGTGAGGGTGACATAGTTTTAGACTCTTTTGAGGAAAAATTAAGTCTGCGAACCGAATCGGCATCCCCCTCAAGATATAGGGAGATTTCTTTATATCCGATATTGACAAGCTTTGAAACGTAATCAGTAACGTCTATTCTGACAGTTCCCTTGCCTTCAACCACCACCGAATTTATAAGCTCTTCCCTTTCGGGCAACGTATTATAGGTTACGCTCATTTCTTGCCAATCGTCGGGATAACAACCGTAAACATTAATTCTTGTGGGGTGATCATAGCTTTCGATACTGGTACAGTTCAATTCCAGAAACAGCTTATCATACTCCATGTTGTTAAGCTGTGAAACATCGAACTTCAGAAGCGTTATTCTGTAATATTCATTAGGCTTAGAACCGACAGCCTTAAAGTCAAGCATATCAGAATCTCCGAAATTATCATCGGCGGTCTTTCCTGCCTGAACGTAAGCGTCTTCTTTAACGATTATTTTTGTAGAGTCGACCTTATGCACGCCAACTATCGTATCCAAGCCGTTTTGGGAAGGAATATATTCGGTTGCAGTACCTATAGATGCGCCGCTGTAAACCGAATCATCTGTCTTTGTTCCGTAGTAAACTGTAAGCGAAGGTCCTGCCTTTTCGCTTTCCTTAGACTCAAACTTGATATGAAGAGGCGTACTTGTGTTTTCCTTGATATAAAAAGCCACCTCTGTTTCACCCTTAGAAAGCGCGTATTTGATGTAAGAAGCAACCGGGAAATCAAACACTTTACCGTTACCTACCACGTCATCGCGCAAGCTGATAAGCTCGTAATGCTCGGGCTGATTATTAAAGGTAAGTGTGTTTTCACTCCACGAGTCTGTGGGCGCGCCGTAGATTTCTACGACTGCGGTAGCGGGATTTCCGGAGTCATTCTGCTTCATTTTAAGCATAAGCTTAAGGTCAACAGCAGTAAAATCGTTATCACCTACCAAACAAGAAATATCAAACTTGAGATAGGTAAATCGAATGGGGGCGGAAGCCTCAGATTTAAGCTGAAGATCTACGTCACTACCGAAATTATCGTCAACGTTCTTGTTTCCTGCCGCCTTATACACGTAGGTATCTTCTTTTACTTCGATTGTATAATCCTCACGTTTTACGGGAGGGGCAGTTTCGGGGGGATCGGTTTCGGGAGCGTCTGTAACAAGTGGAGCATCTGTATGTGTTGGCTCATCGGTTATCTCATTGTCAACGGTTGTATCGGCAGGAGCGCCACAACCGCAAAGCAACATAATAACTACCAAAGCCACTATAAAAATTTTCCGGTTTTTCTTCATAATTTGTCCTCTCATAATTAATTATCTGGCATCGAAGTACTCAATAATCGTGTATTTTTGATCATTAAGTTCTTTCATATAATCTGAAAGGTCGGTATATTCTGTTCCCTCGTTGGAGTACATACCCTTATTTGAGTCTCTGTTTGAGGGGTCTGCGCCAGCGTCTGTTGGGTCATTATCCCAATACTTGAACCAGTCAAAGCCCGCGCATCCCTTACATTCCATAAGCATAAGCGCGTAGTTCTGGTAGTACTTTCCGCGGTCATCCTGAGTTCTTACAGTCCAGCCCGCACCCGTCTTATTGACGATAAGAGGATTCTTTTCCCAAACGTCCATTCCCTTTGCGTACCATTCGGTAACTACGAAGGGAGTATCTCCAAGCCAGTTCTGAATATTTCTGAGAAGAGTGGGATCACCTTCCCACGCACCGTAGTAGTTAAAGGTAACAACGTCGCACCAGTAGCCCGCAACACGCATAATGTACTCGCGTTTATAGTTGTTGTTTACAAAGCGGCAACCCATATACATATGATTGGGGTCGTACTTTTCAAGTGCCTTTGTTACAACTTCAAAATACTTATCATAGGTCATAGCAAGATACTCGTTACGAAGCTCGTCTGTAATATCCATCACAGACACGTCAGCTTTGCCGGTTTTGAGATACATAAATGTCCATGCGGTGGCGTAGGTATAAACACGTTTCACATCAGTAAAGTCAAGCGCAAGCGCATGGTCAAGCATATTAAGGTTATCGGCAAGCTCATTATCACTCATCCATCCGTAAACAGAAGGATTATTTACGTAGGGCTCTACCGCTTTCTTTATATGACTATCCGCAAAGACTGCGAATTCGGGGTCAAATGAAGGTATTACGTCATCCTTGGGAAGTCTTGATCCTCCCGAGGAAACCTTAACACCTATATGCTTACCGTACTGAGTAGCCACATTGAATATCTGTGTCTGAGAAATAGGATTGTCGATACCCGAAAGAGTAGCGATATCCGACCATCCGCCCGCGGAATTGAAGCCAAGTTCAAAGAGTCTCTCGGTCGCTGCTACGCCCCAAGCGGCTTTTGTTCCATATTTAGCAAGTGTTATCTCCTTCTGTGCCGGAGATGAACCGTAAGCCACCTGAACTACCGAAACGCGGTAGAAGGGATAGCCGAGGGGGTCAATATTCCACCAACGATCGCCTATTTTCTTGGTATAGAAATAGCCTGTTGCCTTGTATTTTTCACCGCCCATATATCCACCGTACTCATCGTAGAGCTTTGTTTCCTTGGCATTAGCCTTAAAGCCTTTAAGGGTACTCAGATTTCTTGTGGGGTACTGAGAATAAACGGTACTTGCGCCGTTAGTCTTACCTGCGGTGGTAGCGTCTACCGTGATAGAATACTCCGCGGGATCTTTCACTATAAGCTCAGCATCTGTTCTGCCGTGACTCTTGATTTCTTCCCATCTTGCAAGCCACGTATTTACAGACGTCATAGCCACGTCCCAAGGATTCTCGCCTTTATATCTAAGCTTTGTAGTGAAGTTCAACTTACCGTAGTTAATTTCAAGACGGGGAGCTTTTCCGCCGACCTTTTCGGAGGAATCAATTCTTGTTCGGTACATAGAGGATGTTTCTCCGTCGAGATAGAAGGAAATAACGTCATCTCCGCGTTTTATTGCCTGCTTTACGTAATCAGTTACATCTATGCGTTTTTCACCAGTGCCTACGATGGAACAGCTTGTTATAAGTTCTTCTTTTTCGCACAAAGTATTGTACGTAACAGTTCCTTCATCCCAAGCGTAAGGATCACAGCCGAACACTTTTATTACTCTTGCTTTATTCGGCTGTTCCATTTCAAAGACATTAAAGTAAATATACACCTTTGATATATCCTCTCTATTTATAGAAGAAACATCAAATTTAAGAAGAGTAATTCGGTAAGTAGAGATAGATTTTTCTGCGGGAGCCTTATGTTCAAGAACTTCGGAGCTGCCGAAATTCTTATCCACCGATGCGCCACCCTCTACATAGGTATCCTCCAAAACGGGAACCATACCGACTTCAACAGTACTCCAACCAAGGAGTTTATCCAAACCGTTTTGAGATATTTCCGGTTCCGGAGTTTTTGTTTTACCGTTATAGATTGCTGTATCTACCTTTGTTCCGTAATATACGGAAAGTTTGGGGGCGTTCTCCCCCGCTTCTTTGGAAGCCCATCTTGTATGAAGCGCGACGCCAGCCGAAGCCTCTTTAAGATAAAAAGCTATTTCGCTTTGTCCGTTGGCAAGCGCTTTTCTTACATAATCTGTTATCGGGAAAGAATTTATCACCTTATCCGCAGTAATATCGTTTTTAACGGTAATTACATCGAATATCTCAGGCTGTGTATTGAAGGTAAGATCAGACTCGGTCCACTCGGTACCTGCGCCATACACCTCGATAGTCGCAAAGGGGGTTGCCGCGTCCTGCTGTCTTACAGTAAGCATAAGATCGAGCTCGATAGACGTAAAATCGTTATCTCCTTTAAGTGAGGATATGTCGAACTTAAGATATCCATAACGTGTAAGACTGTTACCGTTGGACTTTGTGTGTATCTCGACATCCGAGCCGTAATTGGTATCTTTAAGATCGGTGTTGCCGTTTTTGTTCATAACGTATGAATCCTCCTTTACGGGGATAGTGTGGTCAAATCTCTCTACCGGTACGGGAGGCTCTGTTTCGGCCTGAGGTGTTTCGGGAGCATCCGTCACAACGGGAACCGTGGTATCGTCTCCCACAACCGAATTGCACGAGCTGAGCAACATAAGAGACGCCAGCAAAATCGCAAAAAATTTTTTCATAATTTTCTTCCTTTCATTATAAATCATTATAAATATACATTTTAATTATACCATAATTAAACATGCTTTTCAATAGAACAAAAAGTAGAAAAAAAGGTATTATATTTGGTTAATATAAACAAATATTTTACACCGTGCAAAAGCAATAAAAAAGCCCAACCTTCTTGCGAAAGTTGGGCAAATATTAATCAAATTTACTGTGCGGCGTCAACGATAGCCTTGAATTTTTCTGCCACGAGAGACGCGCCACCGATAAGTCCGCCATCAACGTTGGGCTTGGAAAGAAGCTCAGCGGCATTCTTATCGTTCATAGAACCGCCGTACTGAACGGTAACGGTTTCAGCAACGTCAGCACCGTAAGCCTCAGCGATAGCGGCACGGACAAATCCGTTACCCTCGTCTGCCTGATCAGCGGTAGCGGTAACGCCTGTACCGATAGCCCAAACGGGCTCATAAGCGATGATTACGTTCTTAAGCTGCTCTGCACTAACGTTTGTAAGAGCCATCTTTGTCTGGAACTTAAGTAGAGTCTCGGTATATCCAAGCTCTCTCTGCTCAAGTGTTTCTCCAACACAAACGATAGCCTTAAGACCTGCGCCCAGAGCCGCAAGTGTACGAAGATTTACTGTCTGGTCGGTTTCAGCAAAGTACTGTCTTCTCTCGGAGTGACCGATAACGACGTACTCTACACCTGCTTCAACAAGCATTTCGGCAGAAATTTCGCCTGTGTAAGCACCCGAAGCCTTAAAATGAACGTTTTCAGCTCCGATCTTTATGTTCGAGCCCTTAGTTGCTTCGATCGCGGCGGGAATATCTATTGCGGGAACGCAAAGAACAACGTCGCACGCATCCTTACCTGCAACGAGGGGCTTCATCTCCTCAATAAGTGCGGTTGCGCTCTTGGGAGTCATATTCATTTTCCAGTTACCCGCGATAACTGTTCTTCTCTTAGAAGGATTCATTTCAATTCTCCTTTATTTACTGATATGAGGGGCGGATTGACCGCCCCTGAATAATTTTTTATTACTTGTCCTGAAGGCAAGCGATACCGGGAAGCTCAAGTCCTTCAAGGAACTCAAGAGAAGCACCGCCACCGGTGGAAATATGTGTGATCTTGGAAGCGTAGCCAAGCTGCTCGCAAGCTGCCGCGGAGTCTCCACCGCCTACGATAGTGATAGCCTCGGACTCTGCGAGAGCCTCAGCAACAGCGATTGTACCCTTTGCAAGAGTGGGGTTCTCAAACACGCCCATAGGACCGTTCCAAACAACGGTCTTAGCGCTCTTTGCGGCATCTGCGAAGAGCTTCTTTGTCTTATCACCGATATCAAGACCCATCTTATCAGCGGGAATCTCGTTTGAGGGAACTATCTCAACATCGATAGGAGCATCGATAGGATCGGGGAATGCCTTAGCAACAACTGTATCGATAGGAAGAAGAAGCTTTACGCCCTTCTCCTCAGCCTTAGCCATCATCTCACGGCAGTACTCAACCTTTGTTTCGTCAAAGAGAGATGTACCGATGCCATATCCCTTAGCGGCAAGGAATGTATAAGCCATACCACCACCGATAATAAGAGTATCAACCTTTGTAAGGAGGTTGTTGATAACGTTAAGCTTATCGGAAACCTTTGCACCGCCGAGAATAGCAACGAAGGGACGCTCGGGATCAGCAAGAGCCTTACCCATAACACCGATTTCCTTCTGGATAAGGTAACCGCAAACAGCGGGAAGGTAATCTGCAACACCTGCTGTGGAAGCGTGTGCGCGGTGAGCCGCGCCAAACGCGTCGTTTACGAAAATGTCGGCAAGAGAAGCAAGCTCCTTAGCAAACTCGGGATCGTTCTTTTCTTCTCTCTTGTCAAAACGGGTATTCTCAAGAAGAACAGCCTGTCCTTCCTTAAGAGCGGCTGCCTTAGCCTTAGCGTCTGCGCCGATTGTGTCAGCCGCAAGCTCTACGGTCTGACCGAGAAGCTCAGTAAGTCTTGCCGCAACAGGTGCAAGAGAATACTTAGCAACAACTTCTCCCTTGGGCTTACCCATGTGAGAGCAAAGAATTACCTTTGCGCCCTTGGAAAGAAGGTACTTGATTGTGGGAAGTGCCTCAACGATTCTCTTATCGCTGGTGATTACGCCTTCCTTGAGAGGTACATTGAAGTCGCAACGAACAAGAACTCTCTTGCCGGCTACATCAATATCTTCGATGTTTTTCTTATTGTAGGTCATTTTTGTGTCCGCCTTTCATATTTTTTTACACCATATATTAATATACCACAAATGTAAGATTTTATCAATACCTATTTGTGAAAAATTTCTCAATTTCCAAAAAAATTTATTGTACAATATAACAAAAGAACGCCGCGCGTTGCGCGGCGTTCCAAATCATACTTTAATTACTTAGCAACAGACATAAGGATCTCGTCGATATATGCCTCGAACTGACCCTGATCGTCAAAGAATCTTACAGAAGAATCTGTCTTGCCTGCAACAGATGCGCCAAGCTTGCCTGTGCCTTCAGCGGTCTTACCGTCAAAGCCAACAAACTCAACCTTTACATCGCCCTTAGCAGGATCAACTACAACTGTAACCTTATCCCAACCCTTATCGGAGAAGGCTGCAACTGCCTTATTGTTACCAACTGTGTAGATATCACCTACACCGTCAACTGTAAGAAGCTTATACTCTGTACCACCGATTGTCCATGTAAGGAGATCAAGTGTGCCGGTAAGAGGATACTCATCAAACTTAGCCATAAAGGAAATTGTGAATGTCTTTGCAGCAAACGCATTGTTCTTATCTGTAAGCTCGAAGTAACCTGCGGGGTTGATTCCGCTATCACCTGTGGGAACGTTTGCATAGTTGTTGGTCTCTTCACCGTCAACGAAAGAAACAACCTGAGTTGCGAATGCGCCCTTGTATGTAATGTCATTTGCAAACTTGTCCGCTACGTTCTTGATGTCAGCAACATCATCGAAAGACGTATAGAAGAAGGGGAACTCGATTGCGGAGTAATCAGCAACCTTTGTACCGTTAGCGTCCTCTACATACTCATCAGCACATACTGTGCAGAACTGCTTTGTGTAAGCGCCGTCTGTGCTCTTAAGAGGAGAGTACATATGAGCAGCGGGAATAACTTCGTCCCAAGTAAGGTTACAAGAACGGCAAACCATTGTGTACTTACCGTCTGTTGTACAACTAGCCTCTACGCGGCTACCGGGAACTTCTCTGGTACGAGTGTGCTTGCACTCCTCTTCAGGCTCAGTATCTGTGCCCTGTGTGTCGGGGGCCTGTGTATCGGGAGCATCTGTAACATCAGGTGCCGTTGTGTCTGTTCCGCCACCGCAAGCTGCGAAAGCACAAACTACCATCACAAGTGCGATAACAAGCGCCATAATCTTTGTGAATTTCATGATTCTTCCTCCAAAAATTAAAGAAATAATTTTGCATCTCCCAACCAAGCATAAATGTAGCTTTTTTGGGGTCAACACTTATGCTAATAATATATCACAAAAAGTTTTTTTTGTCAATAGTTTATACGAAAAGACATTTGCTTTTTTTGAAAGCTTATTTAATCTGTACAAAACCAAACAGCAAATACTATGCACTTTGACCATAATATCAAACGCAAAAAGGCGGCACCGTTACCGATGCCGCCAAATATGTTATTTACTTAATCTCAACAAGCTTGAAATTGTCGAAGTAAGGCATGGAAACACCGTTGGATTTAACGTCGAAGAAACGAAGTTCAAAGTTTCCATTGTACTTGGCATCGGAATGATTGGTGATATCCTTGGAACCAATACTTACACCGTCAATATAAACCGAAACCTTCCATGTGGAAGTATCTATGATACCGACACAGTTGTACCACTTTCCAATTTCGGCTTTTATGCTGTTGGCATCGTTATGACCTGCATCTTGAGTGGAAAGCACTCCGTCAGCCTCGTAATACTTAACGATCCAAGCATATGTAGAACGACCTCCAACAAACGAGAAGATAGACTCACCTCTGTGAGTAAGTCCCTGTGTAGTAAGCTTGAAATCAAAGCTTACAAGGAGCTTGGTATTAGTGGGAATAACCTCGGGGGCGTACTTAAGCCAAAGCGCACCGTTAGTCTGCAATGCGCTGCCCTCATACTTCATGCCTTCAGGCTTGGTAACTGCAAAAGCGGGATAGTTTGCGAACTCAGCCTCGCTGTCAAAGTCAAGCTTGAGAATGGGGGCCTGCTCACCAAACTTAGCGGTCTGACCGCACTTTGTACAAGTGCTTGCCACGCCTTCCTTGGAAACGGAGATCTTAGTAAGGTCGTAAGCGTGAGCTGCCTTAACAACAGTCTCTTCCTTGCTTCCGCAACGGTAGCACTCGCTCTTTGCCAAGCCATCGGCTGTACACGTTGCCTCTGTTATAACGGAATCAACAAAAAGGTGACCGTACTTTTCAACAAGGAGCTTTCCGCAAGTTGCGCAAACAGAATCCTCTGTGCAAGTAGCATCCTTAGCATCGTGCATTGCGAAAGGAACGGGCATTTCGCTTCCCTCTTCAACTTCACCGCACTCACACTTCATAACCTTTTTACCGAGAGACGTACAAGTAGGTTCAAGCGTAACCGCCTCAACGTACGCATGAACATGGGTGGAAGGATTGTCATCAACTACGGGAGGATTGTCTCCGGCAGGAGCTGTGGTCTCGTTACCGCTAGGGCCGCATGCAACTATTGCCAATGCCATAACAAGCACAAGAGCAAACAATAAAAACTTTTTCATAACAAATCTCCTTTAATGTATTTGCGTTAGCTATTTGTTTAAAAACATTTTAACATATCGAGGCAATTTTGTCAAGTGTTTTTAAATCGAATTTTGACACCTTTATCTGTTTTGACTAAGGGGACAAAAAACCGCCCCGCTAAAGCGAGGCGGCAAAAATTTTAGCTTACTTAAGAGCAGAAATTGTAAAGTTATCGATGATGTGACCGAAGGCAGGACCGTCACCAAATCTGAAGCTCGCGTTCTTTTCAGCAAGTCCGCCTATATTTGCAGCCGGAATGCTCATACCGATATATGAACCGTTTACAAATACATGCGCGCCCTTAGTTGCGGGAGATACTACAAGCTGAATCTTATACTGAACATTACGCTCGAAAGATATACTATTGGCATCACTAAATTCCGCAGTTACCGTAGCTAATTTATCATTATCCTCAATAGCCTTGATCATCCAACCCCAACCTATTGATCCAACACTTGTCTGAGCGCCGTTGAAGTGGTTGCTAAGGAGAGAGAATACAGATCCTGCGGAACCGGCAGCAGCTTCCTGGGTAGTAGCATAATCAAAGCTGATTACGAAAGTACCGAGAGCTGCAAGCTTTGCGGGATCGACGATGTTAATATATTCGGGCTTACCAGAATTAAGAATGAAAGCCTTAGATCCGTTAAAGTCGCCAATTTTCCATCCTTCCGGCTTATAAATCTCGAGGCCTATCTCGTTTGCCGCCTCAGCAGCAAGATCAGCGTCAAAAGTAAGGCTGAAAGCAGGAGCCTGAGCTGTAACAGTTACATTCTGACCGCAGATAGAGCAAGTGGTTGCGAATCCGCCGGCAGCGGCAGTAATAGCAGCGTCCTTAGCGGGAACGTGACCTGTTGCGGGAACATCCTTTTCAATCATCTTACCGCAGGTAAGGCAAGTACCGCTCTGCTTGCCGGGAGCGGAGCAGGTTGCTGCGTTAACGTCGTTATAGCTTGCGACTGTATGACCGGCAGCGGGAGTAAGTACTTCGTTACATACCGTACATACCGTATCCTTCTCGCAATCAGCTGCGGAAGGCTGATGGTCAGCAAAGCCAAGGGTTTCCTCAGACTGAACGTCGCCGCACTCACAAACGAGCTTCTTGGAGCCTGCTGTTGTGCAAGTGGGAGCCACGATGTCCTCTTCATAAACATGAACGTGTTCTGTTACCTCGTCTGTGGGAGGTGTTGTATCCTGGGGCTGTGTATCTCCGCCGCAAGCGACGAGAGCAAGTGCCAGCACAAGGATTGTGAGAGTGATTAAAAGCTTTTTAATCATTGGTAATTTCTCCTTAAAAATTTTATTTTGGGAATTATATCATCCACCTCATCATTTTATCACGCTAAAGTGAATTTGTCAACCCAAAAAGGGATTCCGACACAAATTTCGTCAACTAACTCCAAACTCAAATCGATTTTTTTGTGCAATATAAACAAACCGCCCGACATTAGTCGGGCGGTTATAATCCAATTGATTACTTGAGTGCCGAAATTGTGAAGTTATCAAACACCTGAACGCATGCGGGTCCGTCTCCAAAGCGGAAGGTCATAGTACCGTCAGCAGTGCCTGCAAGAGCTATTCCCTGCTTTGCGTCACCAATATACTGTCCGTTGACGAAAACTTGCTTTGATGTCGAATTTGCATCCATTATAATCTGAACTTTATACTTAACGTTTTCCTTGAGGACAAAGCTGTTGGAAGCATTTGTATCGGTAGAGTTTACGGTAGCGATAGCGGAATTGTTTGCTATAAGCTTAGCCGCCCAACCCCACTTGGTTTCATTTTGGGTTTTAAGATTTTTACCATCATAAAAATTGCCAAGAACCGAGAACACAGAAGCTCTGGCATCTGCCACAACTTTAGTAACCATATAGTCAAAGCTTACAACGAATGTTCCAAGCTCCTCAAAGGGCTTAGCAGAAGGAATGTTGACGTAGTATACCTTTTGGGGACCTTCAGACAAAAGAGCCTTGCTTCCGTCCATTTCGGTCACTGCCCAATTTTGGGGCTTTATGGGAACCAACCCAAGAGCGTTGCCGCTCATTTCGGTTTCTACGTCTGCCTCAAAAGTAAGGTTAACAATGGGAGCCTGAGCCTTGAGCGTTACAGTCTGACCGCAAGAACCGCACAAAAGAGTAAATCCGTCTGCAACCGCTGTAGGCGTGCTTCCGGCAGCGGGAACATGTCCTGTTTTAGGAATATCCGTCTCAACTCTTTTACCGCATGTAAGGCAAGTGCTGACAGCTTTTCCTGTAGTGGAGCAGCTTGCAGCCGTAACAATTATCTGGTCGGTCATAGTATGTCCCGCTGCGGGAGCCATAACCGTGTTACAAACCGTACAAACGGTATCCTTTTCACAGTCGGGCGCAGAGGGGGTGTGATCAAGAATTCCGATAACTTCATCGGACTGAACGTCACCGCACTCACAAACGAGCTTCTTGGAGCCTGCTGTTGTACAAGTGGGAGCTACGATGTCCTCTTCATAAACATGAACGTGCTCGGTCACTTCATCTGTGGGAGGTGTTGTATCCTGGGGCTGTGTATCTCCGCCGCAAGAGACGAGAGCAAGCGCAAGCACAAGAATAGCGAGTGTAATTAAAAACTTTCTAATCATAGTCAAAAACTCCTTTAAAAATATATTTATTATTTAAGGTCAGCAATAACAAAGTTATCAAATATTTGTCCGCACTTGGGACCGTCACCGAATCTGATGGTGAGGTTTTCCTGTCCCATAATAGAAAGTGTGGGAATTTCGGAGCAAATACCGATATAAGTTCCGTCAACGAACATATGAGCAACTCTCGCTGTGGGAACTATAACAGCCTGAATCTTATAATTCTTATTACGCTCGATAGCGATGCTGGTAGTATCGTTAATCTTATCAGCCTCTTTCTTGGTAGCAATCACGTCAAACTTTTCAACGAGCTTAACAAGCCATCCCCAAGCGGTGCTTCCCTTGGCGGTCTGAGCACCATTGTAGAAGTTGCCAAGGAAGGACACAATAGATGCTGCGTCACTCTCAGCGCCCTCTGCAGTACTCATATAATCAAAGCTTAAAAGGAAGGTTCCAAGTGCAGCCAGCTTATCGGCATCAGATATGTTCAAGTATGCGATGTCGCTGTTTCCGTTAACTTTAAGCACGCCGTCAGACACTTTCCAAACCTCGGGCTTAAAAACTGTAATACCGATATCATTCTTGGCATCGGTTTCGATATCTTCTTCAAAGGTAAGTTCAAACACGGGGGCCTGAGCCTTAAGCACTACCGACTGTCCGCAAGAAGCGCAAGTGATAGCGAAGCCGTCGGCGGCTACGGTAATCGCACCGTCCTTGGCAAGAATATGCCCGGTTGCCGGAATTTCGTTTTCTACGATTTTTCCACAATTAAGGCACGCGCCCTTTTCTTTTCCCGCTGCGAAGCAAGTAGCTTCGGAAACGATTTCCTTGTCACCGAAGATATGACCGGTTGCGGTGGTAAGTACTTCGTTACATACGACACACACCGTGTCCTTTTCGCAATCAACGACTGAAGGCGTATGATCTACAACCCCGAGAACATTTTCGGACTGCACATCACCGCACTCGCAAACCAATTTCACGGATCCCTCAGATGTGCAAGTGGAAGCAACAATCACCTCACTGTAAATATGAACGTGCTCAGTTACCTCATCGGCAGGGGGCGTGGTATCATCAACAACAGGCGGAGTAGGACCGCAAGCTATGAGAATAAACGCCACTACCACAACAACAATAATTGACAAAACTTTTGACATAATGACAACCTCCTTAATAAATATTTGTATCATTGAAGACAAATAAATTTTATCACCAAAAAAGCTTTTTGTCAACTGTCACGCGGTCAAAAAATCCTTTTTGTGAAAACAGCACAACAAACCCTTTTGTTTTTTGTACAACACTTCAAAAAAATTCCCGAGCGCGTACACACTCGGGAGCAAAACAATATCACTTTTTGAAGGTAAGACCACTGGGAACCACAAACTCAGGGGCGTCGGCAACGTACGCTTTGAGGTTATCTGCCAAAGCCGCAAATCCCACCTTACGGTCAAAATATCGGATATACGACTTAGAAACATCTGCGGGAGGAACAATATACACCACGTCCTTACGCTCAAGCTTTTCGTCAACGTACACGTCGGCAAGTCCCGCGGTTGGGTTATATACTATGGTAATATTATTGTATCCCTTATTTTTCAGCTTCACCGAAAGCGGCTCTTTGCTTCCGCTTACGTAAAGAGAACCATCGGTTCCGACAAGCACGATTCCGCTGTTATAGGTTTCTTTACCTTTTGAATTGCGGTAAGACACCGAAAAAAGATTAAGCGTTTCTCTTGGGTAGCTCTCAAACATTACGTCCATAGAGACAACTATTTTTTTACTGGTAATACTTCTTGTATTCTCCCAAACGCAATAGTTACATTCGTGAACGTAAATATAGTTACCGTCCACGTTGCTCCTTATCTCAACGTCACCCTTGGTTTTGTCGGCGGAAGAAATAGTATAGTACTCAAGATTCTTTTGAGCGTTGGTAGCGTCTTTTACCGAATCAAATCCCTCATAGGTCATATTGAAAAGATAGCTTTGAAGCTTTACTATCTTATAATCGCCGCAAAGCGAGCAAGTTTTTTTCACGTATTTTCCCGTAGAATCCTTTACTTCGACGTACTTATGGGCAGACGGAATGAGATTTCTGTAAGTTATTCCGCACTCACATCCGTATTCCTCGAAACCCTCGTCAACGCAAGTACCAGCCACGGTATTTATCACCTTATAGTCGTGGACGTGGGGTGGCTCGGTTTCCTCAGGTTCTTCAGGTTCTGTCTCCATGGGCTCGGTTGAAATGCCGCTCTCCTCGGGCAAGGTTGTTTCTTCACCGTTTCCGCAAGAAACAATTACAATACTCAATATCAATATCGTCAGTACAAGAAACAGTTTTAGCTTCATAAGCGCCTCCGTTAGTTTCACATTGGTTTTATTATAACACATCAAATTAAAGTTGTCAATAAGCATTAAAAAAATCCCCCTCTCGGAGGGGGAAAGTTTTACTTGCTTTCAGCCATAAATCTGTCAAGCTCGGGATTTTCGGAGAAGTGTTTAAGCATTACGATAGGCTCGGTTGCGGAGGTATTGGTAATTACAACGCCTTCCTTTGCCGCTTTTTCGGTTACGAAATACTCGTCGTTTGTAAGCTCTCCGTATCTTATAAGAGTAGGAGTTTCAAGTGTCCAGCTGTTCATAGTTCCGTGTCCCTGAAGCAGGATAAGACCGTAAGCCGCCTCGTCCTTTATCGTCACGCTTGCGCCGGGAGCAACGGTAAGGCGCTTTGCGGAAGCGAGCTTGCACTTATAGCATATCCACTCCTCGGTGTAATTCTCGTCCGAATGGATAACCGCGGGCTTCATAAAGCGGTTCTTTTTGAAGTCGGGGTCGGTATTTGCCTCCCAATCGATAACGTCCATAAGATAGTCGAAGTTGCCCTTCTCCTCCTCGGGGCAGTTTTTCCACAGAAGGTCCTCGGAAACGCACTCGCCGCCGTAAAGCACCGACTGATACATAGCGTACACGTCGCTGGCGAACTGTGGCTCATAGGTACAAAGGCTTGCGGGAGCGTGAAGCACTCCGGGAGGAACGTCCCATCCTGTGTCAAGCGTGATTTTATAAGCCTGAGAAAGGTCAAGGAGTTTATTGTCGCCCTTTGTGAAGTTTACAAGGCACTCGCGCACCTCCTCCTTAGTAGCATCGGGATTAAGTCCGAAGAATGTAAAAGGAAACGTTCCGCCATGGTTATTGCACTGCGACGGGAAGAAATACATTTCGGGCTTTCCGTCCGCGCCTACGCGCTTGGCGTGTTCGTTGCGGTGATGTATATGATGCGGAAGCGGTCCTTTATTATCGAAGAACTTAGAGAACATAGGCCACTTGCCATACTTATTCCAAAGGTATTCGCCTACAATTTCAGACTTAAGCTCTTCAACCATATCGCGCAAAAGCATTCTCTCTTTTCCGTCCGCGCTGACAACGTAGCTAAGCCCCTCGTCATCGGGGGTTTCGGGTCCGTTTTCGGCATGAGTGGTGGAGGCAAACCATCTTTCATCTATTCCTCCGCGCTCAAGTCCGAGAATATAATAATCATCGGGATGAAGCTTTATTCTTCTTCCCGGGATACAGAAAGCTCTTGGAACCCACACAGGCGCGAGTCTGAGTATTCCCTTGCCCTCTTCAAGTAATTTTTTAGCCAATTCCATATAAAAAAGCACCGTCCTTTCTTTTTGTTACTTTTATTGTAACACGAAGGCGGTGCTTTTGAATAGAAAATATAACCCCAAAAAGGGGAATTTGGATTATTTATTAATCTTTTATCGAGTTTTGCTTTCTCCACGCACTTGGCGTACAGCCGCAATTCTTTTTGAAAGCTTTGGTAAAATAATTGGAATCCGAATATCCCGTCTTTTCGGCTACCGTCGACACCGACCAATCGGTTGACGCCAAAAGTTCTTTGGCTGTTTCCATTCTGGCGTCGCGGATATACTCTGTAATTCCCTTTCCGAATGCTGAGCGAGAGAGAAGGTAAAGACTGCTTTTGGACATTTTAAATTCGCGGCACAGCCGTTTTATATCAAGCTCGTCGGCAATATGCCTGCGGACGTATTCTTTGAGCAGCACTTCGGCAGAGGTCTCTCTGAATTTTATCAGCTTTTTCATGTGCAGATACGATGCGCACATTTCCACAAGATTGCACATTGCATCAAGCTCCTCACGGCTTGTGTATTTCATTTTGTCAAGCATTTCGAGCATGGTGACTCTTTTGCTTTCATCGGGGAAAAGATCAATATTTCGTTTTACTCTCTCATAATCTTCGCGCATAAGCTTTTGCCCCATCATAAGATATCCGACAATCTGCCCGTCACATATTATTGGAGTAACGGTTTCGGTAAGTCCCATGTGACATTTGTAGGTATACACACGGGCAGTTTGGTTGGAGTGGAAAAACCCTTCTCTGTCTGACTCTATACACTTTTTATGGCACTCGGGACAGGTTCTTACAAGTGTGCAAAAAGAGCACATATTCATATTATCGCCATGGAGAATGTTGAAGTCCTTGTCATAAAGATCAAACTTAACCTTTGTTATCAGGTTAACGTCGTTTATCAAGATAGAGATTTCGTCCATATTAAAGCTTAACATACTCTTTTACCTTCCAAAAATGCGCGTACATAAACTATACGCGCATTGTATTAAAATAATTATTCTTCTTTTTGTCTGTCGGGGTTAATAACCTTGGATGACTTTCTGTGCTCGGGCTTGATTTCTCCCGCTTTTGTAAGAGCCCATTTCGTAAGCATGGGGCCTACAAGCTCATATATGAGAACCGAGAAAAGCACTATATTTCTTACAAGGCTTCCCTCTCCCTCACCAAGCTGTTGCGCGGTAACCGACATTCCAAGAGCCACTCCAGCTTGTGGAAGAAGGGTGATTCCAAGATATTTTACGATATTGTCATCGCATTTCACAGCCTTAGCACTGACATACGCGCCAAAATACTTTCCGAGGGAACGGAAAATAATATACACCACGCCAATACCCACGATGGCTATATTAAGGAACACGTTAAGCTCAAGCTCTGCGCCGCTGATTACAAAGAACAGGATAAAGAGGGGGGTTGTCCATCTGTCCACTCTGTCCATAAGCTCCTCGGAGGACTCACAGAAATTGCAGAAAATTGTTCCAAGCATCATACAAGTGAGAAGCGAGGAAAAGCCGATATGTACTCTACCTATCTCAAACTTAAGCATAGTCATCGCAACGGTAAGAATAACCGCAGTTATCGACACCGAAAGGCGTTTACTGCGAGAGTGGAAGAACTTTTCAGCCTGAGAAAGCAAGAATCCCATAACCGCACCCAAAACAAGTGACAAAACAATTTCAAGAAGCGGATTTACTATTATTGAAACAAGGTCAAGCGAGGGAGTAATCATAACCCCGTCCGCTCCCATAATAGGGGTAATGCCCTTTGCGATACCGAAGGATATTGCAAAAACAACAAGTCCTACCGCATCGTCTAGGGCTACGATTGGCAAAAGAATGTCGGTAAGCTTACCCTTTGCCTTATACTGACGCACAACCATCAGAGTAGCGGCAGGCGCGGTTGCGGTTGCGATTGCGCCAAGCGTTATAGCAACACCGACAGGAAGGATTTCCTGACCGAGAATAAAGCTAAGTCCGATAAGCGCTATATCAACGAGGATTGTCGCAGTAATTGCCTGAAATATGGCGATTATAGTTGCCTGTTTTCCTATTTGTTTAAGCTGAGAGAGTCTGAACTCATTACCAATGGAAAATGCGATAAATCCAAGGGCAACGTCTGAGATAATACCAAAATGCTCAACGTATTCCATGGTATTAAAACCAAGACCGGTGATTCCCAGAAGTTCTCCAAGCTGTCCAAGACAAAACGGACCTATAAGGACGCCCGCAATAAGATAACCCGTTACAGCGGGAAGTCCCAAGGGCTTAATGATTCTAGTCATAAGAAGTCCGGCGAAAAGCGCGATAGCAACGCTTAACAAAATACTCAGTGAAGTTTCTAGTTCCATAATATTCCTTTCAAGCCACAGCACGGCTAATACAAAAAATACTGCTCAAGCAAACCGGAGCCTGCGCAAACAGTAATATGATAACACTTTCGACACAAAATGTCAATACTTTTTCTAACAAAAAAGCCGCCCTTTAAAAGTTTATTTTTTAACAAAAAATTGCGAAGAGTATAAACTCTTCGCAACTGTTGTTTTAAGTGTTTTCGGGATAGACCGCGCGAGCTCCGCCGATAAATTTGGGGCGCGTTCTCGCGCATATTATATTTGCCTCTCCGATTTTTTGAACCGAAAGTCTTACCGGTACGGCGACGCGCTTAAGGTGCATACCGATGAGCGTACCGCCGATATCTATTCCCGCTTCGGCGCGAATTTCTTCAACCGCCACCGGTGAGTTGAAGTTTTTGTACGCGGTTGTGGCGAAAGACCCGCCCGCTTTAGGCTGCGGAATTACAGTTACAGGCTCGTATCCTCTCGTTTTCGCACATTCTTCCTCGATAATAATAGCGCGGTTAAGATGCTCGCAACACTGCGCGGCAAGGTAGATTCCCTTCTCCTTTAAAATCGGATAAATTTCCGAAAATACAGCTTCCGCTGACTCAAGGCTGGAATTTTTACCGATCTTACCACCAACGATTTCGGAAGACGAGCAACCGACAACGAGAATATCCCCTGCTTCAAGGGCAGCCGCGTCAATCAGTTCTCTTACGGCAATCCCCGCGTTTTTTCTGATTTCTTCAAACATATTTCTCTCCAAAAAATTCAGGGGTTGCCGCTATGAGCAACCCCGATTTTCAATTACTCAGCAGTCTCCTCTGCAGCCTCTTCAGCTACAACTTCCTCTGTCTCGGGCATAGCCTCTTCCTCAGCCTGAGCCTCGTCAAGAAGGACCTTGATAGAAAGGCTTACCTTCTCCTTCTCATCATCAATCTCAGTGATCTTTACGTCAACTGTCTGACCGATTTCAAGAACGTCAGCGGGCTTAGCGATTCTTGTCTGCGCGATCTGAGAAATGTGGATAAGTCCGTCAACACCGTCGACGATTTCAGCAAATGCGCCGAAAGGCATCATGTTAACGATCTTAACGTTTACAACGTCACCGACGTTGTATGTATTCTTGAAGATGTACCAGGGATTTGTATCCTCGGTCTTGTAGCCAAGAGAAATTCTCTTCTTCTCAGCGTCAAAGCTCTTTACGAATACTGTAATCTCGTCGCCGATAGCAACTACTTCAGCGGGAGTCTTAATACGCTTCCAGGAAAGCTCGGTAGCGTGAACCATTCCGTCTACACCGCCAAGGTCAACAAACGCGCCGTAGCTTGTCATGCTCTTAACCTTACCTGTGTACTGCTTACCCTCTTCGATGCTTGCCCAGAACTCAGCCTCCTTAGCCTTGCGCTCCTCACGGAGAACGACACGGATAGAACCGATAGCCTTCTTAGCGTAGTCCTTGATCTCGATAACCTTAAGCTTAACGACTGTTCCCACAAGTGCTGTAAGATCGCCGTCCTTCGGTACACCTGTCAAAGACGCGGGTACGAATACCTTTACAGAATCAACGAGAACGACAACGCCGCCCTTAACTGCCTCTGTAACCTTACCCTCAAGTACGTCACCTGTGTTGCAAGCCTCAACAATCTTGCCCCAGTTCTTGTCAGAGTCAACGCGCTTCTTGGAAAGCTCGGCAACTCCCTCGATGTCACTTACGCGGATAACGAAAGCTTCAACTTCGTCTCCGACCTTGAACATCTCGGTCAGCTTAACAGAAGAATCATCTGTTATCTGCTCGGCCTTGATTACGCCTGTAACTTTAGTGCCAAGATCAAGCTGCAGATCTGCGTCTGTAACCTTGGTTACTATTCCGGTAACGGTGTCTCCTGTATTTAAAGTTTTGAATGTCTCCTCGAGCATTTGCGCAAAATTTTCTTGTTCGCTCATTTTTTTGTTTACCTCCTCTATTATGTCGCTTGGGGTTGAAGCTCCCGCGACAATTCCCACTTTTCCGTGGATGTTCGGCAAAAAGGCTTCAAGCTCTGCCGCTTCCTCAATCCAGAAAGTGTTTTCACAATTCCTCTTACATATAGATGCCAATTTAGCTGTGTTAGAGCTTTCTTTTCCGCCTATAACGATTACTGTATCACACTTTTCGGAAAGGGCGGCAGCCTCTCGCTGTCTTTTTTCCGTAACATTACATATTGTATCAAAAATTATCGGATTTGTACATAGGTTTTTGAGAAATTTTTGAGTTTTTTCCCACTCCACCAAATTAAAGGTCGTTTGAGCAGCTAAAATCGGCGTTTTTTTGTGCAAATTGACCAAACTGCCATTTTTTACCGCGTTCTCAAATTCTTCTTTTGAGCCAAAAATATACTTTTCTCCTGAAAAGTAGCTCATTATTCCGATAACCTCCGGGTGACTTTCGCTCCCCATAAGAATAAAAATATTTTCTTTCGACGAGTGTTCCATTGCTATATTATGGATTTTTTTCACATATGGGCAAGTGCAGTCCTCGTAGGTGAAAAACTCGTTTTGCATATTGAGTTCACGGAGCTTTTCTTCCATATAAATCGGTACTCCGTGAGCACGAAGGAAAAGCTTGACGGGCGACTTGCTGTCGGCTTGGCTCGCAATTTTTTCAACATCAGAAAACTCCACGGCAAAAACCCCTTTTTCTTCAAGACGTTTATTGAACGTAGGGTTATGAATAAGGTGCCCCAGAGTATATATTTTCTCTCCGCTTTCCTCGTTTATCGCGTTTTCAATTTTGTCGGCGGCTCTTTTTACGCCAAAGCAAAAGCCTGCGTTTTGCGCCACTGTTACTTTTTGCATTTTTCAAATTCCTCGCCGAGTTTACATACTTCATCAAAAATGATATTTGATATTCTGACGTATTCGCCAGTACCGTCGGGGTCGTAGCCCAAATTTTCAAATTTTATGGGCTTGCCGATTATGACGGTAGTTCTTTTGAAAAGCCCATGCTTGTTTCCCTTGCAGTGGATATATACCGGAAGCACGTCAACGCCCACTCGCGTCGCTATCATAGCCGCGCCGTTTTTAAGCTTGGTCTCACGCGGATTTTCTCCCGGGTGACGAGTTCCCTGTGGGAAAATACCTACTCTTTTGCCGTCCTCAAGGAGCGATATCGCTTTCTTGATTGCGCCAACGTCTTTTCCGCTTCGGTCTACGGGAAACGCGCCGAGAGTTCTGATAAGCCACGAAAGCACGGGAATTTTAAAGAGTTCTTTTTTTGCCATATAGCAAACCTGATGCTTCATGGCGGCACATATTACCACGGGATCGGAAGCCGAAATATGGTTTGAGCAGACAAGCGCCGCGCCGTCCTTGGGCTCGTTTTCCGCGCCTATTACTCTTATACCAAAAATGAGCTTTACTATACCGACGAAAAGGATATAGAAAAACCTGTAAACCTTGGTCATATATCTATCCTCTGCTTCGCTATTTCTATAATTTTGTCAAGCGTTTCTTCCATAGTAAGCTCGGAGTTATCAAGAATCACCGCGTCGTCCGCGGGAACTGCGGGAGCTACGTCACGGTTTTTATCGTTATTATCGCGCTCTATCATTTCCTTGAGAACATCCTCGTAACTTGCTTCCATTCCCTTCTCTTTAAGCTCCAGCACGCGGCGTTTTGCTCGGCACTCAACCGAGGCGGTAAGAAAGATTTTCACTTCAGCGTCGGGAAGAATTACAGTTCCTATATCTCTGCCGTCCATTACCACGTTATTTGCGCGGGCAACAGCCTTTTGTGTTTCAAGAAGGAACGCGCGGACCGCGGGAATTGCCGACACTGCCGAGGCATACATTGAGATTTCGGGCTCGCGTATTTTATCACCGAGGTTTTCGCCGTTGAGATAAACGCACTGAGTTCCGTTTTCATATTTCACCTCAATTCCAATGTCCTTAAGGTGAGGCTCTACCTGCTCCGCCGATTTTGGATCTGCACCCACGGAACGAATATAGTAACCAACCGTACGGTAAAGAGCGCCCGTGTCAACGTATACTATTCCCATTTTCTTGGAAAGCGCCTTTGCGACGCTGCTTTTACCTGCGCCGCTGGGTCCGTCTATTGCTATTTTAAACATAGAATTATCTCCTTTTAAATTTTAAATATGTAATATCATTCCGTCGTAGGAAACGAGGAATCCTTCTTTTGCCGCAATGGGCACAAACTCATCGTAAACCACATTATAGCCGTTATGCGAAAAGTGGTGGCAAACAAATGTTGTATTTTCATCCGCGACACCCATTTCAAGCATACGCGCGCGAACCTTTACGTTTTCCGCAAAGCTCATATGTCCTATATAAGTCAATGGCTTGCAGGCGTTGGTACAGTCAAGCGATACCATATTGAAATACGGCTTTGTCTTTTCCCAATACTCCCACACCGAGTCGTCAAAATAATTGGTATCGTTAGCGTAGAGTATTGTTTTTTCACCATCGGAAATCTGATAGAAAAGCGGTCCGGATTTAGGGTCGTGTATCGCTTTAAGCGGGGTCACCGTATACTCGCCTATCTTTTTAGGCTCGAAGGCTTTGACCTCCTCAAACGAAAGAATATTAAGCTCTCTCAGCTTATCGTTAAGCTGGGGCTCAATTGATTCGCCCACCTTATCCGAGCCGTAAATATTCATGTGCCACCCCTCGGGCAAATGAGAAAAGCCGGGCTTAAAATTAGCTAAGTCAACGGGGTGAAGATGGTCGTAATGGTTATGGGTAACTATGCAATCACTAACCTTTAAAAGATCTATACGCTGAGCGTGAATGTGTGCCATCGTATCCGCGGGAAAGTCGATAAGAAGCTTGCCGTCAACAATAGCCTGCGAGCGGGTTCTCAAAGCTCTTCCTCCGATTTCTCGCGAACGAATACAGTTTTCACAGTTACAAACGAATGCGGGAATTCCTTCTGCCGCCGCTGTTCCAAGGTATTGAAATTTCATAACTTTTCTCCTCTATACTTTTAATATTATTCCGTCATATGAGACGATAAATCCGGTCTCCGCGGCTATGGGTACAAGGTCATCGTACAAACAATTTATCCCATTATGAGAGATATGTGTGCAAACGAACACCGTGTTTTCATCGGCAATTCCCATATCAATCATTCGTTCCCGAACCTTTATATTCTCCGCAAGCCCCATGTGACCGACGTAAGTCAAGGGCTTACACGCATTGGTGCAATCAAGCGTTACCAAGTCAAAGAAAGGCTTGGTCTTTTCCCAATACCCCCACACCGACTCGTGAAAATAGTTCGTATCTGTTCCGTAAAGCACGGTCTTTTTGCCGTCGCTTATTTGGTAAATAAGCGGTCCTGACTTGGCAGAGTGAATTGCTTTCAACGGAGTTACGGTATAACATCCAACCTTTTTGGGAACAAACTCTTGCGCCCGATCAAAGGAAAAGATATTCTGGTCAAGACAGCGGGCAAACGCCTCGCCGACTATATCCGAACCGTGAAAGGTTATATGCCAATCCTTTGGCGTGTGTATGTGTGTGGGACGAAAATTTTCAAGCTCAATCGGTGAAAAATGATCGTAGTGGCTATGGGTAACGAGGCAGTCGCTTACCCCCGACAAATCTACGTTACAAAAATGAGAATGAGCCAAGGTGTCAGGTGGAAAATCTATAAGAAGCTTTCCATCTATCAACGCCTGAGCTCGCGTTCGGCAAGAACGCCCTCCGATTTTCCTTGCCTTTACACAATTTTCACAACAACACATAAGCGCGGGAATTCCCTCCGAGCCCCCTGTGCCAAGATATTGAATTTCCATAATTCTCCTTTACTTACCACTCGCCCACAGCGGCACTTTCACCAGCGACAACGGCAGTGGAAAAAGCTATTTGCAAGTTAAATCCACCCGTATACGCGTCCACGTCAAGCACCTCTCCCGCAAAATACAGACCTCCGATCCCCTTTGCCTGCATAGTACTTGGAACAATTTGCTTTACGTCAACACCGCCCTTGGTAATTATAGCCTCATTTATTGGGCGGAAGCCGTCAAGGCTTATACGGAGACACTTAATAATTTCGGCAAGTCTCTGTCTTTCCTCGCGGGTAACCGAGTTAACCTTTTTATGTGGATCGATACCCGACAAATCAATCACCACGCTTATCATCTTTTGCGGCAAAAGCTCGCCAAGCGAGTTTGCGAAATCCTTATTGGCAAATTTTGTAAAATCGTTCAAAAGCCTATTATCCAGCGTTTTCATATCAAGCGCGGGCTTAAGGTCTATATGCGCCTCGTAGCTTGACGAATTAATATCGGGAATATGAGCCGAAGCCGAGAGAACAAGCGGTCCCGTTACGCCGAAGTGGGTAAACATCATTTCGCCAAAGTCCTCATACACGGTTTTCCCATTAGTTTTATTTACTATTTTAAGTGCCACGTTGCGGAGGGAGAGCCCCTGCATTCTTGGGCAAATCTTACTGCTTGAAACTATGGGAACAAGCGATGGCACAAGCTCTGTAACCTTTAAGCCAAGCTGCTTGGCGAATCGGTAACCGTCACCGTCAGAGCCGGTTTGTTTATAAGACATTCCGCCCGTAGCCACTACAACGGCATCGGCAAGATACTGTGACTTCTCGCTGACGACGCCAACAACCGCGCCGTTTTCAACAAGCAAGGATTTTATTTTCTCGTACACGATTGAAACTCCGCTTTCGCGGCAGCCGCGCGCAAGGGCGTCAACTATATCCTGCGCCTTATCAGACACAGGAAACACGCGTTTTCCTCGCTCTGTTTTAAGCGGCACGCCAAGCGACTCGAAAAACTCCTTGGTGTCCTCTGTGGAAAATCTGTTAAGCGCACCGTAAAGAAAGCGCGGATTTGTAGGCACATTTTTCAAAAACTCCTGCGTATCGCAGTCGTTGGTAAGATTACATCTCCCCTTGCCCGTTATTCTCAACTTTTTGCCAAGTCTGTCGTTCTTCTCAAAAAGCGTAACGTCCGCACCGTATCTCGCGGCGCTTATTGCCGCCATCATACCTGCGGCGCCTCCGCCTATTACTATTACACTACGGTTATCACTCATGATTTTTGTCGTAAACGTCGTACTCGTCCCAAATTTCTTCAAGGGTCTTGAGACGGACGGTCAATTCCTCTTTCTTTTTCTTTGCAACCGAAACAGCGATAGCATTTATTATGCTCATGGGCGCTACCAACGAATCCACGAAAGAAGCCATATCACTGCTTGCCGTGAGAAGCTGGTCGGCGTTCTGCGCTATGGGAGAAGTCTTGCTGTCGGTAAGCGCGACAATATTCGCACCTTTATGGGCAGCAAACTCAACAGCGTTTATAACGCGCTTTGAGTATCTGGGAAAACTTATGGCTATAACAACGTCATCCTCATCTATGCGCATTATCTGTTCAAGCATTTCACTTCCCGACGTCGTTTGCACAAGCGTAAGGTTATCAAACGCCATTTGCAAATTATAGTGCAAAAATCCCGCCAAGGTCGCCGACGAGCGTACACCGAGAATATATATACGCTTTGCCCCTATTATTTTGTCAACCGCCGTTTCAAAGGCTTTACGGTCTATGGTATCAAGGGTATTGCGGAGCTTTTCGGCATCGGCAAGTATCACCTGCGTAAGAATGTCCTTATCTCCGATTATTGAATCCGAGACCTCCATGCGCTGAAATGACGTAAGGTTGGTACGCACAAGTTCACGAAGCGATTTTTGAAATTCCGGGTAACCTTCAAATCCCAATTGACAGGCAAAACGCACTACGGTGGACTCGGAAACGTCGGCAAGCATTCCAAGCTTTGCCGCTGTCATATACGCCGCCTTTTCGTAGTGCTCGATTATATAATCGGCAATAGCCTTCTGGCCTTTTGAAAAGCCCTCATAGCCGACCTCGATTTTTTTAAGTATACTCTCTTTCATAGCGTCCGCCTCGCAAAATTCAATCATCTAATATTATATTATTTTTTTGCGGTTTTGTCAACTGAATTTTTTAAAATGCAAGACAAAAAAAGATACCCACGGGCTGTGAGTATCTTTTTTTCTATCCAAACACTCTTTTTATTGCTTCGAGATAGCCGTAGCGGTAAAGGTCATCAGGCTCAAGATAGCTTCCCTCTGTCCACTCGTTCCAGCTATTTACCGTAACCAGAGGAGATTTGAGATTTTTATGCGTGTCTATATATTCCTTTGCCATAAGAAAAGCCTTTTCCACGTTTTGGGGCGTATTGTTTGTACATATATTTTTGAGAGTCCGCTCCCTCGGCTGAGAGTATCTCGGTGTGGCGTCCCATCCAAGTGACACGTGAGGATAATATGGCATTTTGAAATTGGCATCAACATACTCCCACTCTTTTTTCACGTTCTCCAAAATAGCGGTATAATCACCTTCCATGCTTGTAAAATGACAGAATTGATAGTGTGTTACGCTATCAAAACCAAGCTCATTAACAGCTGATACCATATTTCCCTCAAAAGCAGGATCTATCCCCGTATCATTCATTGACTTCTCACTCCTCAAGGTCAGCTGAAGTTCAAGTCCGCTGAAACCGGCTTTCACAGTTTCACTTCTGAAATAATCAAGAGCTTTTTTTGTGTTTTCAATTCCCCCAAGACCTTTTACAAGGTTGTCGAGATCATAAATCATATAAACAGGTTTCCCATCTATTTTATAGTAGGATGGGTGCGTAAAATAATTATCTATCGTCCTGTGAACGATAACGTCAAAATTCTTTCTGTCAACTTTACCGTCCCAAATCGGCACATTAAGATGTGCGGTACGCTTATCCCAAATCGAGGTGGCGGTATGGTTTGCCCACATAATATAAAATTTTACTTTGCTATTGTTTTGGGCTTTAAGATAACCGTCGTTAAGACACTGCTCAAGAAACGGACGGTTGTCAAACCAATACCAATCGTATATAAAGACGTTTACTCCGTACGCCGCTGCAGATTCTATCTGCGCTTCCATAACGCTTGGATCCGCCTCATTACAGTAGCCCCAAAGCGGCTTTCTTGGCCAAGCGTGCCCCTCGAAAAAGGGCTTCATATCCTTTACAGTCTGCCATTCACCGATTCCGTCGGGCCAAAACATGCGCGTTCTTGGCTCATCTCCGGTATACGCGGGCCATATATATGCCGCTATATCATATTTGGACATAATCCACCTCCAAATTTCGTTGTTTTAATTTTACATCTTTATTTCGGCTTTGTCAACTGTTTTGTACAAAATAACAGTTGACATTTTACAATAAAATATGTTAGAATTAAATAAAATATTTTGTAATGGGAGATTTTATGAACCTTTGCGACATCAAAAATATTAAACAGATAATGTCGGTTTTCGGCATTAAGTTTCACAAGGAATTCGGACAGAACTTCCTTACCAACAAAATGGTGGTTGAGGACATTGCCGACTACTGCTGTGAGGGAAAATCAAACACTATTCTCGAAATAGGTCCCGGCATAGGCACGCTTACAGTAGAACTTGCCGAGCGCTATGAAAAGGTTATTGCGCTTGAGATTGACAAGGGGCTTATTCCCGTTCTCTCCTACACGCTTGACACGTACAACAACGTAGAGGTCATTAACGAGGACGTTATGAAAACCGACCTTGAGACATTACTCGCCCCATATTTTGAAAACGGAGTTTCGGTTTGCGCCAATCTGCCCTACTACATAACCACGCCTATTCTTATGAAGCTGCTTGAGTCAAAGCTCCCTTTTGATTACATCACAATAATGATACAGTCTGAGGTTGCCGACAGACTTTGCGCTAAGGCAGGAAGCAAGGATTGCGGTGCTATAACCGCGGTGCTTTCCTATTACGGTGAGGCTGAAAAGCTGTTTACGGTTGAGGCTGACAACTTTATGCCTCCACCAAAGGTCAATTCAAGCGTGGTACGCATAAAACTTTACAAAAACAAGCCGTACACCCCCAAGGACGAAGAGCTTTTCTTCAAGGTTATAAAGGCGGCGTTTGAGCAACGCAGAAAAACCCTGCTTAACGCACTTTCCTGCGGATTTCCCGAAATTACAAAAGAAAGGCTTGCGGAGGCTATTGAAAAGGCAGGACACCGTCCCGACATCCGCGGCGAAAAGCTTGACGTTAAAATGTTCTGCGAGCTTGCAGACATCATATATGATATAAAAACCTCCATTTAACACAGATTTAACACAAAAGCGCTTTCGGATTTTACACAAAATATGTTATATTGGGTATAAGGAAAATTTTTGTTAAAAATCTGTTGCTATGGAGGAAATATGTTCGATTACACAAACGTTTTGACACTTCTTGGCGGTATATGTCTGTTCCTTTTCGGAATGACGGTTATGGGCGACGCTCTTGAAAAAAGCGCAGGCTCACAGCTTAAAGGACTGCTTGCCAAGATGACCTCAAACCCACTAAAAGGATTTATTTTAGGAGCGGGAGTTACCGCTATAATTCAAAGCTCTTCTGCCACTACCGTTATGTTGGTGGGCTTTGTAAATTCGGGGCTTATGTCTCTCTCTTCGGTTATTCCCGTAATTATGGGCGCAAACGTAGGTACTACGATTACCGCGTGGATATTGAGCCTTATGGGTATGGGCGACGACAACTTTTTGATGACAATGCTCAAGCCCACGTCATTTACCCCAATTCTCGCGGTTATAGGCGTTATACTTTACATTTTCTTAAAAAACGCCAAAAAGAAAGATATAGGCCTTATTCTTCTTGGCTTTGCCGTGCTTATTTACGGTATGGACATTATGAGCGACGCTGTATCACCGCTTAAAGACAGCGATGCATTTAAAAACATTCTGCTTATGTTTGACAATCCTATTTTGGGTGTCCTCGCGGGTGCGCTGATTACCGCAATAATCCAAAGCTCGTCAGCTTCTGTCGGTATCCTTCAGGCTTTATCGATAACGGGGGCTGTAACATTCGGCTCTGCTATTCCGATAATCATGGGTCAGAACATAGGTACTTGTGTAACTGCTCTTATCTCATCTATCGGCGCTAACAAAAACGCGCGCAGAGTTGCTATGGTACACCTTTATTTCAACATCGTCGGTACCGTGGTGCTTCTTACCGCATTCTATACGGTAAACGCAGTGGTCGGCGGTTTCGGATTCTTAACGTCAGCCATAGACGAAACCTACATCGCGATAGTTCACTCTGCGTTCAACATAGGTTGTACCGCATTGCTGCTTCCCTGCCATAAGTTGCTTGAAAAGCTTGCTATACTCACGGTTAAAGACAAGAATGGGACGGAAGAAAAGGTCAAACTGTTCGACGATATGCTTCTTACCACACCGAGTATAGCCCTTGACCAATGCAGAAACGTTACATTTGATATGGCAAAGACCTCTGTGGCATCTCTTAAAAAGGCTTTTTCGCTTTTTGACAAGTATGATTCAAGACTTTTTGATGAAATAGAAAAAGAAGAAAACGAGGTAGATATTTACGAGGACGAGATAGGCTCGTATCTCGTTAAGCTTACAAAATGCGACCTTACCGAACGGGACAGCCTTGAGGTTACCAAACTCCTTCACATAATAGGAGACCTTGAGCGTATATCCGACCACGCGGTGAATATTGCAGAATCGGCGCGTGAGATTCAAGACAAGAAAATCACCTTCTCCACTCCGGCGCAAGGTGAACTGAAAATTATGATTAACGCTGTTATTGAGATTCTTGACGCGTCGCTGGGCTCGTTTACCGAAAACAGCCTTGAGCTTGCGGCAAAGGTTGAACCTCTTGAAGAAGTTGTTGACAATCTCAAGGACAGAATCAAGCTTAACCACGTTAAGAGAGTTCAAAACAACGAATGTACTATTGAGCTTGGATTTATTCTTTCCGACCTTCTTACCAATCTTGAGAGAATTTCCGATCACTGCTCCAACATTGCGGGCTGCGTTATTGAAATTGCGCACAGCAGTCTTGGTATGCACGGATACACAAAAGCTCTCAGACGAGGAAACGAGGTTTACGACCAATACTACAAGGAATTCTCTCGCAAATATTCCTTGCAAGGCGAGTAAGCGGGAGACTCCAAAGGAGTCATTATGAACGGAAACATTACAGATATTCAGCGCTTTTCCTTACACGACGGTCCCGGTATACGTACTACGGTGTTTCTAAAAGGATGCAATATGTGTTGCGTTTGGTGTCACAACCCCGAAACCATCAGCTTTGGAAATGATTTACTCTTTTATGAAAAAAACTGTATTCATTGCGGTTACTGTCTCGGCATTTGCGAAAACGGCGCGCATTCACTTGACCAGAACGGCGTTCACGCTATTGACAGAAGCAAATGCAAGCTGTGCGGAAAGTGCGTGGCGGGGTGCTTTTCAGAGGCATTGAAATTCGCCTCTCGCTCTGTTAGTGAGGACGAGGTAATGAAAGAGATTCTTTCAGACCGAGCATACTACGAGGAATCGGGAGGCGGCGTTACCCTTTCGGGGGGCGAGGCTCTTTGCCAGCTTGAATTCGCTGAACGCATTATAGACAGATGCAAAGCAGAAAAAATAAGTGTGGCGGTAGAAACAAACCTGCTTCACGACTTCGAAAAAATCGAGCATATTCTCAAAAAACTTGACCTGGTAATGTTCGACATTAAAATTTTTGACGGTGATGAACACAAGAAGTACACCGGCGTTTCAAACACCCTTATACTTGAAAACGCAAAAAAGCTTGACGGGCTTGGAATTCCGTTTATAGTAAGGACTCCGCTTATTCCGGGCATTACCGACAGCAACGAAAACATTCTTGCTATCGCAAAATTCACTTCGGGGCTTAAAAATCTTACGGTTTACGAGCTGTTGAATTTCAACCCTCTCGGAGCGTCCAAGTACTCGGCATTGAACACCGACAACCGCTTAAAAGACGCCAAGCCGCTTTCAAAAGAACGGCTTGAGGAAATAGCGGAGCTGACAAAAAATTTCAACGTAAAAATAAGATAAGTAAGAAAAACACCTTCAATCTGAAGGTGTTTTTTCGTTATCTTTTTATTCTCACAAGCATTCTTATTCCCATTTCGAGATGCTCGGCAAGGGCGTCTATATCCGACTCGGTAGTGGATTCAGAAATACTTACGCGGAGTGAGCAGTCGGCATCGTCGGGAGCAAGTCCAAACGCCATAAGCGCACGGCTGTGCGAACGCGAGTGTGAGGAGCAAGCCGAGCCGCTTGATACGTATATTCCCTCTCCCGAAAGGTAGTGAAGCATTGTTTCGCTCTTAATATTCGGAAGTGTAAAATTAATGATATGGGGCGCGGTTTCACCAAGCGGTGTATTAACCCGCACGTCAAGCGCCGCCAATTTAAGCAAGGCGTATTCTCTCACCGACGACATATGCGAAATATTGGCGTCAAGGTTTATATACGCCTCTTTAAGCGCCGCGCCAAAGCCCGCAATTCCCACCACGTTTTCAGTACCGGAGCGAAATCCGTTTTCCTGACCGCCTCCGTAAATTATAGGAGACATTTTACGCTGTTTGAGAATGTCCGCGCTTATGTACAGCGCTCCCACCCCTTTGGGTCCGTGTATTTTATGTGAGCTTACACTGATAAGATCAGCAGAAATTGACGCAGGGGTAAATTTCTTTTTCATAAAGCCCTGCACCGCGTCGCAATGAGTTACTGCCTCGGGGCATCTTGCCTTTGCCATCGAAAAAACCTTACCAACGTCGTACATTGCGCCCGTCTCGTTATTGACCATCATCATGGTAACGAGAAGCACGTTTTTGTCAAGTTCTCTTTCAACAGCCGACATATCAAGAACTCCGCCGCGGGTGGATATTCTTACCACGTTGAAGCCTTCTTCCTCAAGCTTAACAAGAAGATTTTCAACCGACGGATGCTCAGAGTCGGTGGTTATAATTTTGTTTGCAACACGCCTGGTTTTTGAATATATACTGCCTCTTATAGCTAGGTTATTTGCCTCCGTGCCACTTGCGGTAAACACAAGCTGGCCCGGCTTTAACATTCTTACGCCAAAGGCGTATCCCAAAGAATTTCTCGCCTCGTCCACCACTTTTTGTGCCGCAAGACCTACCGAATGAAGCGACGATGGGTTGCCATAGCATCCCATCGCCTCTGTCATTGCCTTGATAGCGCTGTCGCACAACGGTGTAGTGGCGCTGTTATCAAGATATATTTCTCTCATAAAGCCCCTTATTATTTGAATTCAAACAGCTCTATAATCTTGTTTACATCCTCAAGATGCGTCTCGTAGTTGCGTCTGTTAGAGGTGTAAGTGAAGATATAGATGTTTCCGTTAACAGTAAGGAAAACCTGCTTAAGCTTATATACTACTCCATAAATGTCACAGGTATACTCTACCCCATACGCGGGATATTTGCCAAGCTTTGCGTTTTCGTCAACCACGATATCCGAAATGGTATAGGAAGTTCCCTTGACGTACTCTTCCCAATAGGTTTTACCGTCAAACACGTACTCGTCGGCAACACGCATATTCATCGTAACGTTGGAGGAATCGGTAGCCGAAAAATAAGCCTTGGGGTTATAGGTTCTTCTCTGAACGGTCCAGGTAAGGGGAACGTAAAGTCTGTACTCGTATTTATCGTTAGAAGCTATTTGAAATCCCTCGGGAGTTTTTTCATCAACGAGAGTCATAAAATCGTCTGTTTCGAGCTCGCCTTCATTAAAGGTCTTGAACTCAAATTTGGCTGCTATCTCCTCAAACTGGGCAAGATATGTGTCAAAATGCTCAACCGGCGCGGAATACACGAGTGTGGTAAAGGTTGCCTCAACCTTGGCGTTGATTACCTTAAACTTATAGGCGCGGTCAACTGTTTGTTCACCCGCAGCTTCTTTAAGGTTAGCCTTATATTCCATGGTGTAAGCTGCGTAAGATCCGAGCGTTGTCTGAGCAGGTTCGGAAATCAATTCATATCCGTCCATTTTCTCATAGCTCTTGAGCGCTACCGACATAAATTCGCCTACCGTATAATTCTTTACGTTTCTGGTAGTCTTGGCGCAAACGAGGGTCTTGTTTTCGATAGAAGCGTAAGCCCCCGCGATTCCGCTTGAAATATTGCTGCTCCAACTCTTGGGAACGTAGAGGTTAAAAATCTCATCCTCTCCCGAAACAAGCTGGTATCCCTCGGGAGCGTCATCCTTTTTACAAGCGACAAAGCAGCCTAAAAGCATGCAGATTAAAAGCAAAGCCGAAATAATTCTTTTCATGATTTATCACCTTTCTGTTAAACATCTTCATTATTGTATCAAAAGAACACGCGCTTGTCTACAAAAAAATTGTAAACATTTTGTTATTCCACCGAAAGCATCTCTTCAGCAGCGTACATTATGCCGATTTTTCCGCTTTCATATGTAAGTCCGCCTTGGAAAAAGGCTGTATACGGCGGTCTCAGCGGTCCGTCCGCCGAAAGCTCTATGGACGAGCCTTGAGTAAACGCGCCCGCCGCCATTATAACCTTATCGTTATATCCCGGCATATCCCAAGGTTCGGGAGTTACAAAGGAATCAACGGGAGAACCTTTCTGTATACCCCGACAAAATGCGCAAAGCTTTTCGGGAGCGCCCGTGATAACCGTCTGTATAATATCGTGGTGGGTCTGATTCCACTTAGGTTCTACGTCATATCCCATTTTTTCAAACACGTAAGCCGCGAGGTGTGCTACCTTAAGAGCTTGCGCTGTTGTATGGGGGGCGTAGAAAAGCCCTTTATAAAGGCTTTTATTCAATCCGAGCGTCGCTCCGACCTCACAGCCCACGCCTACCGAGGTAAGGCGATAAGATGCGAGCTCAACCGCGCGCTTTGTCCCCGCAATATATCCGCCCGTTTCAGCCATTCCACCGCCCGGGTTTTTGATGAGCGAGCCTATAACCATATCCGCGCCTGCCGAGCAAGGCTCTTTATCCTCAACAAATTCTCCATAGCAGTTATCAACCACCACGTAAGCCTCGGGATTGATGGATTTTACAAATCGAGCAGCCGCTCCTATCTCATCAACGCTAAGCGTTTTGCGGTTAAGATATCCTTTTGAACGCTGTATAAAGACCACCTTTACGCGAGAACTGTATTCCGCAAGTTTTTCATGAATCAAATCCCAATCGAAATTGCCGTCTTTAAGGTCTACCTGCGCATACTCTACTCCAAAATCCTTAAGCGATCCGTCGCCCGGGGTACCGCAGATTCCTATTACTTCCTCAAGGGTATCATATGGCTTTCCCGCTATTGAAAGCATTACGTCTCCCGGTCTGAGAAGTCCGAAAAGACCTATGGTAAGCGCCTGCGTTCCATTGACTATATTATGTCTCACGAAAGCCGCCTCAGCGCCCATTACATCCGCCCATATGGAGTCGAGGGTATCTCTGCCTCTGTCGTCATATCCATATCCGCTTGAGGGATTGAACATTGCCTCAGAAACTCGGTATTCTCTGAAAAGCTCCATTATTTTAGCGGTATTTTTAAACGAAACTCTGTCGATTTCAGCGAAAATTTCCGCAAGGTCTTTTTCAGCATCTTCCACAAGTCCGTACACTTTTTCTGAAAATTCCATTTTTACCGTCCAATCAATAATTATTTACAAAGGCAAGGGCAAGGTCGCGGCAAGCTTCCGCGTCCTTAAGGTCAATCACCTCAACCGACGAGTGAATATATCTCGACGGGATAGAGAGAGCGCCCGCGCGAACTCCGCTGCCCGACACCTGAATAGAGCTTGTATCGGTTCCGCCGTATTTGAGTATCTCGCACTGGTAAGGAATCTTATTTTCCTTGGCAAGCTCCACAAGCTTTTCAACCATTTCGTGGTCACAAATAACCGAAGCATCTTTTATCTTTATCGCCGCGCCTTCGCCAAGCTTGACAGCCATTGGCTGGGCGCCTATGGTATCGCCCGTTCCCGTAACGTCAAAGACAATTGCGCAATCGGGAGCAAGTCGGTTTGCGGCGGTTTTTGCACCTCTGCAGCCAACCTCTTCCTGCGTTGAGAAAACGAACCAAACGTCGTTTTTCGTTTCGCCGAGGTTTTTGGCGATATCGTAAAGCACAGCGCAACCGATTCTGTCGTCAAACGGTCTGCCCGCTATACGCTTGCCCATAAGCTTGTCTATTGAAGCCTCGGCAACTGCGACGTCTCCGATTTTTATCTTCTTCTCTGCCGTTTTTTTGCTATCCGCGCCGATATCCACGTAATAGCTGTCGGATTTTTTGTTATCGTCAGCTTTTCCCTCCGGAACAAGCACGCCCTTAGTTCCGTTTTCAAATACTATTTTGGAATACGCCGAGGCGGCAAAGTTTATTCCGCCTATATTGGCTACGCGGATATATCCGTTATCCTCAATATAAGTTGCCATAAAACCGATTTCATCAGCGTGAGCGCAAAGCATTATGCTTTTGGGGGACTCGGCTGTTCCTTTCTTAAGCGCCATAAGGTTGCCGAGATTGTCAAAGCTACATTCGTCCACGTACGGGGCGATAAGCGTTCTTATTTTTTCAAGAAGCTCCGACTCTCTGCCCGACACCGCGGGTACATTTATTATCTGTTTCAAAAAATTATACATTTGTATTCCCTTTCTATACCGATTTCCAAGATTCAATTAATGCCGACACAAGCTCGATTATAGCCTCATAGTCGTCAAGCGAAGCTACGCAGGCGGGAGAATGCAAGTATCTTGTGGGAGCGGAAATCGCAACTGTTTTTACGCCGTCACCGCTCTTGTGGATATGCGCCGCATCGTTCCCTCCCGAAACGTATCTCTTAACCTGAGCTTTGATGCCTTTAAGCTCCGCAAGCTCAAGCACGTACGACACAAGTTTATGGTTATACACCGTTCCTCGGTCCATAACCGATATAACTCCGCCCTCTCCAACATCTGCCACACGCAAAGCAGGCGGCACGTCGTCTATATCCGCTATGGCGGTAGTTTCAAGGACTATAGCATAGTCGGGTTTTATTACCTGAGCCACTGTCTGCGCGCCCGAAAGTCCGACCTCCTCACGCACGGTAAAGCAAAAATACAGTTCGTTTTCGCTCTTTATTTTGCCTTCAGCCAGAGCTTTCATAATCTCAAGCATTACCGCGCAACCGAGACGGTCGTCAAGAGCCTTGGACTTAACGAGTCGGTTATTTTTGCCAAAGGTTACAAACTCGCTGTCAAAGGTGGCAAAATCGCCTATACTTACGTATTTCTCAGCCTCCTCGTCGGAGCTTGCGCCAATATCTATATACATATCCGAAACCTTGGTAGCTTTTTTACGCTCATCGGCTTTCTGGTGGTGTATCGCCTTGGAAGCGATAACGCCGTTTATCCGTCTCTCCTCGTCTCCAATAACAACGTTGCGGCCGCAAAGCACGCGGGGATCTATTCCCCCAAGGGTATCGAATCTGAGATAACCGTCTTTATCTATTTCGGTTATCATCATTCCCACCTCGTCCATGTGGGCGGAGATCATAATTTTCTTTGTGTGCCTTGTATGAACCTCGGGCGAAACTCTGAAAACAAAGTTTCCCATTCGGTCAGTGGCATAATTATCGCAATGGCTCTCGGCTATTTTACAGATAAGCTCGCCCACGTTTCCCTCGCAGCCGGTTGGTCCGAACGCCTGCGAAAGCTTTTTCAACAATTCAACTCTATCATTATACATTGCCAAACACCTCCGCGATTTTTTTGTCTGTCACGAAAGCGGCGATAAGCACTGTAAGCTCTTCCGCATCTCCAAGGTCAAGTATCTCGTTATAGGTGTGCATACACTTAAGCGGAAGTCCCACGTCAACCACGGGAACACCGCCGCGCACCAGTGAAAGCGCGGTTGCATTAGTTCCCGTACTGCTTGCCGACACAATCTTTTGACACTTGATTTCCTTTTCCTCACAAAGCTGAGAGATCATTTTTGTCAGCTTGCGATCGGTAACGGCTGACAGCGTTATTGACACGCCCTCGCCCATTTTAACCGTCTCGCTTGATTTTGTATCGGGAGTTTTTGCAAGATTTACGTCAACCACTATGGCGTAATCGGGAGCGATCGTATAGGTCCCGCATACCACGCCGCCAAGTCTGTCGGTTTCTTCGTGTGCCGAAAGCAACAGGTATACATCACCCGCTAAACTTTCGCGCGGGGTTTCAGCCAAAGCCTTAACCGCGCAAGCGGCGCACGCCTTATTGTCAAAGCCTTTTCCCGCAAGCTGTGAGCCGAGAAGCTCGGTGTACTTGGGCTTGAATCCGACGGGAGTTCCTATTGAAACAAGCTCCTCAAGCTCTTCTCTGCCGTAGCCTGTATCTATAAGAAGCTCGTCTACGCTTTTAAGCCTATCTCTGTCCTTCTCCGAGGAAAGGTGAGGCGGTGTTGAAGCCACCACACCAAAAATCGTTTGCTTTCCGTATATTACCACGTCAGCGGCTTGCATTATACGGGTGTCAAGTCCGCCTACGTTTACCACTTTAAGGAATCCGCCGTCCTTGATTTCGGCAACGTACATTCCTATCTCGTCAAAATGCGTATCCACAACGATTTTGGGCGCGTTATCTCTGCCACATTTTTTCACAAGCACCTGATTTCTGAGGTTATCGCAAAAATATTCGTCGAAATACTCATCCGCTATTTTCTTTATTACGTTCGAGCATCTGTCCTCATGTCCGGTAATTGACATAAGTCCCGAAAGCTCCGTTATCAACTTTTTTAATTCCATTAAAACTGCCTTTCTATACCATCGAATTTACTATGTTCTTAAAGGTTGCTCCGCGCTCCTCGAAATTCTTGAAGGCGTCAAAGCTGGCGCACGCCGGAGACAGCAGGACCACGTCTCCACCGCACGAAATCTTGCGCGCGGTTTCCACAGCCTCGGTAAAATCGGGCTTTATAAGTATTGTAAGATTGCTTTCCGCAAAATACTCGGAACGTCTTACAGAGGCGTTTATCGCCTCACGTGTCGCACCTGTAAGTACGATCGCTTTAGCTCGTCTGCAAAGAACGTGGCCAAGCTCATCAAACGGAATATGCTTGTCGTATCCACCGCATATAACGATAGGCTTAAGCTCTCCAAATGCGGAAATTGCGGCTATGGTACGGGTGGGACTGGAGTCGATAGAGCTGTTGTAATATTTTACTCCGTCAAGCTCTCGCACAAACTCAAGTCTGTGCTCCACCCCGCCAAAGTTGGTTGCAACCTTTCTGATACTATTATAGCTTACCAGTCCGTCAAGCAATGCGATTGCTGTCATATAGTTTTCCAGATTATGTCTGCCAACCAATTTTATATCAGCGGTTTTTGCCATCATTCGCTCCAGAGTTCCGTCGCTGAGAATAACCTCGCCGTCTCTTTCAAATATAGCCTTTCTGCCGTGGCGTTCCTCGTATATATCGTGAAAATCGGTTTTCTTTGAAGAAACCACAGTAACCGCTGTTTCAAAGCTGTCGGCATACGAAAAGGTAGCCTCACACTCGGCGTTGGTAACCAGTCTGTCAAGCTTTGCGCCACGGCAAAGATTAAACTTGCATGCGCTGTATTCAGCCATATCTGTATGCCAATCAAGGTGATTGGGAGATATGTTGGTTATTGCTGCGCGGTAAGGCGTATATTTCATGGTCTTAAGCTGAAAGCTTGAAAGCTCGACAACCACGAAATCCTCCTCTGACATTTCGGACACGAGAGGCAACAGAGGTTTTCCTATATTTCCGCCCACGTAAACCTTATTCTTTCCCTTAGAGGCAAGCTCCGTCTCAAGTATCATATGTGTAAGCGTGGTTGTGGTGGTTTTTCCGTCACTTCCCGTTATAGCTATAACGCGCGCGGGGGTAAGCTCAAGGAAAAGCTCCATTTCCGAAGTAAGCCACGCTCCTTTTTCCACAGCCTCTACTATTGCGGGAATATCATCCCTTATTCCCGGAGTACGGAAAATAACCTCGGCATCTATACTGTCAAGGTAATGCTCTCCTCCAATAAAATTAACGCCCTGCAAATTATATTCAAGCGCTTTATCGCCAAGATCGTCAAGATTTTTCTTGTCGTGTACTGTAATGTCTTTTACCCCGAGATCAAGCAAAAACTGCACCAAAGGCTCGTTTGATATGCCAAAGCCAAGCACTGCCGTCTTACTGTTCTTTATTTTTTCCAGAAGTTCGGTATTCTTCATGAAAATCTTCCCCTCTCACAAAATATACTACATCATTTTATATTATATATTAATTCGACGATTTATGCAAGAGCAATTTGTTAATTTTTGAAAAAAGATGAAAAATATTTAATTTTCCTCTTTTCAAAATGAAAAATTTCTGTTATAATTATACTTGGAGTAATTTAGATTTGACACAAGTATAAAATCGAAAGGACATATATAAAGTGGCAACAAACAAAAGCAAACAGGAATACGGCAACCAAAGTATAACCGCCCTGAAAGGCGCGGACAGAGTAAGAAAACGCCCAAGCGTTATATTTGGCTCGGACGGACTTGAGGGCTGTCAGCATTCGTTTTTCGAAATCCTTTCAAACTCGGTTGACGAGGCCAAAGAGGGACACGGTAACGAGATAACCGTTACCGCATACCTTGACAACTCAATCACAGTTGACGACAAGGGACGCGGAGTTCCGCTTGGGTACAACGAAAAGGAAGGAAGATGGAACTGGGATCTTATATACTGTGAGCTATATGCGGGCGGAAAATACAACAACAACGACAGCGAGGCTGCTTACGAGTACTCTCTCGGTCTTAACGGTCTTGGTGCGTGCGCTACCCAATACAGCTCAGAATACATGGACGTTTATTCCTACGACGGCAAGTTCGTGCGCTCCATTCACTTTAAAAAGGGCGAGCCCTGCAGCGAGCTTGAAGAACGTGAGCTTGAGCGCAAGGAAAAACGCACGGGTACGGTTATTCATTGGAAGCCCGACCTTGAAGTCTTTACTGACATAAGGATTCCCCATGAGTTTTTCATCGAAACCATGCGCCGTCAGTCGGTAGCCAACGCGGGAATCTCTTTCGTTCTTAAGCTCGAGCTTGATGACGGAAGCTTTGAGGAGCATAAGTTCCTCTACCCGGGCGGCATCTCCGACTACATTGCCGAGATTGCGGGTGAGGCTTCTATGACCGCGCCCTACTTCTGGCATCTTGAGACCAAGGGACGCGACCGTGACGACAAGCCCGAGTACAAGCTGAAGGCCGACTTTTCCTTCTGCGTTTCCAACAGCATCAACCTTATAGAGTATTATCACAACTCAAGCTTTCTTGAGTACGGCGGTTCGCCTGACAAGGCTGTAAAACTAGGATTTGCCTACGCACTTGACAAATACATCAAAAACGCGGGAAAATATACCAAAAACGAGTCAAAGATCACCTTTAACGACGTAAGCGACTGTCTTATTCTCGTCATCAACAGCGTTTCTACGATAACGTCATACGAAAATCAGACAAAAAAAGCTATCAACAACAAGTTTATCTACGAGGCGATGTATGAGTCGATAAAGACGAATCTTGAGATTTTCTTCATCGAAAATCCTCAAAGCGCGGAAGTTTTTGCAAACCAAGTACTGATAAATAAGCGTAGCCGCGAGTCTGCCGAAAACGCGAGACTCAACATCAAGAAGAAGCTGACGGGCACGCTTGACATAGCCAGCAGAGTGGAAAAGTTTGTAAACTGCCGTTCAAAAGACCCGACCAGAAGAGAGCTTTATATAGTTGAGGGTGATTCGGCACTTTCGTCCTGTAAACTGGCGCGCGACGCTGAATTCCAAGCCATTATTCCCGTCAGAGGTAAGACGCTTAACTGTTTGAAGAGCTCTTACGATAAGATTTTCAAATCAGAGATAATAACCGATCTGTTAAGAGTTATCGGTTGCGGAGTGGAGATTCAAGGCAAGGTAAAAACCGACATGCCCGCGTTTGACATTGAGTCCTTGCGTTGGTCAAAGATTATTATTTGTACCGATGCCGACGAGGACGGCTTCCAGATAAGAACTCTGCTTCTTACGCTGTTCTACCGTCTGCTTCCCTCTCTTCTTGCAGCGGGCAAGGTGTTTATCGCCGAGTCTCCGCTGTTTGAAATCACCTGCAAGGACGATATTTATTTTGCGTATAACGAGTTTGAAAAAACTGAAATTCTTAAAAAGCTCGAAGGCAAAAAATACACCCTGCAGCGTTCCAAGGGTCTTGGTGAAAACGAGCCGGAAATGATGTCAAAAACCACCATGAAGCCCGAATCCCGCCGCCTTATCGCGGTTACTACCACCGATGCGGCAAAAACATTCGAGATTTTTGACACGCTACTTGGCGACAACCTCCCCGCCAGAAAAGAATTTATCACACTTCACGGCAAGGAATACGTCAAGGATGCCGACATATAAAAGAAAAGGTGCAGTTCACTCAAACTGCACCTTTTATATTAATTCGGAAGCGGAGACACCATATCGGAGCTTAGCTTGATTTCTTCGGCAAACTTTTTTGGAGAAACGGGACAATCGGATTGCAACCAATTTCTTACCGCACAAAAAACTCCGTATATCAAAAAATCTTTTCGCACGTCCGTGCTGCCGGATAACGGGCTGTACTTAGGCAGGAAACGCGTGCTTCTCTCCTCAAAATGGACGAAAAACGAATTTTCGGCATTGCTTGCAAACACGTTTTTATAGAAAGTCTTATTCTCGCACAAGTACTCGCAAAGGGCGCAAGTATAGTCTATCCATCCAACGTCTGCGACGTTTTCCAAAGGAACAAAAAACTCGGTATCAAATATCCAATTAATAATCTCGTATTTATCCTTGAAATGATAGTAAAAATTTTTTCTGCTCATATAACTGCGCGAGCATATCTCGCTTACGGTTATTTTGTCAAACGAGCTTTGCGTCATTAAATTCTTCATGGACTTTGCCAGCTCAGCCTTGGTAATATTTGCCCCTGTCATTTTCTCCTCCGAATTTATAAAAATAAAAAACGAGACTTCTCTGCCATTGCAGATAAGTCTCGTCAATCAAGATAAGACCGGGATTAAAATCCGTACTGTTGGTCTTATCACACTATGTGCCGACTACTCCCCTATTTATTAATTATTGTATCAGAAAAAAATGAATTTTTCAAGACTTTTTGATGGTATTTTGATTAATTTTTCCATATTTGTCGAAATATCTTTTTAAGAAACACAAAAATGTTACAGTAAGCTCACTCTGTCTGTTGACACGGATCGATTTTTTTGGTAAAATTAATCAAAAGTTATTCAGGGAGGTACAAAATTTGAATCCGCACAATATGACAAAAGAAGAGTTGCTGACTGCCTTATCCTCAAGCGAAAGTCTTGGCTTGAGCGGTGAAAAAGCGACAGAACTAAAAGAAAAGTTTGGTGAAAACAAGCTTCGCGAAAAGAAGAAAAAAACCAATCTTCAGCGATTTTTGGATCAGTTCAACGACGTTATGATAATTATTCTCCTGATCGCAGCGGCGATCTCGTTTGTAATCGTCTGCGTTGAGAAAAATTGGGGAGAGCTTTTTGAGCCTGCGCTTATACTTCTTATCGTAATACTCAACGCTATTATGGGCGTCGTTCAGGAAAGCAAAGCCGAAAAGGCGCTTGACGCTTTGAAAAACATGTCTGCGCCGCATGCAAGAGTCATCAGAGACGGCAGCGAAAAGGTTATTGACGCCGCCGAGCTTGTTCCCGGTGACATCATAAAAGTAGAGGCGGGAGATTTTGTACCCGCGGACGCAAGGCTGCTTCACAGCGCAAGTCTTAAGAGTGAGGAATCGGCTCTTACGGGAGAATCCGTGCCGTCTGAGAAAGACCATGCAACCGTGGTTGAGGAAAACTCGCCGATAGGTGACAGAACGAACATGATCTTTTCGGGATGCAGTATCACCTACGGCACCGCTACGGCTATTGTTACAGGAACCGGAATGAACACCGAAATGGGCAAGATAGCCAACCTGCTTGACGGTGAATCCGACTCACAGACTCCCTTACAGCAAAAGCTCGCTCAGCTTGGAAAATGGCTTGGCATAGTTGCACTTGCCGCTTGCGCGATAATCTTTGTGGTGGGACTTCTTAACAACACCCCCATACTTGAGATATTTATGACCTCGGTTTCATTGGCGGTTTCCGCTATTCCCGAAGGACTTCCCGCCATAGTTACAATAGTTCTTTCCATTGGCGTTCAGCGAATGGCGAAGAAAAACGCGCTTATACGCAGACTTCCCGCTGTTGAAACGCTTGGCAGCGCATCTATAATCTGCTCCGACAAAACAGGTACTCTCACCCAGAACCGCATGACGCTTGTAAAAGCTTTTGCGGACGGTGAAGCTGACATTGAGGAAATAAGCGCAAGCAACTCCGACAGCATCAAAAAGCTCCTCACTTACGGCACGCTTTGCTGTGACGGCTCTGTGGTTTTTGAAGGTGACGAAGAAAAGCACATAGGAGATCCCACGGAAACTGCCATAGTTTTTGCGGCTCATAAAAACGGTCTCGCCAAGGACTCGCTTAACATTGACTATCCAAGACTTGCCGAGATTCCGTTTGATTCCGACAGAAAGCTTATGTCTACCGTCAACCGTATCAACGGAAAAAACATCGTAATCGTTAAAGGCGCGTTTGACATGATGGCTACACGCTGTACGTCAGGCAACATCGAAACGGCGCGCGAAATTACAGACCGAATGAGCAAAGATGCGCTTCGCGTTCTCGCAATAGCTTGCAAGGAAATTGATACCGTCCCAACCGCTCCGACCTCGGAAGAGCTTGAAAACGGACTTACCTTTATGGGACTTGTTGGCATGATAGACCCGCCGAGACCCGAGGCCAAGGTTGCGGTAGCTACCTGCCGCAAGGCGGGAATAAAGCCTGTTATGATAACTGGGGACCACGTTGTCACAGCTTCGGCAATAGCCAAGGATCTTGGAATTTACGTTGACGGCGATTGTGCTATAACCGGTGCCGAGCTTGACGCCATGAGTGACGAGGAGCTTGACAGCCGTGTTGAAAGTATTTCGGTATACGCTCGCGTTTCGCCCGAAAACAAAATACGAATAGTTAAGGCATGGCAACGCAAGGGTAAAGTGGTTTCGATGACGGGTGACGGCGTAAACGACGCCCCCGCGCTTAAAGCCGCAGACATAGGTTGTGCCATGGGTATTACGGGCACAGACGTTGCGAAGGGAGCGGCTGACATGACGCTTACCGACGACAACTTTGCTACCATAGTTGATGCCGTTCGCGAGGGGCGCGGAATCTACGCCAACATCAAAAAGGTGGTCGGTTTCCTTTTGGGAACCAACATTGGCGAGGTTATTACGGTATTCGTGGCTATGCTTCTTTTCCACGTATCTCCCCTGCTATCCATGCAACTGCTTTGGATAAACCTTGTAACAGACAGTCTTCCCGCCATCGCGCTTGGTATGGAGGCGGTTGAATCCGATATTATGAATCAAAAGCCCAAGCCCAAAAGCGAGGGAATATTTGCCCACGGGCTTTGGATAAAGGTTATACTTCAGGGAATTATGTTCGCAGGTCTTACTCTGATTGCTTTTGTGGTTGGCACAGGACTTCCCGTCAGCGAGCTTATAAGCGGCGCGTTCAGGAACGGCGCCAATGAGACGGCACTTGCCCAAGGACAGACGTTGGCGTTTATGGTACTTGCGCTTTGCCAGATAGTTCAGGCTTACAACATGCGTTCGGAACACTCGCTGTTCAAGATTGGCTTCTTTGGAAACAAAAATCTCAATCTTGCGGCACTCGCTTCAACGCTTCTCGTGGCGCTTGTGCTCTTTACTCCCGTGGGAATTGCTTTTGGAATGAAGATTCTTTCGTGGAAACTTTACCTCATAGGGCTTGGACTTATCCTTGTACCCCTTGTTGTAATGGAGTTCTGCAAGCTGGTAGGATTTATCAAGCACAGACACTAATCAAACAAATAACACCTTGTCGCAAGTTTTTAGACAAAGACTTAGCAACAAGGTGTTTATTTTTACATTCCTTGCAGGAATCTGTCAACCACAAGCTGACGGAATCCGGGGGAAAGTGACGCAAAGTAGGCGGTAAAGCCCGTTACGCGCACCACAAGGTCGGGATAAAGGTCGGGATTTTCATTGGCGGCAAGCAACTTTTCGGTATCAAGAATATTGATGTTTATAAGCGTTCCGCCTTTTTTGAAGTGCCCCTCGATAAGGTTGAGAATAGCGTCCACGCCGCCTTCCTCAATAGATATCATAGGGTCAAACTCTATCTGCAAGGGTGCCGTATTTCCGTATCCGCACTGAACCGAGGCTATTCCGTTGGACTGCGCTGATGGCGCTCCGTCCTTTCTGAAACGCGGATTGGGATTGGCTCCGTGGGAAATAGGCTCTCCATTTCGTCTACCGTTGGGGGTTGCCCCCACCTTAGATCCGTATTCGATAGTTCTCGCCCAGCTGAACCACCCCGGAATAAGCTGTCTGCCCTCGGGCATTTTTTGCGCTTTTATCATCGACACCCAGCTATCGGTAAGCTTGAGCGCCCACTCGTCGGCAATTGTATTTCCGTGGCAATAACGGGGAGCGCTTTGCATCATTGCGCGTATGCGTTCATCCGCAAAGTCGTTATCGAGCGCATCGTACATCTCGTCCCAGGTAAGTATCTTTTCATTTTCCACACGAGTAACGAGTGCCGCAAAAGAGTCGGCAACAACAGCCAATCCCGCGCCGTCTATTCCAACGGTATAAAGCTCGGCGCACTGAGATATATCCTCTCCGCGTTCAAGCGTATTGTGCATAAGCAGATTCATAACAAGCTCGGGGGTTACCTCCCACGCGTGGTCTATATGGTGATTAATTCCTGCCGCCGTCGTCTCTATTGCCTTGGCAAGATGCTCAAGATAAAGTTCGTAAAGGCGCACTGTGCTTCGCGTGCTCTCTTGTCTCATGTCCTTAAGAGCTTCTTCCATAACCTTTGCGATATTTATTTTTACAGTATCGTTCATAGGAAATTCCTTACCCGGAACACACATCCAGTTACATCCCACGGCTATGCGCTCACGGGCGGTCTTTTTATCAATACCGTTTCTCATATATCCCTCGGCAAGCGCCTTATCGTTACAAAAGCGGGGCCAGCCGTTTTTGTTTTTCAGAAGATAATAAACCGCTTTTTTCAAGAATTCTCGATCGCAGTTTTCGTGAACTCTCACCGTAAGGTTGCACGCGATATTGATAGAATCCGCCGCGTCGAGTATGAGATAAGAAAGATGATTGGTCATATCCATATCGTTTTCATCAACGCCCGAAATCTGATAATAATGGGGGTCGATAAGAAGCAGGTTGGCTATAAGGAATTTAGCCGTTTCGTCGTCTGTTCTTCCCTCTTTCACGTCGTTTTCATAGAAGGGATACAGAAGGACGTCAAGCTGAAATCCCGCGCCGTCACGGGTATATATTCTTGAGGCGCAGTTAAAAAATGCCGTCCACTGGCAAGCCTCGCGCAAGGTTTTGGGCGCACCGTATTTTATATTTTCACAAGCCTCAAGCATACCCTCAAGGTTAGCCTTTACGTCGGCGTTTTTCTCAGCCGCAATCATTTCAACAAGCTTTTTACAGTGGCGGTCAACGAAGTCGATAATCGCAAGCAGTGTTCTCTCTTCCGCGTCGTAAAATGCCTTTTTATCGGTGTTTATCTTGCGGTATTTGCGCACCTTTTCAAGCAATCCGCCAAAGCCAAGTTCAAAGCCTATCTTATAATCACAGGCAAAATGTGCGTCTCCGTCAATACCCGTAGTAATATTATATTTAGCTTGCAGGGGCTTAAGGTGATCGTAGGGAAATCTCTGCTCGTCCCAACGCTTACTCCACTGATTTGTCGCGCCGTTCTTGATAAACTCAAGATTTTTAAGATTATTTTTAAGCCAGTCGGGCATATAGTGAAGGTCGCCTCGGTAGTTTACAAGCATATCGCGCCATCTTCCGCAAAGCATTTCATTGGGATCGATATAAGGCGCGTGGGCGTTGAGAACACGCACAAAGTTTTCACACATTCCGTCGTAGCCGTAAAAGCTTCCGTTGGTGCTGTTATACCATGGCTCTACTCGGTATCCATCGGAAATCGGAACAGTGCCGAAATCGTCAAGGTCGGTAAAGCCGTTCTGCTTTCTTTTTTCAAGGGTATGTCTGATTTTTGTCTCTCGCATGGCGCGGAGTCTGTCGGAATAGGTATACATCATTTGATTTTCTCCTCTTTACCGCTTGCGGAGCTTTTTATAGCGCCGTCAAGAAGCGCCATCACGTCCATGTTTGCGTCAAGCGTAAGCATTTCGTGTATTGGCTCTCCCGTTTTTACGTGATTAGCAAACTGCCAAGGCATATTTTTGTATTTATCATCAAGCACGCTGTCGGGAATCTCTACCTCGTTACCAAACATATCGTAAGCCTTAACGTCGGGGGCGTTTTCAGCTCCACCCGTACACATAATCACTCCGTCAGAGCAGATAAGCATAGGACCTGAAGGAATAACGGCACGGGGAGTTGTCCAAGTCCCCTCGATGACAGACATTCTGCCCTCATATTTGATTATAGCCGCAAAGTTATCCTCGGTGTCTCCAAAAGGTGTGTTGAGATTAGCCCCGTAGGACATTATAGCGTCGGCGTCGTTACCGAAAAACCAACGTGAAAAAAAGCAGCCGTAACAAGCAATATCAAGGAACACACCGCCACCGTGAGAAAGCTTATGCCACCAGGTTTTAGAGCGCTCATCATCGGATATTTCCTCTACGTTATGCGAAACGCCCCTATGCTTGGCACCTTTGCCGAGAGGCCCTGTATGACCGTTGATATAACGCAATTTGATGGGCTTGCCGACTATTCCCGAATCTGCCGCCGCTTTCATTTTATGAACATAACCGCGCCAAAGGACGGGCCAGTTCACTACCGCCTCAATGCCGTATTTTTCAACGCTCGCACGAATCTTTTCGGCTTCCTCCATACTTACCGCTATAGGCTTTTCTATACAGACGTTTACACCGCGCTTTGCGCATTCCTCAACCACCGCGGGCTTTTGCGCGTTTTCGCAAAGAATGAAAGCTATGTCGGGCTTTGCCTCGTCAAGCATTTCGCGATAGTCTCCGTAGGCGTTTTTGCAATAGTTATTTTTTACGTTTTCAAAATTCCACACCGGAGTGTATGTATAGGCGTGAATTTTTTCAACGTCGCTGTTTACGTCGGCTATTCCCACCAGCTCAAAGTCGGGATTCTCGCTTATATAAAGCGCTATCTCGTTACAGTGCATATGCGAAAAGCCTATTATTGCTGCTTTTATCATGGTGTATTCCTCCAAAATATATTTTCATTCTTATATTAACACACGGACGGGCAAAATTCAATCAAGAATATTTTGAAAAAATGTTGCAATATTTGGATTTTTGTGTTACAATATTGTTGTTATGAAAAACGTATTTACCGCTCTTTTTGAGCACAAAGAATTTAAAGAAAACTCGCCGTGGGCGCTTACAAAAATGGAATTTCCCGCGGGAGAGGTGGTCCCTCCGCACTACGGAGACACCGTGGAGGTGCTTTTTTGTCACGATATTCTGGGCACCGCTTACATCGGTGGAAAGCAATACGACATGAGCCGAGACAGATTGTTTTTTATCGCGCCCTTCGTTATTCACTCCTTTGATTACAAGCCTTGCGACGGACACGTAAAGGTTTTGAAGCTTCAAATATCCGAAATAAAAAAGTATCTCGATATATCAGCGATACTCTCGGAGCTTGGATTCAAATTCGAAGACCTAAACGCCATATACCCATTTTCTGATGAAATTGAATCCACGGCAAAAATGATAACTGAAGGAAACAACGTAGCCGCACGACTTTCGGCAATAATAAAATTGTTTGAAAATTTCGCTTGCGCCACAGGCAATGAAAACCGACACGCTCCGCTTGCTACGCGCTCGGGCTTTTTGGGCGAGGTCATTGACTGGTCCGAAAAAAATTTCCGAAACCGCGTTACGATAGACGAGGTTTCGGAAAAGTTTGGTTACAACAAAGCTTATTTTTGTTCGCTTTTCAAGGCGTCGACGGGGGTTACCTACCTCAACTATCTCAACAATCTGAGAATATCACATGCCTGCCGTCTTCTAAAGAACGGAGCAAGCGTAAGCGATGCCTGCGAGGCTTGCGGATTTGAAACCACCTCTTATTTCGTTCAACTTTTCAAAAAAAACGTTGGTGTTACTCCAAAGCAATATCAGTTGAGGTTATCCGCAAATCAAATTACTTCATAAAATTTTTATCAAATGCCTTCACACTGACATCGTAATTATCAGCACCTTTAACTTCAAGGAATATCGGAACATTGTTTATCATTCCCGACTCCCACGCATAAAAAAATGACACGTAAGAAATCATAGGTCCGAACCAATCGACTATTGGGTAATGGTTTTTAAGCCCCTTGTCCGCTTTCACCGATTGATGTATATGGTACGCAACGGTACGGTTGCCCATTTTTTCATACCAACGGCTTATTGGATTGGTGCTTGCGATAATTCCATTATTTCTGGCGTGACCCACGTCAAGAATATGTCCCACCCTTCCGGGCTTGCCAAGCTTTATATTCATGGCATCTATCCACGCCGCCACTTCTTCGGGAGAGCAGCCAAAACCACGGTTTTGGTCATCTATCTCGCCTTTGCCAAGGTGCATGTTTTCTATACCGATATTCACGCTGTCACCAACAAAGTTTACCGCGTTAACGAAATATTCAAGAAACTTATCATACACGGCTTTATCTGTCATATCACGGCACTTTGCCTTAGGCGGATGTATTGTAAGTCCGTTTACACCAAGCTTTTTAGCGTATTCAAGCGCTGAATGCCAAACGTCAACGCCCGAAAATTCGCCGTTTTCATACTTGATATCAGGCATGTGAAGCGACAGATAATTCCCGCCCGAATCACGCCATTTTTTCACAAGAGAAACAGCTGAATAATCAATATCGCTTGCCTTCCTACACCGTATTTCAACATTTTTTACATCGTGTTCTATTGCGTAATCGATGTCTCGCAAATTATCCACACATGAGATTCCGAAATTTTCTCTCACGTCAAATAAAGCTTTCTCTCCAACGCCAAACAGCTGTTCACTAAAAGAAATACTGTCGTCACTCACATCTACATACGTAATACACGGATAATCCCCTATTGACTTATCGGGGTCAAGAGCGCGCAATCCGTACACGCGGCTTTTTCCCACGTTGTCGTCTATATAATAGTGAGCGTGCCCATGAAAAACCGTTAGGCTTTTTTGGGAAAGAAGCTCTTCAAAAAATTCTCTGCTGTCCTTATGCAGACTTTTTACGTAATGATGCAAGAACACCACGTCGCCGTCCCGAAGTCCCGCAAGTCTTTCTCGGTCGTTTGTGTCTATATCACCATACGGAGTATTGATTCCGAGAAAGGTTCGGCTTCCCACCTTAAAACAAGGCTCGGTCTTTAAGGTCATTATCTCATTCAAGGTGTTTTCATCACGAACCTCGGAATTTCCGAAAACGTAATAATGCTCTAAGCCATCTAATTCAGAAAGGTAATTTTCAAACGCCTCACCCTCACCGTATGACGTAATATCCCCAAGATTTACAAGCATATTTATGCCGTCAAGCCTCAGTTTTTCAACTGCTCGTTTAAAAAATACGTATTGCGGAGATTTCTTGCTTACGGGCAAGTGCGTATCGCACAAAAAAGCTATTTTCATATTTCAACAGAATCTCCATCATTACATATAACCGCCTTGCCGCCAAAAAGCGCTTTTACTCTTTCCCTGCACTCATCGGTAGCGTTGAGAATTTCTCTGCCGTGGTGGTTATAGAATATGCGGTCTATGTTTTTTGTTTTCAAATATTCGTAAGTGTCGTCTATCATGTGATGGCCCGTTTCGCAGATAAGCGCGTCACAGTGCTCGCCTATCGCTTCGTCCATTTCGGAATAGGTCTTAACGTCGCCCGAATAGACTATACGCTTGCCCTCGCACTCAATAAGATAACTGAACGAACAGTCTGCCTTTGACATATGGGTATTTCTGTATGCGGAAACTTTAACCGTTCCGTCATCACAAACTACTCCGTCTGAAACAAGGTGCGCGTTTACAGGATACTTTTCGCCTACTGCCGCGCTGTATTTGAGAATTTTGGACACGCCATCCCAAATTTCCATATCGGGAAGATACACATCAAATCCACCGTGTTTCGGCATTTGCTTTGTTCTGCTTCTTAATTTTTCAACAAGCCATACAAGGTTTGAAAGTCCACCTATATGGTCTATATGGGGATGAGAAACAAAAATCGCTTTTATTGACAGCGCATCAAGCCCTATAAGATGGGCTGTATGAGAGCATCCCTCGCCTGCGTCAAAGAAATATAATTTATCGCCAACCTCAAGGCACCACGAAGTATGATTTCTGTCGGGCATGGGTTCTGTTCCCGAGCAAGTTCCCAAAAAATGTATTTTCATTCCATTCTCCTTAATTGTATAGTTCACCGTAATTATACCACCTTTTTTTATAAAATTCAATAGAAATCCCGAAAAGTTGATAATCAACTTTTCGGGATAGTTTTTTATCGCTTTACAAGCTCCTCAGCTCTTATCTCTCTGCCAAGCTCAGCCGAGCGGTAGAAGCACTCGATAGCCTTTGTAACCTCAATATTCTGATGCTTTTTGATAAGGTATTCTTCTTTCCCCGCAAGAGTATTGATAATGTTTCTGTACATGTATCTGTGCTGCTCAAAGGGAACGCCCTTATACTGCCCGTTATCAAACCACTTCATTTCGCTTTCAGCCTGATATCTTCCGATATTCTTATAGAGACGCTCTTTATTTACCGAAAGTCCGCCCTTGTCACCGCAAATCACCATATCAAGGTTGGTGGTGGGAAGATTTATAGCCCACGAGAACTTGAAGTTGACGCTCATTCCGCCCTCAAGACGCATAAATCCCGTGGCAAAATCCTCAACATTAAATTCGTTGTAGTCATAGGGGCGAGGGGTAAACGTTCCGTCGTACGCGCCGCTTTCGGCGATGCTGAGAAGAACGTCCTTGCCTTGATTTGCAATTTTTGTATAAGCGTTACCCGAAACAGCCTCAACCTTTTTGTCACCGACTATCCAGAGAAGCGAGTCGATAAGGTGAACTCCAAGATCGCAGAAGGGGCCACCGAAATTGTGTTCCTTCATGTGGAACATTCCCCACGTGGGAACGCCTATTCTTCTGATGAACTCGATATCAGAAAAATAAATCTCACCAAGCTCACCTGAGGAAACCAGTTCCTTGGATTGTTGCATATAGTTTCTCCATCTCATACACTGACACGGAAAAAGCATCTTTCCGCATTCTTTAGCGGTTGCCCACATTTCCTCGGCGTCGGCAACGGTAAGCGCAATCGGCTTTTCGCAAGCTACGTGAGCTCCCGCCTTAAGCGCTTTAATCGTCCATTCCTTATGGTACATATTCGGGGTACACACAGCGACAAAATCGGGATGAAGCTCGTCAAGCATCTTTTGGGGATCTGTATACCAATTGGGCACGTCGTGGCGCGCGGCGGTTTCTCTGGCGGCCACCTCACGGATATCGGCAACGCCAACCACCTCTACCAAGCCCTCTTTTCTAAGAATATTAAGCGCGGGAAAGTGAGCACTGTTTGCTATCATTCCCGTTCCTATAACTGCAACTCTCAATTTGTTCATAACATTATTCTCCTTATTTGATTATTCAACGTCGGCGGTGATTCCCTGCTCCGCAGATTTTCTGCCCGCGTCAAGTGCGGCGCAAACCGCAAGGTTAATATCTACTCCAAGCAGAGGATTAAGTTCGGCTTTGCCTCGAAGGAAGTCGATAATATTTCTTCCAAGATCACCTTTGAACTCGGTCATATCGGCACATTCGATAACCTCGACGGGGGGTTTGGGCGCGTGCGTATTACCTTCATATATTTTTACAACGGTTGAGTGTCTATCACACACGATGACACCGTCCATACCATAAATAATGGGGCCTGACGGAATTTCGGCGGGATTATACGACGACCAAGAGCCTTCAAGAAGCCCTACGCCGTCTCCAAAATCGAGGATCATTGCACTGTAATCCTCCACAGAAGTGCCTGCAACACCAAACTGCTTAGCTATACCGCTGACCTTCTTTGCCTTTTTACCAAAGAAGTGGGTAGCAAGTATAGTGCCGTAGCAAGCGTAATCCAAGATGGAGCCGCCCCCGCACTCTTTTCTATACCACCAAGTTTTATTAAGCCATTCTATCGGAGGGATTACACCTTCTTTTCCATAAGAATACGGTCCCCAAGTAGCGGGGCTACGATAAACGACTCTCATTATTTTACCAACTCTGCCTTCGTCGGCAAGCTTTTTGGCATAATTGAAGGCGGGAAACCAAGCAATAGGCCAATTGGTAATAATATGAGCTCCGTTTTTCTCGGCGGCATCCGCCATTCTCTTGGCATCAGCGTAATTTATAGCCATAGGCTTTTCGTTAATTACCGAAATTCCCTTTTCAAGTATCTCGCAAGAAACGTCCGCGCAAACCGAATTTTCGGTTGCCACTACGGCAACGTCGGGAGAAAGGGCGAGAAGCTCGCGCCAATCATCGTATTTTTTAAGATCATCAGCTTGCTTACCTATATTTTTGTATCTCTCCTCAAAAGGCTGATCGTCATACGGGCCAACGTCGGCATAACCTAAAATTTCAACCTCGTCGGGAAAATTCTTAAACGCTTTTGTAAGCTGAGCCGCATGGGGGTGCGCCAAGCCGAATATAGCAACTTTCAATTTTTCCATAGTATCATTCTCCCATATCACACGTTAAAAAGTCGTTTCAAGATTTATTCTGCAACCACTCTCGATAGCCTCGGGAATTTTGCACATAATTTCAAGAACGTGACGGGCGTGCTCGGGCGAAAGAATCGGCTCACTTCCATTTTCTATTGCTTTAACAAGGTCACCGAGACAGCAGCACTGACTATTGAGTTTCTTGGGCGGATCGACCCAACACATGGGCTTCATCCAACCTCTGATTCCCCTTTCGGGAGCATCAATATACACGTCGGGAATAGGGTTAGTCATATAAGGCTCGGTAAAGGAAATTGTGCCTTGGTCTCCGAAAATTTCCATAAGCGGTGACTTGGTATTCTTCATGGAAAAGCCCGATTCGACAAGTGCCATTTTGCCATCTCCGTAATCGAGAGTAATAACGTAATGGTCCGGAATCATATCGGCTTTTATTTTCTTGCCGTCAAATTTTCCGGAGCGGACTTCACGCACAGGTGTAGTTACTTTAGCCATACATGAAAAGGCCTTTGCGGGACCAAATATGCTGGTTACTATCTGCAATCCGTGAACGCCCATATCTACAAGCGCACCTGCGCCCGGCTCAAAGAACCATGACGGGTCAGCGTCTCTGTACTGAAAATACTCGGGACCGCCATGCGACATATTACATTTAATATAGTAGGGATTTCCTATACCGCCGTCACGCATAATTTGCTTTGCGATATTAAGGTCGTAGCGCATTGGGTGAATAGGCGCGCAGACCATTTTTACGCCCATTTTTTTGGCAAGCTCAATCTGTTCGGTAAGCTGTTCAACAGTCGGCGCCGCAGGCTTTTGTGTAACAAGATGCTTGCCTGCCGCAAGAATCGCCATATTTATTTCATGATGAGCTTGAATTGAAGCGGCGTCTATCGCAACATCAAAGTCGCACTTCTCTAATAATTCATACACATCTTTATATGCGTTTGGAATGTTATACACTCTGCACGCTTCTTTTGCGCGTTCAATTACAATATCAACAGCGGCAACACACTCGGCATTTGCCTCCTTGGAAATGTTTTTAAAATACTGGGCATTAGCAAACATTCCGCAGCCAATAACCGCTACTTTCCATTTTTTAGCCATATTTCCTCCGTTTATTTAGGAATAATATTCCCTTTTCTATTTACAATTCTATCACATTGTGGTATAATTTTAAATACATCTTATACTCATAAATATGGATTATATTAACATTTCGGGGGGATTATGCTTTACAGATTTAATCTTTTATCAATTCCGATAATCAAAGCAGCCTATACTGTGGTAAGAAAAACCGTGTGGGATATTTCGGATTCGCAAAATATTCTCATATATATAAAAGAAGGCAGTTGTCTTATAACCATGGAGGGCACGCAACACATTTTGAACCGAGGTGACGTAATATTCATTCCCGGCGGTCACCATTACCGACGCGAGCCTATAAACAACGAAATGTGCACGTTATGCTATATACATTTTATTTTGCAAAACGAACTTAAGGAGTGCGAGCTTGACGAGGCAAGAAATAACCTGACCGCCATACACGATCAGGCTTTAAATAACGTAATTGCCAACAGAGACGATTTCAGCGCTCCCGATTTTACCGTATATATCCCCGCAACACTTTCTGTGGGAAACGACGGCGAAAATTTGCCGAAGCTTTTTGAAGAAGCACAAAACAGCCTTAGAAAAGATGCGCTTTCCCGAAGCATAACAGCCTCGCTTCACCTTTGCAGGCTACTTACGAGGCTGTCTAATATTTGTATAAAGCAAATTCTCAACGGAAACGATAAAATTGAGGTTCCGTTGTCAATAAAGCTAAGGAAAGCAATTATTTACATTCAATCTCACATAAGCGAGCCCATTTCGCTTGATACACTAAGCAATATATGCCATATTTCCAAGCAACAGTTAATCAGATATTTCAAAGCCGAGCTTGGAACCACTCCCATTGCTTACATAAATAAGATGAAGGTAAGCAGAACAAAGGAATATCTGCAACGACACCCCGAAATACCGATAAACGAGGTATGCGCCGAGCTTGGATTTGAAGACCCGCTTTATTTCTCACGTCTTTTCAAAAAGATTTACGGTGAATCACCCAGCAAATACAGACAAAGAGTAAGAAATTACAAGCCGCCTAAAGAAGATAAACCTTAATATCCTCTTTCTTTTTGGAAATTTCGGGCTTTGGCTTTTCCGTCTTGGCTTTGACAGGCTTCTTTTTCGCCGTTTCGGCTGGCTTTTCCTCGCGCGTATCGACGGTAATTCTTTCGCCACCGCGGAATTCTGTTGGGGATACGCCTACGTGTTTTTTGAAAAGCTTTGAAAAACCGAGCGCATCCGAATAACCTACGGAAATCGCAACCTCACTTACCGGCAGTGTTCTATCCAAAAGCAAGAGCTTTGCTTTTTCAATTCTAACCGCGGTAAGATATTCTTTTGTCGAGACCCCCATGCGGGCGAAGAACAGATTGCGCAAATACTTTCTGTCGGCACCGATACTCTCAGCAATTTCTTCGATCTTAAGTGGTTTGCAATAGTTGTCGTCTATGTATCTTTTAGCCATATCTACATAGTCGGTTATTTCTACCGAATATTCTGCTTTCTCAAAATTAAGCATAGAAAACAGCATTTCCGCCACTCCTTCGGAAAAGCGAATGTTGGAATACAAATCCTCTTTTTCAGAATCAAGAGCCTTAATTATTTTTCCCAACAGTTCAATATTATCACATGAAAAGATTGTTGAGCCGTATTCAGCGTCGATATCGCGAAAGTCAAGCCACACAAAGCTTCCGCCACCGTCAAGTTCAACATTTTCGTTGTAATTGCAGACAAAGCCCTCGCCTCTTTCAAAAAACACTTTTTCCGTATTCTTATTAATAACTTTACCGTCTGTCACACATATCATTCTGACGGTTGATTTACTGTCAATCGGCTTATCGAACTCATTTTTATTCATCGACACGCCCACATTCATTATTCTCATCACAGACACCACCTTTGAGTATCATTATACCATACCAACATTTGATTTGTCAACAGCATATTTAAAAAACGCGCCTTAAAGGCGCGTTTTTTAAAGTTCAAGCTTTGATATTCTTTTTTTCATTTTCGAAAGGTCGCGAAGCATTTTAAAGGAATCACGCAGTACACTTACCTTTGAGTCTCCGTGATTTATCACCTTAACCGGAATTTCTTTTACTATATATCCGCATTTTTCGGCTATAAGAATAGCCTCAAAATCAAAAGCGAAACGATTTACAACACAATGAGAAAAAATTTTTTTAGCCGCTTCGCCACGAAATGCTTTGCAACCGCACTGCGAATCTGATATTTTCAAGCCGCCAACTATCTTCAAAACTTTAAGATAGGTTTTAGACGCCAGCTTTCTTAGCAAGGTATACCCCTCGTATCCGTCCTTTCCGATATTTCGAGAGCCCACCACCAGGTCACAATCGGGATTTTCAGCAAAAGCATTCGCCACTCTCTTAATCACGTCTGTACCGTAAGCCAAGTCGGAGTCAGTAAACATTACCGCGTCACCGGTTGACGCCAACATTGCCTCCCTGACCGCGCTACCCTTACCTCGGTTATCCGAATAACCAATAACACGCACATTAGGAAGTTCAAGAGCTTTTACGATGTCGGCAGAGCCGTCAGCACTTCCGTCATCGGAAAATATTATTTCATAATCGTCAAAGTTTTCCGCCATATACTGCGAAAGCGTTTTTGCGGTATCGGCTATTATTTTTGACTCGTTATACATTGGTATACATACTGTAAATTTCATACTGCCTAATCCTTGCGAAATACTTTAATTTTCACTTCTATCTCGGTTGTCAATGCGTTAAGCGACAACAGCTTTTTCAAATCGTTTTCGTTTGTTCTGTAATAATACGGTGTCATTGAAAATAACGCTGATATAAGTCCTTTATCTTCGAGCGAAAGCTTATAAGAAACCACTCTCTCATCTACAAGAGCCATGCCTTTTGGCATATCCTCGCGCTCGGTGTTCTTGTAAGCGGTGTCATATACTGCTTTTTTAAGTCCCAAAAGATGATTTTCTCCCGCACCAGCTGTTATAAGAACGCCGCCTTTTTTCAAGATTCTTGAATATTCTTCCTCTACGCAAGGCGCGAAAATATTAACTACCGCGTCAGCTGCACCATCCTTTATAGGCATTGCAAAAACGCTTCCGACACCGAAAAAGCTATTTGAAACGCCATTTCGACGCGCGGACTTTGCGGCGTATTCCACTGCAAATTTTGAGAGATCAAATCCCAACACTTCTCCGCTAAAGCTCTTGGCTATATTATTGGTATAATATCCCTCTCCGCATCCCGCGTCGACCACAATTCCCTCGTTACAATATTGGTTTACGATATCGGTGATTTTCGTACAAATCGGCTTATAGCTGTCACTCTCAAGAAATCTTGTTCGAGAGCGAACGGCTTCTTTTGAGTCACCCGAACCGCTTTGCGAGGGTGGGGCAAAATTCACATATCCACTTGACGAAAGGTCAAAGCAATGCCTTTTTCGCTCTCCGCCGCACACAAGGCTTTTAGCATCCGATGTCAAATACATATCCGCTCCGCAGTGCGGACACACAAAGCTGTCAAAACTAATCATTCGCCACCCTCCGCGTGAATATTGATATACGACTCCGTAAGCATTGCCTGGTAGATATATCTGTCATTTTTTGTAGTGAGCGAGTTTACACAGGTTGCAAAGGTAATAATACCGGAATCCGCACCATATTCCAAATCGTTCAGGTAATAATAGGCTTTTGACTCAACCTCCGCGATTATGTCATCGCAAAAGCTTACAAAGCTTTCACCACTTGAAAAATTGCATCTGCTAAACGGATAACCCGCCCAACAGCGGTAAAGCACCCACGGCTCATAGACAAAAGCGCTGTCCTCGGTAACGTATTCCACCACAGCCCCGTCAAAAAGATTTTTATCCATAAAGAATTTTTCGACCTTATGGAACATTGAGCCGTCATTCATGTTATGTCCGTAAAGCACTGTGTTTTTTGCCTTAAGCGGGTCTGTATCGGCTCTGCAATCGAGAAAAACCGAGCCGCTGCTATTTTCCTCTCCGTTAATAAGGTGGTCCAGATAATAGTCGTTATTGTCAGTCTGCACCACGGGGTAGCTTATGCCCAACGTGGGAACGTTGACGTATCCCACCACGTCAGGATAGCTCGCTTTAAGTTCCGAAACATATTTAGAAAGCTCTACCAGGCGCGCGGGCACTTCTCCCTTGTCGTTCTCTTCACTCACATTATCCACGCTGTCACTGATTTTATCGTAAAAGTTATCTGCTTCCGCATAACCGATTATTATTTTAACAAGCATAGCCGCACTAACGAGAAAGACCGCGATACATACTGCGAGCAAGGCTATTCTGAATATTCTGAAAGCTTTTTTCATTTATCTCAATTCTCCTCATCAACATCGTTTTCGGCTATGGGCAGCTCAAACCAAAATCTGCTTCCGTGCCCTAGCGCAGACTCTACTCCGTACGTGGCATTGTGCATCTCAAGGCTACCTTTGACAATTGAAAGCCCGAGACCCGTTCCGACCTTGGCGCGTTTGTGAACTCGATCTACTTTATAGTATCTGTCCCATATGCTGTCAAGCTTTTCGGGCGGAATTCCTTCGCCGTTATCGCTTACCGATATATTGACTCTTCCGTCACCGCATTTTTGCTCAACTCGTACGGTTTTATCATCACCCGCGTAGTTTATCGCGTTATTAATCAGATTATAGACCACCTGAATTATCATCATTCGGTCTCCAAAAATCTCAACTTCGTTTTCCGCAACAAATATAATTTTGTAACCGTTTACGTTTACAAGCTTATCGTATCTTGTCATAACATCGCGGATAGCTTCGGTAAGATTGAAAAGTGAAAATTCGGGCACACGCGCGCCTGAACGTATTCTTGACAAATCCAACAGGTCGTTCACAAGCTCGCTCAGGTGAGTTGCTTCGTCCACGATCACCTGCAAATTTTCAGGCAAATTCTCCTCGGGAATATCGCGCATTATCTCTCCGTAGCCCTTAATAAGAGTAAGCGGAGTTCTCAAGTCGTGAGACACGTTAGCCACCAGCTCGCGCTGAAGTGAATCAAGCTTTGACAGCTTGTCCGCCGCGTCCTCAAGGCTTTCGGAAAGCTCTATTATCTCGCGGTATCCGCTTACCGAAAAATCGGAATCATATCTTCCTTCAGCAAGCTTTTTCGCCGCCGCATTCATTTTTTGTATAGGCTTTGAAATGTTTCTTGATATCAAAAATGCCAACGCAAGCGCACCTATTATCATAACGAAGGCTATCCAGTGGAACTGCACCTTCAAGGTGTTTACCGTAGCGTCAACAGGCGTTAGCTCTGAGTTGAGCAATATCATATAAGAATTGCCCCCGCTGTCTGTTACCAAGCGGTTATAGAGCATAACCACCGCTTTGGAATTTGGGTCAATAAAATCAAAAATCGGTCTCTCCTCGGAGTCACCGTCGCTCCAGAATCTGCCAAGCTTTGATTTTATCTCGCTTGTCTCGGCAAAAACTCCGCCATTGTTTTTCGCAGCCTGATAATACTCGTTAAGCTGTTTATTGAGCATCACATGCGGAATGTTATGAATACTGCATTCAGCCGAAACGTCAGCGCTGGCAACCTCTGCCGCCGTGGTATCGTCGCTGAATTTAAACACCCTTATACAAGTGGTATAATCCACCGCGCAGGAATACACCGCATCTCCAAGCTCCTCTGTACCAACGTACTCTCCTATTGCCTGCGAGATGCTTTCGAGCTCCTTTCGCTTAGTGTCTTTATAAAAGCTATCAAGCATAAGCACTTGAAATACGAAAATAACAAGCATCATAAACGCCACGAAAGCGCTGAGAAAAGCAAAAAGCTTCCAACTGATACTGATGCCGCTGTTCGGTTTCTTGGCTTTTGGTTTAACAGCTTTTCCCATAACAGCGGCATCCTTTCGTTTTATTTTTCCTCAAATCTGTATCCCACTCCGCGAAGAGTTACTATAAGGTCTGCGTATCTTCCGAGACTCTTACGGAGCAATTTTATATGTGTATCGAGTGTACGTGCGTCTCCGTAAAAATCATAGCCCCATACCTCGCTCAACAGCTTTTCGCGCGTAAGTGCGACGTTTCGGTTAAGCAGTAAGTAGAAGAAAAGGTCATACTCCTTGGGAGACATATCGACGCGCTCTCCGTCTATATAGACGATTCTGGCGGTAATATCTGCTTTAAGGCCTCCGCCGTCAAGCTCGATTATTTCATTTTGCGTTTTGCTTTCGGCGTAATTGCCACGCCTTGTGCGCTTCATTACCGCCTCCACGCGGAGCATTAGTTCTTTGGGCGAAAATGGCTTTACAACGTAATCGTCAATTCCCACCTCAAAGCCGTTTATGCGGTCGTACTCCTCTCCGCGCGCGGAGAGCATAATTATCGGTATCTGAGAAGTTTTTCTTATCTCACGGCACGCCGAAAAGCCATCAAGCTCGGGCATCATTATGTCCATTATAACGATATCGTATTCGTTATTTCGGCAGAGATAGACAGCCTCAAGTCCGTCTCCCGCTTCGACAACAGTATGTCCCTCAAACTCGGCGTATTTTTTTATTATACTGCGAATTCTTACTTCGTCGTCAACAACCAGAATGGTATACACACCTACACCTCCGTCAACCTTCTCTTTACTATATTATAATCTATTTTGTTATATTTTTCAATAGGTTTGCGTTATTTTTAAGGATGATATTCCGAAACAATCAGGTCTACCGTTATTTCCTCACCCGAGCGGTACACTGTTATCTGAACGGTTTCTCCTATTTCAAGGCCGTCAAGCATTGCGTACGCATCGTCTGCCGACGCGGGAGCCTCACCGTTTATCGCCACAAGTCTGTCGCCGTAAACAAGATCGGTATTATATTTGGATTCTACGATATAAAGTATATATCCGTAGTATCCCGGTCTGAGCGTATACTGTTGAATGATGCTGAGACCGTGGTCGGCTCTGCCCCTTACGTATCCGTAAGACACAAGGTCGTCGTAAACCTCGCTAACGGTATTCATGGGAATGGCAAATCCGAGACCCTCTGCGCCGTTGCTTGAATATTTGGCGTTTACTATTCCTATGAGCTGTCCTTTCATGTTAAAGAGCGCACCGCCCGAGTTTCCGGGGCTTACGGCGGCGTTGTGCTGCATAAGAGTCATGGTCTCGCCCTCTATAGTTACCTCGCGTTCAAGGGCGCTCACTATTCCGTTTGTAACAGTACCTCCCAGAATTCCGAGAGGATTTCCTATTGCAAGCACCTCATCGCCCACGCGCACGCTGTCGCTGTCTACTCCAACTGCAACAGTAAGCGTTTCCTTGGGCTCGATTTTTATTACCGCAAGGTCGGTTTGGGCATCGGTTGCAACTAATGCCGCCTCATACACGTTTCCGTTGGAAAGGCGCACGCTTATTTCGGTTGCGCTTTCTACTACGTGATTGTTAGTGATTATTATTCCGTTTGCGGTTACTATAACTCCGCTACCAGCGCCGCTTGAATAAACAAGTCCGTTACGCAGGGTCTCAGAGGTGGTAATTTCAACGACCGATGCCGAAACGAGCTCTACCACGTCTGCCATTGAGAGTCCTTCATCACCGATTTTTCCCGTTACCGAAGGCTGTTTTCCGGAGTTTGAAACAGTCAGATCGGTATTTTCGTCAAGGCTGAAGAACCAATTACTATTTCCACTGTTGTCTGTTAAGGGCGAGGGACTTTCGGCAGTATCTTCACCATCTTTTACAGGTTCTTTAGACGGAAGGGTTGCATCAACTACGACATTGCCGTCAATTTGTTGCCTGTCATATCTTGCGGAAACCACCCCCTCTGTTATAATCACCAGAGCACAACAAAACGCCATCAAGAGCATGATTACAGCTATCTTTGTAAAATTTCGAATTCGACTATCGTTGTTCTTTGTTCGTCCGGAGCTTCCACCCTCGGTATAGCTGTTTCTTTGCTCTGTATAGCCATCCTCCCCCGGAGTATAGCTTTTTGAATACACCTCGTACTCGTTGGGTCTTTTATTTTCATTGTCATTATTAAACATAAAAAATACCGCCTTTCTGTATTTTACGGCATTATTATAACTCTCCAATGTGACGATTTTTTGAAGATGTAATAAAAAACTTTTGAAAAGGGGCTGTATTCGAGACGATAATATGTTATAATAATAGCATAGGATTTCGGAATGAGGAAGATAAATATGATAAATCAGATAAAAAGCGTTTTAAGAGATGAAATGATTTTACTGTCCGTTTTTTACCCCTTGGAAAAGTGTATAATAAAAAAGAAGTACCTGTTAGACCGCGCGGGAATAGAATCGGGCTTTGCGGTTGTTTTCGCAATTCCCTATTACACCAAATCCTGCGACGGCAAAAAAAACATATCGGCGTACGCGGTAAGCAGAGATTACCATCTTTACATCAAGGGGCTTGAATCACGGATTGTTCCAAAATTAAAAGCGTTGTACCCCGACGTAAGCTTTGCTTTTTTTGCCGATCACTCGCCTATTGACGAGCGTGATGCGGCAGTACGCGCTGGGCTTGGAATATACGGAAAAAATCGGCTTATTATTACCGAGCCTTATTCTTCATACGTTTTTTTGGGTGAGCTGATAGTGGGGGCTACGCTACCTGAGGGAAGCTACGTTGACCGCGACATTCAATACTGCGAGAATTGCGGTCTTTGTCAAAAAAACTGCCCGTGGCTGTGCGGAGAAAGCGCAGAATGTCTCTCGGCAATGACACAGAAAAAAGGCGAGCTTTCGGACAGCGAAAAGAAACTGATTAAAAAATACGGAATTTGGGGTTGCGACATATGCACAGAGGTATGTCCGCACACAAAAAAAGCCAAGGAGCTTGGCAGTATTTATTCTCCGATAGAATTTTTCAATACACAAACCACTCCTTTTATTACATACGAAACCATAGAAAAAATGAGCGACAGCGAGTTTTGCGAGCGCGCCTACTCATGGCGTGGGCGTGAGACTGTTTTAAGAAATATTGCCGTCGCGGAGTGCGGAGATGAGGAAGGATAACTGTTACAAGCTGAAAAAAGAAATAGAAGAGCTTAGGCGTGAAAACGCGTTTTTGCGCGAGGAGCTTGCAAGAACAGGATCAGACACCTCGGTTGCTGACAGCAAAAGCTTCTTTGAGTATCTTTTTAAGACCGTCAAAGAACATTCTTTTTATAAAAGATTTTCAACAATAAGAAGCTATTTTTTTAAATTCAAGTTATTTTCTACCGCTTTCAGGTTGCTTTCGTTTATTGTAATTGCTATTGAAACAAGCGCGGTGTTGCTTGTTTTGGTTACCGTTGCGGCGCTTACACTTCCGCCTTTTATATTGGGATGCTTTCTGTTTTTCGGCACTTCGGCACTCAGATTTTCCCAAGACAGAAAGCAAACACTTACCGAAATAGCAAACAAAAAGGTAATAGTACTTTTTCCTCCGAGGCAATATATTTTCAAAAAAGAAAGTTTCTTTTACAAAAACGCGCTCGATCTTGCCGCCCGTGGGTATGCGGTAATAGCGGTATCGCCATTTATTATTTCTCCAAAAGGAATTTTTGAAAAAGGGCGTTTTTTTCTCAACAGCCACCGCGAGACAAGCGGTATTACGGTTATAAGACGTCAGTATTTTTTCCACATACAAAAAAGGATTTTTAATAGCCACACAAATAAGGTTATTTTTATTTATTGAGAGGATACTATGATCAATCTTATTTACGGTCTCCCCGGCACGGGAAAAACAAAATACGTAACCGACAGGATAGTAGAGGATGTCAAGGCAGACAAAAAAACGCTGCTTATTGTTCCTGAACAACAAACGGTTGAGGCGGAGCGGGCTATGTTGAAGCTTCTCCCTCCCTCGGCACAGCTTTCCTTTGAGGTGCTTAATTTCTCCCGACTCGCCAACAAGCTTTTCAGGCAGTACGGAGGTCTTTCCTACAACTATATAACCAAGGGAATGAAAAATCTGTTCATGAAGCGCACGCTTATCGAGCTGTCTCCCGAACTTAAGGAGTATCAGCTCAGAGCGGTGGGCGACTCGTCTCTCCCCGCGCTTATGCTTTCACAGATAAACGAGTTCAAGACCAACGGAATAAGCGCCACAAAGCTTGCTCTCGCCTCCGAAAAGCTTGATGACGGGCATCCGTTAAAGTCAAAGCTTTACGACTTTTCCTATATTTATTCCGCATATGACGGAATGGTAAAAAGCTGCTACGACGACAATTCCGACGACCTTGAAAATCTGTACACCAATATTCTTTGCAAGCACAACTTTTTCAAAGGTTATAATATTTACATAGACTCATTTTCCAGCTTTACCGCCTGTGAGCACAAGATCCTTGAAAAGATTTTCTCCCAAGCCGACAACACTACGCTTACTCTTCCGATAGCTGACAAGCTGAGCAACTCGTTGCACCAAAAAAGCGTTAACGAGACATCAAAGAAGCTTCTTAACGCGGCGGGTGAAGCTGCAAATATTATCACTCTCAACACGCCATATCGCACCAAAAGCGAGGCGCTCCGCCGCATCTGGAGTTCACTTTGGGACTTTTCGCTTAACGTCAAGGAGCTTGCCCAAATTCCCGATGACGGAAGTGTTGCGGTGATTGAATGCGCCGACAGATACACGGAAGCGGAAGCCGCCGCAAACCTTATACTTAAGCTTACCGCCGAGGGCTACCGCAGACGCGACATAGCGGTAATTTCGGGCAATATGGAATTATACAGAGGAATTATTGACTCTACCTTTGAAAAGGCTGAGATTCCTTTCTTTATGTCCGAAAAAACAAGCATTGTAAATACGCCGTTGATTTCGATGATTATGTCAGCGTTTTCGATAATGCTTAGAAATTGGCGCATGGCTGACGTAATAGCGTACTTAAAAACCGGACTTACTGACGTTGAGCCCGATGATATTGACTTGTTTGAGATATACGTTTCCACGTGGAAAATTAACGGCACTCGTTTTATGGACGACGAGTGGACAATGAACCCCGACGGCTATTCCGCAGAAATATCTTCACGCGGAAAGGTTATTCTATCTCGCGCAAACAGCGTAAGACGCATGGTTGTAGAGTCTCTGAGCGAGTTCTTTACAAGGCTGAAAGCGGCAACCAACGTTGCGGAGCTTTGCGAGGCTACCTTTAAATTCTTCAAATCGCAAAAGCTCTCACAGAAGCTCGAAAAGCGAGCTGAACTCGCCTACAACAAGAACGACCGTAAGGGCGCGATGGAATATGCGGGGGCGCACAAGCAGTTTGTTAAGGTACTGACCGACATATCCTCCGCCATGGGAGACAAAGAAATGACGGTGGAAGAATTTGCGTCTTCTCTTAAGCTGGTATTTGACAATACCGATATAGGCACTATACCCACCGCCGCAGACGAGGTGTTGCTTGGCTCTGCTTCTATGCTCCGCACCTCAAATCTGCGTTGCGCGATACTTATTGGAGTTTGCGAGGGAGAGTTTCCTGCAAGTATAAGTGACTGCGGATTTTTCTCAGACAACGAAAAAACTCAGCTCAAGGAGCTTGAGATTGAGCTTGCAAGTGACACGGCGCACCAGAACGCAGAAGAACTTTTGTATATTTACCGCGCGATGACACTCCCCTCGGACAAGCTATTCATGATTTACAACACGGGCAGCGGTTCGGGAGCTTCCCACAAGCCTTCGCTGGCGGTAACAAGAACGCTGGCACTTCTTCCCGCAGTGAAAAAAGCGGTATACGAGAATACCGATGAGCTTGACAGGCTTATGTCAAAGCGTCTGGCTTTTGAATCACTGCGAAACGTAACAAACGGTGAAACAAAAAAAGCTCTTGGCGAGATTTTTGCGAACGATCCCCAATTCTCGCCCCTTCTCGAAAAAACCGAAATGCCTATCACCGCCACCGACTGTTTTGTAAGTGAGGAGACCGCCCGCAAGATTTTTGGTGACGCTCTGACGCTTTCGCAATCCAAGCTTGAAAAATACATCAAGTGTCATTTTGCGTATTATTGTAACTACGCGCTTTCTCTGCGTGAGACCGAGACGGCATCCTTTAAGTACAGCGACTCGGGTACTTTTATTCACCACATTCTCGAAATATTCGTCAAGGCAACGGTCGATGAAAACGGATTTAATCCAAATATGAGTAAAGAAGAGATAAGCGAAATAGTTACACACGAGGCTGATCAGTATATCGACGGCATATTCAAAAACAGAACTGCGCCGTCAAAGCGCCTTATCCATCTTTTTGACAGGCTGAAAAGGCTGGCTCTTATTATCGCGCTTGACCTTTACGGTGAAATAAAATCAAGTAAATTCGTTCCCCGCTTCTTTGAAATGGGCATCGGCAAGGGCGACGCTACTCTCCCCGCATACGAGCTTTCACTTAAGGACGGAACAAAGCTTACCTTTGAGGGCATAGTTGACCGCGTTGACATCTACAAACGCGACAACGAAGTCTTTATCAAGGTTGTAGACTACAAGACGGGAAGCAAAAGCTTCCGCTTATCAGACGTAGAGCAAGGACTTAACATTCAGATGCTAATGTATCTGTTCGCCATCTGCAACTCCGAGTCCGAGATCTCCAAAGAGCGCTTCGGATTAACCGAAAATGACAAGCTTAAGCCCGCGGGAGTTATGTACATTTCCACAAACGTATCACCGCAAAAGACAAGCCGCAACATTTCTGAGGACGAGCTTATCAAGCTTGTTGCAGAAAGCTTTACCCGCGAGGGACTTTTGCTTGACGACGAGGACGTGGTTTATGCGGTAAACCAAGATCTTAACAAGAATTACATAATAGGTGTAGAACGCCCCAAGCCGTCCAAGAAAAAGCCCGACGAGATTCCTCCGCTTAAAGGTAGCGCGCTTACGTCGGCTGAGAAATTTGACGAGATAAAAGACGGAATCGTTGAGACGCTTACTGAAATTGCCGCTGAAATGCGTCGTGGAAACGCTTCGATAACCCCTATGATTAAAGAAGATCCCTGCAAATACTGTCAGATGAAACAGTTTTGCCGCATAGACTCGTCTGCCTTCTCTTTTGAGGACGACGATTCTAATGAAAACTACGATTGAAAGGAGTAAAAAATGGCTCATTCATGGACACCCGCTCAGCTTTCCGCCATTGAAATGCGCGACAAAACTCTGCTTGTAAGCGCGGCGGCAGGATCGGGAAAAACAGCTACGCTTACCGAAAGAATAATTCGTTCACTTACCGATGACAATAATCCCGCGGATATTTCGCGCATGCTTATTGCCACCTTTACGCGTGCCTCTGCCGCAGACCTGCGCGAAAAAATCTCGGCGGCGCTTTCCAAAAAGTTGGCTGAAAATCCCACAAACCGCAATCTCGCGGATCAGCTCGTGGCGCTTGGCAGTGCGCACATCTCAACTATCGACTCCTTTTATCTAGACATTCTCAAGACTCATTTCGGCCGTCTTTCGCTTTCTCAAGCACCAAGAATTATCGACGATTCCGAATCAAAGCCTTTGAATCTTTCGACGATGGACGAGGTTATAGAGGAATTCTATGAAAACAAAGAGGGGTTTGACAGGTTTATCGAAAACTTCACCTCGGTAAGAGACAACTCAAAGGTTGCGGAGGTATTTATAAGCATTTATGACAAGCTTCTCGCTCAACGCGACGGTGTTGAAACACTCAAGGGCTATATTTCCGACCTTCAAGCCTCGACAAAAAATAATCTTTTTGACACAAAGTACGGCAAAATCGCTCTTGACAAGCTTTCGACATTTCTCAGGTGTGCCTGCCGATTCACTAAGGAAGCTTATGAACTTATATTGAGTGACGAAAAAGCAACAAAAGCCTACGGTGACGCTTTTTCGTCTGATCTTGAATATTGGAACACACTTGACTCTCTTCTTTGCGCCCCGGACTATGATGCTATCAAGGCAATTATGGACCGATACAACAAAATAAAGCCTGATACGTTAAGGGGCAATTACGACGAAATACGCGCGCTGTTGCCAATAAGGAATCTGCTTCACGAGGACTTTGAAAGAATTAAGGACAACTATTTCTGTTACACAAAGGACGAAACGGTAAAGTCCTTTGCCGACAACGCAAAAATATGCTCTACCCTTTACGAGCTTCTCTCGGAATTTGATTTCAGAATAATGGGCGAAAAGGCGAGCCGCGGAATATGCACCTTTGCAGACATACGCAGATACGTGCTTCAGATTCTTTGCGACAAGGACGGCTCCCCCAATGAAATCGCCGCCGAGTACAGAGAACGCTTTGACTACATATACATCGACGAGTATCAGGACGTTGACCCTGTTCAGGACTCAATTTTTACCATTCTCTCAAAGCCCGACAACCGCTTTATGGTAGGTGACATCAAGCAGAGCATTTACGGATTCCGAAACGCTGACCCTTCTATTTTTGCCGACTACAAAAAAACCTTGCCCGCACTTGGAAGCAAGCAATCCGACGGCTACTCAATATTCATGTCCAACAATTTCAGATGCGACGAATCTGTAATTGATTTTTCAAACGCAGTATCTTCCTTTCTCTTTTCCAATCGCTCACAAAGCATAGACTATTCAAGCAAAGACGATCTGATTTTTTCAAAGGAAAAGCCCTCGCCCGAATACCATTCCACCCCCGTAAAGGTTGTTACCACCGGAATTTTGCCGAGCGGAGTGGGGGAAAGATCGCTTGACGATGAACAAACCGACCGCCTTAAGCGTTCAAGCGCAAGATATATTGCCGAGGAAATAGAACGTTTGGTTGGTAACGAGTTTCTCGCCGACACAAAAGACGAAAACGGTAATCTTATAAAGAAGAAAATATCTTACGGAGATATTGCCATATTCTCGCGCCAAAAAAAGCGTCTGCCGCTTATTATAGACGAGCTTCAAAAGCGCGGAATTCCCGTTGAGTGCGAAAAGGACAGCGACTTTTTTGAAAATCCCGACGTACTTCTCGTTCTCTCTTTCCTTTCCGCTATCGACAATCCCCAAAAGGACATTTCACTGGCAGGAGCGTTGCGCTCCCCCTTCTTCGGCTTTACGCTTGAGGAAATTTACACCGTTAAATCCTCTGCCGCCAAATCTGCATCACTTTACGACGCACTCGTCTCCTATTCCACAAAGGAAAACGAGCTTGCCGAGAAATGCAAGGCGTTTGACGCCCGATTGCAGTATTGGCGCAACGCCGCCGCTTCCACTCCATGTGACAAGCTTATTAAAAAACTTTATCACGAAATGGCAATCCTGTCTTACGGCTCGGCAAAAAGCAGAAATCTTTTAAAACTTTATGAATATGCAATAAAATTTGAGTCAAGCGGATTTAAGGGACTTTACGGATTTATAAAATACGTAAACGACCTTATAGAGTGCGAGGTTAAGCTTCCGGATACCGAAAGCGGCGGAAGCGCAGACTCGGTAAAGATTATGACTATACACCACTCAAAGGGGCTTGAATTCCCCGTTTGCTTTATTTTTGATTGCGAGAAAAGATTCAGCAATAACACAGCAAAGCAGGATATTCAGTTTGAGCCTTCGCTTGGAATAGGATTTACTCCGCATGATGAAAGCGGTTTCGCAAAATTCAACTCCCCCACGTGGCGCTCAATCTGCGACACTTGCCTGCTTCTTGAAAAAGAAGAGGAAATGCGGCTTTTGTACGTAGCTATGACCAGAGCGCGAGAGCGTTTGTATCTGGTTTCAAATATCCACAAGCCTGAGAATAAAGAAACAATAAGGATGCTTGCAAAAGTTGACACCGAATACGCGATACTTCGCGCAGGCTCCTACGTCGATTGGATGATAATGGCGCTGGACCGCCCCGATTTGCCCGACTGTTTCACTACGGAGGAAATAATTTTCGACTGCGAAAACACCGAAAAAGCCGACGTAATCACCGACACCCAAAAAGATGAGCTTACCGAAGAAAGTCCAAACGCTAATACCAAGATTGTTGAACTGCTTAAAGAACGTTTTGATTTTAAATACGCTTACGAGCATATTTCAAAACTTCCCGCAAAGCTTTCGGTATCGTCGCTTTCGCCCGATATTCTCGACAAGTACGACGGTGATGCCGCCTCTCTCTCATTGCTTAACGGTAATTTCAATGACAATTTCAGAAGCGACTTTGCAGTTCCCGAAACGCTTTTGTCAAAAAAGGCGGCGACTGCATCCGAGATTGGAACTGCAACGCACGCATTCCTTCAATTCTGCAATTTTGAAAATGCGGTAAAATGTGGTATTGACGAGGAAATTTCACGAATGACCGTCGAAAAATTCATATCACCCAAGTATGGCGATATAATTGACAAGAAACAGCTTGAAGGCTTCTTTGAAAGCGAGCTGTACAAGAGAATTTCCTCAGCCAAAAGAATTTGGCGCGAACAGCGCTTCAATCTTTTCCTGCCAGCAAGTGAATTCACGCAAGACGCTGAAAAATCTGTACTTCTCGAAGGCGAAACTGTTGCTGTACAAGGTGTTATTGACATTTTCTTCGAGGATACCGACGGAAAAATTATTCTTTGCGATTATAAAACCGACTATCTGAAGGCAGACGAGCTGGCAAATCCGACGTTGGCTGCACAAAAGCTTAGCAAACGCCACGCCGAACAGCTTTTCTATTACGCCAAAGCCATTGAAGAAATGCTTGGAAAAGCCCCCGACGAGATTATAATTTACTCGCTTCCTCTTGGAAACCACGTAATGATTGAGAAGTAGAAAGGAGCTAAAATGAGAAAGATATTCAGCTTTTTCCTTTTGATGATTTTACCCGTTTTGTTTTGCGCCTGTTCTGCGGGCGGTGGCGAAAGCACCGCCCCGGAAAAGATTGATAAATTCACCCCCAACGATAGCTACACGGTAGAAAAAAACGAGGTGCGCACCTCGGTAAAGGAGCGTAAAAACCGCCCTGTCGAGTTTGAACGAAGCTCATCCTTTGATGATTTGATATTCTACGGAAACGAGCCCAAAGCCGACCTTAAGGAGGGCGCAGAATGGCGAGAAGACGCGCTTGACCGCATTGAAGAAATCCGCAAGGGTGAAATTGCGGTGGCGGTAGTTGACAGCTGGGGCGTTCCGCTTGCCGACGTTAAGGTTGACATTGAGATGTACGAGCACGAATTTGAATGGGGCACGGCTATAAATCACGGCGGAACAAAAAATGAGACTATGATGTACAACGTGTCAAGGCTTTTCAATTCCGCGGTGCTTGAAAACGAGCTTAAGTGGTCGCTTTACGAAGCCAATCCCGACCGCCCAAAGGAAATGATAGCCACGCTTAAGGATGCGGGAATTTCCACAATCAGAGGTCACTGCCTAGTATGGGACAGAGACAGAAGAAAGAACGACACTTCGGTTCCCGCCGACCTTCCCACACTGTACTCCGACCGAGATGCCATGACTGAACGCATACGTGCACACATTGAGGAAATAATGACCGACATGGGCGATCTTATTACAGATTGGGACGTTCTCAACGAGGCCTGCAACAACACAACCATGCAGGACATTTACGGCCGCGAGCTTATTAAAGAATGGTTTGATATGGCGCTCGACTACGGCGGTGACAAAAATTTGTATTACAACGATTTCATGACAAGCGGAGAGCTATTTGATCTGCTTGACGAAATGGAGCGTCTTGGAGTAATTTACGACGGAATCGGAATTCAATCACACTACTCGGACAACAGGACAATTACCGAAATGTACGAATTCTATCAAAAGCTGGCGAAGTACGGAAAAACACTTAAGGTTACCGAGTACGATTTCGCCACGTCAGACGAAATTCACCGTGCCGCATTTACCAGAGACCTTATGATTCTCACCTTCAGCATGGAAGAATTTGAAGGTTTCTATCTTTGGGGAATAAAGGGCGGCAAGTACGTTTGCTTTGACAACAGTTGGAATCCACGCCCCGCACTTGAGCAAATGGAGGATTTGATTTACAACAAATGGATGACAAGAGAAACCAAGCGCACAAACGCAAGCGGTGTGGCATATTTTGAGGGTTACTACGGCTCGTACAAGATAAGCGCCACGGCAAACGGAATAAAAAAGACAGTCTGGGTAGACTGTCACAAAGGAGAAAACAACACTGTTTTCATTGAAATTTCATAAGTATAAAAGGAGCTGTCTGCTTGACAGCTCCTTTTTTTAAAAGTCTCTTCTGCCCTCGAGGGCGCGGAAAAGGGTTACCTCATCGGCATATTCAAGGTCAGCTCCTACGGGAACGCCGTACGCAAGTCTTGTTACCTTTACGCCCAGAGGCTTGATAAGTCTTGAAAGGTACATAGCTGTGGCTTCGCCCTCAACTGTCGGATTGGTTGCCACTATTATCTCCTTGACTTTATCGTCTATTCTTGCCAAAAGCTCTTTTATCTTAAGCTGTTCGGGAGTTATGCCGTTGACGGGCGATATTACGCCGTGCAAAACGTGGTACATTCCGCGATATTCCCTTACTTTTTCTATGGACATAACCGCTTTCGCATCCTCAACTACGCATATGACAGACGGATCCCTGTCAAGGTCATTACAGACAAAGCAAAGCTCTTTATCTGTAAGGTTCTGACACACGGGACAATAGTGAATATTCCTTTTTGCGTCAACTATGGCACGCGCGAACTCCTCAGCCTCCTCATCGGAAAACTCAAGCACGGAATAAGCCATTCTCATGGCGCTTTTTCTGCCTATTCCCGACATCCGTCCGAACTGCTCGGCAAGTCGCACAAGTGACTCGATCTCTGCCATATCAGAACATTCCCGGCATTCCGAAACCGCCGGTAAGCTTTGACATTTCAGCCTCGTTAGTGCTTTCTACTCTTTTTATAGCCTCGTTTATTCCGGCTACGATAATATCCTCAAGGGTCTCAACGTCATCAGGGTCAACAATTTCGGGGTCTATTTTAACAGAGAGAATTTCCTTCTTTCCGTTTATCTTTACCTCTACCATGCCGCCGCCTGCTTTTACCTCGTATTCTTTTGCCTCAAGCTCCTGCTGAAGAACAGCCATATCCTCCTGCATTTTCTGCGCCTGCTTGAGCATAGCGGTCATATTCTGCGGGCCTCCGCCCATTCCCTGCGGTAATCTTGCTTTCATTTTTTCGGTTCCTTTCTATGTTTGTCAATTATTTTCTATATTATGGATAAGTCCGTCAATTGCTTCGTCCTCGTCGGGCATATCTCCCTCGGCAAGCTCAAAGACAAGCTGAGCGTCCTTTACCTCACGTTTAAGACACATTGACAGCGCCGCGCGTATCACGTCCTTTGCGCCCGAGCCATCTATCATCATCATGGTAAATGAGTCCGCAACGTAGACCTTTACAGCGTCACCGACCACAAAGGCTTTGGTTTGCTTCATATACGCCGCCAATCTGCTGTTGCTCTGCGTTACTCTGTCTATAACCTCCGCCCAACAGGAAAGTGCCTTCATTTTAGGTAATTCAGCATTTTTTGGGGGAGTTTGAGGCACGGCGGGCTTTGCCGCTTCTACTTTTTCCGATTTTACAGGCTCGGAGGGCTTTGGTTGCTCACTCTCAGTAATTGCAGGCCTTGCGGAAATACCGCCAAGGGCAACCATATCCTCAAGCTTAGAAAGTCTTGAAAGGAGATTTTCGTTTGATGAGTCGAGAGTATCGTCGCACATTTTTACAAGCGTAAGCTCCGCAACCGTTCGCTTTACAGCATTTGATTTTTGTATCGCGAACAAGGCGTTTTCAAGCAGTTTGCAATGCGCGAGAATAGTTTCGCGCGAAAGCTTTGCAGTAACCTCGCTTAATGTTTTAAGCTCGTTATCGGTAAGGTCAAGATATTTCGCCGCGTTTTTAGAAGTTTTTAACACGAGCATATCTCTATAAAACGACATAAGATTTTGCCAAAAGACCGAGAGGTCCTTTGAGGATTTGACTATGTTATCTATTTCTTCAAGTATAACGTCGAAATTCTTTTCTGCCACGGCGTTTACCACGCGAGAGAGAGATGCTCGGCTACTTAAGCCTACTATTTCATTTACTGCGTCCTCGTCGATAAGCTTATCTCTGCGTCCGCCGGCGCAAAGGTCAAGAAGGCTGATGGCGTCACGCATACCGCCCTGGGCAATTTTGGCGATAAGCTGAAGCGCACCGCGGCTCACCTCAATTTTTTCTTCCTTAGCTATATATTCAAGTCTGTTCACAAGGACATCTATTGAAATCCTGCGGAACTCAAACCGCTGACATCTTGATATTATAGTTGCGGGAAGCTCGTGAAGCTCTGTGGTAGCAAGCACGAATATTACGTATGAGGGCGGTTCCTCAAGCGTTTTAAGCAGTGCGTTAAACGCACTGTCAGAAAGCATGTGAACCTCGTCTACTATGTAGACTCTGTATTTAAGTACACTTGGAGGGTAGGTAACCTCGTCTCTGATATCTCTGATATTATCTACACCGTTGTTGGAGGCGGCGTCCATTTCAAGCACGTCTGTCGCCGAGCCATCGTCAATGGCACGGCAAGCTGCGCACTCTCCGCAAGGACTGCCGTCCTTAGGGTTTTCACAGTTTACTACCTTGGCAAGAATCTTGGCGCAAGTAGTTTTTCCCGTACCGCGTGAGCCGCAAAAAAGGTAGGCGTGATTGAATTTTCCGATTGATGCTTCATATTTTAAAATGGAGGTAATATGCTCCTGTCCACAAACGTCATCAAAGACCTGAGGTCTCCACTTTCTGTATAGTGCCTGATGCATAACTACCTCCATCCTACAAATCAAGCTGCAAAATAAGACCATACACCTCTGAATCGAATGTCACACCCACGCGACATACGTATCCTTCGCTCAAGACAGGCTGACTTGTGGCACATCGGGTACACCGCTTAATGCTGCTTGGTTCCCCACCTGACATGGTTCACAGCTCCCGATTGCACAAGACCCATCTCTCAACACGAAAAAACACGCCACAGACCGCAGGTGCTTCACCCTCAAAAGAGGAATGCACCCCTGCATATAGCGGATTTCAGGTACAAGGCACCGCTAGTTCCCCGGCTGTATGGCCTTATTTCGCAGCTTGATTCATACAATTCTGCTTATTGCTTTATTATTATACCAAACTTTTATTATTTTTGCAATAGTTTTATGAAATTTTTTATTTAACATTTACATTTATTTCATCATATACTCGTACTAAAACCCAAGGAGGGCAAAAATGAACAGAGACATTCCTCAATACGCAAACATTGGTTACACAGGCACGGGATACCTTGTAATAAGGGCAAGCACTGCCTCAAATGCGCTTCCTATTGAGAACGCGACTGTAACCGTAAGAGGCAATCAACCCAATTTTTCGGGAGTCATAGTAAAAATGCAAACGGGGCGAAACGGACTGACCCCAAAAATATCACTGGCTACTCCTCCGCGTAGCAATTCCACGTCCCCCGGCATTGAAAACCCTTTTGCCACCTACAACGTAGACGTAGTTCTTGACGGATTTTTCCCCTCAAGCGCACAACAAGTTCCCGTATTTGACGGTATTACCTCGGTACAGCCCATCAACATGATACCGCTACCGCAAAACGGCGCAGGTGATCGATTTGACCCCAATGCAGAGCGGGTGACCGACAGCGAACCGCCTAATTTATAAAGGAGAGAAACATGCCAACAAGATTACCTTACATTCCCGAATATATTACGGTTCACTTAGGCACTCCGGACAGCGACGCCCCAAACGTAACCGTACCTTTTCTTGACTACGTTTCAAACGTAGCTTCGAGTGAAATTTATCCAAGCTGGCCGGAAAATGCGCTTAGGGCTAATATTTATGCGCAGATTTCATACGCGTTAAATCGGGTATACACCGAATACTATCGCTCACGCGGATATGATTTTGACATAACAAATTCAACCACAGTAGACCAATCCTTTGTGGACGGGCGGGATATTTTTGAGAACATCAGCCGTCTTACCGGCGAGCTTTTTGACGACTACATCAGGCGTCAGGGTAATATTGAGCCACTATTCGCTCAATACTGCGACGGAGTAGAAGTTACCTGTGACGGGCTTTCTCAATGGGGCTCGGTGGCGCTTGCTCAAAACGGGCGCACCCCCTACGAGATATTAACCAACTACTACGGCAATGACATAGACATAGTTCGCGGTGCGCCCGTTATGGGTATAACAGCTTCGCTTCCCGAAAGGCCGCTTTCTTTAGGCTCGGCGGGCAGTGACGTTAGGCAGCTACAGATAAGGTTGAACCGAATTTCCGATAACTTTCCGTCAATCCCGAAAATTGCGTTACCCGACGGAATATTCTCTTACGACACCGAGGCGGCGGTAAAAAGCTTTCAAGAGATTTTCGGTCTTACTCCCGACGGCATTGTCGGTCCGTCAACGTGGTACAAAATACAGATAATTTTCAACAGCGTAAAAAAGCTGAGCGACCTTAACTCAGAGGGCTTAACCTCGGACGAGATAGCAGGCGTAACATTTCCCTATCCACAGTTCGGCGACAGGGGGCTTGCGGTGCGTAATCTTCAATATTATCTTGACTATCTTTCAAGATTTTACCCCGCTATTCCTCCCGTTACAAACGACGGAATCTTTGGGGATGCAACGCGTTCGTCGGTAATAGCGCTTCAAAAGGAATTTGAGCTTCCCGCAACCGGTGAGGTTGACAGGGCGACCTGGAACACGATGTACGATGCTTATCTGGGAATCATTGCTCAACTTGAAGGCAAGCTTGGTGAAGGAGACATGATTCCCTTTCCCGGGGTAATAATCCGCTTAGGCAGTGAGTCGGAAGAGGTTGCTTTACTGCAAAGATATTTGAATACCATTGCAAACACCTACACGGAGATTCCCAAGGTAAATCCCACCGGATATTTTGGAACGATGACACAAAACGCGGTAATTGCTTTTCAGCGAATATTCGGACTTGAGGACAACGGCATCGTTGATGCCTCAACATGGGACGAAATTATGAGCATTTACAGTGATTTGCAGGGCAGCACGCGGCTTGGCGAGGGGCAATTTCCGGGTTACGACGTCGGTGCTTGAAAGGAGGCAGAATGGCGAGAATTTATCCAAGCGAAGAGCAGGCTATACGCAATTTACAGCGTTATCTCAGGCAGTTATCCTATTTTGACGAGGATATTCTGCCAATAGTAATAAACGGAACATGGAATGAAGAAACACAGGCAGCGCTTACGGCTTTTCAACGAAAGAACGGTCTTAATCCTACGGGAAGAGCCGACGAGCAAACCTGGGGGCTTTTATTTTCGCAATATCAGCACTCTATTGAAGAAAACGCAGAGCCTTCGAGGGTTCCGTTTTTTCCAAGGTTGCCAAAGGGAGACTCGGTTGGAAAAGGCGACAGCGGATTTATAGTTGAGGTAATACAGTACATGTTAAGCGAGCTGGCAGTTATATACGACGGCTTTGACAACGTTGATATTAACGGTTTCTTTGACGACACCACCGAGGCGGCAATAAGCGAATTTCAAAAACGAAATCTGTTTCCTCAGAATGGCAGAGTAGACAAAAAAACCTGGGACAGATTGGTATTGGCATATGAAGCCACTGCCGATTCGCAATAACAAAAAAGTTAGATTTTTAAAGAAAACATATAGATAAATCGACACAATCGGCTGTAATCGGTTGTGTCGATTTATTTTTGACTTTGTTTGACTTTGACTTTGACTGACTTTTGGTTTATAATTACAGTACAAGGTCAAAGAAAGTCAAAGTCAAATTATAAACAGTTATATGAATAGTTGAAAGGAGGAACAAGTAAAATGTTAGCAGATAACATAGCGAAACTTATTGAACAGATGCTTGATGAGTCGGGCGGAGCGCTTGAGCTTCAACGGAACGAGATGGCAAACCGTCTGGGGTGTGTTCCAAGCCAGATAAGCTACGTTATAACCTCGCGGTTCACTCCCGAAAAGGGATATATTATCGAGTCAAGGCGAGGCGGGGGCGGATGTATAAGAATCGTCCGCAAGCAGATGCAAAATGACGAATATCTTATGCACTTCTTCTACGCTATCGGGGATGCGATTTCCGAAAGAGAGGCACTTGCTTATCTCAACAATCTGTTTGGCAACGAGCTTATCAGCAAAAAATCCTACGATATTATAGCGGCGGCAACCTCAAATTCAGCGCTTGCCGACCTCACACCGCAAGCAAGAGATATTGTACGTGCCAGAATCTTCAAGCACACGGTTCTGGCTCTTATGAAATAATTAAAGAAAGGAAGTTAATAAAATGATCTGTGAAAGATGCAAAAAGAACACAGCCACGGTATTCTATCAGGAAAATATAAACGGCGAGGCACGCTCCTTCTCGCTCTGCTCAGAGTGCGCCGCAAGCATGCAAAAAAGCGGAGAAATTTCCGGAGGCTTCCCTTTCGGCAACATGGGCGGCTTGCATGATCAACTTTTCGGTGGTCTGTTTGGAAAGGTCGAATCTCCAACCAAGACCCGCAAAACCTGCGCTTTATGCGGTTCAACCTTCGATGACTTCCGCAAAGACGGAAAAACAGGTTGTCCCGAATGTTACAAAACCTTTGGAGACGAGCTTAAAGGAACGATCCGTTCTATTCACGGAAACGTGAATCACATTGGCAGAGCTCCGGCCAAATTCAGAAAAAACCAAGAAAAAGCCAACGAGTTAAAAACGCTAAAAACTCAGCTTGCCGCGGCTATCACAGAGGAAAACTTTGAGCTTGCCGCAACGCTTCGCGACAAGATCCGCGCCCTTGAAAGCGGCGCAAACGAAAACTAAGGAGGGATAAACATGACCTGGTACAACGATATGGGCAAAGATAGCAGAACCGTTCTCAGCACACGCATACGCTTTGCACGCAATCTTAACGGATATCCTTTCGGTTCGCGTTTGTCTCCCGAAAAAGCAAGAGAGATAATCGACAAAGTCGCTCCTATTCTTGAAAACGGCGGCTTTGAAAGAATAGACTTTACAAAAATATCACAAACCGAGGCACTCTCCTACGTTGAAAAGCACTACGCCAGCCGAGAATTTGCCGAAAAAAGCTCGCCGCGCGTATTGATGCTAAACGAGCCATGCGGTTATGCGGTAATGGTAGGCGAGGAAGATCACATTCGCATGCAGTGCATTCTTCCGGGACTCGCCCTTGAGGATGCCTACAGCTCGCTTTGCAAGCTTGACGACCTTATTGACGAATCCTTTGACATAGCATACGACGAGGAGCTCGGCTATCTGACCCACTGCCCTACAAATCTCGGAACCGGAATGAGGGCTTCGGTTATGATGTTTCTCCCTGCACTCACCATGGCGGGAAGAATAAACGGACTTGCCAATCAGCTTTCAAAAATCGGTCTAACCATGAGGGGACTTTATGGAGAAGGCACGGCTGCCCAGGGCAGTATTTATCAGATTTCCAACCAGATTACGCTTGGTATAACCGAGGAGGATTCGCTCAAAAAGCTGGGGGATATAATCAAGCAGATAACCGACAGCGAAATCTCGCTGAGGGGTCTTATAACCGAGGAAAAGAATCCCGCACTTATTGACCGAATCTGCCGCGCTGAAGGAACGCTTCGTCACGCGTTTATGCTTTCTTCGGGTGAGTTTATAAATCTTTTCTCCGACGTAAGACTTGGAATTGATCTTGGTATTATCAAAAGTGTAGACTGCAAAACCTTAGGTCAGCTTTTCATTGAGGTAATGCCCGCTACCCTTGTGCTTTCGGAGACAAATCCCCCAAAAACTCAGAAAGAACGCGATATTTTAAGAGCAACACGAATAAAAACCAAACTCAACTAACAATAATTCATTAAAGAAAGGATGATGAAAATGCCATCCATAAAATTTACCGTCAAGGCGCAGAACGTCCTTAACAACGCCTTGAATTACGCAAGACAGATGGGGCACACCTACATCGGATCAGAGCATCTTCTTATGGGGCTTATCAGCGAAACGGACAGCGTGGCGTCAAAAATTCTTACTGAGCGCGGAATAGAATTTGAGAAAATCAAATCAGCCGTTGAGAGCTTTGCCGGAGTTGGTACCGTAAGCGACGTCAGTCCCGCAGATATGACTCCTCGCACGAAGCACATTATTGAAGCCTCCGCAAGCGAGGCGCTTCGCCTTAAGCAGAATTACATCGGTACGGAGCATATTTTGCTTGCGCTTATAGGGGAATCCGACTGCGTTGCCGTTAAAATGCTTAAGGATTTCGGTGTGGGCTCGGCTGATATAAAGAACGATATTCAGGCTTATTTAGGCGGTCGTCAGGACGGTGGAAGCACTCCTAAGCGCGAGGAAGAAAAGAAGAGCTCTACCACTCCCACACTTTCGCAACACGGCAGAGATCTTACCTCGCTTGCCAAAGAGGGCAAGATAGATCCCATTATCGGGCGAGACACCGAAACAGAGAGAGTAGTTCAGATTCTTTCCCGTCGCACCAAAAACAATCCTTGTCTTATAGGCGAGCCCGGCGTGGGCAAAACCGCGGTTGTTGAGGGCCTTGCGCAAAGAATTATTGAGGGCAACGTTCCAGAAAGTCTTAAAGGCAAGCGAATTATTACCCTTGACATTCCGGGAATGATTGCGGGAGCTAAGTACCGCGGCGAATTTGAGGAACGCATGAAAAACGTGATGGACGAGGTAATTAAAAATCCCGACATAATTCTTTTCATTGACGAAATTCATACTCTTATCGGTGCGGGCGCGGCAGAGGGTGCGGTTGATGCGGCAAACATTCTTAAGCCCGCTTTGGCGCGCGGCGAGATGCAGATTATTGGTGCGACCACAATTTCGGAATACAGAAAACACATCGAAAAAGACGCGGCGCTTGAACGAAGATTTCAATCGGTTACGGTTGGCGAGCCCTCGGTGGAGGATGCTGTGCTTATTCTCAAAGGCTTGCGTGACAAATACGAGGCTCATCACAAGCTGAAAATAAGCGATGATGCCATAGAAGCGGCGGTTAATCTTTCGGTTCGCTATATCGCTGACAGATTTTTGCCGGACAAAGCCATAGACCTTATTGACGAGGCGGCTTCAAAGCTCCGCATTTCTGCGCACACTTCCCCTCCCGACTTAAGGGAGCTTGAAGAAAAGCTTGAAAAGCTTTCCCAAGAAAAGGAGGAAGCTATTAACGGTCAGGATTTTGAGGCGGCGGCAAAGATACGCGATGAAGAAAAACAGCTTAAAGCAGAGCTTAAAAAGACACAGACCGAGTGGAAAGAAAGTCAGTCGGAACAAACAATCGAGGTACTTGAATCGCATATTGCCGACATCGTTACCCAATGGACGGGTATACCTGTAAGCCGTTTGCTTGAAAGCGAGGGAGAAAGGCTTTTGAGACTTGAAGACGAGCTGAAATCCAGAATTATCGGTCAAGACAGCGCGGTTGAAGCAGTGGCAAGAGCGATTCGCCGCGGCAGAATGGGACTTAAGGATCCCAAAAGACCAATCGGATCATTTATTTTCCTTGGTCCTACGGGTGTAGGTAAAACCGAGCTGACAAAGGCTTTGGCAAACGTAATGTTTGGCGATGATAATGCCATGATAAGACTTGACATGTCCGAGTATATGGAAAAGCACAGCGTTTCAAAGCTTATCGGCTCGCCTCCCGGTTACATTGGCTTTGAGGAAGGCGGTCAGCTTACTGAAAAAATCCGACGCAAGCCTTATTCGGTAGTTCTCTTTGACGAGATAGAAAAGGCTCACCCCGACGTATTCAACATCATGCTTCAGGTACTTGACGACGGTATTCTCACCGACTCTCAGGGAAGAAAAGTGGATTTCAAAAACACTGTCATAATCATGACGTCGAACGTTGGTGCATCCACTCTCTCCGCACCACGCTCACTTGGATTTTCCGAAGCTAAAGAGGACAATGACAAAAAGGCAAGCGACGCTCGCGTTATGAACGCTTTGAAATCGACCTTCAGACCCGAATTTATCAACAGAATTGACGACATTATCATCTTCAACAAGCTTGACAAGGAGGGTATTGAAAAAATTGCCGCCATTATGCTTTCGGAAGTAGCGAAAAGAATTGACGAGCTTGGCGTGAAAATTGAGTTTGACAACTCGGTAATTGAGTTTGTCAGCCGCGAGGGATTTGATCCCGAATACGGTGCGAGACCGCTTCGCCGCACCATAGTCCGCAAAATTGAGGACAGCTTTTCCACCGAAATGCTTGAGGGCAAAATCAAAGCAGGCAACAAGGTAAAAGCTGTTTTGGAGGAAGAAAAAATAGTTTACAAGGTTATATAAAACCAGGGCTGAGTCAAAAGACTCAGCCCTTTTACTACCAATTAAGCATTTTGCAAATTTTTCGGCACACGCACACAGTTATAGAGATACCTACGGTAACAGCCACCGCGGTAATCAGTTTTAATTCATAATTTCCATTGTAGTTAAACTCCATTTCGGGAGTTTGGCTGTTTTCGTCTTTATACAATCCCATATTACAACTGATTTTATTTTTCAAAATCGGCTTTGAGGCGACTTCCGCCACCTCTCTTATTTTTTCTTTTACACAATAATTCAAGGCGGTTCTCCTTTGACTTTTTCATTAGTCTTTGAAAAACCGCCTTGTTTTATTCAGTTACAAAATTTTTAAATCACCACTTGAGAACAACCAACTTATGGGTGTTAAAGGGCTTAAGGGTAAAGGTTATTTCGTCACCGTTTTGAGTAAACTCAATGCTCTCGTTTTCAGGTTCAAGCACAACGTCTTTAATTTTTTCGTCAACCTTAACGGTAAACTTTACGTCGTGAAGCACCGGGAAATCGGCAAGCAGACACACGTTTCCGCGGTTTATGGGCGGTGCATAAAGGACGTGGAGCGCAAAGAAATTGGCATTTTCACTCTTTCTGAGTCTTACTCGCCCACAGGAAGGAAGATTTTCAACCTTAATTCCTCTGTCATACGCAAGGTCAATTCCCTTCATTATATATCTTTCGAGAACGTAGTTGCCCGACTGATTATACGCTTGGAAAACCGGGTGCGCAAAATAAACCACGTTACCTTTCTTTACAAGCGCGGGATATTCTGCCTTTTCGGTTTTAAACGGCGTGTTCTTATGGCCGCAGAAATGACGCCAAGTGCGGCTGAAATAAGGCTCGTAAACGTCTGCGTAAACCTCTCCGTCTGTCTTTACTTTGTAAGCCTTCGAGTAAGAAAGGAATGGGGTTGTATTATCCTCAAGCTCACAACGGATATAGTCCTTATCGTAAGGCGAGGGGGCAATTTTCTCAATACCAAGCTCATCAAAAATACTCTCGTAGCTTGCCACTATCTTACCGCCATTCTCGGTATATTCAAGAATAGCCTTTTTATCCTTTTCGGTGAGCTTTACGGCATCGGGAAGTATAACACATTTATACTTATTAAGGTTTTCACCCGAATCTATTACATCATATTCAAGGTGCATTATGTGGAGAAGCTTGGACGCGCCGAAGTCCGAATCCTTTTGATGACGAAGCCAAAGCGCAAGGTCTGCATATGGCTTTGTTCCCTCTCCGTATTTTTCGATTTTTGAAATATAATCGAAAGCATAGCCTATCTCGGCATAGGTGCTTTCGTCAACCTTTCCGGATGGGTGGAGATGGTCGCCTATACCCATAGATGCGCCAACGCTCATCATATCAGCAACCTCGTATTTAAGCGCCTCTTTATTCTTAAATCCGCCAAACTCGCCCCAGTTATGATGGAATTTACCCGTCATGCCAAACATCTTTTTGCCGTATTTTTCAAAGAACTTTGCGCGAATTGGCATTACGTCGTAACCCGCCCAAGCGGTAGGAAGATCTTCAAGCTCATAGTGGGTGGAATAGGGGTGATATTCGGGGCGGTTCATATCAGCTCCGCCGCTGTTATAGAAAACGGTTGCCTCGGGATTGTAGCTGTGAACTATACCCGAAAGAATTTGCATATCCTCAATGCGCTTTATTCTGTAATACTTCTGCGCATCCGCAAGCACCTCGGGATCAAGTCCCATTTCTGTCATTCCCTTTTTACACGCCTCACAAACGCAAGCGTCCTTCATAAGGAATATGTCGTAGAAAATACCGTCAATGGGAGCAAATTCCTGACAAACCTCGTGCGTAAGAGCTTTAAGGTGTTCAAGATACGGTCCCGAGGGGCAAAGTGTTGTCCAAGAGCAATCCTTGATGGCTTCATCAAGGTCATCAGACGGAACCGAGCCGTAGTAAAGCGGCTTTTTCGTTGCAAAATCTATATAGTGCCATTCCGGATGCTCATCGGCATCCTTTTTGCTCCAACCTACGGTCAAATAGATAGGAGCTTTTGCGCCTGCGGCGTGAATGGCCTCAATCTGTTCTTTAAGAAGATTGAATTTAAGCCCTGGGTGCATTGTAGCAACCTTTGAAGGGTAGTAGGTATATCCGTGGTGGCACTTGCCAAACACGTTAACAAGATCTACGTTTGCTTCTTTAAGCGTGCGGGTGAACTCCTCTTTGTCAAAAGCTACACCAATATCGGAAATATCGGGGCTTGTATGAAAGTCAAGGTGAATGCATTTCATTATTTATTCCTCCAAAGCTTTTGTTTATTGGTTTCATTCTATCACACGCGTTAATAATTGTCAATAACTTTTTTTACTAACTTTGTGACTTTTTTTACGATATTGTTTCAAAATTTCCATATCTAAAAAATCTAAAAAACGGCAAAAATTGCTATCTGTTGGATTTAGTTGTCATCTTTTGAAATTAGTGTTGACTTTATAAAACAGCGGTGATAAACTATATTTGAGAATCTTACAAGGAGGCTACTATGGAGATTTTAAAATTTGACACAAGCAAAAAGCACGGAACGTTTAAAAGAATGAACGCCGTTTGCAACGGTCCGGTTCACAAGCGTATTCCCACCACGCAGATAAGAAGCAATTTTCAGACCTACAAGGAGGCGCGTATTCCTTTTGCAAGAAATCACGATGCAGCTTTCTGCTCGGCTTACGGCGGAGAGCACGTAGTTGATATTACCGCTATATTTCCCAACTTTGACGCCGACCCATACGCCCCCGAATCCTATGATTTTACGCTGACCGACGAGTACGTTCTAGTAACGCTTGAGGCAGGTACCGAGACCTTTTACCGCCTTGGTCAGAAAATAGAGAATCACATAAAAAAATACAACATTTATCCACCGAAGGACTTTAAAAAGTGGGCGGTGATTTGCGAGCATATCATACGCCACTACAACGAAGGTTGGGCTGACGGATACCACTTTAACATACAGTATTGGGAAATTTGGGGTGAGCCCGACCTTGATCCCGATGACAGTCCCAACAAGCGTATATGGGGCGGCACTACGGCTCAGTTTTACGACCTTTTTGAAATTGCGGCAAAGCACATTAAGGCCTGTTTTCCTTACGTAAAGGTAGGCGGTCCCGGTTTTGCCCACAAGATGGATTGGGCAAGCAATTTCCTTGCCGAAATGCACCGTCGCGAGGTTCCCATGGACTTTTGCTCGTGGCATCAATACGCTACCAATCCCCAAAGCTTTGTGGCAAGGGGCGACACGATAAGACGCTTGCTTGACGAAAACGGATATACCGAAACCGAGAGCATTCTTGACGAGTGGAATTACGTTGCCAATTGGAAAGAGCGCTTTGTGGAGTCAATAGAGACGATTATAGGAATGAAGGGTGCGGCTTTCACTATGGCTACAATGACCGCGGCGCAACACTCAAGCATTGACATGCTTATGTACTACGACGCTCGCCCCTCCGCGTTTAACGGAATATTTGATTTTTACACACTACGCCCGCTAAAGGGCTACTATCCCTTTAAGTGGTACGGTTCCTTGTACGACATGGAAGCTGAAGTACTTTGCGAAAACGAGATTGAAAACGTATACACTCTTTGCGGCGTAGACGGTCAGGGTAAAACAACGACTATTATAACCTATTACAGCGATGACAATGAGCTTGGTGACAAGGAAATCCAAGTAACCTTCGGCAAAGATGCCGAATACGACTTTTTTCTTCTTGACAAGGACCACAACGCTGAGCTTACGGGCAGTGTTAAAGACTTAACGTTCACTTTAAAAATAAACACCTGCGTGATGATAAAAGAAAAATAAAAAATAATGGCTGATTCCAAGGAATCAGCCATTTTCTTTAATTTTCGGGATTATAATATCCGTATCGCTCGCCTTTATCCGAAACAAGAAGCGCTCCGCCGTCTATCACCATTGTAGTTCCCGTAATGGATTTTGCCATATCTCCCGCAAGGAAGAGTATTGCCGCGGCAATTTCATCACACTGCGCCCAACGCTTAAGGGGAACTTTATAGTAAGTACTCTCCTTATCGTCAAGACGTGAAGCGCCCGTTTCGGTCCAGCCCGGGGCTACTGTGTTCACGCGTATCTTATACTGCGCAAGTTCGATTGCCATATGCTCTGCTGCCTTTTGTATAGCCGCTTTTACAGAGCCGTACACCGACACGTCGGCAAAATGAGCCTTTGCGTTATTAGAGGAAATAAGGATTATCGAGCCTTCGATTCCCTTCTCTTTCATTATTCTTGCCGCTCTTTGCATACAGAAATAGGCGCCTTTATAGTCGACATTCACGATAAGGTCGAACATTTCTTCCTCAGTTTCAAGGAATTTGGACTTTTTGGTTACTCCTGCGTTATTTACAAAGAGGTCAAGGCGGTCAAAGTGTTTTGAAAATTCATCAAACAGCTCGTCAACCCCCGAAAGCTTTGCAAGATTGGATTTGATAACAACGGCTTTTCTGCCAAACTCGGCACGGATTTTTTCGGCGATCTCGTTTGCGCCGTCCATACTTCCGTTACAATGCACCGCAACGTCATAGCCCGCTTTCGCAAGCTCGTAAGCAATGACCTTACCTATTCCCGTACCCGCGCCTGTTACTATGGCGGTTTTAGTTATATTTTCCATACTCACCAATTATAGCGCGCAGCCATCTCCTCATAAAATTCCTCAAAGAGCTTATCAAAATACTCATCGGTATCGTAAGAGGGCTTACGGCAATAATCCGACTCGATAATACCGCGCTTTTTAAGTATGCGCTTTTCAAAGCTTATAATCTGCTCAACGTTCTGTCTGATGTGGTTGAGCATGGGAAGTATCTTATTGTGAAGCTCTATCGCGCCCTCTCGGTCTCCGTTTACGTAATGGTTATAAATGTCAAGATAAACGTCGTACATGGAGCACCCCGGCATTGCGCCTATCGCGCCCCTGTCCATCGCCTCTATAAGTTGGAAGCCTGCGTTACCGACAAAAATCTTCGTGCTTTCGGGGTTAGTCATCTTAATAAGATTTGTAATGTAAGGTCCTGCAGGCTTGCACTCTATCTTATAGTAAATGATATTGGGGCACTCCGCGCCAAGCTTTTTAAACATATCGGGAGCAATGGCAACGCCCGTCTGTTCGGGCGCGTACTGCGCCATTACGGGAATACTTACAGCCTTACCGATTGCCTTCATATGCTCGTAGAGCCAACCGGCGCCGGGTTTAAGGAAGAAGGGTGGGAGCATCATGAGGCAATCAGCCCCCATATCCTCAAACTGCTTTGCGCGTTTTGCGGCAATTTCGGTAGAGTGATCGGTTACAGAGAGAATAGACGTTCCGCCCTTTTTCTTACATACGTCGATGGTTATTTCAGCCATCTTTATTCTTTCTTCGTCGGTGAGCTTATAATATTCTCCGGCAATTCCGAAAAGCGTTACCGCATGACAACCGCCGTCAATAAGCGCGCCTACAAGCTTTTCAAGTCCTTTATAATCCACGTCGCCATTTTCTTTAAAAGGTGTGGCAATTATAGGGCAAATACCTTTAATTTCTTTCATTTTTCTCTCTCCTTTTATTATTCTTCGTCGGGAACGTACTGCATATACTTCATATCACAGCCTTCGTCCGCCTGAGTTACGTTGTCGATAAAGTTACGCACGAATCCGCGCTTGATATCGGGGTGGAGTTTGGGACGGAAATCCTTGAGTCTTTCGGCAATTTCCTCATCGGTAAGCTCTACCTCTATAAGGTTATTATCAACGTCAAGGTGAATAATATCTCCGTCGCGCACAGCCGCGAGGGGACCTCCCACGGCGCTTTCAGGCGCTACGTGAAGTATCTGCGTGCCAAAGCAACCGCCCGACATTCTCGCGTCGGTAATTCTCACGAAGTCGTTGATTCCCTGCTTTTTAAGCTTGGGCGGAAGGGGCATGGAGTTTCCATTTTCCGGCATACCGGGCGCTCCGCAAGGACCAAAGCCGCGAAGCACGACTACGGTATCGGCAGTTACGTCCGAATTTTCGTCAAGCAGATATTTCTGACACTCCTCAAGGCTTTCAAAGACCTTTGCCGGTCCGCGGTGGTTAAGCAAATGCTTACTTGCCGCGCTACGCTTGATAACCGCGCCCTTGGGAGCAAGGTTACCGTAAAGCACCGCTATACCGCCCTTATCCTCGATGGGATTATCAAGGGGACGGATAATATCGGTATCGTAAGGCATATCCACGTCCTTAAGATTTTCACCGACGGTAAGTCCGCTGACTGTAAGACACTCGGTGTGGAGCATAGGCTCAAGCTCCTTCATAAGCGAGGCTACTCCACCCGCATCGTGGAAGCTTACGCCCACATTACCCGTACCGTGAGGCTTTACGTTTACAAGCACGGGGGTTTCGCGGCTTATCTTTTCAAAGTCCATAAGATCAAGCTTGATTCCCGCTCTTGCCGCAATAGCTACAAGGTGGATAATAAGATTAGTCGATCCGCCCGTTGCCATAAGAACTCGGATAGCGTTCTCGATAGACTTACGGTTTATTATGTCGTTACACTTGATATCCTTATGTACAAGCTCAACTATTTGTCTGCCCGTCATTTCGCTTATACGCATTTTTTCAGCCGACACGCCGAGGCAGGACGCCGAGTGTGGAAGCGCGATACCAAGCGCCTCGGTGACAGTCTGGCAGGTGTTTGCCGTACCCATAATGGGGCAAGCGCCCGCGCTTCCGTAAAGGCAGCCCTCGTGTTTGGTCATTTCCTCAAGGCTTATTTCTCCCGATGTATAGCGGTTATAGAGATAGAAGCTGTCTGTTCCGCAAACAAGCGTTTGCCCCTTATAATTTCCGGGCAACATTGCTCCGCCGGGCAGGTAGATTGTGGGCTTATTTGCCGACACTGCCGCCATAAGCTGTGCGGGAACGTTTTTATCGCATCCACCTATAAGCACCACGCCGTCGAAGGGGTGGCGCTCGATAAGTTCCTCGGTGGTGATGGAAAGCAGATTTCTGTAAACAAGGCTGGAAATGTCAAAAAACACCTCGCAAATTGAAAGTGTATTGACTTCAAGCGGAAAGCCTCCCGCAGCCCACACGCCGCGTTTAACAGCCTCCGAAAGCTGTCTGAAGTGAAGGTGTCCGGGATTGGTTTCAGCCCAAGTGTTAATGATTCCTATAATAGGCTTTTCTATATCTTGGTCGGTATACCCCATTGATTTTAAGAGAGCGTTACGAATAAGACCCGTGCGGTCTCCTCTCTTTTTCCATTTCGGTGAGTAATTATGTTCCATAAAGCTTCCTCCTCTAAATTTTTCTTACAAATCAATTATAGCACATCGTTGTGCTCTTGTATATGGATTTTTTATGCGCATCTATTGACTTTTGTGACTTTTTGCGGTACAATTATTTCCGAGGTGATATTATGACTGAAACAGTGTTTTCACAACGCTACGGCTGCAATCTTGACCTATACTTCGGCGGAGAGCGAGAAAAGACCTTTAACCACGAATACGGACCTATAAAACGCACGCACTTTATTATAACGCTTGTGAGACGAGGCGAGGCTACTCTTTTTCTTGACGGAAAAAGCGTCTCGTTTGGTGAGGGCGACTTTATAATAATGTTTCCCGACGTGGAATATCATTACCGTGCGCACGGAACTTGGTCTATAAAATGGGTGGGGGTCGGAAGCGCCGACCTGGGGCTTTTTCTCGGCGGGCTTGGCATTACACCTTCAGCGCCCATAGTGAAATGCGAAAACAGAGAACGTGCCGAGGAGATTCTCAATAAAATATACGTTACCGACACCAACCCCTCTCCCTCGCAGGTTATGCGAATGAAAAGTCTGCTTTGCGAGCTTATTTCCATAATTGCTGAAAGCAAAGAAAAGGAAGTGGAACTGATACCCGACCGTTCCGCCACTGTTTTGGCGTACATAGCCACCCATTACACTGAGGATTTAAAGGTTGCCGACATCGCAAAGGAATATCACATAGACCGAAGCCATCTTGAACGCAGTTTTAAAAAAGATACGGGATTTTCGGTACGCGAGACGATAACCAATTTCAGAATAAAAAAAGCCCAGACGCTGCTTAGAGAAACCTCCTTCTCCATATCCGAGATTGCCAAGGTGTCGGGCTTTCGTGACAGACTTTATTTTTCAAAGTTTTTTCACAAAAAGTTTGGAATGACCCCAAGCGAATATAGGCTTCAAAGCAGAACCGGAAATGACAGACTGCAAAAAAACACCGCCGATTCATAAAATCGGCGGTGTTTTTTATTTTTTGCCAAGCAGCTCTCTGTACTGAGAGGGCAAGATGTGCTCGGATTCGGAAAAGATTTTTGAAAAATAGCTTGAACTGCCAAAGCCGCACTCGTAGGCTATATCCGAAACCTTTTTGTCGGTGTGCAAAAGCATATCCTTTGCTTTGGTAAGCTTAAGCTCATTTTTATAGTCGGTAACGGTTATTCCGGTTACTTTTTTGAAAAGGTGGCACATATAGTATCTGCTTATTCCGACCTTGTCGGCAATATCGCTAAGAGAAACTTCATCTGCAAGGGTATCTTTTACAACCTTTTTTATCTTTTCAATTATAGGAGCTGTACCAATCTCGCGGCTTGAAACCGAACGCAATATCTCAATAATATCCGATATGATTTTTTTATCTCCGTCAAGCTTACCGATAAGCTCGTCAAGCTTATTGCAATCAAGCTTGTGCATATTGACGCAGTTTATCCCGTACAGATCAAAAAGCGTAGCCGTTATTTCGTCAGCCGTTTTATCCGAAAAATGATTTACAAGCTCACGTACGGAAAGTCTTCCAAGCTCACCGTAAGGATTTTGCTCCTCGTAGGCGTATTTGCCAAGCTTTGACACAACGCACGCAAGTCGGCTTTCGGGATTTTCAAGCTTACCCGCCATAATATCCTGCTCCGTTATTTTAGCGTAAAGGATTTCGCGGGCATCACCATAAGCCTCGTTCAAGGTTCTTTTAAAGCAACCCCTCTCGCGGTCGTAGGTAATATAAATAAATCCGTCCTCCGCTTCTTTTGCGTCGGGATAGGAAACGCTGTTTCTGCCGTCAAGAAGAAGCTTATATTTCCAAGTCTTTCCTTCGTCCTCGGAAAGCATAGCGGTAAGGTTATTTCTACCCTTAAAATCATAGTGGTTTACAAGCAATATCCTTCCCGATTTAAGTCTGCTTATGAAAAAGCGCGAGCAGGGACCGCCAAATTTGCTGTTTTCGCCCGCAGTCCAGGTTCTTCCTCGGTCATACGAATAAGAAACTCCTATTCCATAGCTTGTTCTAACGTAGGTAGCGAGTCTTCCGTCATTAAGCTCAAGAAGCATATGCTCGTCAAAGGAACGCTTTGGCATATCTACTCCGCCAAGCTTTTCAAAGCTTTTTCCGTTATCCACGCTCTTATAGGCAAAGGCACGTCTATCTACCTCGTTCGACGGCTTTATTCTCGTAACGCCGCACATCTCCTCCGTCCACACCGCGCACGGGAAAAGCCATTCGCCGGTAGTAAGGACGATAGGTTTGTTCATCATTACCTCACCGCCGATTTCAAACGGCTCGCCCCAGGAAAGCTCATCGGCATCGGGGTTATCGCACACTGCCGCCATAACCTTATAGTGCTCGGGAGATTCTGCCCAAGTAAACCAAAGTCTGCCAAGCGGGTCTATCCAAAGGCAGGGGTCATAGCATCGGTTATTTTCTTTTACAGCCACCGCAACGGGCTCTGAAAAATCGCGTCCGTTATCCGAAAAAGCAACTACCGCGAAATTTCCTACCTCTTCTTTTACGCCACCTGAGTAAAAGGTGATAAATATTCTCCCGTTTTTAGTAACCTCTATTGAGGGAATACCTTGCCAAATTCTATATGGCGTATAGTATTTTATCAATTCGTTTTTATTCGTAACAAGCATACCGTCACTCCTTTCAACTCAATAATAACACAAAGCGATTTATTTGTATACAACAAAATTGCTTTAAAAAATGCTATGGAAATATTTTATCATACTTCCATAGCAAAATCAATATTATAGAATAATTATTACGGTTGAAGCAATAGCAAGAACAGTACAAATCACATCTCTTGCGCTAATTCTGTCTCCGCGGAAAACACTTATAACGAAAGCAAAAAGCATTGTACCGCCCGTAACGACGGGATACTGCACCGATGCGGGTAATTGCAAAAGCGCTATGAGAAGCAACAGATTTCCAAGGCTGTTTACAGCCGAATAAACTCCGCAATACGCAAAAGCCTTACCGCTTGCCGAGAATATTTTTTTCCTTGTACAAATCAACGCTGCAAGCGCTATAATCGCGGTACAAATTTTTGTAAGCATCATAAAGCTTGCGCTGTCTACCGCAAATAACACGTTTGCTTGGTGAAATTTTGAGATTATTCCCACCAAGCCGTTAAGGACAAACACGGCAATATAGTATTTAAAGCCCCCCTTGTTCTCTCTGCGTCTGTCGGCGGTAAAAACTATTGCCGCCACTATAACGAGACAGCCTACCACACGAAGCAGCTTAAACTCCTCTCCGCACACAAGTCCGTAAACGAACGGCAGAATCATTCCGCCTATCATCGAAAACACCGAATACACCGAAAGATTTGCCGTTTCAAAGGCTTTTACCGAGCAATAGCTGAACACGACACATACAGCAGCATACACAAATGCTGTAAGAAGTGAAAAGATTGATATTTCAAAGCAAAATTTATTAATTACCAAAAGGAACACCAATCCCGACACTGAGGTATAAAGCGAAAACTTCAGTGCTGACGCTATACTGCTTCCGCACTCCCTTTTATATCCGTCATTGAAGAAAAACTGGAATGAAAACAGAAGCGCGGAAAAAATTACCACCAGATAATACATTTATTTTCCCTGCTTTTTCTTTTCGCGGCGCTCTATCCAAAGCTCTCTCATTCTGTCGTAGACCGCACCGTCAATTTCGGGCGTTCCGCCCTTTTGAGTGGGAAGAAGCATATCGCCCGCCACCTTGGGGTCGGTGCAAGCGGTGTCGTTCCTCCACTTTTCGCGTTCTTCCTTATTTCTGAGATTTGGTATTTCCATAGGAATACTTCCCGCTAAAATCGAACGGTAGGCGAACATACCGGGCAAAAACATATCAAGAGCTTCGTAAACGTCGATGATATCAGCGCTTTCGTCACCCAGCACCTTTTGCGCAAAATTATACATCGTATAGAAGTCGGATTTGCCGTGACCGAAGGATTTCGCTTTTTCGTCAAACTCGCGTTCGGGGAGATATGTATCAAGGTTACCGCTTTTATAATACTGCCCCGAGTACTCATCACCGTAGACGTAAATTCGGTCTACGGCGCCGTTGCCGGTATTCTCTCTGGCGGACTCCATTTTTCCCTTTGATCCGTACATAGAATACCACACCGAATTTTTATAAAGTCCTCCGTGAATGCTCTTTACGATACCGCCGTTTTCAAGTGTAACAAGCTCAAAGCCGAATTCCGCCCCCTTTGAGCCTACACGCATCCGTCTCTCGTTAAGCGTTGGCTCAACACCGATTACCGAAACGGGGCGCAAGCCTGTTATATGGATTATCGGTCCCAGCGAGTGTGTACAGTAAAACGTGGAGTACATATTGTTTCTCCAATGGTCTTCTTCTCCGTAGGTAATATCAGGCCATATGGTTTCACAGTTATGTATATACTCACCCTCGGCGTATTCAATCTCACCTATCTTGCCCTCTCGGTAGAGACGGTACATCTCGTAAGGAGCGGACATATAGCAATAGTTTTCACCGTACGCGTATATCTTTCCCGTCGCCTCAACCGTTTCAACAAGCTCAACTGCCTCTTTCATCGTCTGAACGGGAAGCACCTCGGAAAAGACGTGCTTGCCTGCCTTCATTGCCGCTATTGCAAATGGCGCATGCTCGGTTGCGTAGTTGGCAAGCACAACCGCGTCCATATCGTGTTTTATAAAATCCTCAAAATTGTTATAGTAGGCAATATCAAGTCCTTCATTTTCCTTTTTGGCTTCCTCAAGACCTTCTTCCCATTTGTCGCATATTGCCACAAGCTCGGCGTTATCGGCCAGCTTACAGTATTTTATCATGCTGTTGCCTCTGTAAACACCCATTACGCCTATTCTTACTTTTTTCATTATAAATCACCTTCCTTTCAAATTAATTTTAACATATTTACGCACAAAGTAAATGGAGAAATTCCATTAAAACATGAAAAATAGTCACATTTGGCTTGACACGAGCTTTTTTTAGATATATAATGAGTGTGAGGTGATTGATTTGGAAAGTCAGAATATTTGCCGTTTTATTCCCGACGGCTCAGAAAACGAGAAGCTGCACATAATAAATTTTGTTCTTGAAACCAAGGTACAGAAATTTAGCAGTTTAAAAAACCCTTCCGTACAGCAAATGTACTACGTAAAAAACGGTGAGGGGATTTTGCACACAAGCGGCGGCAAGCAAGTGTTAAAAAAGGGAGACGTATTTTTCACCTTTCCCGCCTCTCCGTTTGCGATAGAATCGGTAAAAAGCTTTGAATATATGTACGCAAGCTATTTGGGCACTCGAGCTAATAAGATATATGAAAGTTTGGGGATAAACCGACACAACTGTATATTCAGCGGATATTTTGAGCTTGAGCGAGTTTGGTCAGACGCAATAAAAGCACGCAAAGAAGCGTCCGCATTGCGGGTTGAAAGCATGGTGCTGTACACTCTTTCGCTTATTGCAGAAAACATTTTACCTAACGCGCCTAAAAACAGTTCGGGCGACGCGGTATTATTGATAAAAAAGTACGTAGACGACAATCTTTCAGACAGCGAGCTTTCGCTTGATAGAATTAGCTCCGAGCTTTCATATAACGCCAAATACCTTTCTTCGCTTTTCAAGAAGAAAATGGGAATAGGTGTTTCAGAATATATAACAACCGTAAGGATTCAGCACGCATGCACGCTTATGGAGCAAGGTATTACCGGAATCAAGGATATTGCAACAATGTGCGGATTTAAAGACGCTCTTTACTTTTCAAAGGTTTTTAAAAAGAAAATGGCAACTTCCCCCAAAGAGCATATCGCAAATTTTGGAAAATAGAAAAAGGCGATGTTAAATCGCCTTTTTCTTATCAATAGCAAACCTTGCCGGGGTTGAGAATGTTTTTTGGGTCAAAGACCGCTTTGATTCCCTGCATGAGCGCAATAGGAGTTTCGCCGTACTGCTTTTTGAGGAATTCCTTTTTAGCGTAGCCTATTCCGTGTTCGCCCGAAACAAGACCGCCAAGCTCCTCGGCTTTATTATACATATCGTCAAAGCAAGCGGCAAGGATCTCCTCCCACTTATTCTGCGAAAGCTCATCACGGCAGATGTAAACGTGGAGATTTCCGTCGCCCGCATGTCCAAAGCTGGGGATTCTCACACCGTATTTTTCCGCAAGGGCGTGGGTATACTTTATAAACTCATCTACCTTATTAACTGGCACTACAACGTCACACTCGTCCATTTCGGTGGTAGACGCCTTGATAGCCTCAAGGAATGCTCCGCGAGCGGACCACACCGATTTTTTGCGTTCCTCTGTGTCCACAATATACGCGTCAAGCGCGCCTATTTCAAGGCAAAGGTCGGCAACGATACTCATATCCTGCTCTACCTGCGCTTCTGTATTTCCGTCAAAGGTAAGGAGAATATAGGCGTCGTTTTTGGTATCGGGGAACTTTTTGCCCAAGTAATCCTCGGAAAAGAGTATGGTATCTCTTGACATATACTCTATGGCTGTAGGAGTCACCTTTGTACAAATAATCCTGGGCACAGCCTCGATAGCCGTTTTCATATCCTTAAAGGGGACGAGAAGGCTGACAGACACCTTGGGAAGCGGAACAAGCTTAAGCACCGCCTCGCAGATAACGCAAAGCGTTCCCTCGGATCCTATCACAAGGTCTTTAAGGCTATATCCCGAGCTGTTTTTAGCAACTGTCGCGCCGAGCGTTAGTATTTCACCATTTGGCATTACCACTGTGAGTGAGCGCACATAATCACGCGTTACGCCGTATTTTACGGCTCTCATTCCGCCCGCGTTGGTAGAAATATTTCCGCCTATGGTAGCCGATTTTTCGCCCGGGTCGGGGGGATAGAGAAAGTCGTTTTCTTCAGCGAAAGCGGCAAGCTCCATAAGAAGCACGCCGGGCTGCACGGTTACGGTAAGGGTATCCTTGTTGAGCGATAGTATCTTATTCATTTTGGTAGTTTCAAGCAAAATTCCCCCCTCTATCGGTACTGCCGCGCCCACAAGCCCCGTTCCGCTTCCTCTGACGGTTACGGGAATATTACGCTCGTATGCGTGCTTCATAACAGCAGAAACCTGCTCTGTGGAGCGCACTCTGACAAGCACCTCGGGCAATTTTTCAATGCCTCCAAGCTCGTCGTGGGCGTAGTCGGGGTTTATTGCGTCACCAAAAAGCACTTCGCTCTCGCCAACTATATTCTGAAGAACCGCAAGGTCTTCTTTTGTAATTTTATTATACATCACGATTCTCCTTTATCTTTTTAATAAGCATTGGAAGTATCTCATTTACATCGCCCACAACGCAATAGTGAGCCACGTCAAATATGGGAGCCGACTCGTCTGTATTCACCGCAACGATACAGTCGGAGGATTTCATTCCCGCCGCAAACTGCACGGCACCCGAGATACCAAGACAAATTATAAGCTTGGGCTTTACAGTTCTTCCCGAAAGACCTATCTGACGTTTAGCGTCAAAAATATTTCCCTCAACCATAGGTCTTGTACAAGCAACCACGCCACCAAGCATGTCGGCAAGCTCTTTTGCCTGCGCGCGAAGCCCCTCGCTTGAAGCGCCTCTGCCAACGGCAACAATAACGTCTGCCTCGGCAATATCTATGTCCTTGGGCTTATCGGTTGAAGAAAGCACATCTATTGCAGATTCAAGCATTTTGGCAGTAACTACCATATTTACTACTTCGCCCGTGGGGTTATCGGTAGGCTTGGGCTCTGTAAACACCTTATAACGGGCTGTACAGAACTGAGGTCTTGTGTTGGGCGTAATTATCTGCGCCATAATATTTCCGCCGAAAGCGGGGCGTATCTGCACCAGATCGGTATTCTCTTTCATTTCAAGCACGGTACAGTCAGCAGTAAGTCCCGTGCGACAACGGGCGGCAACTCTTGGAGCAAGCTGACGACCAAGGTTTGTTGCGCCCACAAGTATAGAGGACGGCTTTTGTTTATCAATAAAGTCACAAAACGCCGCGGTATAGGGCTCAATTCTGAACTCCGCAAATTCGGGAGCATCGTAAACAAACACCTTATCTACTCCGTAGCGCAAAAGAGTTTTTGCGTTCTCGCTGACATTATATCCTATAAGAATAGCGTAAACAGGGTGACCCGTAACAGCCGCCAATTCCCTTGCCTTTCCGCAAAGCTCAAAGGTTACGCGGTGAATCTTACCTCCCGTACAGTCGGCGTATACGCAAACTCCGTTCCACTCGGATTTATCTATTTCTTCCGTAGTTTCTTCGACGAAATCCACAAGTCCACCGCCCTTGCGGACGCACATTTTACACATCTTACACGCCGAGGTTATATCAAGCTTTTCCCCCTCGTAGGTAATGGCTCCAAAAGGACAGACCTTTACTAGCGCTTCGGCTTTTTCTGGTGTGACGAGATTATGATTTATAACAAGCTTTCCCACTTTTCTGTCCTCCTTAAATTATTTTCTTTGCGCGAAGCAGGTCAAAAAGCGCTTCGGACTGCTCTTTGGAGTTACCCGTTACGCTAACCTTCTGCTCGTTCTTTTCGGGCGGAAAGATTCGCTCAACCTGTGTCGCGGAGCCTGTAAGCCCATAGTGGTCGGCGTTTTGGTCGTCAAAATCTGCAAATGTAAGAAATTTGACCGCGTCCTCTTTAAGCCCTTTCTTGATTTTATAAGAGGGCAGACGGGGGGTATTTATGTCACCGTCAACCGAGATAAGGCATGGCATACAAACGCTCATTTTTACCACCTTGTCGTCAAGGCTTGCGGTAACGTAAAGCTTTCCGCCCTTGATATCATCGACCGAAAGGACGTTGGAAAGGTTGGGAATTCCGAGATACTCCGCAACCTCCGCGCCTACCTGCGCGGTATCTCCGTCGGTGGTCTGCTTTCCACAAATAATAAGGTCGAATTCACCGCACTTTTTTATTCCCTGAGAAAGAGTATATGCGGTAGCAAGCACGTCCGCACCCGCAAATTTTCTATCTGTAAGCACCGTTCCGCGCTCTGCACCCATGCAAACGGTTTCCTCTATAACCGCTTTTGCCTGCGGCGGCCCCATTGTGATACTCTCAACGCTTCCGCCGTATTTTTCGGCAAGGGTGAGGGCAGTTTCAATTCCGTAAAGGTCATAAGGATTTATTTTGCTCTGTATTCCGTTACGCTTCAGCACGCCCGTAACCGGATCTACTTCCACGTTATTTGAACCGGGAACCTGCTTTACACAAACTAAGATGTTCATTTATTGCCTCCATTAAATATTTATACATGGTTACTACATATTAATTATATCACTTAAATCCGCTTTTGACAAGATACACAACGAATTTTTGGCACAATACACAATTTCGTTAAATAATAGACAAATAGCAAAAAAATAAAATAAATTTCAAAAAAACTATTGACAAATCAAAGCAAAAGTGGTATACTATGCAAGTACGAAATAAATCGTATGCGGCGTTAGCTCAGCTGGATAGAGTGTTTGGCTACGAACCAAAAGGTCGGGGGTTCGAATCCCTTACGCCGTGCCAAAAAACCAAGCCAATCGGCTTGGTTTTTTGTTTTGACCTGATTTTGCTAAAAGGGCGAGTTTTTGAGTACTGCTTTAATTCCGCAACAACGTATAAAAAAGGAGCTGTCCGAGGACAGCTCCTTAAATTTTTTAGTTATTGTAGCTGGAAGAAGTGTCAGCGACGGAAGAAACTACGTTCTCCTTACGTCTGGAGGTCTTTACGCGAGCCATAAGCTCATCGTAGAATGCCTGCTCATCCTCTGCGGAAAGAGGAAGAGATACTTCTCTGCCCTGCCATGCGGAAAGGTGCATAGCGTTAGAGATGGAAAGACCGTTGATACCCTCACGTCCGTCTGCAACAAGGGGCTCGCCGCGAAGAACTGCTGCAGCAAACTTGTTGAATACGCCTATGTGCTGAAGGTTCTCACCGTCAGTCTCAACGTCGATGATCTGGCACTTGGGTGCGCCAAACGCAGACTTTGTGGTCTTTGTGAACTCAGACTCGAATACTTCGTTCTTCCACATCTTAAGTGTCTTAGCGTCCTCGCAAACGATCTTACCGCCGTCGCAGTCGATCTCGAAGCGGTTTGTACCGGGAGCGTCACCTGTTGTGGTGATGAATGTACCCGTTGCACCGTTAGCGTACTCAGCGAATGCCGTTACGTCGTCCTCAACCTCGATATCGTGCCACTTACCGAACTTAAGCTTAGCGTCGATCTTTGCGGGCATACCGCAGATCCACTGCCAAAGGTCAAGGTTGTGGGGACACTGGTTAAGAAGAACGCCTCCGCCTTCTCCGCTCCATGTTGCTCTCCATGCACCGGAATCATAGTAGTACTGGGGTCTGTACCAGTTTGTGATGATCCAGCTTGTTCTTCTGATTTCTCCAAGCTCTCCGCTTGCGATGATTTCCTTCATCTTACGGAAAACGTGGTTTGTTCTCTGGTTGAACATCATACCGAAAACGAGGTCGGGATGCTTATCAGCCTCAGCCATCATCTCACGAACCTGAAGTGTGTATACACCTGCGGGCTTCTCGCTGATAACGTGGAGACCGTGCTTAAGAGCCTCGATAACGTACTTGGGATGGTCGTAGTGAGGAATTGCAACGATAACAGAGTCAACAACTCCCGACTCCATCATCTTGATAGCGTCGTCAAAGTAAGCAACCTCGGGAATATTTGCTTCGGGATTCTTTTCAACAGCTTCCTTATAGAAGCCCTTTGCAGCGTCAAGTCTTGCGGGATCGATATCCGCAACAGCGGCAACATCAATCTCGGGGCACTTGCCTGCGAGAATGTTCTTCATATGGGATGAACCCATATTACCAATACCGATAATACCAAGTTTTACCTTTTTCATTTTATGTAAGTTCCTTTCAAAATAATTTATTACTTCAAGCCGTATCTGCTTGTAAGGAAGTCATAGCTCTTCTTCATGCACTCAAAGGGATCTGCACCGTAGCAATCGTCAAGCTCAACAAAGCCGTACTCAACGTCTGCCTTAAGGCATGCCTCGATAATTGCATCGTAGTTCATGTTACCCTCACCAATTGTAGCGATGCGGTTCTGGCGCTGTGCCTTACCCTCAGCGTCGCGGTAAAGATACATATTCATATCCTTGAAGTGAACAACGTTGTTTCTGCCCTTAAGCTTCATAATCCACTGTGCGGGATCAGCTCCGCCTGCCTGTACCCAATATGTATCCATTGTGATACCAAGCTTGTCAGCGGGGTAAGCCGCGCAAAGGTCATCGATAAAGCGATTACCTGTCTTGGGGTTGATAGCAAACTCGTGGTTATGGTTGTGATACATAAACTTGAGACCCGCCGCGGAAATCTTTTCAACAACCTCGGGAATCTCAGCGATAAACTTATCAAAGCTATCGTCCATCATAGCGCCCTTTGCCATACCGAGACCGATATAGGGGCAATCCATCTTCTTATGGAACTCGATAGTAGCCTCTGTGTCGTTGAGGATCTTATCGTAGTTGAAGTGAGTGATAACGATCTTAAGACCGTACTCACGGCATCTTTCGGCAACCCACTCTGCGTCGTACTCGCAAACGCCCGAAAGCTGAACTGCGGTATAACCCATATCTGCTACCTTCTTGAGAGACTCATCAAGTCCCTCTACCGTCTTACAGAAGTTTCTGAGAGTATAAAACTGTGCGCCAAGAATCATTTTCTTATATCTCCTTTATAATTTCCTTAAGCGAATTTACAGCGCAATCAAAAGCGTCGCGCTTGGTTTCAAAATGGTAAAGTCCAACCTTGCTCTCGTCACCGGGTGCTTCAAGATCCTTAAGAGCGCTGAACACCTTAAGGTGAGGCTCAAGTGTAAGAACCTGACAGCCCTTTGCGGCAAACTTGGGAAGGTACTCGGCAATATGTCCGATACCCTTGCCGGGAGGCACTATGCTTCCGTCAGCAAGAGAATCCTTGATATGTCCGTAGAACACGTATGGCTCAAGCATAGCCCACGCCTCAAGTGTATCCTGACCTACCTGAACGTAGTTTGCGGGGTCAAATACGCACTTAAGCTCGGGGATATTCTGATGTATCTCAAGACAACGTGCGGCAATATCGCCGTAGATGCCCTTTTCGTTTTCGTGGCAAAGGGTTATGTCGGTACCCTTTGTGGTTTCAACGTACTTTGCGAGACGCTCCATAACGAGGTCCTTATACTGAGCCTCTCCGTTTGTGCCGTAGAAGCTGAACATACGGATACTCTTTGCGCCGAACATATCCGCAATCTCAACAGTTCTCTTACAAAGGTCAAGGTCGATATTGAAATCAGCCGAAATCTGAACCTTACCGATGGGAGATCCGATAGACCACACCTTGATACCTGCATCGTCAAGCTGTTTCTTGTACTCTTTAATCTCGTCGTTGGTGAACTTTGTTACGTTCTTTTTGTCAATGGAACGGAGCTCAAGAAGTCCGATACCGTTTTCCTGCATTGCCTTTATCTGCTCGGCAAGGCTGTCTCCTGCCTCGTCGGCAAAAGCACAAAGCTTAATATCTGCCATTGTCTTTTTCCTCCTGAGATAGTTTTAATTAAACACCGGAGTAAGCGGAGAAACCGCCGTCAACGGGAAGAACAACGCCTGTTACGAAGCCCGACTCCTTGGGATTTACGAAGAAACGAAGCGCACCGAGAAGCTCATCAGCCTCACCAAAGCGGTTCATGGGTGTGGAACGAAGAATCTTACCTGTTCTGGGTGTGGGAGTTCCGTCCTCATTAAAGAGAAGCGCCTTGTTCTGTGCGGTTACGAAGAAACCGGGAGCGATAGCGTTTACACGGATTCCGGTCTCTGCGAAGTGAACTGCAAGCCACTGTGTAAAGTTGGAAACGCCTGCCTTAGCCGCGCTGTACGCGGGAATCTTTGTAAGGGGTGTGAAAGCGTTCATAGAGGAAATGTTAAGAATAGAGCATCCCTCTTCGCCAATCATATCCTTAGCGAAAACCTGCGTGGGAAGAAGTGTTCCCATGATATTGAGATTGAATACGAACTCAAAGCCGGATTTATCAAGATTGAAGAAAGTCTTGATGTCCTCGCGGGTGTCATCGCCCTCCTCAAACATTTCGTGATCTGTTGTTGCGCGGGGGTTGTTTCCGCCTGCGCCGTTGATAAGAACAGTACACTTACCAAGGTCAGCGAGAACCGCCTCGTGAACTTCTTCAACAACTGCCTTATCAAGCACGTTTGTCTTATAAGCCTTTGCAACACCGCCCTCCTTAACGATCTCGTCTGCAACTGCCTGAGCCGCCTCAAGATTAAGGTCGAGAAGTGCTACGGAATAGCCGTTCTTTGCCATCTCCTTTGCGAAAGAAGAGCAAAGCACGCCGCCTGCGCCTGTGATTACACATACCTTATTAGCCATTTTTACCTCTTTTCTTCTACGCCACGCATCGGGCATAGATATATATTATACTGATTTTATTATACAACAACAAAATAGCAAAGAAATTGCAAATAATTGCCTTTTTTATTGCAAATAACGTACAATTGCTTTTTATCGTTATTATTTTGCGAATTTTTTTGATAATTATTGAAGGTTTTGGTGATTTTTTTGCTTTTTTGTGATATAATTAATATAATCGTGATATAATCGCATGAATTCAAATGAGGGGATTTTTATGGACGGAATAAAAGAGGTGGAAAAGTATTTCTGCGAATACATATTTCTCGGGCTTCCCGAAAAGCCCTTGCGGTATTTTTTGAAATTCAGGCTGAAAAAGGGATTTGTGCCGACATTATACGGTGAAAAGCTTCCTTTTTGGGTAAAATTTCTTGAACTTGTCGACTTCACAAAAGCGTACGGGCTTGAGAGAGACGGCATTGCGCTCGAGCTGCTGAAAAGGCACGCTGCTTTTTGCGGAGCAAAGAGAATAACGCTTATCCCATCTCGGACATTTGAAGGATTTGTAACACGCAACACCGAAGAGCTTGAAAGGCTATTTCTGATAAAAAAATCTGAGGATGTATACACAATATGAAACTTAACGAAATTTTAAGGACGGTGGAATTCGCCGCAAGCCGTGAATTTAACGGAAACACTGATATAGAGGAGCTTTGCCACGATTCGAGGCGCACACGCGAAAACACGTTATTTGTCTGTATAAAAGGTGCGACGGTAGACGGTCACAGCTTTGCGTATTCGGCATACAGCCGCGGTTGCAGGCATTTTGTTGTTGAGCGCGATATTGAGCTTCCCGCCGATGCGGAAATTTTTAAGGTTTCCGACTCGCGCAAGGCACTTGCGCTTATGTCTGCGGTGTTTTTCGGAAATCCCGCGGACGAGCTTTATATTATAGGCATTACGGGCACCAAGGGCAAGACCACTACCGCGCTCACGGTATATGAAATTCTCAACCGCTGTGGGCTTAAGTGCGGTTACATCGGTTCAAACGGAATTGATTTCGGTAATTTTCACTACGAGACCGCCAACACCACGCCGGAAAGCTACGATTTGCACCAATACATGCGTGAAATGAGACTGGCGGGGGTAAAGTATCTCGCCATTGAGGTTTCTTCTCAGGCTCTCTATATGGGCAGAGTTTACGGAATTAAATTTGACGCCTGCGTTTACACAAATCTTTCCCAAGACCACATAGGCGGAAACGAGCATCCTACCTTTGAACATTACATGTCTTGCAAGCGCACACTTTTCTCGGACTACGGAGCTGACGTAATTATTTACAACGCCGATGACGGATACGCAAGCGAGATGATTTCAGCAGCCGACAAAAAGATTAAAAAGTTGGGATACGCACTTCACTCCAATTCTGACTACAAAGCTGAAAACATTGGGCAATTCAAGGAAACTGACAAGCTTGGAGTAGAATTTGAGTTTGTTTTCGAGGGCAAACGTTTTGACACAAAAATAGCGTTTCCGGGTAACTTCAGCGTTTACAACGCTCTTGCCGCCATTGCGGTTTGCCGCGAGTGCGGACTTGCCCCCGAGATTGTGTCAAAAGTTATTTCCGAAGTTCAGATAAGGGGACGCTTTGAGACCGTACAAGCTCTTCCCTACGCCACCTTTATTATTGACTACGCTCACAACGAGGTCAGCTTGACGTCTGCGCTTGAAACGCTGAGAGCTTACAATCCCGAGCGCATAATCTGTCTTTTCGGTTCGGTAGGAGGGCGCACCAAGGGGCGCAGAGCAGAGCTTGGAAGTGTGGCGGCGCGGCTTGCAGACTTCTCTATTCTCACCGCCGACAACCCCGATTACGAGAATCCCGAGGACGTTATAAACGACATTGCCACGCAGTTTGTCGGGCAAGACAACTATATAAAGATCCCCGACCGCCAAAAGGCGATTGAATACGCGGTTTCTATGGCGAGAGCGGGAGACATTTTCCTTTTCGCCGGCAAGGGACACGAAAACTATCAGCTTGTAAACGGCGAAAAGCTCCCCTTCTCCGAAAAAGAAATACTGCTTGAGGCTTGCAAAAGCGTTTCCGCAAAGGGATAATGATAGTTTTAAATATTAATGTGAAAAAACCGACTCAAATGCGGCGGATTCTAAAAAACAATTTTATCTAATGAGATAACAACAGAATAGGCGACTACTGACAGAGGCTCCCTTGTGTAAAGGGAGCTGTCAGCGAAGCTGACTGAGGGATTGTTTTGGTGCAAATTTTAACTTTTACAATCCCTCCGTCACGGCTTATGCCGTGCCACCTCCCTTTACACAAGGGAGGCTTTTTGTTTGCCCGCAAATGTGCACTTGCTCACCACTAATATGGTGCTGCGGTTATTCAACTATCAGTAGAAAATAAACACTCTATTCAAAAATTAGGTTATTGAACATTCTTCCTTGATGTAGTATAATATAATTGTTTCCAAAAGGAGGATGTGCTTATGAATATCGGTAAAATCATAACAGATAGGCGAAAGTCGCTTGGATTAACTCAACAGGCGTTGGCAGAAAAACTTAACATTTCTTTTCAAGCCGTTTCAAAATGGGAAAATGGTACTTCTTACCCAGATGTCACCCTTCTTCCAAAACTTGCGTCAGTTTTGAACATGTCTATTGATTCCCTGCTTGGCTATCCGTCGCAATCGTTAACCGAATATGACAAAAGATACAATGCAGAGGGATATTATTGGGGATTAAAACCCAATAATCTTTGTTATGATATTATGCGCATTAAGCCTCCAATCAAACCTTATAAGGTACTTGACATTGGATGTGGAGAGGGTAAGGATGCTGTTTTCCTTGCAAGAAACGGATATAAGGTAACCGCTTTTGATGTTTCGGAGCAGGGACTATCTAAAGCACGTGAGCTTGCTGATAACTGTAGCGTGAAAATAGATTTTTTCAAAGCAGATGTGCGCGATTTTAGGCTTGAAAAGGATTTTGATATAATTTTTTCAAGTGGTGTATTCCAATATATTCCTCAAGAACAGCGCAGAAATTTCATTTATAGCCTCAAGGCGCATACCACAGTAAACGGTATAAACGTTATAAATGTTTTTGTAAGAAAACCCTTTATTCCGTTGCCGCCCGATATTGAAGAAAGTGAAATCATCGCGGGAGATTGGAATTCAGGAGAGCTATTTATGTATTATCACGATTGGCTATTCCGAAAAAATGAAGAAAAGATTTTTGATTGTAACAGTAGCGGTATTCCACATGAGCATTGTATGGATGTGCTGATTGCGGAGAAAATTTAATACAATAAGCCTCGGCAGAAAAACTCCTGCCGAGGCTGAATTTACATTAAAACTGTCCTTTAGCACACATGGCTAAAGAGTCGGGGGTTATATTACTTGTTTACGTATTCAACAAATTTAAGGAAAGCGGTTTTGCCCTCGGGGGTACGTTTATAGACGCCTGCGTCCTCAAGGACTTTTACGAAGGTTTTGCCTATTTCCGCCTCGATAATTGATTTTACGTTTTCAGCGGTGAAGCTGTAATTGTCCTTAAACTCGGCAAACCACGCCGCGTGCTTTTCTATCTCGGGAATTTCGGAAATATTCTTTCCCGAAAGTATTGCGTCGCAAAGAAGCTCTATTTCGGCTTTAAGTCTTGAGGGAAGCACCGCAAGCCCCATTACCTCGATAAGTCCGATATTCTCTTTCTTGATATTATGGAGCTTTTCGTGGGGGTGGAACACGCCGAGTGGATGCTCGTCGGTGGTGATATTGTTACGAAGCACCAAATCAAGCTCAAGCATACCGCCCGACGTTCTCGCAATGGGAGTTATTGTATTATGAGGCTCTCCGTCGGTTTCGGCAAAGACGAACGCTGACTCGTCGCTGTACCCTCTCCAAGCGAGAAGTATTTTATCCGCAAGCTCCACAAGCGCGTTTTTATCGTTTGAGCGGAGACGGATTACCGACATAGGCCACTTTACAAGTCCTGCCTCTACGCCCTCAAAGCCCTTGAAGCTCAGCTTTTCCTCAATGGGCGCAAGCTCCATGGCAAAGGTATAGTGTCCGCCCTGCATATGGTCATGGGAAAGGATAGATCCACCCACAATGGGAAGGTCGGCGTTTGAGCCAAGGAAATAGTGGGGGAAAAGCTCTACGAAATCAAGCAGCTTTACAAAGCTTGAACGGTCTATTTTCATAGGAGTATGCTCACCAGAAAGGGCTATACAATGCTCGTTGTAATAAACGTAGGGAGAGTATTGGAGATACCACTGCTTGCCCGCCATAGTCATTGGAATCTGGCGCAGAGTCTGTCTTGCGGGTTTGCCCGCGTTACCCGCGTAACCCTCATTTTCGTGGCAAAGAAGGCACTTGGGGTATCCACTCTGGGGCAACAGTTTTGCCGCCGCGATAGCTTTGGGGTCTTTTTCGGGCTTGGAGAGATTTACGGTTATATCAATTTCACCGTACTCGGAGGGCGTTTTCCATTTAAGGTCCTTTTTTACTCTGTATGTACGGATATAGTCGCTGTCGAGGGCAAGCTTATAAAAATAATCGGTTGCCTTTTCGGGAGACTCTTTATAAAGGGAGTCAAACTTCCCTATTACCTCAGAGGGGCGAGGGGTTATCTGTCCCATTATCGCGGTATCAAAGAGGTCGCGGTAAACCACGCTATCCTCACAAATTCCCTGCTCTACCGCATAATCACAGAGTCCTTTAAGTATCACTTCAAGCTCTGTTTCGTGGGTATGCTCATCGGGAGCGTAGTCCGAAATCCCAAGCTTTTCAAGTATTCTGTTAACAGAATAAACGACGTCGTTATTTTCAATAAGTCCGCGCGAAAGCGCATATTCCACAAGGTCGTTTACAAGATTACATACGTTTTTCATATTTAAATTCCTTTCGAAGTCTATCATACTCTTAGTATACCACCATTTTGCCCAAATGTCAAAGAATATTGATAAAAAATATTGAACTTTTTTTCGTTTTATGCTATAATTATAAAAATGTCGGATTTTTCGGATTGCGGAGGTGTTTTTATGAAGCTTTCTGTTGACAGAATTGAGAACGGGATTGCCGTTTGTTACGATGACAACTGCAAAAAATGTGAAATCCCCGCACACGGACTTTCCGAGGGAGTAATAATTGAGGCTGAATTTGACGAAAACGACAAATTTGTTCGTGCCTCTGTACTTGCCGAAGAGACCGAGGCGCGCCGCAAAAATTTAGCTGCGCGTACCAAAAATCTTTTTAACAGAAAGAAAAAATAATTCTTAAAGAGAGGAAATTTTATGAATTCTGCATTACTTTTAGCTGCTGAGGCTGCAAATACACCCGCAGCTGAGGAATCAAAAAAGGTAGCCTGGAGCGTTGTAACCTATCTTATCAATCAGTTCAGCCTTGACGGTGCGGGGTTGGCACTTGCCGTTATAGGCGGTGTTCTTGTTTGTATGGTTCTCCCATACATATTCGGAAGCCTTAATTTTGCTATTATTATTTCTAAGCTATTCTACCACGACGACATAAGAAAGTACGGAAGCGGCAACGCGGGCATGACAAACATGCTCCGCACCTACGGAAAGCTCCCCGCCGCGGCTACGTTGCTGTTGGATATGGCAAAGGGCGCGCTTTCGGTAGTTCTCGGCTCGCTTATTTTCGCTGACATCGGTTCAGCTATCGCGGGGCTTTTCGTGGTTCTTGGTCACATGTTCCCCTGCTTCTACAAATTCAAGGGGGGCAAAGGAGTGGCTACCACCGCTATGGTAGTACTTGCTACCGACTGGCTGGTTTTCCTTATTCTTTTTGCTATATTCCTTATTATCGTTATAGGCACAAAATACGTATCTCTCGGCTCGGTTATGTGTATGCTTATTTACCCCTTTGTGCTGGCGCAGATTCACAACACCGGATTTAACGTTCTCAGTGCCATTATCGTAGCGGCGCTTGTAATTTTTATGCACCGCTCCAACATTGTAAGACTTAGAAACGGCACCGAATCCAAAATATCCTTTAAGAAAAAGCCCAAAGCTCCCGTTACGGAAAGCACCGTGGACGAGGAGAACAATTAAGAGGTAAAAATGCAAAATTCCAATATTTCACCAGAGTATACGCTTGCTTCGTTATTAGTTTCGGCGGCTGAAAAGAAGGTTTTGAAGAAAGCCGTTCTTTCAAAGCCCTCGGACAAAAGTGTTGTTCGCGCGGTAATTACCAAAAAGATTATTTCGGGCAAGGATGTACTACAGGTTGAAAAATTCACCGCTGACAACAAGGCGCTTCACACAAACATTCACGTTTCTGACGTTGACGCTATCTCCGAGCTGTTTGCGGACTTTTCACAGATCAATCTTATAACCACCGCTGGAGACGCAGAATTAAAGCGATCAAAGGGCGGCAAGGTCACTTTGATTGGAGACAAAAAGCTTTCTCGGGCGCTTGAGGGCGAGCTTACAAACGCCATTCCCGACGAGGGAAACGACAAGGAGAAATCCCGCATTTTAAGCGGTGCCGAGCCTTTCTTAAAGCTTTTGGGCGTAAGCGACGAAAACGGACGTGTTTTTGACCGCAAGCGTTCAAAATTCAAGCAGATAAACAGATTTCTTGAGCATATAAGAGACGTGGTTAAAAATCTCCCCGACAGCGGCACGCTTTACGTATGCGACCTTTGTTGCGGAAAAAGCTATTTGTCTTTTGCCGCATATCATTACTTAAAAAACGTTCTCGGACGCGAGGTAATTATGGACGGCGTTGACCTCAAGGCTGACGTTATCGACTACTGCAACGGAATAAGCTCTCTACTTGGCTTTGACACGCTGAGGTTTATTTGCGGAGACATTACCAAGTACGAACCCCAAAATGCCCCGTCTTTGGTAATCTCGCTTCACGCCTGCGACACCGCTACCGACGTGGTGCTTGGCAAGGCTATTGAGTGGGGGGCAAAGGTTATTCTTTCAACACCATGCTGTCACCACGAGCTTAATCATACCATAAACTGTCCTGCGCTTGCTTTTGTCACCGAGCATTCAATGCTCCGTCAAAAGCTCTGCGACGCCGCTACCGACGCACTGAGGCTAAAACTGCTTGAGGCTAACGGATATATTACCGATGCGCTTGAGCTTATTGACCCTGAGGAAACTCCGAAAAACATAATGCTTCGCGCAATAAAGCGATACTCGCCCGAAGCACCGAGATGCAAAAAGGCTCTTGAAGAATACAAAAGCGCGAAAGCCTTTCTTCTGGGGGAGACAAAATGACATCCACAAACGCTGAAAAAATGATTACCAAGGCTACTGCCACCGACTCGGTGGAAAACTTAGGCAAGCTATTAAAAAAGTTGGGAAATCCCGAAAAAAAGCTTGGTATAATCAAGGTTTTGGGTGAATCGGGCAAGAGCTCTGTATGCGCGCTTCTCTCTGCGGTTTTAAGTGCGGCAGGATACAGGGTTGGGCGTTTGGTTACTCCAATTATACATTCCGTTCCCACAAGCATTTGCGTGAGCGAGCGACATGTTTCGATTGACCGCTTTACAGACTCCGCGAGCAATGTTCACAAGGCGGTTATGGATTTAAAAAAAGAATCGGAAGCCGATTTTGAACTGTCGGCAAGCGACCTGCTTTTCGCCACCGCTTTTGACGTTTTTTATGAGACAGACTGTGACTTTGCGGTTATTGAGATACCTATAGGCAATCTGTCGCACATCGTTTTCGGTAAGCCTTTAATAAGCGTTATTACGTCCACCAGCGACGCGCTTGCCGCAAGAAGTGTTTGTGCGCGCATTGACCGCGACAGCGGAGAAGTAGTCACCGCTATTCAGAACAGAGACGTATACGACGTAATATTCAACAAATGCGCCGAAATCAACTGCCGTCTCAGTATGCCGCTTAAAAAGGCTTTTCACGTCATGTCGTCTTCCGTTAAGCGCACCGATTTTACCTATCACGGCACTGCTTACTCGGTTGCCGGAGGCGCGTATTATCAAATAGAAAATCTGCTTACCGTATTTGAGGCGACAGAGGCGCTCAGGCGCAATGGAATTAAAATTCCCGGTACAGACATTTGTTCGTCGGTGCTTGGCGAGGAAATGCCGCTCAGATTTGAGCCAATTTCGGTCATGCCCACCATAATAGTTGACAGAGCTGACACCGATAGCAGACGAATGGCGCTTTTAAATGCTTTAAAAAAGCTTGAAATGTTTATTTCCAAAAAGCCGATTGTAATTTGCGAACGGCAAAATCAGGTTATCCAAGAGGATTTTACCGCTTTTGGCTTTGACGTCGCTGTTGTGGAGATTCCCAAACAAGGCACAAGAAAGCTTTTACGCCCCATTTTGAAAGAGCTTGGCGAAAGTGACACCGTGATTGTTCTTGGAAGCTCCGCCTACTGCGAGCATATGGCTAAAATAATAAGAGAAATACTTATGTAAAAAAGAAACGAAAGCTACTGCTTTCGTTTCTTTTTATTTAATTTTGAATTTCTTTAACGAATTTATTCCACTTAATAAGCGCAGCTACAAGGCAAAGCGAGGCTAATGCAAGGCAGACTATCCACATAAGCACTGTTTGCCAGAGTGGCAGGCGTTCAACAGCGTGGCTCATAGCGTAGGATGATATGGCGCTTCCTCCGTAGCCCACTGCGTTGGCAAGCCCCGAAACAGTCGCGGCAAATGCGAATTTTGAAAATTTCATAGGCACAAGCGACACGCTGTAATGACCGAAAGAAAGCTGGAGAATATAGACAAGTCCATAGGTAATCACAAATATTGCCGAGTCCACATAAGCCCCAAACATATATCCGTCGCCCTTAGCAAGCGTAAGCACAAGCATTACAGCCATTGGCAAAAGCGAAGCCATCATTGAAAAGAGCGCGCTTTTCATATCGTTGCGCTTGAACACCTTTATATAAAGGAGGTTTCCAAAAACAACGCCGAGCGACCCCACTATGGGAATAACAGAGTCAAGCAGAGCCGCGCCAGCCGAGGAAAGTCCGTATTCCTTTGACAGTATGCTTGGAACAAGCTCCACAACTCCGTTAAGGAAAAGTCCGTAAACGAGCATCGCCGGAAGCATGAGGATAACTCCGCTTTTACAAATCAAGCCGAAAAGCCCTTGCTTTTTTTCTGTGAGCTCTCCTTCAATCAGCTGCTCACGTGCTTCTTTAACTAAGTCTTTTTTTATGACAAGGCTTGCAGATATCCACAGAATTGCCACAGCAAGGATTATCGAGGACGCCATAAAAAAGACGTTTTGCCACCTTCCAAAGCTTATAGCAAGCCCCGACAGCCACGCACAAGATGCTTTTCCAATCGGCGTACACAACGTAACCACAGTTATTGCGGTAAGCCTCACTTTAGTATGAAGAAGATTCGATATTATGTAGAATATAGGACACCACAGCATTGACTGTCCGAATCCGTTAAGTGCCCACACGAAAATTCTTATGGGCGTGGGCATATTGAGCATCATTGCCGCATTGGCGGCGGCAATTATTAAAAGCCCGGTTCCCACAAGCACAAACGGCGGTCTTTTATCGGCGGCGGCTCCGTTTATAAGCTGACCAACCGCATAACAGCCAAAATATACCGCGCTGAGGATTCCCGCAGTTCCCACGTCGACAACGCCCTCCGCGAGCATAGTCGACCTTGCGTAGGCGAAATTTCCCCTTGCAATATAAACCGCACTGTACACCAAAAAGCACAGCGCGAACATCCATTTACTTGAAGAAAGCCCCGATTCACGGGGCTTTTGCTCATTAAGTTCCATTTTAAGCTCCAAATACTATTTTTTCAGCATATACTCAAGCAAGTTCCAGAGCCTTTCGGCGGAGGCGATATTCAGCTTTTCGCCCGGAGAATGGAGCGCTATTATATCGGGACCTATGGAAATAATATCCATATCGGGAATATTGGCGCGTATAAGTCCACACTCAAGACCCGCGTGTATTATCTCACAAGAGGCTTCTTTTCCAAAAAGCTCTTTATACGAGCTGAGATACGTCTCTCTTATGGGAGAAACCTTTGCGTAGCTCCAGCCTGTATATCTACCGAAATGACCTATCTCCGCACCCACAACGGCCGCAAAGCGGTCAAGCGCGTGCATTGAGTAATCAATTCTTTCGTCAATTCCCGAACGGGTAAGGTAAGTAACCTTCACCCAACCGTCCTGAGTTTCTATAACGCCCAGGTTTGCTGACCACTCCACAAGCCCTTGAACGTCAAGGCTCATTTCAATAACTCCGCAAGGAGTATTATTTACCGCAAGCAAAATTTTGCCTTCGCTTGTTTTATCCCAAACGCTGTCAAAATCGCAATGCTCCACAGTGCAATAAAAGCCTTTATCGTCATCGGATATTTCTTTGCTGAGTATTTTAGCTATTCCCTCTATCTCGTAAAGCGCAACGAAAAAATCGGGCACGCAGATTTCGGCAACGCACTCTCTGGGAATGGCGTTATCCTTGGATCCGCCGTTTATTGAGGAAATCGCAAAATCAACTTTAAGCGCAAGCTCGGTAAGCAACCTGCCCATAAGGCGGTTAGCATTTCCTCTGCCCTTGTTGATATCCTCTCCCGAATGTCCGCCCGCAAGACCGCCAAGCTTTACACGAAGGCACGCACCGCTTTTGGGTTCACGCTTTATGGGAAGAACCATTTCACTTCTGACACCGCCCGCGCAGCCAACAACAGCCTTTCCCTCGGTTTCGCTGTCGATGTTTATCATTCTTCTTGATTTTACAGTTGAGAAATTAAACTTACCCGCGCCTATCATTCCAATCTCCTCGCCCGCGGTGAAAAGACACTCGATGGGGGGGTGAGAATCAAGCGCTCCGTCAAGAATAGCGAGCATAGCCGCAACGGCTATACCGTCATCCGCGCCAAGCGTAGTTCCCTTTGCGCGCAAAAAGCCCTCGTTATCCACGTACAGCTTAAGCGCGTCTTTGGTAAAGTCATGTTTTACGTTTCCGTCCTTTTCGCATACCATATCGGTATGTCCTTGAAGCATAAGCCAAGGCTCGTTTTCTCTGCCCACCGTGCCAGATTTTCTTACAAGGACGTTATTAGCCCCATCTTTAAAGCACTCAAGACCTCTGGCTTTAGCAAAAGTTTCGATATATTCCGCTATCTCCGCCTCATTATCCGAGCCGTGAGGAATCTTGCATATTTCCTCAAAATACTCAAACATAAGGGGCGCTATATCACTGTTTACAATCTTCTTTTCTGCCATAAATTCCAATCACTTTCTGTTTCTCTGTTCTCTTGCCAAGCTGATAGCGTCGTCTTTTCCTTCCGCCATCATGTCAAGCAGTTTTCCCATTCCTGCGGTTACGCAGGTAATGGCGCTTGGAGCTACCACTGTAGGTATACCCGTAATACGCTCTATAAGCTTATCAAGTCCGGGAAGCATACTTCCGCCCCCCGTCATAACAATTCCGGTGCCGGTTATATCCCTTACAAGCTCCGGTGGGGTTGACATTATCACTCTTGATATAGCCTCTATTATTGCCGTAACGGGTTGATAGAGCGCACCAAGCATTTCATTTGAGGTCAGGGTTACGTTTTTGGGAAGGCGCGTTCTTATGCACCGTCCTTTAACGGTAATTTTCTTATTTTCCTTACTCTGTGAAAGCGTTCCGATTTTAATTTTTATCATTTCAGCGGTGGAATTACCTATAACAAGCTCGTGCTTTTCTCTGACGTAGCGCATTATAGCCTCGTCAAAAGCATCGCCCGCTATCTTTATTGACTCGGAAGTCACTATTCCGTTAAGAGCTATAACGGCAATATCCGACGTACCTCCGCCTATATCAACCACCATTTTGCCCTTTGGCTCGGAAACGTCTATTCCCGCGCCTATCGCGGCGGCAAGAGGTTCTTCAACAAGCAAGGTTTGTCTTGAGCCCGCCTGATTTATAGCGTCAAGCACCGCAAGCTCGTCAACGTCGGTTGCGCACGAGGGGATACAGACAAGCACCTTAGGCTTTACCCACGTGTTTCCGCAGGCTTTTTTGATATAATACTGCACCATTTGCTGGGTCACGTTATATCGGCTTATAACTCCCTCGCGCAAAGGTCTTACAACCTCATATTTTTCGGGAGTTCTGCCCTGTATTTTCCGCGCTTCCTCACCTACGAATTTTATAGTTTCTGTTTCCTTGTCCACTATCACAACCGAGGGCTCATGGAGAACTATTCCGCGCCCTTTGACATATACGAGCACGCTGACAGTACCCAAGTCTATACACACGTCACTGAATATTCCGTTTTTTATATTATCAAAAAACTTAGCGGCCATAGCTCCTCCATACATATTTTTTATTTTGCAAATTATATTATACTATATATTTTTCAAAAAAGCAATACGCATACGATTATTTTTTACTTTTCTTTCCCGTTCTTGCCAAAGTCACAGCAACTATACGCCCCGAAAAATGACGTTTAAGTGCCGAAACGCAACCGTAAAGGCTTGCCCCCGACGTCATAACGTCGTCTACAAGGAAAACGCTGTCAATCTCTTTCAGCATTTCAAGTGCGCCAAGGTTCACGCCGTACAGATTTTGAGCGTTATCCTTTCTTTGCGCAAGATTCAGCTTCTTTTGCTCGACTCTCGAAGTGCTCTTTCTCACAAACAGCTTTACGCAAGGTATACCAAGCTTTTTCGCCAGCCTTACGGCAATTTCCTTTGATTGGTCAAAGCCAAGCAGGCGCTTTGTTTTCCCACTTCTTGGTACGTAGGCTACCACCGCCTTGTTACTGACCATTCGGTCAATCCTTGCTTTAGCGGGATACGAAAGTTGCGTCGCAAAATAATTTAACGCGCGGTTATTCTTATGTCTTTTCAGATACAGCACAGCGTTTTTTCCGACACTTCGCGCTCCAGATGAATAGTTTACAAGCTTGATATAATCCTCAACTCCGCTTTTGTCAAGCATTGGAGCCCCGCAGTTACAAAGCGTCATTTCAAGACCGCAATCGGGGCATTCATCAAGCTTTTCAAGCTCCCATTTACTGCGGCATTTTTCACAAAACGGGATTTCACACAGGTCAAGCATATCTTTCTGTATAAACTCTCCGCACGAAACGCATTTTGGCGGAAACAAAAGATTTACCACAACTGTAAGAACTTTTCCTATCGACTTGCCAAGCTTACTCATTTTGCCAATCTCTTTCCGAGGCAGGTGTAACGCATAGTCTGTCTGTTATTGGAAACCATTGTTTTAACGATATCCTCACGACCTACTACTATAACCATTTTTTGCGCTCTCGTTACGGCTGTATAAAACAAATTTCTTGTCAAAAGCATGGGAGGCGCTTGATAGGCAGGGATAATTATTATGGGGTATTCGCTTCCCTGACTTTTATGAACTGTTATGGCATAAGCATGTTCAAGGTCCTCAAGCATATTGAAGTCGTAATCAACGTATCTGTCGTCAAAGCGAATTGTCATATACTTTTCTCTGGCAACTATATCGGTAATTTCACCTATGTCGCCGTTGAATATTCCAAGCCCCGTCTGGGTATCCTTAGTCCATTCGATCTGATAATTATTCTTTGTCTGCATTACCTTATCGCCTACGCGGAAAGTTCGTCCGCGGTGAGCGTAGCCGTCATTTTTTCCCTTGGGCGGGTTAAGCGTACTTTGCAGCTGCACGTTAAGATTATCCGTACCGCCAGCGCCTTTTCTTGATGGGGTTATAACCTGAATTCCGTTTGACGCGGTCAGTCCATAGGCTTTTGGCAGTCTGTTCTTGCACAAGTCCACAACTGTTGACGCTATTTCAAGATCACTTTTTCTTGGAAGAAAAAAGAAATCGTTATCGGTCACGTTAAGCACCGGCATTTCGCCCAAATTTATTCTATGGGCGTTGGTTATAATAAGGCTTTTTTCGGCTTGTCTGAAAATTTCGGTCAGTTCAACCGTTGCAAATCTTTTGCTGTCGATAAGGTCGCGCAAAACGTTGCCCGCCCCCACAGAAGGCAACTGATTGGCGTCCCCGATAATAATCAGTCTGGCACCCGGCTTTATTGCCTTTAAAAGCGCGCAGAAAAGCGGGGTATCAGCCATTGACACCTCGTCGATTACAATAACGTTTTCATCAAGGTAGTTTTTATCGTCGCGCAAGAAGCAAAAGCCACCCGAGTCATAATTCATCTCAAGCATTCGGTGAATGGTTTTCGCCTCGCTTGAGGTTGATTCCGAAAGCCTTTTTGCAGCTCGTCCCGTAGGCGCGGCAAGTGCTACCTTCAGTCCCATTCCCTTGAATATTTTCAAAACCGCTTTGACTACCGTGGTTTTTCCCGTACCCGGACCGCCCGTAAGAATCATTACGCCGTTGCTCATTGCTTCTATAATGGCACGGCGCTGAAGATCGGCGTATCTGATGCCGTTTTCAAGCTCTTCCCTTGCTATGTATCTGTGTATATCGGCAACGTCTATATTGACGCACCCTTTATCTATTCTCAACAGCTTATCGGCTATAAATCTTTCGCTATCGTACATTTCTTTGTCAAAGACGTAATTTACCCCGTCATAGACAGAATGTGCAATTTTTTGCAGGCTTTGGAGCGCGTCGATAGCGTTTACAACCTTTTCCTCACTTACTCCAAGCATCATGGTTGAAGCGCCTACAAGCTTATCGTAAGGCAGGCAGGTATGGCCGTTCTGCCCCGCGTTATAAGTAAGAACATACCTTACACCGCTCATTATTCTGTCAACAGAATCATCCTCAAATCCAAGAGATTTGGCAATTTCGTCGGCTTTTTCAAATCCGATTCCGTCAATTTCCTCGCACAGCTTGTAGGGGTTATTTTTAGCAATATCAACTGATTTTCCGCCCCATTTCTGGTATATCTTAACGGTCATCGTTGTGCCAAAGTAGTTCTTGAAAAACATCATTGACGCGCGCATTCCCGCTTTTTTCTTGAAGTCCTCGGATATTTCAAGCGCCTTCTTCATAGTTATTCCGTTAATGTCGGCAAGCCATTCGGGGTGATTTTCTATAACGTCAAATGTATCCTCTCCAAACCGCTCAACAATTCTTTGGGCGGTTTTAGGTCCGATACCCTTGATTACGCTTGAAGAAAGATATTTCAAAATAGCCGCAGAATCGGCGGGCATTATTTTTTCGTATTCCTCCACCTTAAACTGCGCCCCGTATTTGGGATTGTTTACCCATCTGCCGTAAACGGTCATCGAGTCCCCCTCGCAAACGTACGGAACAGTACCGACGACCGTAACTATTTCATTTGTATCTATGGCAAAATCCAATATAGCGTATCCGTTTTCTTCGTTACTGTAAACTATATTCTCGACAATACCCGAAAAGCTTTCCAGCTTTTCACTGCCTGCCGAATTCTCTTCTGCAAAAGTCATCTTACCTCCGTTTTATTCTACAAAATAATACTTTATCCGTTTGCCTTCGAGCTTACGCAAAAGCTCGTCGTCTCGATACTTATTTTTTACAAGAACCGCTATTTCTCTACCGCCCCAAACAAGGCAGGTGTTTTTAGCCTCGTTGATATAGTCCTCTATATGCTCAACCGTGTCTTTACTGTCCACCTCGATTGTAACACACACGTTATCGTATCCAAACCAAACAGCACCAACGAGTTTCACAAGACAAAAAACACCGAAAAATGCTAAAAAAGCTACAATTATTTCCAAAAAGACCTCGAAATACATAGATTTATCCTCCTAACACAAAGGATATGCATTTCAAGGTCAAATTGTTTTACTTAAGAAGCTCCGCCTTCAATATTTCGGCAAGGTCGGTCTTTTCCCAGTTTACGCCGAGATCCTCTCTGCCCATATGTCCGTATGCTGCAAGCTCGGAGTAGATTGGCTTGCGAAGGTCAAACTTTTTGATGATAGCCGCGGGGCGAAGGTCAACGTATTTGTCAACCGCCTCGGCAATCTTTGCCTCGTCAACAACTGCAGTTCCAAAGGTATCCACGAGAACAGAAACGGGCTTTGCTACACCGATTGCGTAGGCAACCTGAACCTCACACTTCTTTGCAAGTCCCGCAGCGACTACGTTCTTTGCTATATATCTTGCCGCGTAAGAAGCGGAACGGTCAACCTTTGTAGGGTCTTTACCCGAAAAAGCTCCGCCGCCGTGGCGAGAATATCCGCCGTATGTATCAACGATAATTTTTCTGCCGGTAAGACCCGTATCACCTGCGGGACCGCCTACAACAAAACGTCCCGTGGGATTCACGTATATCTTTGTATTTTCGTCAAAAAGCTCAGCGGGAACGATAGGCTTAATAACGTTCTCAATAATGTCATTACGAATTGTATCAAGCTCGACATCAGCACTATGCTGAGAGGAAACTACTACTGTATCGACCCTTGCAGGTACGCCGTCCACGTATTCCACGGTAACCTGTGTTTTTCCGTCGGGACGGAGATACGAGAGAGTGCCGTCCTTTCTCACGTCGGTAAGTTTCTTAGCCATTTTATGAGCAAGAGATATCGGGAGAGGCATAAGCTCAGGGGTTTCGTCGCAAGCGTAACCGAACATAAGTCCCTGGTCGCCCGCACCGGTATCGTACTCGTCAGCGGTTTCGCCGCCTTTAGCCTCATATGATTTATCTACGCCCAACGCGATATCGGGAGACTGCTCGTGGATAGAGTTAAGAACAGCGCAAGAATCGCAATCAAATCCATATTTTGCACGGTCATATCCTATCTTTCTGACAGTTTCTCTAACAATTCCTTGAATATCAACATAAGCATTGGTTGTGATTTCACCCATAACCATAACGAGACCTGTTGTACAGCAGGTTTCGCAAGCTACGCGCGAGCTGGGATCCTGACGAAGGATATCATCAAGTATAGCATCGGATATTTTATCACATATTTTGTCGGGATGCCCTTCGGTTACAGATTCACTTGTAAAAAGTATTCTTTCCATTTACTAATTCCTTTCTTTTTTTCAACTGAGTAAAGGCAGAAAAAAGCCCTCCACCGAGGGAGGACGCAAGTCTCATCTCTCGGGATTTAGCACCTTGCGCACACGCAGGTTGCCGGGTTTCATAGTGCCAGTCACTCCACCACTCTTGATAAGATTTATATTACCTATATATTATATCATATAAAAACATATTTTTCAATAGTTTTTTACAAAAAAAGAAAAAAAGAATTGCGAGTTTACAAACCTCGCAATTCAGCATTATATTCCATGTACAACAATACATTTTCATGCATCTGCGTTATGCGCACTCAATTTACGCCATAACAGCAAACATTACAATTATCGCTGCCGCAGTTATAGCCAATGCGCACAACAGCAATACAACGGTAGTTTTATCAAATTTAAGTTTTTCGTCCTCTTTTCTTTGCACGGCGTGAACAGCTTTTAGAGCATTGGACACAGGTTTATAAAAACCTATAACCAGCCCCGCGTTTGCCATAGCCTTAAGAAAGTTAAACGGAAGCAGAATAGTGGGTATCAATTTTAACACTTCTTCAGTTGTCGACTTCATAAAATACGGTGTTATAAGTATATTGGCAAGAAGCATCATTGAAGTTGTGGCAAACACCGAGGCCACAAGTCCAATTATACCTCCAAGCATAGTTTTCTTATATTTATATATAAGACTCGCAACCGCTGCGAAGGTAGCCGAACTCAAGAAATTCATTATAAGCCCATAAATACCGGTTTCGCTGATAGTGATAAACTCGATAAATGCGACCAATCCGGATATAACCACACCCGCAAGCGGTCCAAATGACATTGATGCCAAAGTTATTATTGCATCCTTAACGTCGAATGTTAAAAACATGATCTTAGGATGAACAATCAATGTAGAAGCGTAAGCAAGCGCTGTAAACAACGCCATAAAAACTAATTTTCTTACTCTCATTTGAGAGTTTATCATTTTATCGTTCATAATTTTCCCTTTCATTTTTCAAGGGGAAAGAGATTATTTACATATGTAAAAAGCGCCCTAAGGGGGCGCAATAATCCTGCTTTTATCTTTTTCTATCCGGACTTTACCGTCGGCTCAGGAATTTCACCTGCTCATGCGAAGTCTAATGACTTGCTCGTGGGCTCTACCACCGGTATGGAATTTCACCAATCCCCAAAGATATTTTCCGCACAAATGCGGTATATTATATTATTCAAAGGGTTGGCACATAAAATGTGCCAACCCAAAGCGGTAATTAAAACTTACGCAAGAATGTCAGAAACGACACCCGAACCAACTGTTCTACCACCCTCACGGATAGCGAAACGAAGGTTCTGCTCCATAGCGATAGGAGTGATAAGCTCAACAGTCATATCAACGTTATCGCCGGGACGGCACATTTCAACGCCCTCGGGAAGCTCGATAACACCTGTAACGTCTGTTGTTCTGAAGTAGAACTGAGGTCTGTAACCAGCGAAGAAGGGCTTCTTACGTCCGCCTTCCTTCTCAGTAAGAACGTATACGTGACCTGCAAACTTTGTGTGGGGGTTTACAGAGCCGGGCTTGCAAAGAACCTGACCACGCTCGATCTCGTCCTTAGCTACACCACGAAGAAGTGCACCGATGTTGTCACCAGCCTCTGCCTGAGGAAGGAGCTTGTGGAACATCTCTACACCGGTAACGGTTGTAGACTTCTTCTCGTCGGAAAGACCAACGATTTCAACTACATCGTTAACCTTAACTGTACCTCTCTCAACTCTACCTGTAGCAACTGTACCACGGCCGGAGATGGAGAATACGTCCTCGACGGGCATAAGGAAGTCGAGGTCAGCCTGACGCTCGGGAGTAGGAATATACTCATCAACTGCATTCATAAGCTCGAAGATGGGAGCATACTCAGGAGCGGAAGGATCTGTATTTGTGGACTCAAGAGCGTTACGAGCAGATCCCTTGATGATCGGAATGTCATCGCCGGGGAAGTCGTACTGAGAAAGAAGATCTCTAACTTCCATCTCAACAAGCTCAAGAAGCTCTTCGTCGTCAACAAGGTCAGTCTTGTTAAGGAATACGCAGATTGCGGGAACGCCAACCTGACGAGCAAGAAGAACGTGCTCACGTGTCTGCTGAAGAGGTCCGTCTGTACCTGCAACAACAAGGATTGCGCCGTCCATCTGAGCAGCACCTGTAATCATGTTCTTTACATAGTCTGCGTGGCCGGGGCAGTCAACGTGTGCATAGTGACGATTCTCGGTCTCGTACTCAACGTGACGAGTATTGATTGTGATACCTCTTGCTCTTTCCTCGGGAGCATTGTCGATCTGGTCGTATGCCATGAACTCGATGTTACCGTTGCCGAGAGAAAGTGTCTTTGTGATAGCTGCTGTAAGAGTGGTCTTACCGTGGTCAACGTGACCGATAGTACCAATGTTTACGTGGGGCTTGGTGCGTTCAAATGTTGATTTTGCCATTTTGTATTTCCTCCGTTAATTATTTTCTAAAATTATTTTTAAAATTTGGAAAACTAAATTAGTTTTTCTTTGCGCGAGCCGTTACGATGCCTTCCTGAATAGACTTGGGCACTTCTGCGAAGTGGCTGGGCTCCATAGAATAGAGTCCGCGTCCCTGAGTCTTGGAACGAAGGTCGGTCGCATATCCGAACATTTCGGAAAGCGGAACAAATGCGGTGATTTCCTGAACTCCGCCGCTGCCTGCTTCCATGGACTGAATCTGTCCACGGCGAGAGTTAAAGTCGCCGATTACGTCACCCATGTAATCATCGGGAACGATTGTAACAACCTTAACGATAGGCTCTGTAAGAACGGGATCAGCAAGGCGCATTGCTTCCTTGAATGCCATAGATCCGGCAATCTTAAACGCCATTTCGGACGAGTCAACTTCATGGTAAGAACCGTCATAAAGAGTAACCTTAACGTCAACGACGTTGTAGCCTGCAAGAACACCGTTCTGCATAGCACCCTGGATACCCTGGTTAACGGGCTCGATGAATTCCTTGGGAATTGCACCGCCTGTAACAGAGTTGATAAACTCGTATCCCTTTCCGGCTTCATTGGGCTCAAGAACGATCTTAACGTGACCGTACTGACCACTACCACCGGACTGACGCTTATACTTGCACTCATGGTTAACCTGCTTGCGTACAGTCTCTTTGTATGCAACCTGAGGCTTACCGATGTTTGCCTCTACCTTGAACTCACGAAGAAGTCTGTCAACGATAATTTCAAGGTGAAGCTCACCCATACCTGCGATAATTGTCTGACCTGTTTCCTCGTCGGTGTAGGTTCTGAAGGTGGGGTCTTCCTCTGCAAGCTTTGCAAGAGCGATGCCCATCTTCTCCTGACCTGCGCGAGTCTTAGGCTCGATAGCTACGCTGATAACGGGTTCAGGGAACTCCATAGACTCAAGTATGATAGGATGCTTTTCGTCGCAAAGAGTGTCTCCTGTTGTAGTATTCTTAACTCCGATAACCGCTGCGATATCACCGCTGTAGCAGCAATCGATATCCGCTCTGTCATTAGCGTGCATCTGAAGGATACGTCCAAAACGCTCTCTCTGACGCTTTACGGAGTTGTAAGCGGTTGTACCTGCGGGAATTACGCCCGAGTATACGCGGAAGAAGCAAAGCTTTCCAACGTAGGGGTCGGTCATAATCTTGAACGCAAGCGCCGAGAAAGGCGCGTTGTCGTCCGCGGGTCTCTCCTCTTCCTCCTCGGTATCGGGGTTTACACCCTTGATAGCGGGAATGTCAAGAGGATTGGGCATATAATCGATAATAGCGTCAAGAAGCTTCTGAACGCCCTTGTTACGGTAGGATGTACCGCAAACAACGGGAACGATCTGGTTATCGATTGTAGCCTTACGAAGGGCAGCCTTAAGCTCTTCAACAGTGATTTCCTCACCGCCGCAGTACTTCTCGAAGAGAGCCTCATCAGTTTCGCAAATAGACTCAACCATTGCGTCGTGATATTCCTGAGCCTTGTCCATCATATCAGCAGGAATGGGCTCAACTCTCATATCCTTTCCTTCGTCATCATAATATACGTCAGCCTCCATGTTCATAAGGTCGATGATACCTTTGAACAAGCTTTCAGCGCCGATAGGCAACTGAATCGGAACTGCGTTTGCGTGAAGTCTTTCCTTCATCATATCAACAACGCGATAGAAGTTCGCGCCCGTGATATCCATTTTGTTTACATAGGCCATACGCGGAACTCTGTACTTGTTTGCCTGTCTCCAGACAGTCTCGGACTGAGGCTCAACTCCGCCCTTAGCGCAAAGTACCGTTACGGAACCGTCGAGTACACGGAGCGAACGCTCAACCTCAACAGTAAAGTCAACGTGACCGGGAGTATCTATGATGTTGATACGGTTGTTCTTCCAGAAGCAAGTGGTTGCAGCGGAGGTAATTGTAATACCTCTCTCCTGCTCCTGCTCCATCCAGTCCATCGTAGCGGAACCATCATGAGTTTCTCCGATTTTGTGAGTCTTACCTGTATAGAAAAGAATTCTTTCGGTTGTTGTCGTTTTACCGGCATCGATGTGAGCCATGATACCGATATTTCGTGTGTTTTCAAGCGAATATTCTCTTGGCATATATCAGGTCTCCTTATTAATATCTGTAATGAGCAAACGCCTTATTAGCCTCTGCCATTCTGTGTGTTTCTTCCTTCTTCTTGAACGCTCCGCCTGCGCTGTTCTTTGCATCCATGATTTCAGCTGCAAGACGCTCAGCCATTGTGCGTTCTCCACGAGTTCTGGAATAACTTACAAGCCATCTAAGACCAAGGGTCTGACGGCGCTCAGCTCTTACCTCCATAGGCACCTGGTAGGTAGAACCACCTACACGGCGAGCCTTAACCTCAAGCTTAGGCATGATGTTTTCAAGAGCTTCCTGGAACATTTCAAGTGCATTCTGTCCAGCCTTCTCTTCTACGATTTTGAATGCGTCGTAAACGATCTTCTGGGCTACACCCTTCTTGCCATCATACATTACGTTGTTGATAAGCTTTGTTACAAGCTTAGATCCGTACAGAGGATCCGGCAATACGTCTCTTTTAGAAATTTTACCTCTTCTCGGCACTGTACTTCCCTCCTTCATTAAATTTTATGAATTCATTGGTACTCAAAAGCAGTCTTCTGTTAGCGCGCGTCAAGGTTGATATATAAACATTAAATTTTCTCAACTTCTGACGGGCAGACTATTTTGCTTTATACCTGTTTTCTCCCTTGATTATTTCTTGGGAGCTTTTGCGCCGTACTTGGAACGGCTCTGGCTACGATTTGCAACACCCTGTGCATCAAGTGTACCACGGATAATGTGATAACGTACACCGGGCAGGTCACGTACTCTTCCTCCGCGGATAAGCACTACAGAGTGTTCCTGCAGGTTATGTCCGATACCGGGAATGTAGGTGGTTGCCTCAAGTCCATTTGTAAGTCTTACTCTGGCGATCTTACGAAGAGCCGAGTTAGGCTTTTTGGGGCTGGTTGTAGAAACCTTTGTGCAAACGCCTCTTTTCTGGGGCGCAGGCTGATCGATAGCTACATTGTTAAGTGTATTGAAGCCTTTCTGAAGCACGGGTGCTTTAGACTTGTACACTTTATCAGTACGGCCCTGTCTTACAAGTTGGTTAAAGGTTGGCATTTTTCTCCTCCTTCTTTCAAAATTTAACGTTTATATACAGACGCACGCCGCAAGGCTTGCGATTCTGTCTGATTATGACTTGCGATTTCCCGCAAAAGCATACAGTTTATTATATCACTTGAAAGCCTTTTTGTCAAGAAACATTATTCGAGACTGAAATTTTCTCCCTTTTGCACAAATTAAACAACTTCGCACAAGCAAATTTGTTTATTTTGCACTTTGTTTTTGCATATTTTCACACTCAAGTCATCAAACCTTTTACACAAAAATCGACCTTGTCTGCCGTTTCACGGCAGACAAGGTAAAAAATCAAGATATTTACTGAGCGTCAGCAGTTTCGGGGGCTTCCTCGTTAGGAACAACACCTACGTCTCTGTAGCACTTCATACCCGTTCCGGCGGGAATGAGCTTACCGATAATAACGTTCTCCTTAAGACCTATAAGACGGTCAACCTTACACTTGATTGCGGCGTCTGCAAGAACCTTGGTTGTTTCCTGGAAGGATGCCGCAGAAAGGAAGGATTCGGTTTGAAGAGCAGCCTTGGTAATACCGAGAAGCACAGGAGATCCCTCAGCAAGGCGAAGCTCACGTTCGCCGTTCTCGATACGAGCCTTGATTCTGCAGTTCTCATCCTCAAGCTCCGTCATGTCAACAATAGAACCTACGAGAAGATCTGTATCACCGTTATCGTCAACGCGGAAGCGTCTTGTCATCTGACGGGCGATAATTTCAATATGCTTATCGTTAACGTCACAAGACTGAGAACGGTAAACCTTCTGAGTTTCCTTAATGATATAGTCATAAACCGCATCAAGTCCGCAAATTCTCATAATATCAGCAGGAGCCTTGCTACCTTCGGTAATTCCCTGACCTACCTCAACGCGGTCGCCGTCTTCGATAGCAACCTTCATTCCGTAGGGGATCGAGTACTTAACAAGCTCACCTGTTTCCTCAGACTGGATAACAACGTCACGAACGTTTACGTTTTCACCGATCTGGATATGAGCTATTCCGCTGCATTCAGACATGATAGCAGCCTTCTTAGGCTGTCTTGCCTCGAAAAGCTCTTCAACTCTGGGAAGACCCTGAGTAATATCCGAACCTGCGACACCACCCGTATGGAAGGTTCTCATCGTAAGCTGAGTACCGGGCTCACCGATAGACTGTGCGGCTATGATACCAACAGCCTCACCAACGTTGACTCTCTTGCCGGAAGCAAGGTCTGCGCCGTAGCAGTGAGCGCACACACCAAAGCGGGAGTGACACTGAATAATCGTTCTGATATAAACCTTATCGATTCCGGCGGCAACGATTGCGTCTGCCTGTTCGTCGGTAATCATTTCGTCATCGTCAACGATAACCTCTCCGGTTTCGGGATGAACGATAGCGCCAATTGTATATCTTCCGACAATTCTATCCTGAAGTGTTTCAAGCGGCTTTTCGTCACCATCATTGATAATCGCGGTAATCCATGCGCCCTTAACGGTATCACACTTCTCCTCGCGAATAATTACCTCCTGCGATACGTCAACGAGACGGCGGGTAAGGTAACCAGAGTCAGCTGTACGAAGCGCTGTATCCGAAAGAGACTTACGAGATGCACGCGCACCCATAAAGTACTCGGTAATGTTAAGACCTTCACGGAAGTTAGACTTAATCGGGATTTCCACAGTCTTACCGGTTGCCGAGAACATGAGTCCACGCATACCCGCAAGCTGTCTCATCTGAGCCATAGAACCACGGGCTCCGGAATCCGCCATTATTCTGATGGGGTTGAATACCGAGAAGCTATCGTTAAGTGCGGCGGTAACCTGGGCGGTCGTATCCTCCCAAACCTTAACCACGTTGCCGTAACGCTCTTCCTCAGTAAGAACGCCACGCTCGAAGTAGGTATGAATTGCGTCAACCTTCTTCTCCGCAGCCTTAATATAGCTTTCCTTTGATTCAGGAATAGTCATATCGTATACCGAAATAGAGAAGGACGCACGAGTTGAATACTTATAACCCATTTCCTTAATATCGTCAAGCATCTTCGCGCAGACCGCCGATCCATGCTTTTTGATACAATTATCAATGATCTTACCAAGCTGTTTCTTCTTGGTAACGAACGCAATTTCAAGATCAAATGCTTTTTCGGGATCGGTTCTGTCAACAAAGCCGAGGTCCTGCGGAAGAGGCTTATTGAAAATAAGTCTACCAAGTGTAGCATCAATTATCTTGGAACGTACTACGCCGTCAATCTCCTTTTCAACTCTCACCTTAATGGGAGCATGAAGACCGAGCTGCTTATTCTCGTATGCCATAACAGCCTCGTCGAAGTTACGGAATACTCTGCCTTCGCCGGGCTCGCCGGGCTTATCCATTGTAAGATAGTAAGAACCAAGGATCATATCCTGGGTAGGAACGGTAACCGCGCGACCATCCATGGGCTTAAGGAGGTTATTAGCAGAAAGCATAAGGAATCTTGCCTCAGCCTGAGCTTCCGCGGAAAGCGGAACGTGTACGGGCATCTGGTCACCGTCAAAGTCTGCGTTAAACGCGGTACACACAAGGGGGTGAAGTTTGATAGCGCGTCCCTCTACAAGAACGGGCTCAAACGCCTGAATTGAAAGTCTGTGAAGTGTGGGAGCACGGTTAAGAAGAACGGGGTGTTCCTTTATAACGTTTTCAAGCGCGTCCCAAACCTCGGGGTAAAGGTATGCTCTGTCGATCTTCTTCTGGGCATCCTTAACGTTGGTAGCCTTCTGCATTTCTGTAAGGCGTTTTACAACGAAAGGCTTGAAAAGCTCAAGGGCCATTTCCTTGGGAAGACCGCACTGGTAAATCTTAAGAGTAGGACCAACTACGATAACCGAACGTCCAGAATAGTCAACACGCTTACCGAGAAGGTTCTGACGGAAGCGTCCCTGCTTACCGCGGAGCATCTCGGAAAGAGACTTAAGCGCACGGTTGGAGGGGCCTGTTACGGGCTTACCTCTGCGTCCGTTATCAATAAGCGCGTCTACCGCTTCTTGGAGCATACGCTTCTCGTTTCTGATCATAATTTCGGGAGCGTGAATCTCAATAAGCTTCTTAAGACGGTTATTTCTGCTGATAACTCTACGGTAAAGCTCGTTAAGGTCAGAAGACGCGAAGCGTCCGCCGTCAAGCTGAACCATGGGGCGGATATCAGGGGGAAGGACGGGGATAGCGTCAAGCACCATCCACTCAAGCTTATTACCCGATTTTCTGAACGCCTCTACAACCTCAAGACGCTTGATAAGACGAGCCTTTTTCTGGTTCTTTGCGGTTTTAAGCTGCTCTTTAAGGTCTTCAGCGAGAGCCTCGATATCTATCTTGGAAAGGAGCTCCTTGATTGCCTCAGCGCCCATTCCAACCTTGAAATCGTTCTCGTACTTCTCGTAGTACTTCGAGTACTCGGACTCGCTGAGGACACAACCAACCTCAAGATCGGTAGGTCCGGGATCGAGCACAACGTTTTCAGCAAAGTAAAGCACCTGCTCAAGCTGCTTGGGAGACATATCAAGCACGTGAGCGATACGGTTGGGCACGCTCTTGAAGTACCAGATATGAGCTACGGGAGTAGCAAGGTCGATATGACCCATTCTCTCTCTTCTTACTTTTTTAGTTGTTATTTCAACGCCGCACTTTTCACACTTGTGCGGTTTTCCATCTCTGGAAAGGCTATGGGCGTTTTTGTACTTTCCGCACATACACGCGCCGTCCTTAGTAGGGCCAAAGATCTTTTCGCAGAAAAGACCGCCCACCTCGGCTTTGAGAGTTCTGTAATTTATTGTCTCGGGCTTGGTAACCTCACCGTAAGACCACTCTCTTACCATGTCCGGAGAAGCCAGACCTATTCTTATTGAATCAAATTCATTATTCGCCATGCTGTTTCTCCTTAATTTTTATATTTCATCATCGAATGAGTCATCGTCCAAGCCGTTGGGCGCGTAGAACTCATCATCATCGTCATCATCTCCGTCATCAATCACGTCACCGTTTTCATCGGTTATAATAGACGAGCTTCTCAATTCGTCTGTCTCGACTGCTTTTTCGTCATCGGCAAACAAATCAATATCATCATTTCTCTTATATGGAGATACTTCTTCCTCGCTGCAAAGAGTAGAAAGCTGAATTTCCTCGCCGTCCTTATCAAGCACGCGAACGTCAAGCGCAAGCGCCTGAAGCTCCTTGGTAAGAACCTTGAAGGACTCGGGTACTCCGGGAGTAGGAATGTTCTGTCCCTTGATAATAGCCTCGTAAGCCTTACGTCTACCGTTAATATCATCCGATTTGACGGTAAGGATTTCCTGAAGAGTATAAGCCGCACCGTATGCCTCGAGAGCCCAAACCTCCATTTCTCCGAAACGCTGACCGCCGAACTGAGCTTTACCGCCCAAGGGCTGCTGTGTAACAAGAGAGTAAGGACCGTTGGAACGGGCGTGAATCTTATCGTCAACAAGGTGGTGAAGCTTAAGGTAGTACATAATTCCCACCGTTACGGGGTTATCAAAGGGTTCACCTGTACGGCCGTCGTAAAGAATAGTCTTACCGCTGGGATTCATACCCGCCGCATCAAGGCACTCCGAAATATCCTTTTCGTTAGCTCCGTCAAACACGGGTGTCATAATCTTCCAGCCGAGCTTCTTAGCGGCGATACCGAGATGCACTTCAAGCACCTGACCAATATTCATACGTGAAGGAACGCCCAGGGGGTTAAGAACGATATCAAGAGGAGTTCCGTCGGGAAGGAAGGGCATATCTTCGGGAGGAAGAATTCTCGAAACGACACCCTTATTACCGTGACGGCCCGCCATTTTATCTCCCACAGAAATCTTACGCTTCTGAGCAAGATAAATTCTTACAACTTTATTTACGCCCGTGGGAAGCTCGTCGCCCTGTTCTCTTGAGAACACCTTAACGTCAACGACGATACCCGACTCACCGTGAGGAACACGGAGAGAAGTATCTCTTACCTCGCGAGCCTTTTCACCGAAGATTGCGCGAAGAAGTCTTTCCTCGGCGGTAAGCTCGGTTTCTCCCTTGGGAGTGATCTTACCTACAAGAATATCGCCTGCGCGGACTTCAGTTCCCTTCTTTACGATACCTTCAGCGTTAAGGTCCTTAAGCGCGTCCTCTCCGACGTTGGGAATCTCTCTTGTGATTTCCTCCTGTCCGAGCTTGGTATCTCTTGCCTCATGTGTATACTCTTCGATATGAAGAGATGTATAAACGTCATCACGCACAAGACGCTCATTAAGAAGAACCGCGTCCTCGTAGTTATAACCTTCCCAGGTCATAAATCCGATAAGAGCATTCTTACCGAGAGCTATCTCGCCGTTTGCGGTAGCGGGACCGTCAGCGATAACCTGACCTGCCACAATCTCCTCTCCCACCTCAACGATGGGTCTCTGATTGAAGCATGTGCCCTGGTTGGTACGCTTAAACTTAATAAGCTCGTAAACGTCCTTCTGACCGTTCTCGCCAACTATAACTATCTTGTCTGCGTCAACGCGCTCAACGCGTCCCGCGTTCTTAGCCACGATTACAACGCCTGAGTCAACAGCCGCGTTGTACTCCATACCCGTACCGACAATGGGAGAATCGGTAACCATAAGCGGAACCGCCTGCTTCTGCATGTTCGCACCCATAAGCGCACGGGAGTTATCGTCGTTTTCAAGGAAAGGAATCATAGCGGTAGCAACCGAAACCACCATCTTAGGAGAAACATCCATAAAGTCAACGTCAGATGCTTCAACCTCGATAATTTCAGCCTTATCACGGACTGTTACACGTCTGTTTACAAAGCGTCCGTTTTCGTCAAGAGGCTCGTTTGCCTGAGCTACGATATAGTTATCCTCTTCATCAGCGGTCATATAAACTACTTCGTCAGTTACGGTGCCTGTTGCCTTATCAACTTTTCTGTAAGGTGCTTCGATAAAGCCGTAATCACTGATACGGGCGTAGGTAGTAAGGTAGGAAATAAGACCGATGTTAGGACCTTCGGGTGTCTCGATGGGACACATTCTACCGTAGTGGGTATAGTGTACGTCACGGACGTCGAAGGATGCGCGGTCACGGGAAAGACCGCCGGGACCGAGCGCGGAAAGTCTTCTCTTATGCGTAAGCTCCGCAAGGGGGTTGTTCTGGTCCATAAACTGCGAAAGCTGAGAAGAACCGAAGAACTCACGGATAACCGTAGCAACAGGACGGATATTGATAAGATGCTGGGGGGTGATCTTCTCATTATCCTGAGTGGTCATTCTTTCCTTTATAATCTTATCCATTCTCGAGAAACCGATTCTGAGCTGATTCTGAAGCTGCTCTCCGACAGAGCGAATTCTACGGTTTCCGAGGTGGTCGATGTCGTCAACGCTTCCGATATCGTTGACAAGGTTAAACATATAATTAATGGAAGCGAAAATATCGTCTCTGGTTATATGCTTGGGGCAAAGCTCGTTTACGCGGAGCTTGCACATTTCCTTGATAGCGTCAACGTCGCCACCGCACTCTTCCATAATAGCGAGAAGAACGTTGGTTCTTACCTTTTCGTTGATATCGCAATCCTTAAGGTCAAAGCCAAGTATAAACTCGGGATATATGGTATTATTGGAGAATACCTTCACGGTCTTATCGTTATCGAGCTTGACGAACACCTCGTTTACGCCCGCGTTTTCGATAGCTATGGCATCCTCTTTGCTTATAACCGCGCCTTCCTCAAAGAGAAGCTCACCGGTTATAGGGCTTACAACGTTAGCTGCAAGTCTGCGGTTGGCAATTCTCTCGGAAATTGCGAGTTTCTTATCAAATTTATAACGTCCGACGGGCGCTATGTCATAACGTCTCTGGTCGAAGAAAAATCCGTTAAGAAGCGAGTGAGCGGACTCCACGATAGGAGGCTCACCGGGACGAAGCTTCTTGTATATCTCTTTAAGGGCCTCAACGCCGCAATTTGTGCCGTTATTGAGAGCAAGACCCTCGGACTCGTCCTTTTCAAAGGTTACCGAAAGAACGTCCTCTTCACCGAAGATGGCGTACACATCGTCCTTTGTCTCTATTGTGGAAACGTAGTCAGCGTTCTTAATATCGTCACCGACAAGATCCATTCCCAAAGCGCGAATGAGCATAGTTACGGGAACCTTACGGTTCTTGTCTATGCGCACGTACATTACGCCGTTTACATCTATTTCATACTCGAGCCATGCTCCGCGGTAAGGTATGATCTGAGCTGTATAAGTCTTTTTACCCGACTTATCGAACTCGGAGGCATAATACATTCCGGGTGAACGAACAAGCTGAGATACGATTACTCTCTCCGCGCCGTTGATAACGAACGTTCCCGTTTCGGTCATTATGGGAAGCTCGCCCATAAATACGTCCGCCTGCTTTACCTCACCGGTAAGCTTATTCGTAAGTCTTACGTTGACTTTAAGGGGAGCTGCGTAGTTCGCATCTCTCTCCTTACACTCTTCAACAGAGTATTTCGGCTTGGTGTCGATTGAGTATGAGAGAAATTCTATGGAAAGCTTACCCGAAAAGTCAGTTATCGGGGAAACGTCCCTAAGTACCTCGTCAAGACCTTTCTCGAGGAACCACTTAAACGACTTTGTCTGGATTTCTACCAGATTGGGAAGTTCAAGCGTGTTTTTCATCCTGGAAAAGCTCATTCTCACGTTTTTGCCAAGCTTTTGCTCTTTTACATTGACCATTAATACATTCACTCCTTCAAAGTAGTATTCTCCGCGTCCGTCAGAGAACCAAAAGGCTACTTTTGCAACTTACAAGTTTATGAAGAATCGGTTTTTCTTCCAACTTTTGCCACCTATCGTCGGACATAGATAGCAATTATAATGCAGTTTAATATTTTAGCATACTTTTCTACTTTTGTCAAGCATTTTTTGAAACTTTTTACAAAAAAATTTATATAATAAAATATTAATGCAAATTTTCTCAAAATCGGAGTGTATATTCGGGAAAAATTTGAAATGAATTTACAAAATGTTTTTTAGTAAATTATTGCCTTTTCAAGGGAATTTATGTTATAATGAGTACAGAGCCAAGCACGTTTTGCGTCAGCACGGTGAACTTGATGAGTTAATTGATGGAGAATGGATTTTTATAACATACAATGTTTTGAACGAATAATGAGGTAATATTATGAAAAAATTTTTCCCGATTCTTTTAATATTCGCTTTACTCTTGGCAGGTTGTCAAAACGGTGCTGATGCCGATACCACATCGGGTGAGCAACACGTAGAGACAATTTACGCCCCTGAGCAATTTGAATACAAGTCATACTATTGGGGCAAAGAAACGGATGATTTTGGTTTTTGCTTGGATTGGATTCAAGGCAAAATTGAACGCGGAAATGATATACGGGCTAAGGTTTGGCTGATAAACACCATGGATGAAAAATACACGTGGGTAGGTTCGTCATCCTCATTTCAAGCCTATGTAAAATTAATTTGCTATGAGGAAGAATACGTTATTCCTCCACACGAGCAGCCATCTACCGACGACCGTATGTACCACGAAATTCTTCCCAACGAAAGCCGTTCAAGCGGTTATACTTTTACCATTCCCGCCGATGCCACTGCGGGCAAATACAGTTTGGAATGCGGTTTCCGCGGTTCGGAAGTGGTATTTGAAGACATATTTACGTTGGACTAAACCGAAATAAAGGAGTAACGTTATGAAAAAAATCTTTTCGGCACTTTTGATCATTACTTTGCTTTTGGTTAGTTGTCAAAACAGCGAACTCCCTCAAGAAACTAACGACACAGATATTTCCACAGACGAATTGGAAACTGCGACATATGAATTTTCTAAACAGAACAGCGGTTTTGGTTTCACCTTTAAAGGGATTGACGGTGAATTCAAGCGCGGAGAAGTGTTTTTCATCAACATCGAATTAGCAAATCTCAAAGACGAAAATTACGTTTGGTTTGGCAGTTATAGCAGTTTTAGAGCATATGTAAAATTGATTTGTACTTCCACCGAGGAAGAATATATCATTCACCCCACTTATGTAAGACTCACAGATGACATGCCACAGTGGCTTGAAATGCCTCCCGGGGGATACCGCACCTCCTCATCAGGCTTCTCAATTGGGGAAGACGCCCCTGCGGGAAAATACAGCATGGTATGCGATTTTCGCGGTTCGGAAGTGGTATTTGAAGACATATTTACGTTGGACTAAAAATTTTTTTGAAAATTTCAAAAGTTTTTTTCAAAAACCTATTGCATTTTTCTTTTTGTTGTGGTATGATATGGGATGTATGGACAAAGTGACGGTACACCCTCTCAGGTATCGTTGCGTAGACTAATTTTGGAAAGGGAGATGAAAAACATGCCGAACATTAAGAGTGCAAAGAAGCGCGTTAAGGTTATTGAGACCAAGACACTTCAGAACAAGATTTTCAAGACACAGCTCAAGACTGATATCAAGAAGTATGAGGCAGCGCTTGAGGCAGGCGACGTAGAGCTTGCAAAGGTTACCTACAAGGCAGCCGTTAAGAAGATCGACCAGGCAGCAGCTTGCGGAATCATTCACAAGAATGCAGCAGCTCGCAAGAAGAGCCAGTTCACCAAGAAGCTCAACGCTATTGGCTAATTTGCTTCAAAAAAGTTTAACCGCCGAGATTTCTCGGCGGTTTTTCTTTGCTATCCGTTTTTTCCGCAACATAAAAACCGCTGTTTTTAAAACAGCGGTTTTCTCATACAAATCTTTATTCTTCCTCAGAGCCCTCAACGTAGTGCTTTGCCTGGGTCGAGAAAAGCTCGTAGTATCTTCCCTCTTTTGCCATAAGCTCTTTATGGTTGCCCATTTCGATAAGCTCACCATACTCAAGGACGATAATCTTTGAGGCGGTAGTTGCGCTTGAGAGTCTGTGGGAGACGAATATGGTCGTCTTATCCTTACGGAGTTGCTCGAACTGGCTGTAAATTTCCTGTTCGGCTATGGCGTCAAGCGAGGCTGTCGGCTCGTCAAGAATAAGAATATCCGAGTCGCTGTAAAAGGCTCTCGCAATCGCAAGCTTCTGCCACTGACCTATTGAAAGCTCTGTACCGTTGCGCTCAAAAATTCGCATAAGCGGCGTTTCGTAGCCTTCCGGAAGTCTGTTTATGTAATCGGCGGCATTTGCCGACTCGGCAGAATCGGTTATTCTCTCGTCATCGCGCTCAGCCCCCACCTCGCCAAACATAATGTTTTCTGCAACCGTGCAGGCATATTTTCCGAAGTCCTGGAAGATAATTCCGAACATATTATAAAGCTCTTTTGGGTTATATTCTTTGAGGTTCACTCCGTCAAGAAGAATCTCTCCATCGGTTGGGTCATAGAGTCTTGTAAGCAGCTTAATAAGCGTGGTTTTTCCCGCGCCGTTAAGACCGACAAGCACTGTGGTTTCGCCCGGATTAAGCGTAAAGCTCACGTTCTTTATAACCATTCTGTCAGATCCGGGATAAGCAAAGCTTACGTTCTTGAATTCAACGGTATGGGGCACTCCGCGTTCGATAACCTGCGAAACCTTTGGAGCTGTAATAAAGCTGTCTGCTTTCATAAAGGCGATAAGGTTATCTATAAACAAGGTTCCCTCGTATATGGTAGCCGAAATGCCGATAATACTTGCCACCGACGAGGCAATAGAAGAAAGTGAGCCGGTATAAAGGGAATAATCACCTATCTTGAAATCTCCGTTAAACACGCCCAAGGCTATAAACGCGTAGAATACGCAGTTAACCACTGACGAAAGCGTAGCCATAACCACCGACCAAACGCTTTCCTGCGCCACAAGTTTCTTGATTCCCGAATAATATCCCTCAAACACCTGCTTGTACTTATTTACAAACGTACCGCCAAGGTCAAACATTCTTATTTCCTTGACCACGTCCTTGTTGACCATTATTTCGGAATAATAGTTCATTTGTCTGCGCTCCTTGGAGCGGTGGCGCATATACCTGAAATGCTTATGTCTGAAAACAAAGCTGACGGCAGCCGACGGAATTGAAACAAGAATTACGCAAAGCGCCGCTATCGGGAACGCCGTGGAAATAATTACCGCGTAGCTGACAAGTCCGATAAGCGTGCTTACCATACGGAAAGTAGCCGAAAGTATCTGCACCGGGCGCATTCCCGCTTCCCTGTTGGCGTTTTCAAGCTTTTCGTAAAATTCGGGCATATCATAATCCGCAATGTCAATTTCTTCTGATTTTTTCATTATCTGAAGCTTGACATAGCTGACAACTTTTTCACCTGCGATATGTGTAACCGCCGATTCAAGGCTTCCTACGGCACGGTTAAGAATACGGTAGATGAACAAAAAAATAAGCAAGAACATTACGTTAGACGTCCAGAAATCGCCTATTGCCGCCCCGAGGACGCTGTCGGTAATTATATCCTGCAGTTCGTTCAATATCTTCTGTGAGATTATTGAACCAAGCACCGGCATAATACCCGTAACCACAGCCACAAACAGCATCGCGAACAGTATCCACGGTCCGGTTTTCCAAACAAGGGAGAAAATATAGAAAAGTCGGTAGAAAAAACCGCCCAAAAGTTCTTTTAAGTATCTCGGAACGTCTTTAATTGACTTGGGAGGAGCTACCTTTTCATAATTAAAGCCGCCCGGGCCTACGTATCCGTCCTTGGGGGCTTTTTTTGATGACGGCGATCCGCCGTTTTTTTCTTTATATTCCTTCATTGTATCGCTCCCTTCCTTTTAAACACACTAATTATACCACAGTTTGGATTCATTGTAAATAATTTTTTTGAAAAAATTGCACAATTAAAAGCCTTTTTTGCGCCGCATTGTGCAAGATATTCACAAAATAATTTTTGTTTCCGTCACACCTATTGACAGATGACAAAATATTACATATAATTATAGTGTATATCTATAATTTTTGAAATGAGAGGAATTGACATGGAAGTTAAAGTTGTAAAATTCGGTGGCTCGTCTCTCGCGGATGCGGAGCATTTTAAGCAGGTCGCCAAAATCATTAAGGCAGACGAATCGAGAAGATACGTAGTGCCCTCTGCCCCCGGAAAAAGATTCTCGGCTGACACAAAGGTCACCGACATGCTTTACCAGTGCTATGATATGATAAGAAACAACGAGAACATAGACGAACATTTCGCCAAAATAGCCGAGCGCTACAACGGCATTATTGCCGAGCTTGGTCTTAATTTTGACATTTCGGGTGAGCTTGAGTACGTTAAGAACGCAATGCTCCACCGTTCGGGTCGCGATTTTGCCGCAAGCCGCGGAGAGTACCTCAACGGTCTTATCCTCGCCAAGTATCTCGGTTTCGATTTCGTTGATGCGGAAAACGTAATTTTCTTTAAAGAAAACGGCTCGTTTGACGAGGAAAAGACAAACAATGAAATGCGCGAGGAGCTTAAGCACCACAAGAACGCCGTTATCCCCGGTTTCTACGGAATTATGCCCAACGGAACTATTAAAACATTCTCCAGAGGCGGTTCTGATATCACCGGATCTATTGTGGCGCGCGCGGTTGAGGCCGATCTTTACGAGAACTGGACCGACGTTTCGGGCTTTATGATGGCTGACCCCAGAATTCTTAAAGATCCCTGCCCCATTGATATTCTCACGTACGCAGAGCTTCGTGAGCTTTCTTACATGGGCGCGACAGTTCTTCACGACGAGGCTATATTCCCCGTAAGATACGCGGAAATTCCGATTAACATCAAGAACACCAACCGTCCCGAGGATCCCGGAACGATGATAGTTCCCCGCACCAACACCTACAACCACGAGAGAGTTATCACAGGCATCGCGGGCAGAAAGGGTTACTCGGTTCTCACCATTGAGAAAGACAAGATGAACGCCGAGATAGGCTTTGGCAGAAAGGTTCTTGAGGTGTTTGAGGAAAACGAGATTTCCTTTGAGCATCTTCCCTCGGGCGTTGACACCATGAGCGTTGTTGTTGAGAGCAAGCAAATCGAGGGCATACGCGAGAGAATCATTGAAAGAATCAAGAGAACCGTTCGCCCCGACAGAGTTGAGATTGAGGACAATCTTGCCCTTGTTGCCGTCGTTGGACGCGGTATGGTCAAGACCAAGGGAACGGCGGCTCGCGTATTCGACGCCATCTCCGAGGCTGATATAAACATCAAGATGATAGACCAGGGCTCCAGCGAGCTTAACATTATCATCGGTGTTGAAGAAAGTGACTTTGAAAAGACACTTGTTTCCATCTACAATAAATTTGTAAAGTAAAATGAAAAAGCTTTGTTTTGATTTGCTTAGAGACTGGTGCGACGCCTTAAGAAAGCTCCAGTTCCGCGGAATAGAAGTTGGAGGCTTGGAGGGGGCGTTTTATTGCCGTTCCTGCCAGGTTATCCACGGCAGATGTCCCGACGCGGTCTATCCGTTTGTCTACATGTACAAAGCAACTCGCGACGAAAGATATCTTAACGCCGCCAAAGACGTATTTGATTTTGGAGAAACGCTTTTGTGCGATGACGGAGCCGTTTTTAACGACGCGCAGAACGAGTGGAAAGGCATTACCGTTTTCGCCGCCGTTTCGCTTTGCGAGGCGCTTAACTGCGGCAAGGAGTTTCTTGACACCGACACGGTTGCTAAATGGGAAAAACGCCTGCTTGGTATGGGCGAGTGGTGCTATGCAAATCTTGACAAGGACTGCACGGCAAACATAAATTATCCCGTAACCAACACCTTTGCTATGGAACTTCTCGGCAGATATTTCGAGCGCGAGGATTTTCTAAAAAAGGCTAAGGAGCTTGAGGATTACGCTATGACCATGATAACCGAAAACGGTTTTCTTGTGGGCGAGGGTAAGCCGCGAGACGCGATAACTCCGCTTGGTTGCTCTCCCATTGACATCGGCTACAACATGGAAGAATCGCTTCCCTCTCTTGTTAAATATGCAAAGCTTAAGGGTGACGAGGCGTTGCTTGACAAGCTTGCCGATATACTTTTAAAGCAGCTTGACTTTATGCTTCCCGACGGAGCTTGGGACAACAGTTTCGGATCTCGAAACAACAAATGGACCTACTACGGCTCGCGCACCTCTGACGGCTGTGCTCCCGCCTACGTGCTTCTTGCCGACAGAAATCCCGCCTTTATGGAAGCGGCGCGCAGAAACGTTGAGCTTATCAAGGCATGCACCTATGACGGATTGCTTTACGGCGGACCGCACTACAAGAGGCACGGCGAGCACGCCTGCACGCACCACACCTTCGAGCACGCAAACGCTTTGGCTTGCGTACTTGAAAATCTTGACGGCGAATACGAGCGCACGGATATTCCCTGCGACTGCGTAAGCGGCGTAAAATACTATCCCGAGGTCAACACCTACAAGCTTGCTGCGGGAAATTACAGAGCAACCGTAACGGGCTACGATTACGCCATAGAACTCGGTCACCACGCTTGCGGCGGCACGCTTTCTATGCTTTGGAAGTACGGCACCGGACCTATTATTGCGGGAAGCGTTGTCGGCTACAGAATTTCGGAGCCGCACAACTATCAGCTTACTAAGGCAACAAAAACGCACCGCTGTCTTGTTCCGCGACTTGAGATAAAAAAAGACGGCGTTGTTTACAACACCGCGTTCTTTACTTCCATGTCTATGACTACTTCGGGAACTTCCGTAAAATCAATTTCAGGCTTGGCTGACAAAAACTGCCACAGACTCAAAGACGACGTCGACAGAATATTCAATTACTCGCTTACCGAGAATGGCTTGGAGATAAGTATTGAAAACGCGCAAGGCGCCAAATTTATTCTGCCTCTTATTGCGGGTGAGCTTGAAACGGTTTGCGGAAAGGTTATCGCAAGCGAGGAGATTTTCTTCCTTACGGGGGGCTTTATAGCTAACGAATACAAAATATCCCCCGATTCCGATGGAAAAATTCTGCTGAAAATAAGATAAGCAAAAGGGCTGAAGCGTTGCGCAACAGCCCTGCTTGCTTTAGCCCATATTTTCGGGAAGCTTTCTACCGCCCATAACGTGGAAATGAAGGTGCTTAACACTCTGGCAAGCGTCCTCTCCACAGTTGGTTATAACGCGGTATCCGTTTTTAAGTCCCGCAGATGCGGCAATTTTGGGAATAGCCTCAAAAATCTTTGCCACGTACACACTGTTCTCAGCGTTTATCGCATCGGCACAGCAAATGTGCGTCTTGGGTACTACGAGAATGTGAACGGGTGTCTGAGGATTGATATCATTAAAAGCGTAAACGTACTCATCCTCATAAACCTTTGATGACGGAATTTCTCCACCGATTATTTTACAAAAAAGACAATCCATAATTCGTCCCTCCTACTTTTTTCTTAATTATACCACCATTTTATCCACAAGTCAACAAGAAGGATTACCAAAATGTATAAAATATTTGACATACACACCCACATTTATCCCGATAGCGTGGCGCAAAAAGCAATAGACAGTCTGAGCCGCTTTTACGAATTTGAAAAATACTACCACTTTGAGCCCTCGGGAAAAGGAACCTTTGAGGACCTTCAATCTTCCTGCCTCAAATACGATATTTGCGGCTGCCTTATGCTTTGCGTAGCCACCAATCCCAAGCAGGTTTGCCACATAAACGACTTTATGGCTGACATTGTAAGAGAAAACGCCTCCGATAGGTTTACCCCCGTAGGATTTGCGGGCATACATCAGGATTTCCCCGATATTCCCGCCGAGGTCGAGCGCATTGAAAAGCTTGGGATGAAAGGTATAAAAATACATCCCGACATTCAAGGCGTGAACATTGACGACAAGCGTCTTATGGTGCTGTATGAAGCGATAGAGGGCAAAATGCCGCTTTATCTTCATATGGGTGACAACCGCGAGGAGTACCAATTCTCAGCAACAGAAAGGTTAGTCAAGATAAAGAAGCGCTTTCCAAATCTTGAGGTTGTTGCCGCGCATCTCGGCGGTTACACTGCTTGGAAAAAAATCGGCTTGCTTACCGACTTTGATAAAATTTGGTTTGACTCGTCAAGCGCGCTGTGGGTAATTGACAGCGTTTACGCCAAGAGCGTGATAGAAGCTCTCGGATACGAACGAGTTATGTTTGGAACAGACTATCCCGTGGCTTATGCCAACGAGGAGCTTGAGCGGTTTATGAAGGTTGAGCTTGACGAAAAGGTACGCGCCGACATTCTTTACAACAACGCGGCGAGATTTTTGAATTTGAAATGAATATTGAAGTAAAAACAGATTTATGGAATTATCTTCGCGCCTCACACAAGCCCATTCTTATGTACGGAATGGGAAACGGTGCGGACAAGATATTGAAGGTTTGCGAAAAATACGGAATAGAGATAGCCGACTTTTTCGCCTCTGACGGATTTGTCAGAGGACACAGCTTTCATGGCAAAACTGTTCTGTCCTACTCACAGGCAAAAGAAAAGTACGGAAGCTTTATCGTGTTGCTTTCCTTTGCTTCTTCCCTGCCCGACGTTATTGATAATATTAAGCGAATTGCCGCAGAAAACGAGCTTTACGCTCCCGACGTTCCGGTGTTTGGAGACAATCTTTTCAACATGGAATTCTTTGAGGCTCACCAAGGCGAGTTTGAGAAGGCTTACCGACTTTTAGCTGACGAGCGTTCAAAATTCGTTTTTGAAAACATCATCAACTACAAGCTGAGTGGCAAAATCAACTACCTGTTTACCTGTGACGACGATGAGGACTTAGTAACGGCTGAGCTTGTTGCTCCGTCACAGATAAAGCGCTATATTGACCTTGGCGCTTACAACGGTGACACCATACGCTCCCTCATGAAGGACACCGACAGCCTTGAAAGAGTAATTGCTTTTGAGCCCGACCGCAGAAATTTCAAAAAGCTGTCCGATTTTGCTGAAGGTGTGAAAAGCCCGGAAATAACGACGTACAAGCTTGGCGCTTGGTCGCATGCGGACACACTCTTTTTTGACGCCAGTGGCAATCGCAACGCCAATCTGAGTATAAACGGCGGCAGCAAAGTAACCGAGGTTGACGTTGATTCGGTAGACAGAATTGCTGAAAATTTTAATCCCGACTATATTAAATACGACGTGGAAGGCTCGGAACACGAAGCGCTTATAGGAAGCCGTAAAACTATTTCCAAATATTCTCCCAAACTGCTGATTTCGGTTTATCACAGAAGTGAGGACTTATACAAGCTTCCGATTTTTGTGAAAGAGCTAAATCCCGATTACAAATTATATTTGAGAAAATTGCGCTACATTCCCGCATGGGATTTAAATTTGTACGCGATACGAAAGGAAGAAAATGTATAAATACGAGCTTCATCTTCACTCCAGCCAAGGCAGCAAATGCGGTGCTTCCGAAGGTAAAGAATATGTTGATTTCTATATAAAAAACGGATACTCAGGCGCGGTGATTACCGACCACTTTTTCCACGGAAACACCCGTCCCAACAGAAGTCTTCCTTGGACACAATACGTAGACGAGTATCTTTCCGGATATTACGATATGAAGCAAGCGGCTGAAGGAAAGGATTTTGAGGTTTTTTTCGGGGTCGAAGAGCTTTTTGACACCTGGGACGAGTATCTTATTTACGGTCTTGAGCCCGAATGGTATATTGCGCACCCCGAGTTAAGAGATATGAAGCGTGTGGAGTTTCTCACTCTGGCAAGAGAAAGCGGCGCATTCATAATTCAGGCTCACCCCTACCGCTACCGCCCGTATTTCAAGTGCGATCACCTTACCATATCATCATCGTTGGTTGACGGATACGAGGTTTTCAACTCATGTAACATACCCGAACACAACAAGCTTGCTTTGGAGCTGGCAAGATTAGAGGGAAAAATAATGACCTCGGGGTCGGACAGACATAAGGCTACCGATTATATCGAAGTATCGGGGGGGATTGTGCTGACCGAAAAGGTTCACTCAATTGCTGACCTTATAATTTCAATAAAGAACGGAAAATATACTCCTATGGGGGTAAAAACGCTTGAAGAAGTGATTGGAGACCCAGAGCCAGATCTTCCCGTAGTGCTAATTTAAAAATTTTGATTGACAGAATTGATTTTCTCTGTTATAATATAAGTTGAACTTGAATTTTTGCGGAGGTGCTGTATGAGTTTGGCTATGGACAGAATGGTTGGAAACGACAAGCTGCGCCGCCGTTTGTACGACGAGATAATAGCGGGAAGCTTTTCTCACGCTTACGTAATATCGGGTCAGCGCGGAAGCGGAAAGCACACGCTTGCCATGATGTGCGCCGCCGCACTTGCCTGCGAAAACAAGGGGATAGACGGTTATGCGCTTCCCTGTTTTGAATGTCGCTCCTGCAAAAAAATTCTTGAAAAGAAATCTCCCGACGTTTTTATTATTGAAAAAGACGGTGCTTCGGTTAAGGTCGACCAGATTCGCGAGGTGCAACGCTCTGTAAGAGTAGTTCCAAACGAGCTTGATTACAAAGTATACATCATCGAAAACACCGAAACTATGACGGCTCAGGCGCAAAACGCGCTTTTGCTTACGCTTGAAGAACCTCCCTCTTTTGTAGTATTCTTCTTGCTTTGCGAGGCTGAGGAAAAACTGCTTGAAACAATAAAAAGCCGAGCCCCTATACTTCGCACTGAGCCAATCGCGCCGCAAGCGGCGCGTGAGTATCTGCTTAAGGTTTCTGAGGATGCGCAAAAGCTGGATTTATCCAACCCATCCGAACTTGACGCTATAATCTCTATTGCCGACGGTTCTATCGGACGCGCCCTTGAGCTTACCGACGAAAAAACACGCCAACCCTTTGTTTTAAGGCGTGAAACCGCTGAGCGACTCGTTGACTACTCGCTAAATAAGAAGTCTGTGGCGCTTACAGAGCTTATTATATCTCTCCCCCCTAAGCAGGATGAGCTGATTCCTATACTCACATACGCCGAAACGGCGTTGCGCGACCTTATACTTTTGAAAAAAAGCGAGGACGCCGCGCTTTGCTTCTATTCAGACCGAGAAAAAGCAATCGAAAAAGCGTATTCCGTAGGGCTTACCTCTATGCTTGGTCTGTATGACAAAATAGGAGCCACCAAAGAAACTTTGAAGCGAAACGCAAACATCAAGCTTACGCTTACAACGTTGCTTGCGAATATATTATAATTTTTGAAAGGTTGTAAAATGAGCGAAAAGAATAACGATAAAAAAAGAAATAACAACCGCCACCACGGAAGAAATAACAACCGAGGAAAATCCAACGAACAAAAAAAGCCCAAAAATCAAGTTGAACAAGAGGCTCAAATAGTTCTGCCCGAGTTTGATTTTGATCTTTCCGCTCCCAAAGAAGAGGAAAAGAAAAAGTTGGACATTGAGGACGTTGTTCTCGCACCCGAAGTTATTGCAGAGATTGAGGCAGATATTATTCCGCCGATTGTGAGAGACGTTGAGCGTCCCGTCAAGGCAGAGGCTCCGGTTGAAAATGTTGAGACCACCGAAATAATAGGTGTACGATTCAAAAAGACCGGAAAGGTTTATTACTTTGCGCCCAACGGTTTCGTTGCCAAGCGTGGTGAATACGCTATCGTAGACACTGCCCGAGGCGCTGAATTCGGTGAGGTTTGGATTCCCAACCGAAAAGTACCGACCTCAGAGATAGTTCCCCCGCTCCGCCCTTGCATAAGAATCGCAACCAAGGAGGACGTCGCCCACAACGCCGAAAATCAGCAAAAAGAGGACGAGGCGTTCAGAATCGGCAACGAGAAAATAGAGGCTCACAAGCTTGATATGAAGCTTGTGGATGTTCAGTATACCTTTGACAACTCAAAGCTTCTCTTTTACTTTACCTCCGCGGGGCGCGTTGATTTCCGCGAGCTTGTAAAAGACCTGGCTTCGGTTTTCAGAACCCGTATTGAGCTGAGGCAGATTGGTATCCGCGACGAAGCAAAGCTTATCGGCGGACTTGGTATCTGCGGCCGTCCGCTTTGTTGTGCGGGATTTCTTACCGATTTTGGTCAGGTGTCTATAAAAATGGCTAAGGAGCAAAGTCTTTCGCTTAACGCCACAAAGATTTCCGGTAATTGCGGAAGGCTTATGTGCTGTCTCAGATACGAGCAAAAGAGCTATGAGGAAGAAAGCCGCCTTACGCCCCCCGTTGACTGTATTGTAAAAACTCCCGACGGAAACGGCGTAGTTTGCGACACTACGCCTCTGCTTGGAATGATTAAGGTCAAGCTTGACAACAGCGAAGAACCTCCTAAATCCTACCACAGAGACAACGTTGAAATACTGTCCTATTCCCGCAAGAAAGCGACTGCCGACGACGGTGAAAACTAATTTTCGATTCGTACTTTTAGCATTTTACAAAAGATTTTTGAAAAATATATAAAATTTTCTCAAAAAGGTCTTTTCAAATCGCTAAAAGTGTGATACAATATATCTATCATCAAATGGAGGTACATGAAAATGGCATACAAGATTTCTGAAGATTGCGTAGCATGCGGTGCATGCGCTGACCAGTGTCCTTGCGAGGCTATCTCGGAGGGTGATGGAATCTACGTTATCGACCCTGAAAAGTGCGTTGATTGCGGTGCTTGTGCAGACGCTTGTCCCGTAGGCGCTCCCCAGGCTGAGTAATTCCATACTTATGAAGGGCTGTCCCGCGGGACAGCCCATTTTCTTTAAACGGAGACAATGATGAATTCAGATATTATTATACAAGACGGCGAAAGGCTTGATGAGGTAAATGAAAATCTCAAGTTAATACAAAAATCCGACGGGCTTACATTTGGCACCGACGCCTATCTGCTGGCGGCGTATATGTACGCCAACGCAGGGGGCTGTGCGCTTGAGCTTGGAGGCGGAACGGGAATCATCTCTCTTTTAGCCGCTTCAAAAAAGCGTTTTGACAAAATAACGGTTGCCGAAATCCAGGAGCAATACGCAAAGCTTATTGGCAGAAATATTGCGCTTAACGGCTTGGAGGGCAGCCTTGAGGTCGTTTGCCGCGACGCACGCGAGCTTAAAGCTGCTGATTTTGGTTATGAGTTTGACGCAGTATTTTCAAATCCGCCTTATATGAAAACCGACAGCGGAAAACGCAATGACTGCGAGGCCAAATACATTGCAAGACATGAGGTTTTTGGCGGAATAGACGACTTTTGCGCGACGGCGTACAGATTGCTTAAATTCGGGGGCAGATTCTACGTAGTCTACCGTCCCGACAGACTTATTGACCTTATCTCCGCTTTAAGGCGCAACAAGCTTGAACCTAAAAAAATGACCTTTGTTCAAAGTGACACCAAAACCGCACCGTCTATGGTATTAATTGAGGCAAAAAAAGGTGCGGCGGCTTCGCTGACACTCACCAAAAATTTGATTTTATACAAGGACGGCACTCGCAACATGAGCGAGGACGCCGAAAAAATATACGAAAGCTGCTCCTTTGCGGAGTTTTTCAAGAAATAATGGAAAACATAAAAAGAATTTTAAGCTACACACGCCGCGCGGTAGACGATTATAACATGATTGAGGACGGCGACAAAATAGCCGTTGGCGTATCCGCGGGCAAGGACTCGCTTACGCTTCTGTGCGCTCTTGCCGAGTTAAAGCGGTTTTACCCCAAAAAATTTGAGCTTGTGGCGATTACGGTTGACATGGGCTTTGAGCCCCCTATGGATTTTTCTCCGATACAGAAGCTGTGTGACGAGTTGGGAGTACCGTATCACATCACCAAAACCGAGATATCGAAAATTATTTTTGACGTGCGAAAGGAGTCAAATCCTTGCTCTCTTTGCGCCAAGATGCGCCGGGGCTCGCTTCACAACACAGCTAAAGAGCTTGGATGCAATAAGGTAGCTCTCGGTCACCATTTTGACGACGTGGTAAACACATTTATGCTCAATCTTTTTTACGAAGGCAGGCTTGGCTGTTTTCAACCCGTAACATATCTTTCGAGAATTGACCTTCATCTGATAAGACCCATGATATACATGCCCGAAAAGGACGTAAGGTATTTTGCATCAAAGGCGGAGCTACCGGTTATCAAATCTCCCTGCCCCGCCGACGGAAACACCAAACGCGCCGACATGGATACGCTTTTAAACACAATAGAACGAACAAACAAAGGGCTTAAATATCGCATTTTCGGTGCTATTCAGCGCGGTGAGATAGACGGCTTTAAGCCAATGGGCAGAATGCAAGGGATAAAAGAATACACCGAGGAGAACGAAGAATGATAGGTGGAATTATCAAATGGACGCTTATTTTGGCGGTGGTTCTTGTTGCGGTTTACTGCGCCTACATTGGCGGTTTGTTAACTATACACACCCACGCCGCATTTATGTACGTAGGAAATATAAAGCAGGCGCGTTTTTCCAAATGCAACGGCACTTTTAAGAGGGTCATCAGATTCAAAGAGGCAAAAAGCTACCGCTTTGAGTTAAGTCAAGAGCTTACGAAAGGCTCTATTAGCGCAGAGGTACTTGACAGCAGAAAAGAAGTAGTGCTGTCACTTGACGGCAAAAACCGCACGGGAAATATTTATCCACAAGAAAAAGCACGCTACTATCTTGTAGTAAAAATAGAAAACGCAAGCGGCAAATACTCGCTTGATTGGACGTAAAAAGGAGCTGAAAATTCAGCTCCTTTCGTTTTATTTAATTACGTATTCTCCTGCTCCGAGAGTAAATATCATTTTGCCGTTTCGGGTGGTAAAGCTGTCGCTTTCCTCAAACACAAGTCCGTTCACATTCACGCTGTTTCTGCCCGAAAGAAGCGGGAATTTAACCGTTGCTTCGGTATTTTCGGGAACGGTTACTCTGTAAACAAACTCACCGTTTTCGTAGCACCACGCAGACTTTATAAGTCCGTAAACACTTTCAAATTCGGCTTTCACGCTTGTTATTCTTTCCTGACCCTCGGGAATAAATTTTCTTGTATCGGGGGTGGGAGCGAGAATAAATTTTTCAAATCCCGGGTTTTTCTCCACGGGCTTTATACCCGCCACATCCGAGAACATCCACTCTGCAACCGCGCCGTATGCGTAGTGATTAAAGGAGTTCATACCAACGTCACCGAATCCTTTTTCTATCGTGTAAGAATTCCAACGCTCCCAAACAGTCGTCGCTCCCTGACGCACACTGTAAAGCCATGAGGGGTCACGGGTCTGCAAGAGAAGCGAATATGCTTCATCGTCAAGACCGACCTTGCTTAAAGTCTGATTCAAGAGCCCCGTTCCCACAAAGCCTGTGGCAAGAGTGTAGTCGTTATTAACAATCTTTGCCTTAAGCTCTCTGATTGCCTTTTCGCGCATTTCACCATCAAGCATATCAAAGGCAAGCGGAAGAATATATGCCGTTTGGGTCTTAATCTTAAACTCACCGTTTTCGATATATTTTTCTTTGTAGTAGGCTACGATATCTTCTTTCAGCTTTGCATAATACTCTGCTCTTTCAGGCTTATCAAGCACCAAGCTTATTTTTTCCATAAGGGAAGCATCGTAATAGAAATAGCAAACTGATACGCAGTCCTTGCGATTTTCTTCATAACAGAGCCAATCTCCAAAGAATGCCTTTGGACCTTCGAGACCATTGGTTTTATACGTGTAATCCATGTATTTTTCCATAGCCTCGTAGTTTTCCTCAAGAATGCCCTTATCTCCGTACATAAGCCACATTTTATAGGGCACTACGATTCCCGCATCAGCCCACGCGCCTGCGCCGTACGCCCTGTTTTCGGGTGGGAAACAAGTGGGTGCCACAAACGGGAAGCATCCGTTGTCAAGCTGAGAGTCACGCATATCGCCCATCCACTTGGAAAGGAAGCCGTAGGCGTTTACAAAGTACGCCGCCGCGCCGCAGAATATCTGTGTGTCACCCGTCCAGCCGAGACGCTCGTCACGCTGAGGGCAGTCGGTAGGAATAGAGAGATAGTTGGATTCAAGTCCGCGGTAAATGTTTCCGATAAGCTTGTTTACCTCCGCGTTGCTCGTCTCTATCTTTCCCGTTCTCTTAAGGTCGCTGCCTATAATATCGCTGACAGCGTAAAGGATTTCGATATCGTTATCGGGTACTATCTCAAGATATCTGTAGCCAAAGAAGGTATAAGCGGGGGTATATTCCTCAACCTCACCGCAAGAAATATACTCAATTCTCGAAAGCGCGGAGCGGTAGTTATCAATATAAAGACTTCCCTTTGCGCCGTCGTTTCCGCGTGACTTAAGACCGCTGTCGTTAAGCATCTCGCCGCAATAAATACGCACCTTGGTATCCTTGGGGGCGTAAAGCTTAATACGGGGGCGTGCTGTAAACTCAACGCCGAAGTCGATAACAAGCTTTTCGCCCTTCTTCACGCATCCGCGCTCGCAGCCTTTGCCGATTTTTTTGGAAACAAGGTTAATTTCACCAAAATCCGTGCCATTATCCATTGTTCCATCGTATACAACAGCACTGACGGGGGTTATTCCCTTTCTCTTAAGTCTTACGGTCTCTCCAACGTGGGGCTTGATTTCGCATTTGGCGTAATCGCAAAGAATAGCGTGTTTCCACTCGTAGCTGTCCGAGTCGGAATATATGCACTTTTGGCGCGCGTCATAAAGCTCACCGTCCCAAATCTCACTTGTGCGTACTCTGCCGCCGAAAGACGTCTCCCAGCTCTCGTCGGTAGCAAAAACGGTGGTGTGGTTATCCTTGTCGGTCACGGTTATCTCGGCGCAGAATGCCACGCCCCTGTCTCCGTAGGTCGAGTTGCCTATTCTGCCCGAATACCAACCGGGCGCAACGCAGGCAACGATAACGTTGTCTCCGCTTGTTCTGCAAAGCGAAGTTATATCGTAGTCGAACTCAAACACGCGATATCGGTAATCGGTCCACCCCGGCTTCATTTCGTCATCACCGACTTTTTTGCCGTTTACGTAAACTTCAAAAACGCCAAGCGCGGTAGCAGTAAGCTTTACCGAGCGCACCTTTTCGGGAACGCTAAATTGGTCTCTGAACGCCACAAGTCCACCTCTGTCATAAAGGTCGGTGCTGTGTCGGTCAAATTCCCAGTATCCGTATTTTTTTCCTTGAAACCAAGGGAAGGATTGGTCTGTCGTCATATAGTCTGAGTTAATTATAAACTTTCCAAATTTCATATTTTCACCTCTTAACAGAAGAAATAATTGCAAATCTATTGCATTTACAACCACATTATACTATAATATAATCAGAAAATCAATACTTTTTTGAATTGAGAGGACTACTTATGCGAAATTTTTTCTCTTATTCCCCGTCAGCACTTGAAAAAATGCCCGTAAGGCCCGAAAACTCAAACAAAGGAACCTTTGGGCGAGTGCTTGTTATAGGCGGCTCGCCTTGCATGAGCGGCGCGGCTTATTTTTCGGCAAAGGCGGCTTACCGCACGGGAGCGGGTCTGGTACAAGTTTTAACCCACGAGGACAACAGAATAATTTTGCAAACACAGCTTCCCGAAGCAGTGCTTTCGACATATTCCGAGGAAAATTTCAACGAGGACGCTATTTCTGAGGTAATAGACAAAGCCGACGTAATAGTTGTAGGCGTTGGGCTTGGGCAAACGGCTTTGGCGGCAAATCTTCTTGCTTTGGTTCTTTCTGTTGCCGAAGTGCCGATTATTGTAGACGCCGACGCGCTGAATATTATCGCCAAGAAGCCGTCGCTGTTTGACGGTGTTTCAGCGCCGCTTATTATAACCCCTCACATGATGGAAATGGCAAGACTTTGCCGCACAAACGTCTCGGAAATCATGGCAAGCGCGGTAGATTTTGCGGTTGAATATGCCGAAAAGAATTCGCTGATATGCGTATTAAAGGACCACGAAACAATAGTTTACGACGGCACTTGCGACAGCCAAATATACGTAAACAAAAGCGGTAACAGCGGCATGGCAACCGGCGGAAGCGGTGACGTGCTTACGGGCATTATTGCCGCGCTTGTGTCGCAAGGACTGCCCTTGTTTGACGCTGCCACCCTTGGAGTTTACCTTCACGGCTTGGCAGGTGATGCTGCCGCTGACGAGCTTGGCGAATACTCGGTAATGGCAAGCGATATTATAGAACATATTTCTACGGTTATTAAGGATTGTAATTACTAAAAATATCTACTAAACAAAAAAACGACCATACGGTCGTTTTTTATTTTACTTCGCAATTATCCATTGCGAAATCCAAAAGCATATTTATCAAATCATTCCTTGACCTATTTGATTTTCTTGAAAGCTCATTCAACCTATCAACGGTTTCGTCTTTTATACGAATAGAAAATGTTTTATATCCATCTTCTCCCTTTAGTTTCTTTTCAATAATCAATTTTTCTTCCAAAACTCATCACCTCTATATAATTATATATTGACAAATCTCACATTTATATGTTATAATTTATAACACAAATAATAACATAGAGGTTAGGAGTCATGGCAAGCAATTTAAGTTTACAGCAGGCTAACAGGGCTAAAAATGATGAGTTTTACACGCAATTATCGGATATTGAGAACGAATTGATACATTACAAGGATTTTTTCTGTGGGAAAATCGTTTTTTGTAACTGCGACGACCCATACGAGAGCAATTTTTTCAAGTATTTTGCAATGTACTTTAATCATTTAAAATTGAAAAAGCTTATTGCGACTTGCTACGATTCCTCCCCCGTTGCGGGTGAACAGCTTTCTCTTTTTCCCGACAAGCGCCCATACAAAATTGAAATTTCCGAGGTCAACGACGAAAACGGTGACGGCGCAATAGACCTTGCCGACGTAGAATATTTATTAAAAAACAAGAAAAACACGCTTACACGGCTGAAAAGCGGTGATTTTCGCTCCGAAGAATGTATAAAAGCTTTAAAGCAGTGCGACGTGGTTGTAACTAATCCCCCCTTCTCTCTGTTCAGAGAATACGTTGCTCAGCTTATGGAGTATGATAAAAAGTTTATAATTATTGGAAATCAAAACGCCATTACGTATAAAGAGATTTTCCCGCTATTAAAAGAAAACAAGATTTGGTTGGGTCACGGATTTCGAGCGGGAAATGCCTATTTTAGAATTCCAAGCCACATAAAAGATTATGCAAGCGGAGTATATGACGAAAAAACGGGACTTGTAAAATTCAGAAACTGCACTTGGTTCACCAACATAGACCACAAAAAGCGTCACGAAAGCCTGATACTGTACAAGAATTATTCCCCCGAAGAATATCCCAAATACGACAATTACGACGCTATTGAGGTAAGCAAAACGGCTGATATTCCTTGCGATTATGACGGTATTATGGGTGTGCCGATTACTTTTATTGACAAGTATAATCCCGAACAGTTTGAGATATTAGGTCTTTCTGCGTCCGCCGGATATAATGAAAAAATTGTTGGTATTCAGTTTTTAGGAGAAAAAGATGCTCGACCATTAATAAACGGAAAAAACACATACGCCAGAATATTTATCAGGAGAAAACAAAATGGAAATTAAGCTACACGAAATAGAAATTCGCGACGTTTGCAACGGTTACAAGGACAGCCAGGAAAACGGTGTTGTGGGCTATGGCGGAAAGCTAAATATTCGCCCCGCCTTTCAACGGGAATTTGTTTACAACGAGAAACAGAGAAACGCAGTCATCGAAACTGTTATGAAAGGCTTCCCCCTTAACGTTATGTATTGGGTTGTGGACGAAAACGAAAATTACGAGCTTCTTGACGGACAACAGCGCACCTTAAGCATTTGTCAATACGTAAACGGTGATTTTTCGGTAAACGGACGGGCTTTCCACAATTTAACCAACTTTGAAAAAGAAAAAATCCTTGCATATCCCTTGATGATATACATTTGCCAAGGCAATGACAAGGAAAAGCTGGATTGGTTTGAAACAATTAATATTGCAGGCGTTCAGTTAAAAAAGCAGGAGCTTCGCAACGCCATATACACGGGTGAGTGGCTTACCGATGCCAAACGCTATTTTTCAAAGAAGGGCTGTGTGGCGTACAAATTGGCAAGCGGTTATTTTTCGGGAGAAGTAAACAGACAGGATTATTTGGAAACGGTGCTTAAATGGGTTGCCGACAAGGAAAATACCACCATCGAGGAATACATGTCAAAGCACCAGCACGACAGCCACGCAACACCGCTTTGGCAATATTTGCAGTCTGTTATAGCTTGGGCGCAGTCTATATTCGTTTACTACCGCAAGGAAATGAAGGGCTTGGAGTGGGGGCTTTTTTACAACAAATACGGACAAAACGTGTACAGCCCGAGAGAAATGGAGCACCGCATATACGAATTGCTTAGAGACGATGACGTAACCAAACGCTCCGGCATTTACGAGTATCTGTTAAGCGGCAACGAAAAGCATTTAAACATCAGAGCTTTCACCGAAAACGAACGAAGATTGGTTTACGAGCGTCAAGACGGAATTTGCCCTTTATGCCAAAATGAAAAACGCGAAAAAATAAAATACAATTTTTCAGAAATGGAAGCCGACCACATAACGCCGTGGTGCGAGGGCGGTCAGACCCACGTTTACAACTGCCAAATGCTTTGCAAAGAACACAACAGACGAAAATCAAATAAATAAAATAACACAAAGCAGGAGCTGTCTCGTTAAGTACAGTCCCTGCTTTGTTTTATAAATAGCAATAAATTGTAGTTTGCCGCCTCGCCGGCAAGAAACCAAAAAACGCAGACCTTTCAGGTCTGCGTTTTTGAGACAAATAATTATTACTTGTACTTGCGCTTTCTTGCGGCTTCAGACTTCTTCTTACGCTTAACACTAGGCTTTTCGTAGTGTTCTCTCTTGCGAAGTTCGGTGAGGACGCCGGAACGAGCGCACTGACGCTTAAAGCGACGAAGGGCACTGTCCAAGGACTCGCCTTCTTTTACTCTAACTTCTGCCATTTACTTATTCCCTCCCTCCGCATGCTGCGACCAAGTCGCAACAATACTCTTTGTATATTATACTACAATTAAAACGAATTGTCAATATAATTTTAAAATTTTTTCAAGCTTTTTTAGGGCTTTATTACAATATTGACGATTTTGTTGGGTACGGCGATCTCTTTTACGATAGTTTTACCCTCGATAGCATCTGCCACTACCTTCTTTGCCTCGGCTATCGCCTCGTCCTTGGGGCAGTTTACGGGAAGCATTACGCGCGCTCTTACCTTACCGTTGATCTGTACGGCAACCTCAACAGAATTGTCAACCGTCTTTGCCTCGTCATATTCGGGCCACTCAGCTGTGGAGCAAAGTCCCTTGTTTCCGAGAATCTCCCAGATTTCCTCACAGATATGAGGAGCAAAGGGGCAAAGCACTCTTACAAGGATTCCAAGCTCGTCCTTAGTGATTGTTCCTACCTCGTAAACGTCGTTGATATAGCCCATCATTGCCGCTATGGCGGTATTGAACTTCATATCGTCGATGTCGAGGGTGACCTTCTTGATAAGCTTATGGGTCTTGGTTTCAAGAGCCGCCGTTACGCCCTCGCCCTTGGCAATATCCACAAGGTCCATAACTCTGTCAAGGAATCTCTTACAGCCCTTGATGCTGCTTTCCGACCACGGGGCTGCCGCTCCGTAATCGCCCATAAAGAGTATATAAGTACGAAGAACGTCTGCTCCGTATTGGTCAACAACCTCATTGGGGTCGATAACGTTTCCGCGGGACTTGGACATTTTCTCTCCGTCAGGACCGAGGATAAGGCCTTGCGCGGTTCTCTTTGCGTAAGGCTCTTCGGTATTTACCTCGCCCATATCGTAGAGGAACTTATGCCAAAAACGGGAGTAGATCATATGACGGGTAACGTGCTCCATACCGCCGTTATACCAGTCTACGGGCATCCAATATTTAAGCTTTTCGGGGTCTGCAAGGCATTTATCGTTATTGGGGTCGATGTAACGCAAGAAGTACCAGGACGAGCCTGCCCACTGAGGCATGGTGTCGGTTTCTCTCTTTGCGTCCTTACCGCAGACGGGACACTTGCAGTTTACGAACTCGGGGATTTTCGCAAGAGGCGACTCGCCGCCCTCTCCGGGCTCAAAGTTCTTAACGTCGGGAAGTCTGAGCGGAAGCTCTTCTTCAGGTACGGGAACCATTCCGCAATGAGGGCAATGAACGATCGGGATAGGCTCACCCCAATATCTCTGGCGATTGAACGCCCAGTCCTTCATCTTATACTGAACACCTTCTTCACCTATTCCCTTTTCCTCAAGGTACTCTATCATTCTCTTGATGGAGTCCTTTTTATTTGTGTAGCCGTTGAGGAAGTCGGAGTTAACCATTTCGCCGTCGCCTGTGTAGGCTTCCTTAGAAATGTCTCCGCCCTTGATTACCTCGATTATATCGATTCCGAATTTATTTGCGAACTCAAAGTCACGCTCGTCGTGCGCGGGAACCGCCATAATTGCGCCCGTACCGTACCCCATCATAACGTAATCGGCAACGTAAATAGGAATTTCCTTACCGTTAAGGGGGTTAATTCCGCAAATACCCTCAATCTTTACTCCGGTCTTATCCTTATTGAGCTGTGTACGCTGGAACTCGGTTTTCTTAGCGCACTCCTCGCGGTATGCCTCAAGCGCTTCGTAGTTGGTTATCTTGTCGCGGCATCTTGCAAGCATAGGATGCTCGGGCGCGATAACCATAAATGTTACTCCGAAAAGCGTATCGGGGCGGGTTGTGTAGATACGAAGCTCCTCGTCTGTTCCGCCGACCTTGAAGTTGACGAACGCGCCCGTGGATTTTCCTATCCAGTTAACCTGCTGTTGCTTTACCTGAGGAAGGTAGTCAACGCCTTCAAGTCCTTCAAGAAGCTTATCGGCGTACTTGGTTATTCTGAGATACCAAACGTCCTTGGACTTCTGCACGATATCGCTGTGACAGATATCGCATTTGCCGCCCTGAGAGTCCTCATTTGAAAGGACAACCTTACAGTGAGGACAGTAGTTTACAAGTGCGGTATCGCGGTAAGCAAGACCCGACTTGAAAAGCTCAAGGAATATGTGCTGAGTCCATCTGTAATACTTCTCGTCGGTTGTATCAATGGTTCTGGTCCAGTCAAAGGAAAAGCCTACGCGCTTAAGCTGATTGGTAAACTTTTCGATGTTGGCATCGGTAAGTATTCTGGGGTGTGTATTGAACTTTATAGCGGAGTTCTCGGTGGGAAGTCCGAATGCGTCAAAGCCTATCGGGAAAAGGACGTTATAGCCCTGCATTCTCTTTTTACGGCTTACTACTTCAAGTCCCGAATACGCCTTTATGTGTCCAACGTGCATTCCCGCTCCGCTGGGATACGGGAACTCTACAAGTCCGAAAAACTTGGGCTTGCTTGAATTATCCTGAGCCTCAAAAACGTGCTCAGCATCCCATCTGTCCTGCCATTTCTTTTCAACAGTTAAAAACTCGTATTTCATTTATAAAAATTCCTTTCTTAATGTCGGATATTTTAAACTCAGTTATCAAGAACAAGCTCGGGAGCCGTATCTCCGTAAAGCTTATCAAGATTATAAAAGTCTCTTGCCTCGCGGCTGAAGATATGCACTACAACGCTGCTGTAATCAACCACGCCCCAAGTGTCGTTTCCTCTGCCCTCTACGTTATAGGGTAGCACGCCTCTTTCGCCTATCTTATACTCAACCTCGCCCGCTAGCGCCTTTACCTGAGTGCTGGAATTACCCGTACACAGTACAAAATAGTCGGCTATAGAGGTCTTATCTTCAACATAAATGACCTTTATGTTATGACCTTTTTTGGAATCCAGCACCTCGGCTATGGCAAACGCAAGCTCCTTGGGAGTCGCATTTTCAAGCGAAGGAAGCTTTTTTTCTTCTGTTGTCAAATTCATTTCTTCCATTTTCTGTTCATTCCTTTTATTTTATTGCTATATCTATACCCTCGCCGTCGATTTCGGCAGCGTTATATATTCTCGCTTCAATTTCTTTTTGGTAAACTATTTCAAATTCGGCTCGTTTTGAGTCTGAAAAGAGATGCTCGGGGTCAAACTCACTACCGTTTGTCAACGGCGCAAAGAGTTTTTCACACCCATCGTGCGAAAGGATATAAAACCACGCTCCGCTCTGTTCTGAGCGCACCTCCTCACCCGGAAGTGTGACAAATCTTATATTCTCGGTCTCGGCTTTTTTTATTGTCGCAAAAACCGAAAGCTGAGAAACGCTGAGATTCGTTTTGACGTATTTAAGCGAAAGCCTTGCAAGCGGAAGAATGTCCGATTCGTCAATCTCTTTAAGCGCTTTTTTGGCAAGCGCGGAAAGAAAAATCTTTTGCGCGTCCATTCTGCCAAGGTCAGCTCTCAGGTAGCCCGCGCGATAACGCACAAAGCCCACGGCATCGTCTCCCGAAAGGGTTTGAAGCCCTTTTTTCAAGTGTATTGAAAGCCCCTGGTCCGGGTCATCGTAATCCATATCGGACGGAACCGACAGCTCTACTCCGCCAAGAAGATTTACCGCATCCTTAATAAGTCTTGTATCAAATGAAATATATCCGTCCACCTCAAGTCCGATCGCTTTACCAAGCAACTCACAGATCTTATCCTCACCGAGTATCCGCGGTGCGCCGTTAATCTTTTTGTAGCTATTCTCACCGAGAAAAACGTAGGTATCTCTCGGAATCTGATACGCTGTAAGAGATTTTTCTTCGGAATTCACCGAGGCAAGAATCATTACGTCGGCAAGCCCCGAGGTATTATCTCTGCCAAGCAAAAGTATATTTTTAGTTTTTGACCCGTCGGCAAAGACGGTAATCGGTTCTTCCCCGACAGCAACAGCGTTCGGGAGAATTACAAGCAGAGCGGCACACACAAACAACGCGACTTTTCTCGCGGCAGACTTCAACATAAAACACCTCTTGGTTCAGTTGACCTCCCCGCAAAGTGAGATTATCAGCGCGTTTCTGGCTTTGAAGGTATCTTCGTGCACGATGCAATTTTCGGCTATAAGGTTAGCCACAGTCATATCAAATGAGGTAACAAGCGTTTTCGCAAGGTGAGTTTCGCGCTCGCTTTCACTCATTTTTTCAGGATGCGCGTCCCAGAAAATATGGCGCAGCTTTACGCAATCCTCAAACTTACGCGACTCGTCTATATAGTCGGCAAGGTACACTATTTTTTCCATAAGCGTCATTTCGGCGTTTCCCGTGGTATGCCATCTGACTGCCGAAATCACTTCATCATCGGCAAATTCGGGATACCTTGCGGGAATAAGCATCGCCGCGGTTCTCGCGTGAAAGGTCTTTGGTGTTAGAATGTCTTGCTTTGTAATTATTATACCAAATTCGCGGCAAATTTGCATCTGCGTTTCGGTCGTATACTCTTTTGTAATATCGTGCAAGAGAGCCGCCACACGCAAAAGATCTATTTTTTGAGGTAAGTAAATTTCACCTATTCTCGCCGCCATTTTTTCAACCTCGGCGGTATGAAAAAATCTTTTTTCCGACATGGTGTCGGAGATCGTTTTACGCAACGAGGTTATCTGTTCTTCGCTGAATTTCATATTGATTACTTATACAAATTGTTTTCAAGAATGTATTTTTCAACCGCGGGCGGGACCAATCCGCTTATGCTTTGTCCTGCTTTCACGGCATCCCGAACCTGCGAGGAGCTTATACTTACAGGCTCGCCCACAAGCTTTCTGAACATTTTTCCGCTTTCGTTAAAATACTTTGTAAGCTTATTGACTATCATAGAATCAAGCATTGCGTCCTTTTCCCTTCTCATATAGACGGGATAACAAAGGTCAAGTATCTCGCGGTACTTATACCAACGGTCAAATGAAAGCACCATATCCGTGCCGCAGAACAAAAGCAATCTTCTGCCAGGAGCTGAAAGCTCTTTTACGGTATCCACGGTATAGCTTTTCCCGCCGCGCTCAATTTCCATTTCCGAAATCACCACGCCGTCAATGTCCTTAAAGGCAAGGCGGCACATCTCAACGCGGTGTTTTGGGTCGTTATCGAAATCAACCGTTTTATGAGGCGGAATGGCGGTAGGGATAACGAACAGATAGTCCAACCGCATTTGCTCCATAAAAAGCTTTGCGGCGGCAATGTGACCGTTATGAACAGGGGCAAACGTACCGCCGAATATGCCTACTCTGGTATCGGGTATCTGCTCAGTCATATCAAAGCTCGATTTTCTTGTGCTTTACCGACTCTCTGTAAAGCACTATTTTTCTGCCGAGAACGGCAACTACGTCAGCGCCCGTTGTCTCGGCAAGCGTATCGGCGGCGCTTCTTGCGGTTTCCTCAGAGTTTTCAAGCACCGAAAGCTTGATAAGCTCCTTAGCCTCAAGGGCGTCGTCCACTGTTTTTACAAGGTTATCACCGATTCCACCCTTGCCTATCTGCATAATGGTTGGCAGATTTACGGCAAGCGAGCGGAGATAGGCTCTCTGTTTAGATGTTATCATTTTTTATTCCTTACTCAGTTATTATTTCTTTAAGCTTGCGGGCAAACGCCTCTACGGCAAGTCCGCGGTGACTTATTGAATTCTTTTCCTCAGCGCTCAGGTCCGCAAAGGTTTTTTCAAGCGGAGGATAGTAGAATATGGGGTCGTATCCGAAGCCGCCATTTCCGCTGGCATTTTCGGTTATCACTCCCTCTGCTCTTCCCTCAACCGAAAACTCTCTTCCGTCGGGAAGCACGCAGGCTATGGTGCAAACAAACGCCGCGCTTTTGTCCTCTTTATCAGTCAAAACCTTAAGGAGCTTGGCGTTATTTGCGGCGTCGTCTCCGTGAGTGCCCGCATATCTTGCGGAATAAATTCCCGGCGCTCCGTCAAGGGCGTATACGCAAAGTCCCGAATCGTCACCGACGCTTATTTTACCCGAAGTCGCGGCGGCTCTCGCTTTTATAAAAGCGTTTTCCTCAAATGTCAAGCCGTCCTCCTCAATATCGCCCTCAAATCCAACATCGTCAAGTGACAAAAGCTTAACGCCGTCTATGAATTTTGAAAGCAGTGCTTCAAGCTCGGATATTTTATGCTTATTTCTTGATGCTATAACTATTTCCATAATCTCTCACTCAAACAACGCGCTTACGAATTCATCGCAATCAAACTCTTTCATATCGTCTATCTTCTCGCCCACGCCGATAAACTTTACGGGAATATCAAGCTCACGCTTTATCGATATAACGATACCGCCCTTGGCTGTGCCGTCAAGCTTATTGAGAACGAGACCCGTAATCTCGGCAGCGTTTTTAAACTCCTTAGCCTGAAGGATAGCGTTCTGACCTGTGGTCGCGTCAAGCACGAGAAGGTTTTCTCTGCTTGCGCCCGGAAGCTCGCGGTCTATAACACGGTTTATCTTTTCAAGCTCATTCATAAGATTCTTCTTATTATGGAGTCTGCCTGCCGTATCTATTACAAGAACGTCCGCGCCCTTATTTTTAGCGTAATTTGCCGCGTCAAAGACGACTGCCGCGGGGTCGCTTCCCTCGTTTTGTCTGACGAGTTCGACTCCCGAACGCTCGCACCAAACCGCAAGCTGGTCAATAGCCGCCGCGCGGAAGGTATCCGCCGCCGCTACCACAACCTTTTTGCCCTGCGATTTGAGAATATTGGTTATTTTACCGATAGACGTGGTTTTTCCCGCTCCGTTTACACCGATAACAAGAATTACCGAAGGCTTGGTTTCAAGCACAAGGGGCGCGCCCTCTCCTATCATTCCGCCGAGAATTGATTTCAGCGCGATTATAACGTCCTCTTTTTCCTTAAGTCTGCCGTCTTTTATACGCTCTCTCAGCTCCTCGATGATTTCCTCGGTTGCGCCGACTCCGACGTCCGCGGAAATAAGAAGCTCCTCAAGCTCCTCAAGCATGTCCTCGTCAACCTTAACGAATGCTTTGAGTATATTTTCTACTTGTCCGAAGATAGCGTTTTTTGTTTTCAGCAAGCCTGCTTTAAGCTTATCCAAAAAGCCCATCCCACTCTTCTCCTTTCTTCTTGGCTATATCGTCCACGTCGAGCCCCAGCACCTTTGAGATACCGTGCTCGGGCATGGTTACACCGTAAAGGCGTGTTGCCGCTTCCATAGTTCCGCGGCGGTGTGTAATGATAACGAACTGTGTTCCGCGGGAATAACGTTTAATATATTCCGAGAATCTCGCTACGTTGACCTCATCCAGCGCCGCCTCAATCTCGTCGAAGATACAGAAGGGTGTGGGGTTAGTCTGAAGGATAGCGAACAACAGCGCAATAGCAACAAAGGATTGCTCTCCGCCCGAAAGTTGCATAAGGCTCTTGATCTTCTTTCCGGGGGGATTAGCGATGATCTCTATACCGCTGGTAAGCACGTCATCGGGGTCGGTAAGCACGATCTGCGCGTTTCCACCGCCGAACAGCTCGGAAAAGGTTTTTCCGAAGTTTTCGTTTATCTTGTTGAATACGTCTACAAACGCCGTGCGCATCTCGCCCTCGAGCGAAGTGATAATCTTTACAAGCTCGGCACGCGAATCTGTCAGATCTTTTATCTGACCCGCCATATAATCGTATCTTTCCTTAACCTCTTTGTACTTATTCACCGCATCAAGGTCAACGTTACCTATTGCGCGTAACTTATTACGGCACTCAACCTGCTTTGCGGCAGTTGCGGAACGAGTCGCCTGAGTAATTGGTGGATATCCCAACGCTACTGCCTCGGCTCTGGTCATTTCGTAATCGTCCCAAAGCTTTGTAGCAAGCTTATCCTGCTCTGCTCTGAGCGCATTAAGCCTATTTTCGTTTTTGGTATTTTCTCTGAATATATTGTCCTTATCGGACTGCTTTTCGCGAAGCTTGACATTAAGCGCGCCAATCTTTTTCTCAAACTCGAAGTTATCCGCCTCAAGCGCGGCGCGTTTTTCGGTAAGTTCTTCAAGCAGCTTTTCGCCTCGCGCAAGAGCCTCGCGGTTATCCTTCTGCGACTGCTCAAATGCCTCTATCTGCGCCTTATAGCCCTCAATTTTTGCCATTTGCGCAGCGATATTTTCTCTCAGAGCAGCCATATTATCATTGTTTGAGCCGAGGAAGGTGCGCTCGGTTTCGATGTCCTTCTCGGTTTCACTTATCTTGATATAGAGTTCTGTCAGCGACTCCGCAAGCTTTTCTTCTTCTTCAATCAGCTCTCCGCGTTCAATATCCTTTGCGGTTCTGAACTCACCGACCTCAGCTATTGCCTCCTCAAGCTCCTTGGCTCTCGCCGCAAGCATTTCAGCCTCTTCCTCATACCTCATCTTCTGCTCGACAACGTTGCCGTAGTCAAGTCTGAGCTTATCGGCGAGGGTATTATTGGCTTCAAGCTTCGCTTTGAGTTGTTCGAGGATGGAGCTTTCGCCGCTTCTCATAACCTCAAGTATACGGCGCTTGTCCTCAAGCGCCTCTATTTCTTCCTCAATTTCGCTTATGCTCTTATCAAGCGAGTCAAGCTTTGCGGAAAGCTCCTTCATCTCGGAGTCAAGCTTGGCAATTTCTTCTTCAAGGCGTTTGATTTCTCCGTTTCTGGAAAGTATACCGCTGCGGCTCTTGACAGATCCGCCGGTAAACGAACCGCCCACTTGAATCTGCTGACCGTCAAGCGTAACCACCTTTACTCTGTACTTGAGCGCCTTTGCCATTTTGGTGGCGTTATCAATATTGTCAAAGACCACCGTTCTTCCAAGCAAGGAAGAAACGATATTTGAAAATTTGGAGTCGCAGTCCACAAGCTTGTCCGCATAGGAAATAAAGCCGTCAAACTTCTTAGCCTCTTCCATCTCGTGTGTAACGCTCTGAGGCTGCATTGAGGTAAGGGGGAAGAAGGTTGCACGTCCCGCCTCGGCACGTTTAAGCGCGAACATAGCGTTTTTGGCGGTTTCCTCGTCCTCAACAACGATGTGCTGAAGATTAGCCGCAAGCGCGGTTTCGATAGCTGTTACGTACCTGTCCTCTACGTTTATAACCTTTGAAAACGGTCCGTAAATAGTGCCGCAGGTATTTCCGTGTTTATCGGTAATTTTACCCTCAGCGTAGGCTTTCATAACGTATCTTACGCTGTTACTGTAACCCTCAAACTGTTCTTCCATCGCACGGAAGGTCTCGATTCTCTGGTTAGCGGTATCGCGCTTAAGTCTTAAGTCGTTAGCCTTTTCGTCAATTTCGTCACGCTCAGTATATTTTGCCTCAAGCACTGAATTTTTGCCCTTGACGTCGGCGTCAATCTCGGCAAACTTAGCGTCGTAATCTCCAAGTGTACGCTCGGACTTAGCAATGCGTTCGCCAAGCTCCTGCGCGATTTTTTCGTACTTTTCAATTTCCTCAAGCGTATAGCTGTTCTTACCGTCATCAGCCTCTTTCGCGCTGTCGATTACCGAAAGACGAACCCTGATATCGTTTGCCTCTTTTTCATAATTTCTGATGTCAGCAAGAGCATCTGAAAGTTGAAAATCCAAGGTTTCAACAAGCTTTTTTATCTCAGCCTGACGCGCAAGATTATCGTCGTACGCTTTCTTTTGAGCAGCGTGCTTTTCTTCAAGCTCGTTTATCTTCGCCTGTCTTTCAGCCACACCCGCCTCCTCGCGCTCAATTGAACGCTCGTAGGACTTTATAAGCTCACTTGCTCCCAAAAGCATTTCATTAGTGTGCTGAATGTTGGTTTGCGAGACCATATACTCGCTTTCGAGTGTGTGGTTTATTTTAGTCTGCTCGTTTATCTGTGTAAGAAGTCTGTCAGACTCAAATCTATTCTTCTGAGAGGTCTCAAAAATTCTGTCTCTCTGCGCCTCAATTGTCTCTATTGCCTCGGTAACGGTATTAAGGCTGAAGCTTGATTCGTTATAAAGCTTCTCAGCCTCAGCAATCTCGGTTCTGAGTTTATCGGTATCAAAAAGCCAAAGCTGAACGTCAACCTGCTTTTTTGTGTTAAGCAGCTCAATGGCGCGGGAAGCCTTTTCGGCTTCTTTTTCAAGAGGCGCGACCTGTGCCGAAATTTCAACGAAAATATCGTTGATACGGGTCATATTGTCCTCGACTTCGCCAAGCTTACGCTCGGTCTCGGTCTTTTTATGTCTGTACTTAGCTATACCCGAGGCATCCTCAAAGATACTTCTTCTTTCGTCACTTTTTCTGGATATAATTTCGGCTATCTTACCCTGTCCGATGATAGAGTAGCCGTCTCGTCCGATACCCGTATTCATAAACAGCTCATAGATATCGCGAAGGCGCACCGACTGGCGGTTTATGTAATACTCACTGTCACCCGAACGGTAGTAACGTCTTGTTACCGTAACCTCGTCATAGGGGCAGTCAAGACGGGAATCGGGGTCACGGTTGTCAAAGGTAACCGAAACCTCAGCATATCCCATCTGCTTACGGCTTTCCGATCCGCCAAAAATTATGTCCTCCATTTTTGTTCCGCGTATGTTCTTTGTAGAGAGTTCACCGAGAACCCATCTCATAGCGTCTGAGATGTTGGATTTACCGCTTCCGTTAGGACCGACTATAACCGTCGCGCCCGACTCGAAATTAAGCTTGGTTTTATCGGGGAAGGATTTAAAGCCCTGGAGCTCAAGAGATTTAAGATACAAGGGGATACCTCCTTTTCACTGTTTTGAATATATTCTGAAACAAGTCTGTTATTCGATAATATCAATCATTATATTATAACTCAAAATTGAATTTTTTTCAAGGACTTTTATGCTTAAAGGCGAATATTTTTTGCAAATTCTCTCAATATTTTTCTTTTTTTGCCCAACCGCCTTTGAGGTTGAACCTTTTGAGACGTAAAACACCGTTTTTTTGCCTTCTATTCCGCCAATTTTTTCTATTTCCTCGCACATTTTATCATAGAAAACCTCGCCCATGGCAAGCTCACCAATAGCGCTGTGGTTAGCACCTCCGAAAACGCTTTCCGGAGAGGACAGATTATCCGACGCACAGAGTCCCACGCGTATGCACTCTACGCTGTTAGCATCGAAAATTTTAAGCAATTCCTTGGTTCTCATTACTGCTTCGTCAGTATCTATGGGGGTATATTTCCCCGCTTTCGCCATTTCGCAAAGCTCGGTATCAAAAAACACCACGGTAGGATAAATTCTCACGGCATCAACGCCCAATTCGCACAGAAGATTTGCTGTATATTTTTCTCTTTCGGAATCAGATTCGGGAAGTCCCACCATCATTTGCCCTACAAGGTCAAAACCATATTTTTTAACAAGTCTGCAAGCCTTTGCGCCTTGCTCTGAGTTATGTCCTCTTTTGGTAGCTTCAAGCACTTTATCGGACATACTCTGAAGTCCAAGCTCCACTGTTTTTACGCCGTAGCGAGAAAGCAGAGTAAGTATTTCATCGTTTATATAGTCCGGGCGGGTAGAAAGCCTTATGCGCTTCACCTTTCCCATATCGATATATTTCTGCGCGGTATCGAGCAGATATATCATAAGCTCCCTGTCAATTCCCGTAAAAGATCCGCCGAAAAAAGCAATCTCGGTATCACAGTCCTCGGTAACTGTGGTAAGCGCTTCTTTTATTTCTCGGCCAACGCTTTTGCGGTCAAACTCAAGCTTGCCCGAAATTGACCTTTGATTACAGAAAACACAGTTGTTCGGACACCCCAAATGAGGGATAAAAACAGGTATATTTACGTGTCTCATTTTCACCTCTAAAAAGCCAAAAGGGGAAGCCTTCAGGATTCCCCGTATTGATCAGATCTCCCCGAAAAGCTCAAGCGCCTGCTTAGCGGCATTCTGCTCGGCTTCTCTCTTGGAGCGTCCCTTTCCGTGACCTATTACGTTTGAGTTGAGTTTTGCCTCCACCTCAAAAACCTTCATATGGTCGGGGCCGCTTTCGCCAACCACCGCGTACTCCAAAAAATCACCCTCGGTTTGCTGAACAAACTGCTGAAGCGCGGTTTTATAGTCGGTGGTATTTCTGCCTTCGCTGGCAATTTCGCCTATCTCGTTTTTGACAAACGGCAAAAGGAAGCGTGCAACCGTTTCTTTATCGTTTCCCGAATCAAGATATATTGCCGCAAGCAGCGCCTCAAAGGCATCCGCGGTTATAGACGGTCGGTTTCTTCCGTTGTTTTTCTCCTCGCCGTGACCGAGATACAGATACTCTCCAAGCTCTATTTGCGCGGCGTATTTAGACAGCGCCTTTTCGCACACAAGCTCTGCTCTGAGCTTGGTAAGCTCTCCCTCGGGCAAGTATTTGTTTTTGATAAACAAGTACTCACTTACAATAATCGAAAGGACAGAATCCCCAAGAAACTCAAGTCGTTCGTTGCAGTTGATCGATATTTTCTTAGCTCTCAGCTCGTTTGAATAAGACGAGTGGGTAAGCGCCGTGCGTATCAACTCGGGATTCTTGAATCTGTATTCTATTTTTTCCTCAAGAAGTGTAGTTTCTCTGGGCATAATTTAATCCTTTTCTTAATTTTTGTTGTTTTTTCCGTATGTTAATTCAAATGCTTTTTTCTCGCCGCAAATTCTGCCGCAACAGCCGCTATATCGTATATAAGCCCCGATTCGCAATAGTTTACCGCTTGTCGGATGGCATTTTTGAACGCTTTTGCGTCAGACGTGCCGTGGGCTTTTATAACCGGTCTTGAGATACCGAGAAGCGGCGCGCCTCCATACTCGGACGCATCGAAGCTCTTTCTCACACCGTCAAGCTTCTTTTTAACCACAAGTGACGAAAGCTTTGACAGCGGGTTGCTGTAAACACTTTCCATTGTTCTCATTATCAGTTTTCCCATACCTTCGGTGCTTTTGAGCAACACGTTTCCCGTAAATCCGTCGGCAACAATCACGTCACAAGCGTCAAACGGAATAAGATCCGCCTCAACGTTACCCACGAAATTGATTCCGTCACGGCCGCAAAGTCTTTTGTATGCATCAAGCTGAAGCTGAGTGCCTTTATGTGACTCCTCACCGCTGTTGAGAAGCCCCACACGCGGAGATTCAAGACCGTACATTCTCTTCATATACGCCGCTCCCATTACCGCAAATTGCTCAAGGCATTCGTCAGTAACAGAAATATTCGCTCCGCAGTCAAGCAACAGCACGGGCGAGGTCATGGGAAGCACACTTGAAAGTGCGGCTCGGTTTATTCCCTTAATCTTTCTTACAATAAGCGTAGCCCCAATGAAAAGCGCGCCGGTATTACCCGTACTTACGAAAGCGTCACCCTTTCCCTCGGAAAGCATACGCAATCCTATGCTCATTGACGAGTCATTCTTGGCACGCATTACCGAAAGCGGATCGTCCTCCACCGTTATTACGGTTTCGGTATGTACAATTTCAAATTTGCTCAAATCAAGCGAATTATCTTCAGCCACCTGCTCGATTTGGTTTTTATCACCGACAAGAATATAGCTTGCGGTAAATTCGGCGGCAGCATCGCAAACGCCCTTTACCGTTTCAAGCGGAGCGTTATCTCCGCCCATTACGTCAACTATAATCCTCATAAATCACCGGTCCTCTGTTCTGTAACGAGTGGTTTTATTCGTTCTATTTCTTCAAGGGCTCGCGCGGCTACCACTTCATAGCGGGCTACCTTTCCGCCCTTTACTCTCGTTGGAAACGGTTCTACAATTCCGAAATTAGCATTCATGGGAACAAACTCACCGTTTCCGCCGTTTGCAACGTAGTGTGCCATTGCGCCTATCATTGTTGTTTTAGCGAAGAATATGGGTTCTTCACCACTCAGTCTCCTAACCGCATTCAGTCCCGCAACAAAGCCTGAGCCGGTAGACTCGATATATCCCTCGACTCCTGTCATCTGACCCGCGAAATACACGCTTGGGCTATTCTTCATAGAATAGTCGGCATCAAGAACACAGGGAGAATTAAGGTAGGTATTTCGGTGCATTATTCCGTATCTCAAAAACTCAGCGTTTTCAAGTCCGGGGATAAGTCCGAACACTCTTTTCTGTTCGGGAAACGCGAGGTGCGTCTGAAAACCTACCAAGTTGTACATAGTTCCCTCGGCATTTTCCTTACGAAGCTGTACAACGGCATAAGACTCTTTACCGGTACGTTTATCCACAAGTCCTACGGGCTTTAACGGACCGTAGCGCAAAGTATCGTAGCCTCTTTTTGCCATAACCTCTACGGGCATACAGCCCTCAAAGACCTTAAGCTCCTTCTGCATTTCGCGATCAAAATCCTTAAGCTCCGCCTCTCTTGCGCCCACAAGAGCCTCATAAAACACGTCGTACTGCTCTTTGGTCATAGGGCAGTTGATATAATCGGCGTCGCCTTTATCGTATCTTGACGCAAAAAACGCCACGTCCATATTGATTGTGGAAAAGTCCACTATCGGGGCGGCGGCATCAAAGAAATGAAGACTTCCGCACCCCAACTCCTCCTCAATGAACTTAGCCATTTTATCGGAAGTAAGGGGGCCTGTCGCGATAACGTTTATCGCCTCTCTGTCGATATTTTCCGCCTCTTGGTTGATTATCTCTATATTTTTATGGTTCTTTATCTTTTGGGTAACATAGTCTGAAAAGAGCTTTCTGTCCACCGCAAGCGCAGAGCCCGCAGGAACTCTCGTGGCATACGCCGCTTCCATTATCAGCGAGCCCATTCTCGCAAGCTCCTCTTTTAGCAATCCCACCGCGTTGGTGGTTCTGTCAGAACGAAGGGAATTTGAGCAAACAAGCTCCGCAAACCCCTCGGAGTGATGGGCGGGGGTGTATTTATTGGGTTTCATCTCATAAAGCTTTACCTTTACTCCGCGCTCGGCTATCTGCCAAGCCGCCTCACACCCCGCAAGACCCGCTCCGTATACGTTAATATAATCTTTCACTTTATAGCCTCCGATCGAGGCTTAAAGCCTCAGTTTTCCTCGTTATTTTCTTCTGCCGCTTCTTCCTCTGCCTTGCGTTTATATCCGCATTTTTCATTATGGCAAACTATCATCGGCACTCTGCCCTTTTTGCGGAAGAGGAGCTCGCCGCAATCGGGACATTTTTCACTTATCGGCATATCCCACGATGAGAAATCGCATTCGGGATAATGCTCACAGCTGTAAAATACCGTTCTGCCCGATCTTCCGTGTCTTGTAAGGACGGTGGATCCGCACTTGGGACACGGAGCTTCAATGGGCTCGGTTTTTTGCTTTGTAAACTTACATTCGGGGTAATTTACACAAGCGTAGAAGCTTCCGTAAGGACCTTTTTTAAGAACCATATCGCTTCCGCACTTTTCGCACTTAAAGTCGGCTATCGGCTCTTCCTTTTTAGTTTCGGTGGTCTCAAGAGGCTTGGTATTTTTACACGTGGGATAGTTGGGGCAAGCCGCAAATTTTCCGAATCTGCCGCTCTTAACTATCATTCTGCTTCCGCACTTATCGCAAATAATATCGGTTTCTTCTACAGGAACCTCGATTCCCTCGCTTCCAATGTTCTTTTCCGCCTCCGAAAGTTTCTTTTCAAAGTCATTCCAGAAGTCTGCCAAAACCGAATTAAGTTCGACTTTTCCGTTTTCGATATCATCGAGAGAATCCTCGACGCTTGCGGTAAACTTATAGTCTACTATGTCGCTGAAATTCTCCTTCATCAGCTTGGTAATAAGCTCACCGAGCTGAGTGGGAACAAAGGCCTTATTCTCCTTCTTAACATAGTTTCTCGCCACGATAGTGGTTATAATCGGAACGTAGGTACTAGGACGTCCGATTCCCTTTTCCTCAAGGAACTTAACAAGCGACGCTTCGTTGTATCTGGGGGGCGCTTCGGTATAATGCTTATTGGAAATAATCGAATCCGACTCAAGCATCTGTCCCTCGGAAAGGTTAGGAATACGGATATCCTTGATTTCCTTGATTTCGTCAGCGGTTGAAAGATTTTCCTCCTCGCTTTCCTCATAGATAGCCATATATCCCTGGAAAGATACCGAATAACCGCTTGCCTTAAATGTATAACCGTGGCAATCAAAGTCGGCACTTACGGTATCAAGCTCAGCCGCCTCCATCTGGCTCGCCACAAAACGCTCCCAAATAAGCTTATAAAGCTTATACTGATCGGACGTAAGCTGCTTTTTGATCATAGCGGGCTCAATTGCTACGCGAGCGGGGCGGATTGCCTCGTGCGCGTCCTGAGCGCCTGCTCTGGACTTGTAGTTTCTCGGAAGCTGAGGGCAATACTCCGCTCCGTATTTTTCAACGATGAGCGCTCTTGTCTCATTCTGTGCGTCAACCGAAACTCTGGGCGAGTCGGTACGCATATAGGTAATAAGACCCTGAGTGCCACCGAACTCAGCGCCGAGATTTATACCCTCGTAAAGCTCCTGAGCCACACGCATGATACGCGCCGTCTGGAAGTTGAGTTTTCTTGACGCTTCTTGCTGAAGGGTGGAGGTGATAAAGGGCGGCAAGGGGCTCTTTTTGCGCTTAGCGCGTTTAATGCTCTCAACCTTGAAATTCTTTCCTTCAACAGCAGAAAGTATAGCCTGAGCCTCGGTCTCGTTTTTAATTTTTATCTTCTTTCCGTCCGCACCGTAGAAATGGACGCGGAAATTCTTAAGGTTATCGTTTGTATTGAGTATTGCGTCAATAGTCCAATACTCCTCCGGAACAAACGCTCTGATTTCTTCCTCGCGGTCAACGATTATTCTGGTTGCCACAGACTGTACGCGTCCCGCAGAAAGTCCACTCTTAACGTTTTTCCAAAGGAAAGGCGAGAGCTTATAGCCCACTATTCTGTCAAGTATACGGCGAGCCTGCTGAGCGTTAACGATAGACATATCGATATTTCTCGGCTCTTTTACAGCCGCTTTTACCACTCCGGGAGTGATTTCGTTAAAGCTTATGCGATAGGTTTTTTCAAGCGGGATACCCAACGTATTCGCAAGATGCCACGCAATCGCCTCTCCCTCACGGTCAGGGTCAGTTGCGAAAAAGACTTTTTTAGCCGCTTTGGCTTCTTTGCGGATCTCTTTGATTATATCTCCTTTTCCTCGAATGTTTATATAGTGAGGTGCGAAATCGTTTTCGATATCTACACCGAGTGTGCTTTTGGGAAGGTCTCTTACGTGACCCAAAGATGCGATCACCTTGTAGTTAGATCCGAGATATTTCTTTACCGCGGCAATTTTATTAGGTGACTCCATGATTACAAGATTGCTCATTTTAATTTCTATTCCTTTCCGACGATGTTCGTCAAAGATATGTACCATCTGTTATTTTCTGCCGTAAAGTCCGCCCGGCAATATGGTTACAAGCCCTTTAAGCTCAAGGGTTGAAAGTACCGACATTACCGTTCTGGAATCGTATCCCGCGCGACAAAGATCCGCAAGACTTGCAAACCTTCCGATGGGAATTGCCTCGAAAATATCAGAATACTTTTTATCGAGAGACTTTAACACCTCTGCGGAATTATCCTTAAGGCCAGTCTCTCCTTTTTCACCCTCGCTCAAATCCTTTTTAAGCGTGGGAGGTTCTTCAAAATCAGGATATTCGGTATTACCTACCATTTTGTTGACTGTTGCGCCGTCAACCCGCTTTTTGGAATGAAGCAGTGCGGAAATCGAGCCTTCGGGCTTTCCCTCAAAGCTCCAATCTCCCTCCTCCACTCCGTGAGCCGCAAGCGCACCCGCTTTAAGCTCTGAACGCGCACCGACCCTCGAAAGAGCCGCCAAGTCTATACTTTCGCGGTAAATATACCTGTAATTTTCAAGAATATCCGCCGCGCAAGTAATTGGATTTGCGCCGTCTTTTATAAGTGAATTTGTTCCGTTTGAGGTAGGGTTATTAATGTTTCCGGGTAAAGCGAAAATGTCACGCCCCTGAAGTATTGCGTCCTTAGCAGTGATAAGCGCACCGCTACGTTCGTTCGCTTCAACAATAAGAGTTCCTTGCGAAAGTCCGCTTATCAGGCGGTTTCGGGTTGGAAAGCTACCGCGTGTAGGTGCCTCAAGAGGAGGATACTCCGACAAAAGCAAGCCTTTTTTCACAATATGCTCCGCAAGCTTTTTATGCTCGGTAGGGTATATGTGATCCACTCCGCTTCCAAGCACGGCAACGGTTTTTCCGCCCGCGTCCAGCGCACCGCAAGCCGCAACGGCGTCTATACCAAGTGCCATTCCGCTAACCACCACCGCACCCGCGGCGGCAAGCTCATAGCCTATTTTGTACGCTGACTGCCTGCCGTATTCAGTAAGCTTTCGCGTGCCCACCACACCTATACAGACCTTTCGGTCAAGCATTGACATATTTCCCTTAGCGTAAAGTATTACGGGCGGATTCTTCAAGTTCATCAGCATGGCGGGATACCCCTTTTCACCATACTTAAGCAGTTCAATCCTGTTTTTGGCGCAATACTTTTCTATGTTGTAAGCTTTATCAAGACTTTTGTCAAGCAAGGCGTCCGTGCGTTTTAGCCCCACACTTTTTCCAAACGAGTCAAGCTCGGATGCGTCAGCCGAATATATATTCTCGGGAGAACCGAAGTGCGAAAGCAATTCGACAAATCCGCTCTTGCCGGCTCCCATTTTCAGAGACAGCCAAATCCAATACAAATTCTTAGACATAGTTACCCCTCTTGTACATATTCCACATTATAACCGAGGCTGCGATGGCGGCGTTAAGCGACTCGCTTCCTTCCTCCATCGGTATATACAAGCTCTTTCCGCAGGAGCTTATCACCGCCTGCGAAAGCCCGTGTCCCTCGTTACCTATAATAGCCGTATCGCTTGGAGAAAACACCGTTTCATCAAGCCTTACAGCGTTTTTATCAAGGGCGGCGGCATAAACGGTTCTTCCGCTGCCCTTAAATATTTCGACAGTCTCAACCATATCCGCAACACGAAGTATTTGCGTCTTGAAAAGCGCACCCATTGCGCCTCTGAGCGTTTTTGGGTTATACACGTCGGCGCAATCGGCGCTCAACACAAGCGCATTCACGCCAAAAGCCGCCGCGCTTCTGATAATCGTACCCATATTACCCGGGTCGCGCACAGATTCAAGCAAAATGACTCTGCGAGATTTATCCTCAGCCAACGATTTAACGCTACGGATATCGGCTTTCAAATTATGCTTTTCAAGATACTCTGCAACGCATATGATTCCCTCGGGGGATTGCTCCTCAGAAACCTTTGAAAAAAGGTCGTCGGAAAGCAATGTAAGGCTTATATTTTCATATTTCATAGCGCTGTTTTTCAGCGTTTCAACAGCCCGTTCACGCTTGCTTTCACTCACGAGAACACGCAATATTTTAACGTCTTTTTCGAGAGCTTCCTCAAAAAGCTTAAAGCCGTCAAACCGAAAAGTTCCCGACTTTTCACGCGCCTTTTTATCAAGAAGCTTGACGGTGTCAACCACTATTCTGTTTTGTCTTGATGTAATGATTTCTTCCGCAATCTTCATAAAACGCCCTCAAAAATGTTGCAAAAATTTAACTTCATATTAATATATCAAGCATATTTCGGGGATTTTTGTCCCGCCATTAATACGACAAAAACCCGACATCCCGTCGGGTTTTTTATCATTCAGGCTTACAGAGCTGCCTTTGCCTTCTCAACGAGAGAAGCGAATGCCGCCTTATCGTAAACCGCGATCTCAGCGAGCATCTTTCTGTTAAGATCGATACCTGCCTTCTTGAGACCGTTCATAAATGTAGAGTAGTTCATGCCGTTGTTCTTTGCCTCAGCAGAGATACGAGTGATCCAAAGACGACGGAAATCTCTCTTCTTCATCTTGCGGCCCGCAAATGCGTAATTGCCGCTCTTCATTACAGCCTGCTTAGCCATCTTGAAGTGCTTGGATTTTGCACCCCAATATCCCTTTGCAGCCTTGAGTACTTTATTTCTTCTCTTGCGCGTCATTACAGCGCCCTTAATTCTTGCCATTTTCTATTTCCTCCTAATATATTTTTGGTAGATTACTTCTGGATCATTGCCTTGATGTTTGCTGCCATAGCCTCGCTGAGGTATGCACCTGTGCGAAGGTGTCTCTTACGCTTAGCAGTCTTGAGACCGAGGTTGTGGCGGTGGTGGCAATGGTTAATCTTAACCTTTCCGTTAGCGGTAACAGAAAATCTCTTTGCAGAGGCTTTATGTGTCTTGATCTTTCCCATGATTTTTGTCTCCTTTACTGTTTTTTCAAACCCCGAAAATCACAACCGAGGTCTGCTGTTAAAATTTATCATACACCCGCTCTCACGGGCGGTTATGACTCTGAAATTATTTTTTAGCGGGCTTTACCGGTGCGAGAATCATGCTCATAAATCTGCCGTCAAGCACAGGCTTTTTATCGGCTGTACCGTACTCAGCGCATGCTTCCTCAAATTTTGTCATAATTTCGCTACCCATAGCTACGTGGCTGATTTCTCTTCCCTTGAAGCGAAGAACTACTCTAACCTTGTTTCCGTCACTCAGAAATCTCACTGCGTGCTTGACCTTTGTCTCAAAATCGTGAGTATCGATTCTGTAAGAAAGTTGGATTTCTTTAACCTCTACCACTTGCTGCTTTTTGCGTGCTTCTTTTTCACGCTTCTCGCACTCAAAACGGTATTTGCCGTAGTCCATTATCTTACATACGGGCGGCTCTGCGTTGGGCGCCATCATAACAAGGTCGTATCCCTCGTCGTAAGCTTTGCTGAGCGCATCGTCGCTGCTCATTATTCCAAGTTGCTCACCGTCAGGTCCGATAACTCTGATTTGCTTTTCCTTAATAGCTTCATTGATCTGCACTTCTTTTGCGTTGCTGATAGGTGTACACCTCCAAAAAATATTTGGCTTAAAAAACAAAAGCCCGCGAAGCATAAAAACTCCGCGCGCAAAGCACACCCACAGTACACCCATGGGGCTTTAAATATCAACCGTATACACACAGAAGCGATACGGTGAGAACGGAGAGTTCTGCTTCTTACCCGATGATTTTACCACATTTCATCGTGTTTGTCAATAGTTTTGGCAAAAAAATTATTTTATTTTTTGATTTTCAAATTCATTGTGCAAAATCGAGCAAACACCGATATCCACGTATCGGCTTTTTATAAGCATTGACGAGCGAGCGACTCCCTCGAATTTCATACCCAGTTTTTCCATAACGCGTTTTGACGCTGAGTTGCCGACAATATATTTAGCCTCAATCCGGTTAAGCCCCAAGACGTTGAATCCGAAATCAACCACCTTCAAAGCAGCCTCGGGCGCAATGCCCCTTCCTCGGTATTTAGGATTCAAAACATATCCTATCTCGGCAGAGTCGTGCTGAGAGTAAATATTGGTAAACCCGCAAGTACCTATCATTTTGTTTTCTTCCTTAAGCACAACCGCCCAATCGTAAAAACTACCGAGTGCGTAATGGTTTTTCAGATTTTTCAGATATTCTTTCGTATATTCAAGATCCTCGTGAGGATACCACGACAAAAACTCAGTCACCTCCGGCTTGCGGGAATATTCGTACATATCAAAGCAATCCGAAACAGCAAGCCCCCTGAGAATAAGGCGTTCGGTTTCAAGAGTGGGAATATTGGAAAACACATCAACCAGTTTCTGAAAATTCATCTTTGTCCTCGCATCAATCGTTCTTGACACAATTATACTACATATCGCGTAAAAATTCAACTAAATTTGCAAAAAAGTATTGATTTTTTTGCAATTATATGGCATAATGAATACAATACCATTTATTCAAGGTGTGCATTTATGTTAATTTCAAAATACGCGAACGAAAATCTTAACGTGCGCCACAGCATTGATCCTGAACCAACGCAGGACAGCTTTTTTCTGCATGCCCACAGAACCTATGAGCTATTCTACTTTATTTCCGGCGATTGCTACTATACGGTAGAAGGCACAGACTATCCACTCACCCCGGGATGCATACTGATAATGAGAAGCGGAGAGGCGCACACACTTCACGTCCGTTCGGAAAAGCCGTATGAGCGCATAACTGTAAATTTTGCGCCCTCAATAATCCCATTTTTGGGAAAAGAAATAGGAGAGCTTTTCTGCGAGAGGCCGCTTGGAAAAGGAAATCTTTACATTCCAACCGACGAAACAACTGAGTTTCTAAAAACCTGTATGCTGAAAATCAGCAAGGAAACCGGAGCAGACAACGGTGAGGGGCGTATAATTTCCAATCTGATGCCGGTGCTTACTGAGCTTTATCATATTATGGAAGAAAATGCAGACGATATGACAAGGCTCAATCCCCCGTCGCAAGGCTCGTCGGAGACGGTGAGCAAGATTATTGAGTATATCAACGCAAATCTTGTAACGATAAAAGGGCTTGACGAGTTGGAAAAGGAATTTTTCTTCAGCAAATCCTATATAAACCGTATTTTCAAGGAATCCACCGGCTCTTCGGTGTGGGATTACATAGTACTAAAGCGGCTTTTACTGTCACGCTCGCTTTTGCAAAACGGAAAGCAGGCAAATATCGTTGCCTCCGAGTGCGGATTCTGCGATTATTCATCATTTTACCGGCAATTTAAGCAGCGATTTGGCATCTCACCTCTTGCGGCGCGTAAGACGCCAAGCGGGACCTGACAACTTTTGTCCTCCTGATAACCAAATCCGTCTCGCAAACAAATTTTAAGTTTTCAGAATATATATTTTGAAATATATAATTATAATCTTTTCGAAAAAGGAAGGTGCATTTTATGAAAAAAATCAGAGTTACAATCTGGAACGAATTCAGACATGAAAAGAAAAAGCCCAACGTTGCGGCACTTTACCCCAACGGACTTCACGCAACGATAGCCGAATTTCTCGGTGAGTGTGATGACATCGAAACAACTCTCGCAGCGCTTGACGATCCCGATCAGGGTCTTCCGGATGAGGTACTCAACAACACTGACGTACTTATCTGGTGGGGTCATGCAGCACACCACGAGGTAAATGATGCGCTCGCTGACAAGATAAAAGACAGAGTTTACACAGGAAAGATGGGATTTATTGCGCTCCACTCAGCGCACAAGTCGAAGCCGTTCACAAGAATTGTAGGAACAAACGGAAATCTTTCATGGGGCAGAAACCAAAAAGAGGTAGTCTGGAATCTTCTCCCCTCCAGCCCCATTACAGCAGGTATCCCCGACCACTTTATTCTTGAGGAAGAGGAGCTTTACAGCGAACCCTTCTACATTCCCCAGCCCGATGCGCTTGTTTTCGGAAGTTGGTTTGAGGACGGAAATATTTTCAGAAGCGGTGCTTGCTTCCTTCGCGGCGCCGGTAAGATATTCTACTTCCAGCCCGGTCACGAAACCTGCAAGTCTTTCTATAATCCCTACGTTCAGCGCGTAATCAAGAACGCAGTACACTGGGCAGTTCCCAATGAGATAGGCTTTGAGCTTAACGACATCTGTCCTCAATACAAGAACAAGATTATAGACGAATTTCAAAATTAATCGATATTAAAATTAAAAAAAGCTGTTGCATAGCAACAGCTTTTTCCATATTTAAGCGTGTTCTTTTTGTTCTTTTTGTTCTTTTTTCATTTTTTCCCAGTTGTAAAAGCCATAAAGGTCGTTAGCCAGAAACATAACAAAGCAAAGCACCATTGGAAGGTATGAAACACTTTCAACGGTTGCCATTATCCACAGCACGATAAGCACAACGTCGTTTACGGCATAGGCGAGGGCGTAAAACGGACTTCTGAAAAAGGCAAACATAGAGGCGAGAAAGCTGGTAGCGACCGAAAGTGTGCTAACAAGCAAATTTGCGTTTCCAAGCGCGCCGAGAATGAAATAAAAAGCTACCGTTACAACAAGTGATCCCCCACATGAAACTACTATCTGCCACAAACTCATCACGTTTACCTCAACCTCTTTGCGGTCTTTATAAGGGTGACGCAACCATGACACCACCGACATAAGCGCCGCGGGCGCGCTCATGCAGAGATATGTTATCATTTCTCCGTAGTATCTGAAGAAGAACGAAACAACACCGTAAAACATAGCGAACACAACCGTAAGCGTTTGTCCGAGAACGTATCCCTTAGCCACGAAAATAAGGGCGGTAACTCCGATAAGTGAGGCGATAAGCGTCATATAATCCTTTTCTTTCGGAAACAAAAAAGACAGTGTTATAACAAGCACAGACGTCAGCCACAGCCCCCACTAAAATTTACTCAAATCACGAAATTGCGAAAAAAACTTCATAAAGCCTCCAAAAAAATAAGCATCCGCACGCGAATCTTCAAAGACCTAACGACTCGCAAACGAATGCAACGCATCCACTACCCGGTGGCAGTAATTTTGTTAAGTATATCATAAAAAGCTTACTTTGTCAAGCAAAAAAATCAACGTCTTTTAGTGTTGATCAAAAAGAAGGAGCTGTCCACAAGGACAGCTCTTTTTTTACGCCACGAGAAATTTGTATTTAACCACACTGTACAGTGGAATAAACGGAAGAAGAATAGGCACTTTTTTTACGTATTCCTTATATTCGGGATCGTCTCCGTAGTTTCGGTTTTGTCTCAGCTCAAGACGGCGCGCGCCGCTGAACATTACAAATATTATTCCTACGTATCCAAGAATGGCGAGTATCCACTGACCAACTCCGCTAAGCACGTTTACGCCCGACACAAGGCAGCCCGTCCAGAATATCATTTCTCCCAAATAATTGGGGCAACGGACTATACGGTAAAGACCTTTATCGCAGAATCTGTTGGGGTTCTTTTTCTTAGCCTCGTTCTTTTGCCAATCGGCAACTGACTCAAAAACAAGTCCAAACGCCATTATACAAATGCCGACGATTGTACACACATCTGTGTCCGCACCGTTACGCAAACGGTAAAACACAGGAAGCACCTGCGTTACGTAGAGTGCGGCGCAGGTTATCCATATGGCGCACTTTACGCCAAAGGGCATTGTTTTGCCGTCTTTTATCTCGGTTTTCATTTTGTTTCTGTACGATGCGCTTTTAAGCTCACGGATAAGCAAATATCCGCTAAGGCGTATTCCGTAAACGACAAAAAGCAGGCATGCCGCAACCGTACCCACACTCAGCGAGCCGAAGAACATTATTACCATTGCCACGCCAAGCCCCGCAATAGAAAATCCGTATCCTAACGAAATAAAATAAACGTACTTATAAAATCCTATTGAGCTTATAAGCATAGCCACCGCAAGCAGTATCCAAAAATTCAGTGGTGCAAAAAGTTCCATAAAAGTCTCCTTAAAAAGCATATTACTCCGTATATTATATCACATATTATATCACACGCGCAGGAAAATTTCAAGGAGATTTAAATAATAAAATCCCTTGACAAATTTTTCAAACATGTTATAATTACAGCATAATGACACTGTTAAAGGAGAAAAATAATGAAAATAACATTTTTCGGCAGCAGCCACGGAGTTCCCGCCCCCGACCGCTTCTGCTCCTGTGCTATGATTGAGGCTGGAGACGGTATTTATTTTATTGACGCGGGAGCACCAATGATCGACCTTATGTTAAGGTACGGAAAAAAAATTGAGGATGCACGTGCGGTATTCACCACTCACGCTCACGGAGATCACATAAACGGCATTATTGGCTTTGCGAACCTTATAAACTGGCACTACACTAAGGCTTCCGTTGATTTGTTTATGACCGAAGAAAAGCCCACCAAGGCTATTGTAGACTATCTTGAAGCGTTAGACGCGCGCCCGATTGACAGCGACAGAGTGCGTTTTAAGCAAATCGACAAGGATTTTGTTTACGAGGACAGCAACATAAAGGTAACAGCCTTCCCTACGGGACACATGAGATACAACAATTCCCCGTCTCGCCCCACGTACGGATACATTGTGGAAGCGGACGGCAAGCGTGCGGTATTTTCGGGTGACCTGTCCATGCACCTGCGTGACGGCGACTTTCCCGAAATTGCCCTTAAAGAAGAGGTTGAGCTTCTCGTCTGCGAAATGGCGCATTTTTCGCCCGACAAGATTACGCCGTACCTTGACAGGTGCAAGGCAAAAACGGTTTGCTTTAACCACGTATACCCATTTGACAAATTCGACGTGATAACTGAAATGAACAAAAAGTATCCTTTTGAGGTTACCATAGCTCACGACGGAGACGAAATAAATATTTAAAGCCCTATACCGCGCCAAATTGTAAAAAGCAGTTGACTTTAGTGTAATAATGTGGTAAAATATATTGATTGTGTCAAAAAATATTAAGAAAGAGAGAAAAACATGGACAATCAGAAAAACTTTAAGCCGTATATTCCGGCTGAGAAGGTGACCCCCGAGCTTACCGTAACCTCGATAATCATGGGCATTCTTCTCGCCATTATATTCGGCGCGGCTAACGCTTATCTCGGCCTCCGCGTAGGTATGACGGTTTCGGCATCTATCCCCGCAGCGGTTATCGCTATGGGCGTAATTCGAGTTATTATGAAGAAAAACTCGATACTTGAAAGCAACATCGTACAAACCATCGGCTCAGCGGGTGAGTCTGTGGCGGCAGGCGCGATCTTCACGCTCCCCGCGCTCTTCCTTTGGGCGGCAGAGGGCAAAATGGACAAACCTAACCTGCTTGAGATTACAATTATTGCTCTTCTCGGCGGACTTCTTGGCGTATTCTTTATGATCCCCCTTCGCAACGCTCTTATCGTAAAAGAGCATGGCACGCTTCCCTATCCCGAGGGCACGGCTTGCGCGGAAGTTCTTCTCGCAGGCGAGGAGGGCGGATCTAACGCCTCCACCGTTTTTGCGGGCATGGGCTTTGCTGCGGCATTCAAGTTCATCATTGACGGCATCAAGGCTGTTCCCGGTGAAGTTGCTCTCAGAATCAAGGGCTATTCGGGCGAAATCGGAACTCAGATTTATCCCGCGGTTATGAGCGTAGGTTATATTTGCGGTCCTCGCATTTCCTCGTACATGTTTGCGGGCGGTGTGCTTAGCTGGATGGTGCTTATCCCCCTCATCGTGCTTTTTGGTGCTGACATAGTTATGTACCCCGGCACAGAGACTATCGGCGCTATCTTTGAGGCAAGCGGTGCAAGCGGTATCTGGAGCAGCTACATCCGCTATATCGGTGCGGGTGCGCTTGCGGCGGGCGGTATTATCAGCCTTATCAAGTCGCTTCCCCTTATCGTTCGCACTTTCAGAGACGCTGTTAAGGGCATGGGCAAGGGTGCAAGTGCCGACAATGCGCGAACCGCGCAGGACCTCAGCATGAAGATAGTTCTTATCGCTATCGCCATTCTTACTCTTTTGGTATGGCTTGTTCCCGCTATTCCCGTTACCCTTGTAGGCGCTATAATCGTAGTTATTTTCGGTTTCTTCTTCGCAACTGTTTCTTCGAGAATGGTTGGTCTTGTGGGTAGCAGTAACAACCCCGTTTCCGGTATGGCTATCGCTACTCTTCTTATAGCTACTCTTATCCTCAAGATTACCGGCGATGTGGGAGCTCATGGAATGCAGAGTGCTATCGCTATCGGCTCTATCATCTGTATAGTTGCCGCAATTTCGGGCGACACCTCTCAGGACCTTAAGACAGGATTCCTTCTCGGCGCTACTCCCAAAAAGCAGCAGATAGGTGAGGTTATCGGTGTTGCGGCTTCGGCTCTCGCAATCGGTGTTACCCTCTACCTTCTTGACGCAGCATGGGGCTTTGGCGGTGAGGAGCTTGGCGCGCCTCAGGCAACCCTTATGAAGATGATTATTGAGGGTGTTATGGGTGGCGACCTTCCTTGGGGCTTGGTTTTCATTGGCGTATTTATTGCCATCGTTGTTGAGATTATCGGTATCCCCGTACTTCCCTTTGCTATCGGCATTTATCTTCCCGTTCATCTTAACGCTTGCATTATGGTAGGCGGTCTCGTTCGTCTTGTATTTGACAAGATGAAGAAGGAGGAGGCAGAGAAAAAGTCTATTATAAACGACGGTATCCTCTTCTGCTCGGGTATGATCGCGGGCGAGGGACTGGTTGGAATTCTTCTTGCTCTTCTCGCTGTGTTCGGTGTCAGCGAATTTATTGATATTTCGGGCATTTTCGCAGGAGTTCCCGCGTTTATTTCCCAGATACTCAGCCTTGTAGTATTCGCGCTTATCATTCTTTCGTTGCTTAAATTCACAATCTGGAAGAAGCGTAAGTAATGAAAAAGAAAAATATTATTTCCGCAAACTATCTTGAAAAAATTCCCGTGCGTCACCCCGACATAAACTGGACGGCTGACGAAAACGGATTGGTTACACTTGAGATAGAAAACACGGGATTTTTCAACAGAGTGGCGCAAAAGCTTTTCAAGCGTCCGAAGATAAGCTACGTTCATCTTGACGAAAACGGCAGTTTCACCTGGAACAACATCGACGGTGAAAAAGACATAATCGCTATTGGAAAAGACGTGGACGAGCATTTCGGCGAGGCGGCGCATCCGCTTTACGAAAGACTTGCAAAGTTCTTTCAAATTCTTGAAAGCTACCATTTTATCGTTTGGAAAGAATAAAATACGGCTTGTCGGGTAACCGACAAGCCGTTTCCTATTTACAAACAGAATTTTTTGTGGTAAAATGTAGAGGAATGGAGTTGATAAAATGAATTTTGCAAAAATAATTACACTTACAGTAGCCGCACTGTTGTTTTTGACATCATGTATAACCATTAATTACCCACACACGGGAATAGGTGAGTTACTGACCGCTCCGCAGGAGGATAGCAGCAACGAAGTGACCGAAAGCAAATCCAACACGACGGAAAACGAAGAATCGTCAGCCGACGGCGCAAACGACGGTGACACCGAAACAAGTGCGCCTATTGAGACCGAGCCGCCAACCGTGGGTGAAGTCTCCGAATCAACAATATCTCTAAAAAGCATTACCAGCCCAATATCTTCAAACAATACTGCAACTTTGACAATAGTAGGCAAACCCAATACTGAATATGACATAAAAGTCATCTACACCACCACGGAAAGCAAAGCGAAGGGACTCGAAAACAAGATTTCGGACGAAAACGGCATAGCTTCGTGGAGCTGGAAAATCGGTGCAAGCGTAAAGTCGGGCTACTACAAGATAACTGTCAGTGACGGCACCGAAGTATTTGAAACTAAAATTCAGGTTGAATAACAAAAGGGACTTAACGTCCCTTTTCTTATTTTATTCTTACACAATGATCCGCCGCTTCGTTAAAGGTCAGAGCATATGTGGATTTGTTGATTTTTTCTATTCTCGCATCACACTCAAAGCTGTACTCTTTTTCTTCTTCAAGACATACGAGAACCGTAGAGTTCGGCGAGTCGCTCAAGGCTTTGAACGAAATTCCGCCGTTCTCACGTTTTTTATCGGTTATAAGAGTGCGGAAGCCGCCCGTTACGCTGAAAGGCTTATAATAGCTTTCAAACCACAAAAGCACCGGTGTGGAAAGTCCCGAGAACTGGTGGAAGCCCGCGCCGCGACCGTTTTCTATCATAAAGTGTTCGTAGCAGTTATAGGTTGCCGACACTTCGCGTTCCCACAGCGAAAGCGCTTTTTCGGCTATCTCGGTGGCAAGCTCCACCTCTCCGTAGTCGAGTAACGCTTTCCACAGTATCCACTGGTGTGGCATCCAAACCGAACCGTTCCAATACCCGTATCTGCTATAATAGGGAGCACGGATATCTACCACGCTGACGCCTATATTGGTCATCATTCCTTTTTTGATATTTTCAAGCACGCGAGCTGAACGACAAGTGTCGGAGACGCCCGCTATATACGGGTAAACGCCGTCCATTCCCATGTCGGCATTCACGCCCATGTTCTGATATATAGAGAATGTGCCGCCGTTATGCTCAACGTAGCCGTAATATCCGCTTACCTCATCCCATGCGTATTTGTTAAGAGCATTTGAAAAAAATTCAATGTCCGAAAGGTAAAGGCTATCGTCCTCGCCAAGCATTCTTGCTATGGGTGCAAGAATACGCGCGCACAGCACGGTAAACGAGGTGTTTATCGCAGGGCTGACGATAGATTCTTTCTTCTCGACATGCAGCTTTTTTTGCGTGGGATAATCGTCCCAACCGCCCGAATTATAAAAGAGATGCCAAAGGCTGAAGATTCCGCTTTCGGTATTGTTCTTTTGCGCCGAGAAAAACTCGTACTGCGCTTTTATATACGGGTAGAAGCGACGCGTCGATTCAATATCACCGATTTTATTCACAAGCTCACCGAACAAAAGTATCTGCGTGGGGAGCGGTGTTCCGTGAAGCACGAAAGGCGAATCGGCATTGCCGAGAGGCATCATATAGGCGTTAAGGCAGTCCTCGGCACGCTTTTGGTCTATTGTGGAAAGACCCATGCCGATAAAGCCCGAATCCCACGTATAAAGCGAATCCCAATTGCGCCCCGGGGTATTGTGTCGAATATATTTTCCTCTGCAATAAATGGGATAAACCACGTTTGTAAGCGTGGTAGCACTCATAATCTCTTGCGACAGCGCATACTTTTCGCCCTCGGGATTACAGGTTGGCTTGTAAAGAGTATGGTCGCAGATCTGAGAATTATTGCCGTGCGCCTTTACGGTTAATACAACTACTTTTTCTGAGTGAGGCTCTACAAAAATCGGACGGAGAAAAAAGTCAACGTATTCCCTTTTTCCTTCGCCTTTTAAAAAGTTGGACACATGGTTATGTATAGATGACGTAAGCAATTGTCCCGCGTCGTCAGCAACAAGTCGGCGAAGAAAAAGCCCCGCGCCTCGGGTTTCCACCTCATACACAAGTCCGCCAAAATTTACCGACGCGCCGTTTTCGGTCTTAGTTACGGCAGGTACAAATCCATCAAAAGCGGGGATAAACTCGGTTTTTTCCACGTCTCCGCCCAAAACGAATCCGTCTATATCGGCGTTCCCGCTTTTATATACAAGTGAAAACTCCGAAACCGACGTTTGAGGAATGTCAAGTGTAAAAAGGCTTATACTATCGGCTTTTTCAAGCTGTATCGGATACGCCTTTTGATTGACTTTAATAAGAAAATCACCGTTTCCCTTGTATCGGACAGCGATTTTTCGTGTCTCGGTTGACACAAGCTTATAAAAAAGCTCTGTATCGGGACTCATTGTTTTAGTGGTTTCAGCTCTGCCATTTACAAACAGACTTTCTCGTTTTTCACCTCGGCGGAGTCCGTCACAAGGAAAGACATAGTCCCCATTAAAGTCAGCATAATCTACCGCGTCAACAAACACACAGCCATCGGAAGGAATCGCCTTATAGTCCTCTATCTCCTTGTGGTAAAGCGATGACGCACGCATGCTTGCAAGAGCGTTAAGCGTAAGGCTTTCGGGCATATCGGTATTATTAACGAAGGTACACTTTACGGTAAGCATAGCGCCATCAGAGCAAAAATCGGCATCAAGGTATACCCTGTCCTTCCACTCAAGCTCATAACGGTAGACAAAGTGCGATAGGTCCGAGGATGACGACATTATTTTAGCACCGCAATCCGCGATGTCACGCGGGCACATTACACTTCTTCGATAATATCCGGGAAAAAGATTAAGGTCAAAGCGCAATCCTTTTCTCTCATCGGCAACGTGGGAAACACCGAGATAGTCTTTATTGTAAGGTCCCCACATCGGGAGGCTTAAATCGTGTTTTTCCATAAAATCTCCTACAAAATTCCGCCGCAACAAAACCGTTGCGGCGGATATTTTAAATTATTTTATCATTCCTGCAAGTGTCGAAGCCGCAGAAGCGAGAGCCTCGTCAACCTTTGAAAGGTCACGTCCGCCTGCCATAGCGCCATCAGGGCGTCCGCCGCCCTTACCGCCTGTTACAGCCGCAACAGCGCCTACAAGCTTGCCTGCGTGAGCGCCTGCCGCAACAGCATCTTTACCTGCCGCTGATACAAAATTAAGCTTATCACCGTTTACAGCCGCAAGAACAGCAACAACGTCTGCGTACTTAGCCTTTATCTCGTCACCGAGAGTTCTTACCGCGTCAACCTGCATATCCTCAAGCTTTGCCGCAACAAGCTTTACAGAGCCCACTGTTACCGCTGAAGCAAGAATGGAATCAAGCTTGGAGCCCGCAAGTTTTGAGTTGAGCGATTCTATTTCACGCTTGTCCTCTCTCATCTCAGCCATAACGGAAGAAGCGCGCGCGGGAAGCTCGTTAACATTCTGCGCCTTAAGCTCCTTAGCGGTATCAGCAAGAAGCTTATCCTTTTCAGCAAGGAGAGCTATAACTCCGTTACCCGTTACGCACTCGATACGTCTTACGCCCGAAGCAACCGACGACTCGGAAACTATCTTGAAAAGACCTACCTTAGCGGTATTATCAACGTGCGTACCGCCGCAGAATTCGGTGGACGCGTCGCCCATCTTGACTACTCGTACGGTTGCGCCGTACTTCTCGCCAAAGAGCATCATTGCGCCCATCTTTTTGGCGTTTTCAATATCGGTCTCAACTGTATCTACTGCGATACCCTTGAGAATATTCTCGTTTACAATTGCCTCAACCTTAGCTATTTCATCAACCGTCATAGCCGAGAAGTGAGTAAAGTCAAAGCGTCCGCGACCCTCGTCAACATAAGATCCCGCCTGTTCAACGTGTGTGCCAAGCACCTTGCGGAGAGCCCCCTGAAGCAGGTGAAGCGAGGAGTGATTACGCATAATAGCAGCGCGTCTTTCAGCGTTTACAGCTACCTTTACCGCATCGCCAACCTTAACCGTACCGCTTGTCATGTTACAGATATGAAGGTAAACGCCGTCAGTTTTCTTAGTGTCAAGCACGACAGCCGTAGCGTTGTCCGAAGCAACGCTACCCTCGTCACCAACCTGACCGCCGCCCTCTCCGTAGCAAGGGGTTTTATCAAGAACAAGTGTGAACTCGCCCTCGTTTACCTCATTAACGCTATTCTCGTCAACGATAATCGCAAGCACCTTTGCGTCTGTGGAAATATCGGTATATCCTACGAACTCGGTCTTTGCGATACCCGAGATAAGGTCCTTGGATGATTCTGACCAACCGCTGATATTTCCTCTTGCGGCTCTTGCTCTTTCTCTCTGCTCCTGCATAAGAGCCTTAAAGGTCTCTTCGTCTGCACTAAGTCCCTTTTCCTCAATAATTTCCTTTGTTAGGTCAAGCGGGAATCCAAAAGTATCGTAGAGCTTGAACACGTCCTCGCCCGAGATAACCTTCTTATCAGCCTTTACAGCGTCGTCGATAATGGTATTGAGAATGTTAAGACCCGCGTCGATAGTAGCGTCAAAGCGCTCCTCCTCGTTGCCGATAACTCTGAGAATATAATCCTTCTTTTCGCCAAGCTCGGGGTACGCGCCTATATTTTCACCGATAACCACCTCGCAAAGCTCACAAAGGAACGCGCGGTTGATACCGAGAAGTTTACCGAAGCGGCAAGCGCGGCGAAGGATTCGGCGAAGAACGTATCCTCTGCCCTCGTTGGAGGGGATAACTCCGTCGCTTATCATAAACGTTGCACTTCTGATATGGTCGGTAACAACACGGATAGAAATATCGTCCTTGGCGTTATCACCGTAGCTCTTGCCCGAGATAGCACAAACTGTGTTGAGTATTTTTCTTACGGTATCTACTTCAAAAAGATTGTCAACGCCCTGCATTACGCAAGCAAGACGCTCAAGACCCATACCTGTATCTATATTCTTTTGAACAAGCTCTGTATAGTTTCCGTTACCGTCGTTATTGAACTGTGAGAACACGTTGTTCCAGGTCTCCATAAATCTGTCACAGTCGCAGCCGGGCTTACAATCAGGAGATCCGCAACCGTACTTTTCGCCACGGTCGAAGTAAATCTCCGAGCAAGGTCCGCAGGGACCTGAGCCGTGCTCCCAGAAGTTATCGGCTTTACCGAGGCGAACTATACGCTCTGCGGGAACACCGATTTTCTTATTCCAAATTTCGAAAGCTTCCTCGTCATTCTCGTAGATAGAGGGCCAGAGCAACTCGCCGGGAATTTCAAGCCACTCGGTAAGGAATTCCCACGCCCACGGAATAGCCTCGTTTTTGAAGTAATCTCCAAAAGAGAAGTTTCCAAGCATTTCAAAATAAGTACCGTGACGGGCTGTATGTCCAACTCTGTCAAGGTCGGGAGTTCTTATACACTTCTGGCAGGTAGTAACTCTGTTTCTGGGGGGCACTTCCTCGCCTGTGAAGTACTTCTTCATAGGAGCCATACCCGAGTTAATAAGCAAAAGCGACTTATCGTTAATGGGAACGAGGGGGAAAGACGGAAGTCTCAAATGACCCTTGCTCTCAAAAAACGAAAGATATTTTTCTCTGAGTTCGTTAAGTGAAGTCCATTTCATAGTTTTATATTACCTTTCAATATTTTACAAGCATACTTATTAATTATATCACCGTAAGTCTTTTGTGTCAAGAGGATTGGCAATTTTTATTTAAGCCCGTGAAGCGCCGCGCCGATTACCGTAGCGAAATTGGCGTTTTCGGGGATAAGGTAGTTGACCTCAAAGTTCTCGTTGAGCGCCAAAAGCCTTTCCTTTATAGGCTTAACCGCAGTAAGGTTGCCCGTAAGAACTATGTTTTTCACCTTATACTCCCTCGCCGCAAAAAGCGCTATCATTCCCACGGTCTCAGCTACCATATTGGCTATACCGAGGGCAATGTCGTTTTTACTTGCTATGTCGCTGAGCTTACCAAAGTTTGCCGCCGTCAGCTCATCGTTAACGCCGTTGTATTTTCCCTTGCCCGAGATATCCTTAATGCGGAGGTCTACGTTATCAAGATTTCCACCCTCGCAAAGCTGCTCGATATGCTCGATATTATCTACACCGAGAATCTTTTTATTAAGACCGATAAGCGTACCGCCGCCTACTCCCGTACCGCCAAGATACTTGGTTTCGATAGTATTTCCGTTGCGTTTGGCGTAAACGAGAGCCGTACCTGTACCGAGACTGATTACCACAGCCTCGTCAAGCTTTGATAGATAAAGTCCGCCGTGTCCGATGCAGGAAAATTCACTTACCGCGTTACACTTTACCGAATATATGGGCTTATCTATGGAAGCAGAGCCCGCGCCCGTCATCATAACACAATCTATTTTATCAAGCGCGATATCGTTTTGAAGCGTAAATTTTCCAAATGCTCCATAAGCCGACGTCACGGGGTCGGTTGCGCGCACAAACTGCGGCTCAATAAGTTCTATGCCGCTTTCGGTTTTATTAAATCCGACTATTTTTGTGGTAGTTCCGCCAACGTCTATTCCTATTACAGTTTGCATATCAAACTCCTCAAAAAAATTTTTGTTTAGAATATTATACCACTATCTTGCAAAAAAATCAAGAAGGTGATATAATATATTGTAATATTTTCTGAAAAGGAGCAAAAAATGGAGTTCAAAAATCCTGATATTAAGAATATAGCCGATAAAAAGCTGTATATTTTCGATATGGACGGCACTATTTATCTTGGCGGAATCGTTTTTGATTTTGCCGTAAGATTCATTGACAATCTGCGTGCAAGCGGAAGGCGCGTTCTGTTTTTCACTAACAACGCTTCGCACACCACAGAGTTTTATTACTCAAAATTGGCGCGTCTCGGTTTTTCTCCGCAAGAGGGTGAAATAATGACCTCAGGCGACGTTACCATTGAGTATCTTAAAAGCCACCGCGCAGGCAAATCGGTCTACCTTATAGGCACTGACGAACTAGTTGAGGATTTCAAAAAGCGCGGCGTAAAGCTTGTTGACGAAAGCGCCGATAGCTGTGATATAGTTGTCAGCAGTTTTGACACCACGCTGACATACGAAAAGCTAAATGCCGCTTGCAGATTTGTGAGAAACGGCGCGGAATATCTCTCTACACACCCCGACTTCAACTGCCCCGTTGAAAACGGATTTATTCCCGACAGCGGAGCTATTGCAGCGTTTATCACTGCTTCCACGGGAAAAGTTCCCACGTATTTCGGCAAGCCCTACAAGGAAACTGTTGAAATGATTGAGGAGGTTTGCGGAGTTAACCGCAAGGATATGGTGATTTTTGGCGACAGACTTTATACCGACATTGCGCTTGGCAAAAAGCACGGCGTTTGCGCAGCTCTCGTGCTTTCGGGCGAGACACTTCCCGATGACGTTGACGCGGCAAGTGATGCAGAGAAACCGGACTTTGTATTTGAGTCGCTCGATGAAGTGAACAAATTTATGTTTGAGGTAAAATAATGGCGTTTGACGCAGGTATGCTCTCGTGCGTATTGCACGAAATAAGAGAAGAATCGCTTGGAGCGAGAGTGGAAAAGGTCTACCAGCCCGAGCGAGACGAAATAATTTTGCAGATCCGCTCTAAAAGCGGCGGAAAACGGTTGCTTATCAATGCGGGCTCTAACAATCCGCGAATAGGATTTACCACCGTTCCAAAAGAAAACCCGCAAAATCCGCCCATGCTCTGTATGCTTTTGCGCAAGCATTTGCAGGGCGCAAAGCTATGCTCGGTGGAACAACTCGGCTTTGAGCGAGCTGCCGTTCTCGGCTTTGAGACCCGAGACGAAATGGGCTACGAGTGTGTAAAATATCTCATTGCAGAGCTTATGGGAAAATACAGCAATCTGATTTTTGCCGATGGTGACATGAAGATAGTTACCGCCCTTAAAATAATCGACTTTTCCACAAGCAGTTTACGTCAGGTGTTGCCGGGAATGAAGTACGAGCTTCCGCCCAAGCAGGACAAAGCAGATCCTACTGCTACCGACGAGGCAGAGTTTATGCGCCTTATTGAAAATGCGCCGGCAGAACGCGGGTGCGACAAGTTTATTCTTGGAAGTTATATGGGTATTTCGGCATCTGTGGCGCGTGAGGTCGCCTTTGCGGCAACAGGTGCGGTTGACACCCCCATAGCCGCTTGCAGTCCGAGAGTGCTTTGGGGAAAATTCTCGAAGCTCATGGAGAGCATAAAATCAAACGATTACGCCCCCACGCTTATTCTTGACGGCGAAAAGCCTGTTGAATACGCCTTCTGCCCTCTCAATCAGTACCGCGGATTCACAGTTAAATCAATAAACAGCCCCAGTGAGCTTCTTGATGTATTTTTCGACAGCAGAGATAAGGAACAGCGTGTCAAGCAGAGGGCTTCGGACGTTCAAAGACTGTTGCTGAACGCTCACTCAAGGCTGACGAAGAAGATTGAAATTCAGGAGGGTGAGCTTGCCGAGTGCGCCAAGGGAGAGGAATACAAGCGCATTGGCGACCTTATCACAGCCAATCTGTACATGCTCAAGCGCGGAATGAAAGAGGTGAGCCTGCCCGATTACGAAAGCATGAGCGAGGACGGCTCGTTCAAATACGTAACAGTTGAGCTTGACGAGCGGCTTTCCCCTGCGGCAAATGCGCAAAAACTTTACAAGAGATACAACAAATCAAAGACCGCCAAGATTGAGCTTACAAAGCAGATAGAGCTTGCCAAGCGTGAGCTTGAATATATAAACTCTGTGCTTGATTCGCTTGACAAGGCTGAGTCGCCCGCCGACCTTGCCGAGATACGCGACGAGCTTTACCGCGCGGGATACGCCTCAAAAATGAAGGGCTACACCTCTCACAAGCAAGCCGCGCCATCGGTGGCTAAATTCGTTACAGACGGAGGTTACACGGTCCTTTGCGGAAAGAACAACGTACAGAACGAGTATATAACCTTTAAGCTTGCGTCAAAAACTGACTATTGGTTTCACGCAAAGAATGCGCCCGGCTCGCACGTAGTAATGCTTACAAACGGAGAAGAGCCCCCCGCCGAGGATTTTACCCAAGCGGCAGAGATTGCGGCGTATCACTCAAAAGCTTACGGCGGTCAAAGCGTTGAGGTTGACTATACCTTTGTAAAGCACATCAAAAAGCCCCCTGCAGCGAAGCCCGGATTTGTAATATACCACACGAACTGGTCCGCCACAGTCACCCCAAATCCCGATAAAATCCACGCCATGAGGCAAAAATAAGCAAAGGAGCTGTCAATGACAGCTCCTTTTGGATTATTGGTGTTTAGATTGGAGGTTAAATTCGTTTCCTCCGTTGCTTTTTATTACTTTATCCTTTTTATATTCGGGGTTAGCGTAGGCATCGGTATACTCGGTTTGGTCGGTAACTCCGGGAATTTTACGGAAGCCTTGACCGATGTTTACGTTATTGGCAATAAGCTCTTGCTGAAGCTCCACGCGGTCAACCTGTCTGGGCGGAATATCATTCTTCAAGGATATACAGGTTGCCATTCCCGCAGACTCGCCCATAGTAAAGCAAGCCATTATCAGGCGCGCGCCCGACTGCGCGTACACGTCGGAAGAAAGGTTTCTACCCGCCGCGAGCAGGTTCTCAACTCTTACAGGTACAAGAGAACGGTAAGGAATGTCGTAGTAAATTCCGGGCTCAAACTCGGCGTACTCGGAGGTTTGTCCTTTATAGTTTACAACGGGCTTTCCGTTTGGTGGCGGTGTTGTAGTGGCAAACCCTGCCTGAGAGCTGATAACATACTGTATTTCTCCGTCAATCTCAATAGGTGCCCACTTTATATTTCCAACGTCCTCAAAGTTATGAATATCATATCCGTGGTTTGATATGGCGATAACGTCGTCATGCTTCTCGGAAAGTGCAAGATTTCTTGCCGTAAGCATATACTCGCCCACTATTCTGCGGCTTTCGCGCACACCAAGAAGCGAAGCGGTAGCTGTAAGAAAAGAATTTTCAAAGCCGGGAATTCTCTTTTTTATGTATTCGGCAAGCATATGCGACTGCTCGCGTCCCTCAAAATACATGCGCGTAAGGTCTTTAGTATCAATCGGGTAGCAACGACGCGAATGCACAAAGCAGATACTTACTTCGTCCATTCCGCAATTTTCGGGGCGTCCCGGGATATGCGTTATCCAGTTGAGGTGATTATCCGACTCATACGGAAGCAAGCCGTTTGCCAAATCCTCTCGAATAGTTTTTACCCATCTTGGGTCGTTTTTCTTGACGTCACTTGCGAGATACTTATTCCAATCAACGCCGCCGAGAGTGAACTCCAACGAACAAGCCTGGCTCATTCCGTCCTCGGGACGTCCGCTTACGGTTTCGGCACCTGCGTAATACGCAAGATCAGAGTCTCCGGTAGCGTCAATAAAGCGCTTGGCAAGAAGGCAACGTCTGCCCTGCTTGGTCTGAATTACAACGCCCTTAACCGTATCTCCGTCGGTAATCGCGTCAACTATCTGAGTTACGAGAAGCACCTCAACGTTATACTTTTTTATCATTCTGTCAAGCACCAACTTGTGCTTTTCGGGGTCGGTATTTCGATGCCAATAGCCGTTCACAGCCTCAAGCTCTGCTATCATTTCTCTGCCCAAACCCGAAATGAAATCAAGAGGAATGTTGACAAGACCCATAGTTACAAGACCGCCAAGCGCGGATGTAGCCTCAATTAGAAGCACCTTATATCCGCGTTTTCCCACTGCCATTGCCGCCGCGCAGCCCGCAACGCCGCCGCCCGCGACTATTACGTCGTATTCACCGACGATTTCAAGCTCCTGCTCTTTCGCAAGAATTTTTCCGTTGTTATAAGCTATCATGTTATCCCCTCCTAAAATAATCAAACCTCATACGGCGCTATCGCCTCCGAAGCGCAATCATTGGCGCAAAGTCCGCACCCCACGCATTTTTCGGGATCGATATGCGCTCCGTTCTTATCCATGCTTATTGCTTTCCTCGGGCACACGAAAAGGCACTCCCCGCAATAGCAACACCCTTGTGTAACTTGATATTTTTTCATCGTTTCGCCACCTTTCGTTTTGATTATAACACCTAAAAGAAAAAAAGTCTCTAAATTATTTTGATTTTTAGTAGCACAATATTGACTTTTGTGTGATGATATGTTAGAATATAGACAAGAACTCGTAAAGGGGGGGATGTTGTGGCGCAAAACGAGATAACCGAGCTTATTTCCTCTTTCAAAACACTTATGGGAGTCGGAATTTGCTTTTATGATACCGAGCGCTTTTTCGGTTATCACACCACGGGCAAGAAGGAAAACACAGGACACTATTGCGAGTTTTGCAACTGTGCCAAGCTGCTTGAAGGCGGTCGCGCCGCTTGCGACAAATGCCACCGAAACGAATGCACCGAGCTCGCAAAAAGCTACCGTTCCCCATTTTTTTACAAATGTCATTTGGGTATATGCGAGCTTGTCGTACCCGTTATAAAAAGCGAAAAGCTGATAGGCTTGATATTTATAGGTCAGTGCAGAATAGAGGGCGAGGACGCATCGCGCGAGGTATGTGAGGGGGCGATGGCGCTTGGAGGAAATCCCGAAATTTTTCTGTCGCTTTACAACGATCTACCCATTATAAAACGAAGTGATATGCTTGCCGTTGGAAATCTGTTCACCTTATATTTTTCGAAGCTTGGCGACAGCATAGATTTCTTTGGCAAAAGCGGAATATCAATGGCTACGGATGCCACTTTAAGCAAAAAGATAGCAAACCACATTGAGTACAATTATTCACGTGAAATCTCTACAAAAACCATAAGCGAGCAATTTTATCTGAGCGAAAGCCATATTTCAAGAGTCTTTAAAAAAGAAATGAAGCTGAGCATTACCGACTACATACGCAAGGTAAGAATAGAGCATGCCGGGCGGCTTTTATCCGCCACATCAATCCCCATAAACAGCATTGCGCTTAACGTTGGGTATCACGATGCCAACTATTTTTCCCGAATATTTACTAAAGAAACGGGACTATCCCCCTCGAAATACAGAAATAAAAAGGAGCGTTAAAATGAAAAAGAACATACTTATTCACCCCGAAGAGCTTACACGCAAATGGATTGACAGAATGGCGGACGGAGGTGTAAAAATCCTCGGTTTGCATCCGCACGGCGGCGGAAAGGCGCTTGAATCGCTCCGCGACCTTTTGGCAAGACTTGAAACCAAGGAATACAGAGAGCTTATAGATTACGCGGTTTCCCGAGGTCTTGAGATAGAGTATGAGATGCACGCGGCGCGTTTTCTGCTTCCCGAGGAGCTTTTTGATGAGCATCCTGAGTATTTCAGAAAAATGGCTGACGGACAGAGAACGAAAAATTTCAATTTCTGCGTATCCAACCCCGATGCGTTGGAGATTGTGGCAAAAAACTCGGCTTCGCTTGCTAAAAAGCTTTATAAAAGCAGACCTGTGTTCTATTTTTGGCTTGATGACGCCAAAAACATTCATTGCAAGTGCGAAAAGTGCAAGAAGTTTTCCCCTTCCGACCAACAGCTTATTGCCGCAAACGCGATGTTAAAGGAGATACGCAAAGAAATTCCAAACGCAAAATTCGCTTATCTTGCCTATCAGGACACACTTGAAGTGCCCGAAAGCGTAAAGCCCGAGGACGGCATTTTTCTTGAATACGCGCCCATTGAAAAATACAAAAAAGAAGCCGATGACCGCATAGAGGTTGAGCGTCAAATGCTTTTAAAGCAAGCTGAATTCTTCTCGTGGAGAGACAGCAAGGTATTGGAATACTGGCTTGACAACTCCCTGTTTTCGGGGTGGAAAAAGCCCCCAAAACCGTTCAGCGCCGACCACGATACGGTGCAAAAAGAGGTGGCGGAGTACGCTGACCTTGGCTTTGAGGTAATTTCCACGTTCGGTTGCTTTTTGGGCGAAGATTACGAGGAGCTTTACGGCGAACCCGACGTTTCGTGCTTTACGGATAACAATTAAAACAAAAGAGCTGTTTCATGAAGAAACAGCTCTTTATTTTTTATCTTTCGTCAAAGAAATCTATAAGGGTATATTTCTGGTCGTTAAGCTCTTTCATGTAATCGGTAAGTTCTGTGTATTCCACATAGTAGCTGGAGTAGATACCCTTATTAGCGTTTCTGTTAGAGGGGTCTGCGTTAAGGTTATCGGGGTCGTTATCCCAATACTGGAACCAGTCAAAGCCTACGCAACCCTTGCACTCCATAAGCATAAGCGCATAGTTCTGATAGAACAGACCGCGATCCTTCTGAGTTCTTACGGTAAAGCCTGCACCCGACTGGTTGGTCATACGGTTATCCTTTTCCCAAACGTCCATTCCCTTTGCGTACCACTCGGTGATAATAAAGGGCTTGCCCGACCATTTTTCCATATTGGACATAAGCGTGGGATCGCCCTCCCAAGCGCCGTAATAGTTAAGAGAAATAACGTCACACCAGTAGCCCGCAACTCTCATTACGTACTCGTCCTTATAACAGCCGGAAAGGAAACGGCAGCCCATATACTGATGATAGGGCGCGTATTTTTCAAGCGCGTTGCAAACAACCTCAAAGTATCTGTCGTAGGTCATAGCTCTGAACTCACGGCGAAGCTCGTCGGTCACGTCGGCAATAGACACGTCCTTTTTACCTGTTTTAAGGTACATAAAGGTCCAAGCCGTTGCGTAAGAATAATTGAATACGCTGTCAGCGGTATCGAAATTAAGCGCCGAATCAAGCATAGTAAGCTCGTCGGGAAGCTCGTTATCACTCATCCAACCGTAAACGTAATCCTTTGTATTGTAAGCGCTGAGCTTGCTCTTTACGGTGTTCTCCGTAGAAGTTACGAAGGCGGGGTCAAATACGGGAAGAACGTTTCCAACCATTTCGGTAGAGCCGCCGCTTACAAGGTCAAGTCCTACTTCCTTAACATAGTTATTAAGAGCGTAGAAAATCTGTGTCTGAGCAAGGGGCTCGTTTACCTTACTAAGGTTTTCGATAGACGACCATCCGCCGGTGGAGTTATATCCAAGCTCCTGAAGTCTGTCGGTGGCGAAATCCGCCCAAGCGGCGTTTGTTCCATGAGCTGCCTTTACAGCCGCGGTTGCCTTAGCGCCCGAACCGGGAGTGATAAGAACACACGCAACACGGTAGAAGGGGTAGCCGAGGGGGTCGAATGTCCACCATCTGTCGCCAACCTTTTTGGTGTAGAAGAAGCCTGTTGCTTCCTGCTTCATAGACTCGTCAATAAGTCCGCCGTAAACGTCGTACTTTGCTGTTTCGCCCGCAGCGGTAGAGGCGTTATAGCCTTTAAGTGTGCTTATAGTTCTTGTAGCACGGGGAGTATACTGTGTTTTGTATCCGTCTGTTTTGCCTGCGTTGGTAGCGTCAACGGTGAGAGAATACTCGCTCTCATCCTTTACAACCAAATCGGTTGCCATATCGCCGCGAGCCTTTATTTCTTCCCATCTATGAAGCCAGGTGCTTACGCGCTCTGCTGCAACGCTCCAGGGGTTCTCTTTGCCTTCCTCAAGCTTAAGGTGGGTGGCAAAGTTAAGATTACCCTCGGTCACCTGAAGCATGGGAGCGTAGCCGTTTTCGGTTTCCTTGGACTGGAAGTTGAGTCTGAGAGGCTCGGAGGAATCACCGTCAAGGTAGAAGGAAATAAGCTTTTCGCCGTTGTTTATAGCATTCTTCACGTAATCGGTAACGTCGATATATACTATATCTTTTTTGGTAACTTCAATTGTTTTAATAAAGTCCTCATAGTCGGGCTTTGTGCTGAAGGTTACTGTCTTTTCTTCCCAAGAGTAGGGGTCGCAGGAATAAACGTCCACGATAACCGAAAGATTTACGTCCTGCATAACCGTACACTTAAGGCTGAGGACAGCCTTTGTTACGGCATCCTTATCCACCTTTGACACGTCGAACTTGAGAAGAGGAATGCGGTAAAGATTTGAGCTTTCTCCGGACTTAGCCTTAAAGTCAATCATCTCAGATTTTCCGTAGTTGGTATAAGCGTTATTTCCGCCCTCAACGTAGGTGTCCTCTTTTGCGATAAGGTTATATACCTTTGTAGCTTCTCCAATAAAGGAGTCAATTCCGTTTTGGGAGGGGACGTAAACCGATGGAACTTCAGGCTCTGCTGTGGGAGTCCCGCCGTAAACCTGCGAATCGGTCTTTGTACCGTGATAAACCTTAAGTCTGGGCGCTTTCGCGGCATCTCCGTTATCCTTAGAAGCAAACCGTGTATGAAGATTTGCTACGGGAGTATTCTCCACAAGGTAAAGCGCGATTTCCTTCTCGCCTCTCGCAATAGCCTGCTTTACGTAGTCGGTGATTGAGTAGGTCGATACTTCGCCTGACTTAGCGGAAACCTTATCGTTTACCGTGATAAGTCCAAGCGCTTCGGGGCGGTCGTTGAAGGTTATGCTCGACTCGCTCCAATCATAGGACGTGCCGTACACTTCTATAACGCCAAACTCGGGGTTGCCCGCATCCTTCTGTCTTGAGGTAAGGGTAAGCTCAAGGTCGATACAGGTAATCTCGTTGTCTCCGACAAGCGAGGAAACATCAAACTTGAGATATCCATAACGAGTGAGGGATGAGCCGTTGGTTTTAATATGGATCTCTTTGTCTAAACCAAAATTATTATCAGACTGATTACCGCTGCTGTTAGCGTTTATTACGTACGAGTCCTCTGAAACAGCGATTGTGTAATCTTCTTTTGCCGACACGGTAATGCAGCAACCAAGCAACATTACTGCTACAAGCAACAATGATATGAATCTCTTCATAGATAATATCCTCTCTTAAATACTTTTATAACTATTATTTTACCATAAAAACAAGACTTTTTCAACATGTCAAAAAAGAGAAATTATATCGATTGTTTTGTATATATTAAACAAAAAGATAGCCAAGAAACTCGGCTATCTTTTTTTAATTAAATGTTATACAATCTTTTAGCGTTATCGCTCAAAATACATACCATTTCTTCGTATTCTTTTCCGAATATTTCAGCTATAGTTGCGACGGTATACGTCATAAGTCCCGAATGATTCAGCTTTCCCCTCATCGGGTGAGGCGCAAGATAGGGGCAATCGGTTTCTGCGAGAATCCTGTCAATCGGTACGGTTGCCGCCACCTCTTTCACGCGGCTTGCGTTTTTAAAGGTGATGACACCCGAAAAGGAAATATACCAACCTCTTTTAACAAGCTCTTTAGCCATTTCGGCACTTCCGCTGTAGCTGTGAAACACGCCTTTTACGTTTTTGTATTTGCACGCAACATCAAAGCAATCTCCGTGAGCCTCTCTGTCGTGGATTATTACGGGAAGCCCGTATTTTTCGGCAAGCTTCATTTGCTCCTCAAAGAAGAAACGCTGATGCTCCTTGTCGTAGGGCTCCCAGTGATAGTCAAAGCCTATCTCGCCTATTGCGACAATTTTCTCCATTTTAAAGTCCGAATGCTTTTGGAGAAACGCTTCAAATACAGCAAGTTCTTCCCTGCTGTAATCTCGACAATCCTCCGGATGTATCCCCACTGCGGCGTACATTCCGGTATACTTTTTTGCCATTTCAAGGCACACCGGATTATTCTCGTTACTTGTTCCCACGTTGACTATATACCCAACGTCTCCCGCAAAAAGCTCGGGAAGAATAGAGTCGGCGCCGTTTTCAAAATTCTCTGCAAAGCGACCGTCAAAATAGTGGGCGTGTGAGTCGAAAAGCTTACTCATCTGATTCTTTCGCCAAGAGGAGTTTCGGGATCAAGGAAAACCACTCTTACCTGTTCCTCACCCGAAGCAAGTATCATTCCGTTAGACTCGATTCCGCAAAGTGTAGCCGGTTTGAGGTTGACCACAAGAATTATCTTTTTGCCCACAAGCTGCTCGGGCTCATAGAATTTAGCTATACCCGAAACTACCTGTCTCTGCTCGTAACCGAGGTCTACCTGAAGCTTAAGGAGTTTCTTTGCCTTCGGTACTTTTTCGCAAGCGAGTATTTTAGCGCTGCGAAGCTCGACGTTCATAAAGTCCTCTATGCCTATAAGCGCACAGCCCTCAGGCTTTTCCTTCTGCTTTGCCTCAAGCTCAGCCGCCTTCTTTGCTGCCTCAATCTCGGCGGCAAACTCGGCAAGCTTTTTTTCTTCGTCAACTCTGGCAAAAAGAACCTTGGAGTCCTCAAGCACCGAGCCAACCTTTACGCCGTCAAAGCTCTTGCTGTCGGCAAGCTCCGTATATCCGTTATACTCACAGCCAAGCTCGCGCAAAATCTCTGCCGCACACTCGGGAATAAATGGCATAAGGAGTATTGCACCGCGACGAATAGTTTCAAGAAGGTTATAAAGTACCGTTCCAAGTCTTTCTTTCTGACTTTCGTCCTTGGCAAGAGACCATGGAGTGGTCTCGTCTATATACTTGTTTGCGCGGCGAAGCATTGTGAAAATTGCATCAAGCGCGTCGGCAATGCGGTATTCGTCCATAAGCTTTACAACCTCATCGTAGGTTTCAAAGCATACGTTTTTCAGCTCGTCATCAAGCGCTTCGGGAGCTGTGGGGGCTTGAACAACCTTGTCAAAATACTTCTTCTGCATGTCAAGCGTACGCTTTACAAGGTTGCCGAGATTATTTACAAGGTCGGCGTTGAATCGAGTAATAACCGCCTCATAGGTTATAGAACCGTCGTTAGCGTAGGGCATTTCGGAAAGCGCGTAGTAACGGACACCGTCAACACCAAAATGGTCAGCAAGGCTATCAGCGTAGATAACGTTGCCTCTGGACTTGGACATTTTGTCAACGCCCGAGTTGAACCAAGGATGACCGAACACCTTTTTGGGAAGCGGCAGATCAAGCGCCATAAGGAATATAGGCCAGTAGATGGTATGGAAACGAAGAATATCCTTACCTATGATATGAACGTCTGCGGGCCAATACTTCTTGAAGTTTTCGCACTGCTCCTCATAGCTCTTGTCTGGATCGTATCCGATAGCGGTGATATAGTTTGTAAGCGCGTCAAGCCACACGTAAACCACGTGCTTTTCGTCAAAATCAACGGGAATACCCCACTTAAATGAGGTTCTGGACACGCAAAGGTCCTGAAGTCCGGCTTTAAGGAAGGTATTGACCATTTCGTTCTTTCTTGACTCGGGCTGAATAAACTCGGGATTAGACTCGATATGGGCAATAAGACGGTCAACGTACTTGCTCATTTTGAAGAAGTACGCCTCCTCCTTGGCCTGATGAACGGGTCTGCCGCAGTCGGGGCATTTTCCGTCTGTAACCTGAGACTCGGTAAAGAAAGACTCGCAGGGAGTGCAGTACCAGCCCTCATAGTAGTCCTTATAGATATCTCCCTTGTCGAAAAAGCGCTTGAAAATCTTTTGAACAGCGCGCTCGTGATAGTCGTCTGTGGTGCGGATAAAGTAGTCGTAGGTAGTGTTCATCTTATCCCAAACGCCCTTTATTTCACCAGCTACGTTATCAACGTACTGCTTGGGAGAAATTCCTGCCTCGTTAGCAAGCTCCTCTATCTTCTGACCGTGCTCATCCGTGCCCGTGCAAAGGTACACGTCGTAGCCCATGGCGCGCTTATATCTTGCGTAAGCGTCAGCCATAATAATTTCGTAAGTGTTTCCGAAGTGGGGCTTTTTTGACGCATAGGCAATAGCCGTAGTCATATAAAACTTATTTTTCTGTTCCATTATATATCAGTCCTTTCGGGTTTAATTTCGGATTTATTTTTCAATTCCTGCGCCATAGCGCCGTAGGTTAAAAGCGCCATTGGCACGGTGTGAATAACTGTAAGTATTCCAAGTGTCATAAGTGACAGCAAAAGCTTTAAAAGTGTTGAAAAAGCCAATGCGTACACGCTTTTATAGTTTCCCTTGCGTGCTTTGCTCGCCATTTTTGCCGCTTGGCTTACCGAAAGCCCTTCGTCTATACAGGCAAAGCCTACAAATCCAAAGGAATGTGCCGCAAAAATCAAAGCTAAAACCGCGGCGGGGGCAAGCAAAAGATTTATAATTTGAGTTGCCGATTCTGAAATATCAATTACCGCCACGGGCGCAAAAATTACGACTACAAGCGGTAACATTCGCAAAAACAGTAAAAAGGAGAGCGCCAACGCCCGCACGTATTCCGCACGAGAGGCAAAAACCTCAAATATATCGACTATTTCGGCATTTTCGCCGTCAAGCATTCGCACAGCCATCTTGAACGTGCCTATATACAGCGGAGCGGCAAGAAATAACAGAATCACCGTCATAACCGCGCTTGACACAAAGAAAGGCACGGTCAACGAAAACACGCCAAATGCTATAACAACCACGTCAGACAAAAGCCACGCAAGCACGGTAACCACCGCGCAAATTATGCAGCACATAACAAGCTTCAATCGGTTTTCACCGAAATCGAGCGTGCTTTTCGCTGTTTCCGCAGCATAATTCTTTATATTTTTATGATTTGAAGCCACGAAAGCACCTCCAAGCACAGTTATACCTATATAGTATAACACATTTAAAAAACTTTTTCAAGTATTTAGCAAAAGTTTAAACCGATTCTTTTTGGGTAAGACTAATGACAGCAAGAAACAAAAAAGGATGTGTGTTGATTGAACAGTACCGTTACAGTAAAAAAGACTCCTATATTTAAAAAGCTGTTGCTTTTCACTGTCGGAGCTTTCGGTTATTATTTTATTGAGGTTGTTTTCAGAGGGTACTCTCATTGGAGTATGGGGCTTTGTGGCGGAATTTGTCTTTTGGGAATATACGCAATAAACAGCCGCCACGCTTCACTGCCCTGCACGTTCAGGGCGCTTATGTGCGCCGCGTTTATTACTTTTGTGGAGTTTGTGGCAGGGTGTCTTTTGAATTTATGGCTGGGGCTTGGTATATGGGATTACTCAAAGCTCCCGTACAACATTTTGGGACAGATTTCATTGCTTTTCTTCTGCGTGTGGTTTTATTTAAGCTTTTTGATATGCGTTATCATCACATTTTTGGAGAAAACATGGAAAAACAGAAAGATTTAGTTACCGCGACACAAAAAGGCTGTCTCTCTTTAAAGACAGCCTTTTTTCAAAAGAGTTGCTTTTCAATTTCCGTAACCACAAGGTCGGCTACATGCTCTATACAATCCGCAACAACTGTGCAACCTGCGGCGCGGACGTGTCCGCCGCCTCCAAAATAGGCGCAAACCACCGAAACGTCGACCGCATTTGAGGAGCGAGTTGACACTCTGAAGGTCTTTTCGGGCCCCGGCTGTCTTATAGCCACCGCCACGTCAACCCCCTCCACCGAGCGCGCTACGTCGATAAGAGTTTCAAGATGCTCGTCAAGCACACCAAGCTTCTGTTTCATTTGATATGTAAAAAACACCACGGCTATCTTTCCGTTATGAAACATCTTTATGGTGTCAAAGCCCGCTTTTTCAACAGCAAGAACTTCCATTGATTTAGAATCGAAAAGCAGGCGGTTTATCTGTGCGGTATCTATTCCCGAATTAAGAAGCTCCGCCGAACAGATATGCGTTTTGGGCGTTACGTTTGAATACTTAAAGCATCCCGTATCCGAGCTTATAGCCGCGTAAAGGCAAAAATCCATTTTTTCGGGGATACTATCTATAACTCCGCGACTAAGAAGCTCTCTTGAAATATCAAATATTATCTCTCCCGCCGCCGCTGAAGTTGGAGAAACGTAATAATCTGCGTAAGGCTCGCCCTTGGCGTGGTGGTCTATCATAAAATCAATCTTGTCGCCAAAGCTTTCCTGCAGCTCGCCAAGCTGAGCAATTGAAGCAGTGTCAACCGAAATTATTCTTTCGGCATTGAAATCCTCGGGAACAGAGCACAGCAAGGAGCTTGCCTGTATTCCTTCACTCAAAAATGCAAGTCTTTGGGGAATTTCGTTAGCGCAAACGCACCAAGTACGGCTCCCCGCTGCCTCAAGAAGCAGCTTCATTGCCAACGCCGAGCCCACCGCATCACCGTCAGGTCTGACGTGAAATAGCACAAGTGTATTTTTCTTTTCGGTCAATTTGTCACAAACTTCCGAAAAGCTCAATTTCATAAAATTTTTACTCATTGCCTTTCTCCTTTTCGGTATTATTAAGAAAGGCTGTATCAGTCTTCGTCGGCTTCGACGGTTTCGTCTTCCGAATCCTCGTCAAAATCGTCTGAAAACTCTATCGAGTTAAGAATGCTCGCAATGTGCGCGCCGCGCTCGATAGACTCGTCAATATAAAAGCTGAATTCGGGAGTTATGCGAAGGTTGAGAGACTGAGCGATTCGCTTTCTGATAAAGCCTTGAGCCGACTTTAAGCCCTGACCCACTTCCTTTTTATCGCCGCCGATAGCCGAGTAATAAACCTTTGCGTATTTAAGGTCGGGAGTTACCTCCACCGCGGTAATGCAAACCATTGCTCCGCTTACTCTTGGATCTTTAATTTCTCTCACTATTTGCGCAAGTTCCTTTTGAACCTCGTCATTTATTCTTCCGCGTCTGTATTTTGCCATATATACCCTTTCGTTTTTTGTAGATAAAATTCACATTATAGTATATCACAAATATTATCTTTTTTCAAGGGATATTGTAAAAAAACTAAAAAAGAACGGCAAAGCCGTTCTTTTTTATTCAACTCTTAAAATAAGCTCACCGGAGGTCGTGCCCATACTGTAATAGGTTTCTTTCTCGTATGAAAGGACCTTGGCAAATATACTTGTGGTTTTTGTGGGAACTAACGAAATAGCCACTGATTCCACGTATTCGCCGGGCTTTACAAGCCCCGACTCGCCTATCATTTTCCCGTCGCTGTCGTAAAGTCTGACAAGGGTATTGACGGTATTGTTTGCGTCAGACGCAAAGAACACCTGCGCTCCTCCGTCTTTATAAAGCGGAGCGAGAGCAAGAGAGATAACAAAGCTGTCGTTCACCTTAACGTCAGAGTACTGAGCGGAGGAATCCGTTTCCGCGGGGAATCCCACTATTGCTGTAGGGTCGTCGGCAGGAGGAACAAATTTTCCTATTTGCGAATCGTCCTTTGACAGAAAGACCGCTACCGTGGCGCCGATTACCGCCAAAAGCAGGATTCCCACTATTACGGTTATTATAGTTTGCTGTTTATCCATGTGTTTCTCACATTTCCTTTTCAAGCCATATTCAAAGGTCGGCATGCCAATATGGCTTGCAAACTCTTGGTTGGGTTGCGGAGGCATTAAGCCTCCGCAACGATTTTAACTAGTTTTTCAGCGTTATTATGATTAGGGAGCAGCTGTAATAGTAACAGTTGCGTTAACAGTAATCAAATCCGCAGTAGGAGCACCAGCTGCTTGAATTACAAAAGAATTGGAATCCGCACCAGCTACGTCACCAAGCGCTACAACAGATGCATCCTCAAGTGTAAACTCTGTGGTATTAGCAGTAAATGTTACGCCATCCTGATCAGCAGGCTTAGTCAATGTTGCAAGTATCTCATCATTAGAGTGGTTAGTAACAATAACCTCTACCTTACCTTCATTGGACCAAGAATAAGATGTTTCACCATTTTTCCAAGTGTGGGTTGCAGCATCCCAAGTCGCACCGGAGATGGTCTTAATTACTGTAATAGCTGTGTTTTTCCACTCAACATCAACACTGTATACAGGATCATACTCTGTATAAACAGTGTTAGTGGTAATTGTAATTTCGCCGGTAGATATGTTGCTACCTGCGGTTACACTTTCAACTTTGTCTGTCTTGTCAGCAGCCAACGCAGTAACTGCAAGTGTTGCAACCATAGCAACTACGAGAACGAGTGTCAAAATTTTCTTCATGATTTTCTTTCCTTTCTAAATTGTTTGTAGAATTATTTATTATCAGCCGCCTGCCTTTGTCAAGCGGCAAATAATTTAACCAAGACGCCTTATCGCCACACCCGTGATTTCGGGAGTAACGCTGGCTTTTTCCCCTGTAATGGGGTCGTAAAGAGAAACTCTGTACGTTCCCGAATACAAGCCCGGAGCAATATCGTACATTAAGTCGATATGTGTTATTCCGTATCCTGCGGGGATTCTTCCCGATTTAGCGAGAAGCTTTATTTCCTCTCCGTCAAGCACGTAAAGCTCAATAACCAAATCGTGGCTTGATTTTGCGGGATTTTTAAAGTATATTTTAGCATTTCCGCCCAATGGGTCAACGTCCGCGTTAAGTGAATATACAAGCGACACGCTTCCGCTGCCGTTTTCACGCGGATTAGTTTCGGGTGGGTCGGTTTCGGGTGGATCTGTATCGGGGTGCGAGGGTCTATGAGGTTTATCTGTTTCCTTCTCTCCCGTTGTATCTTCGGGGGATTCGGTATCCTCGGGATCAGTAGTATCTTCGGGATACTTTGTATCCTCGGGGTTTTTGGTATCGTCGGGATCTGACGGATCTATATCGCTTCCGCCCTGAGTGGTGTCGTCACCTTCCGAGCCTTGTGGGTCTCTCGGATCAGTTTCGGGAGGCTCAATATCAGCTCCACCGTGATCTGTCGTGTCCTCTACCTTTTCGATATTAGGATCAACGGGGGGGAGTGGGTGATCGGGATTAACCACAACACCGCCTCCGCCTTCGCTTACCTGAGTTACCATGAGTATAAGACAAACCAATATTGCCGCCGCCATCGACGAAATTACGGCGATAAACGGAACTCTGCTTTCGTGTATTGCGATAAAAAGCTCATCGCCTACACAAATATATCCCTGATGTTTATTAAGGATTTTATTGCTCGTGCCCGCCGCAAAAACGTTAAAATGCTCGCCTGCTATATCGATTTTACCGACACGGATTTGGTCAAGTCTCTCCTTTTGCTTTGGTGTCAGCTCATCATCGGGCTTGGAGGCAGAGGTGCCCGCTTCAGCTACTACAGAATAGTTGCCTTCAGGAAAAAGTTCGTTCAGCTTTTTCTTTGAATAACACGCTACGTTTTGTGTTCCTATCTTGATTACTTTATCGTAATCACTTTTAGAAATATGGCTGTATCTTTTCACTTCTGAACACCTCCTTACTCATAATTACCCTGTTCGATGGTTATAGTACAGCTACCGACAGTATAGTCGCCTGTAGCCGTAGGCTCAAAGTTGCCCTCAAGCCAAATATAGACGTCCTTGCTATCACCTGACATTATTTCAGCATTATCTATTCTATTCTCGGATTCCTTGTTGTTTTCCTCGGTAAAATACGCTGACAGTCCTTCATTTACGTCACCGATTGTATCGCTGTTTTTGTAAGCGAATCTCGCAACAACGCTTATTTCTTTGTTTTCACCGTCTACATAAGCGTAAGAGCCGTTGTTTGTAACAGTAACGACGTTGCCGCCCTGTGTTTTGGGATCAAAGGTATCGGGAGCGTAGGTATGTGTTTCGGGCTGCCATATTCCGGGGGTGAAGCTGAAATTCAAATCGCCCCACTGAATATCTACCGAAATAAGCGGTTCTCCGCTATATATGGAAACGTAGGTTACGACAACAGATATGTCATTTCCCGGCATAATGCCGCTGACAACGGGAGGCTCAGCCTCAAAACCGGGTATAGGATCAGGTGTGATGGAATAAGAAGCTCCGTAAGCCAAGCGTGTCGAAACGTCATCTCCCGCGCTTGTTCCGTCTTCATAAACAAACCTTATGGTAAGAGTGTACTCATACGCAGTCCATTTTGCCTTAAGAGTATGGTCTTTCGCCAAAGAAACTACGTTGTCCTCCGTTATAACCGTACCGGTATCTTCAAGGCACCAGCCATCAAACACGTAATGCTCTCTAATCGGCTTCGGGAAGGCAGAAAATGCTCCGTTTTCATCATATCCGTAAATGGAGTTATAACGCACGGCTTTCTCTGTGCTTCCGCTACCTCCGTTTGCGTCAAAAGTAACGGTATAGATATTGGGAATCCAATAAACGGTAACGGTATAACCGTTATTAACAATGTCTTGGGTTACTGTTCCGCTTATCTCAGTCCAAGTGTTGTCCTGCGTATTAGCGTCACGACCTTGTGTGTATCCCTGCTCATATCCGGCGGGAATCGTAATTTGATGATAATAGTTACCGCCCAGGTTCACGTGCTCTTCAACAGAAGAAATCTGCGCGCCTGTACCTGCGTCCACGTAAACGACTGTAAACAGTCCTTCACTTGATTTGTAAACAACATTTATAACAAGGTTTTCCGCTGTGTCGTAGACTCCGCTGACAGCAGTAGTTACAACGCCATCAACGTATGTAAGGTGCTTTTCCTTTTGGGTTAAGTTTATGGAATACTCCGTTCCGAACACGACGGAGTAGTTTTCGGGAGGAATAACCGAGTCGCCTCCATCATTGTAATAATTGACAGTAATACTGTACTCACGAGGAATATAGCGTCCGACTACCCAGATATCCTCAGCAGGCATGGTTTCGGGGGGATTGGTTGACCCATCACCCCAGTTCCATATGAAATCATATCCGTCAAACTCTGTAGGTACAAAGTTATCATAAGCAGGAATATCAAGAGGTTTATCAACCTCACATTCCACCTTGAATTTTTCGTGATCCTCTGAGTTGGGGGCAAGCGCGTACATAAAGGTTACCGTATAGGTTTCTCCCTTAGCCACACCGGTTACAGTTATATCGTTGGTAAGCGCCGCGCTGTATATCTTTACGTCGCCTTTTCCTCTGGCATAGGTATAATCCGTGCCCTCAACAAGAGTTACGGGATCGGCACCCTCGCCATTATAACGAGTTACCGTAATACTGTCGGGATAATGCCAGCCCTCGGTGGGAGTAAGCTTAAAGCTGTAATCGTCGTAAGTACCGTCAGATTTACGTTCTATAACGTATCTTCCGTGCAAGGAGGTTTGATCGTGGGTAAGATTGGTAAGATCGAAAAACATTTCGTGACCTACAATTATCACCGCGTATTCCAAAACCACCTGCTCACTTTGCGTTTCAACCACCGATGAATCTGCTTTAGAAGCTGCCGCCTTAGGCTCAACGCCAAATTTAATCTCAAACTCAGTAGTATGCTCGGGCATAAGCTCGTCATCGGCTTCTTGATCCGTAGTAAGATTTATAACGTGGTCATAAACGTTAACAAAGTCATAACGCCAATCACCATCTTCGGGAACAGAATGACGCTCTCCGGAGTTGATCGTATACAAAGATTCCTTAGCAATCGGAGCATCACCCGGCGTATATACAAGCTTATTTCCGACCATGTCGGGCTTGATATATTTAAGTTCTACGTTTGCATAGTCGGTGGCATCGTTGCCGCCGAGAATTATACTTTTCTCAGTGGGAACAAGGTTATTTGAGGACTCTGCCTCAACTCCTTCTTCCGCGACAGGGTCTACGGCATTTTCGGTATCGGAATCAAGCGATACATTCTGCTCCTCAGACTCATAATACTGAATATGAGAAAGCGTTACCCCGTCCACAAACAGAGGCACGTCGTTACCGCCCATAAACTCGCTGTCCGCAGTCAGCTTGATAATAATATCAAAATCAACCGCCGCCGTTGCTGTCGTTCCCTCTCCCGAAACGTTAACGTATGGAATAATATTTTTTACGTTAAGGCTCTTAACTTCACCAAAGCCTCCCGTTATCGATACGTTGGGAGAAGTACTGTGGTCAGGATTCTTCCAGTCGAAATCCACGCCTTCACAGTTAAAATATTTGCTTATGTCAGCAGAAATACCAAAGTCGGTAAGCGCCACCTCTATATCCGCTTTAAGATTCAGCATGGAGTCTTCCATATTTATCTCAAGACAGTTAAGGTGCGCTGTTCCGCCACCGTGACTTCTGTCATAAGTATTTGTATTGAGGTCCTCGAAACGAGCGATTGAATCGTCGCTGATTGTATCTTCTCCAAGAGTAACAGAGGTTATATCTTTTCCATTCTTACTGTACTCAACGGTAGCAAACTTAACAAGGTCGGTATTTATGTAGTTATAACCCGCCAAAGCACCTTCACTAGCCGCAATTTCACCGTTAACTCCGTCATAGTACGCAAAGTCGTTACCGGGATAATCAAGTTTATCCTGGTATCCGTCAGCCACGCTTTGACCCGCTTTACCGTCACCGCCCATGATGATAAGATTTCGACCGGCTCCTCCACCTCCACCGCCGCCTGCGATCATGAGAACGGTGGTAGAAATAATATTGCCGCTATCATCAAGCTTGACAAGTGACACACGGGAGTGGCGTCCGCCCGCGCCGGGCTTTGAAGATCCGTTTCCGTCCGCGCCGTCTACGCCCGCGAATATTTCGATAACGTCGCCCTTTTGGAGCTTGACGTATCCGCTTACGTAACCGCCCGTACCGCCTGCGGCACCTTTACTCCAACCAAGAGCGCCTCCGGTTCCCGTACCTCCGTCGCCGCCCCACGCTTGCAGGAAGTACCAACCGCTTACCTCAACGGTATGGTCAAACTCAACGCCTGTTTCTCCGCTTTCAAGCAATGCGGTATCGAAGTTTGTGTTATGGTTGATACCCTCGGTGGTGGGTGTAATGGTATGAGTAGCGGTAGTTGACGTCTGGACATTAATCTTATATGAGTAAATTCCATCCGCGTAGCTAAGCGACTTAGTATAGTGCATAAGGAATTTTCCGTTAAGCTCACTTCGCGTGCCGGGAACTACGATATAAGCCTCACCGTTTACCGTTACCCATCCTTGGGCATCGGTAGGAGTAGGCTCACCGACTGCCGCAAAGCCCGTCTTGCTTGACGGATTCATCCTATATTTTATTGAAACGTTAAATTTGGTAGTTGTATTGGGATGCACAATATCATTCACGCCATACACTTTTCCGCTGACGTCTCTAACCGTGTACTCTCCAAGCTCAAGAATCTGAGAATACTGATAAGAGTAGGGGTATGGGCGGTTATCTGAATCGTTACCGTTTATTACCTCTCGGACCGTCTTACCGCCATCAAGCGGAACACCGTCTTCATCGTATCCGTAAGGAAGGTCAAACTCATCGTAGAACACGGAGTTGACAACGAAAGGAGTACCCGGGGCGTTAGCCTCCTGGTTATGGGTATGCGCGTGTATTCTCACGGGCATATTTACGTATCCGCAATCCTCGCCCACGTCAAACACGGTATCAAGCTCGTTTCCGTCAATTACCGAGGTAATCTTTACGGGAGAATGATAGGTATCATCACCGTGGTTACTGAGTATACGGAGATTATTTCCGCCCATGAATCCGTATTCATAGGTGAAAATCAGATTGAACTCAAAATCTCCGCCGACTTCGCCTTGCTCATCAAGAAGTGAAAATCCGCTGATTTTTATTTGCTCGTGGCTGAGAATTCCTTCGTAATCCTTATCGGGAACACCCGCGGAAATGATAATGTCACCTATACCGTTTTCCGCCTCGTTATGAGGTATAACCTCAACCCCATTCTGGAACAGCGTAATTCCGCCTTCTATTGCAACGATGTTTTGGGAAAGACAGGTTGTGAAAGTAAGATCATCAAGAAAATCGAGATCCTCGTTCTGAAGATATGTAATGCAAAGAGCACCGCCCGTTTCAGAGGGGTTGTCATTCTGTTTCATATCCTCAACGTCGGGAATAGTAAGATTCTCTATTGCTTCAATGGCGCTATCGTTATAAAGCACGTCTTTGCCGTTTATTTTGTTTGCGATGAACGAAGAACCGCCGCCACCGCCGCCAACGTTTGTGGCAAACAGAACGCTGGTCATAACTCCACCCGAGCCGCCTGCGTAACCTGAACCGCCACCGCCGCCTCGAAGCTCACCGGAGCCGCCTGCACCACCTGTGCCGTTTTTAGTACCGAACCAGTTATCGGGAGGAGTAAGCTTAGCGTCGGTAATGCCCCACGCGGTATCCGAGATAGCACCCGGAACGTTAGAACCTCCGCGACCTACGTAAGAGCTGTTTGTACCGCTGGACTTTCCGTCAGCACCGGAGAAATACGTACCCGCTACCACGTTATCGCCACTTACGGTTCCCGAAGCGCTCGCAAGGCTTCCGCCTGCGCCGCCGTCGGCAGTTCCGATAGCACCTGAGTCGGGCGATGCACCGCCACCGCCGCCACCGCCTGCGATCATTATGTATTTGGATATTCTGTCTGCCTCGGAAATAGCCTTGGCATTTACGCTTATTTCATCATTTTCGTAAAGGAAGAGTGCGGAATAACCGCCACCGCCGCCCACAGTATAATGTCCTACTATACCGTGACCGCCGCCGTCACCGTTTACACCGCCGCCCAGCTGGGTTTTGGTTGTGGCAGTACCGTTACCGCCCAATGTATAGAAAAGCTTTTGCCCTTCTTCAAGATAGATTGCGGAATACACGTGTCCTGCTTGTCCACCCTGACCCGCTCTGTCTACGCTCGCACCGTTTCCGCCCCAAAGCTCAACGAAATACCAACCGCTTTTGGAGACGCTGTACACGCCGGACTCGGCTGTGATAACCGAGCGGCTTACGGCAATAGAGGTATCGGCCGATTTAATTTTGATTTTAAGAAGATACTTAGCAAGCTCTTCGTGAGCCATTGGCGCTATCTCGCCCTCTGCCAATGTTTCATGCTCATCCTCATATATGCTCAATTCGGTAGTATAATCTATATGGACGCCATTTATCAAAAAGTATCCCTCACCCGCTGCCGAGGAATAGGCAGAGGATTCAGCTTTCGCACCGGGAGCATAAATATACATCTGTAACAAAACGCAAATTACCAAAAGCACCGATACTAAGCGTTTTCCTTTGATTTTTGTCACGATGTACACCTCCTCTTGTTTTTCATTACTCAGCGGAAAAAAAGCCGCCATTTTTTAACTGCCATAGCTCGTTCACTAAAAAGATAAACTTTGACAATTATATATGATACCACTTATTTTATGTGAAGTCAAGCATTTGTGCAAAAATTCAAGAAAAAAAGCAAGTTGCACAAAAAATGCAAACTTGCTTTGGCATTTTATAGATACTTTTCAAGTTCTTCGGCTAAAAATTCAGCCAGTGCTTTATATCCGACCTCTCCAAAGTGGAGTCCGTCGTTAGGTTGCATAACAGCCTCGTTTTCATCGGTGAACATAGGGGCGCTCGCGACATCTATAAGCGTAATTTTTTCACGCTCGGCATAGTCGCGCACCCAAGCCACTGCCTTTCCTACCTTTTCCGCGTATCCACAGTTGGAATACTCGGGATTTGAGGTGACGTGAGGCGGTGTGCAAAGGAAGATCTTTGCGCTTGGGGCATCATGGCGCAAAAGGCTTATCAGCTCGTGATAATCCTTATTTCCCTGCGTCTCGTTTTCGGGGTCAAGCGCGCCGTTGGAGCCAAGCATAACGATGATTGCATCCGCTCCGCAAAGCCTTACGTTTCCCTCTTTGTAGTATTTGAGATAGCTTACCGAGGTATATCCGCACTTGCCGAAATTGCGGGCTTCACAGTCCATTATTCTTTCAAGAAAATATGGATACCCCTTTTCCTGAACGTTAGCTATACCGCGCTTTCCTTTTATACCGTAATCTCCCTCTGTAAGGCTATCGCCTATACAAACAATCACTTTTTTCATCAATCTACGATAGCTCCCTTAGAACGAAGTGTGTCACGGAGCTTCTTAACGTCTACTTGCTTTACGCCAACCTTGTCTGAGCAAGCGATTGCCGCGGCAACGCCTGCCGCCTCACCGATGGTACAAACCGTGGGCATAATTCTGATAGACGCCTGAGCCTCGTGTGTTGTGGAGATACATCTGCCCGCGACGAGAAGATTTTCACTTTCCTTTGGCACAAGACAGCCGTAAGGAATGGTATAGTACGTACCCGCGGGGAAATAAAAATGGCTTGTTCCCGAGCCGTCAGGGCTATGGATATCTATATCGTAGTTACAAGCCGCAATTCCGTCCTCAAACTTGGTATAAGCAAGCATTTCGTCCTTATTGAGAGTATGCTCACCAACGATCATACGGCTCTCTCGCACTCCAATCTGCACACCGGAAGATACAAGCACCGCGTTTTTGAATGCGGGAATATTTTCGCAGAGAACATCGTAAAGTTCAAAAATCTGCTCACGGGCGATAAGCTCTGCCTTGGTAACGTCCTCAGCGTTTGTGGGGTCAAGCTTTACGACTCTCGTGGTATTGAAGTGCATAATGTCGTCCACCGTCGTTCTGAACATAAGAATGTCCTCACGGGGGTTGGTTATCTTGCCCTCATCCTTAAGCTTTTGGTAAAGCTCGTTCATCTGGGCTTTAAGCGCAACGTAGCCTATTTCACTAAGGTCTACGTTTGCCACTCTGAAGCAAAGTGTCATAGGCTGACAAAGTCCGTCGCTCTCGCGTCCCACCTTATATGGGAATCCCGCAAGCGCCGCGAGATTTGCGTCGCCCGTTGCGTCTATAAACTGGTCTGCGTAGATATCGTAAGTTCCCGAAACGTTGGAAACGGTAACAGACTCAATTCGCTTGCCCTTCATATTAGCGCCTACAACGTAAGTGCCGTAAAGAAGCTCAACGCCCGCTTCAAGCATCATTCTGTTAAGGATAACCTTAAGATACTCGTCGTTAAAGTGCGTGCGACCGGGGTCGCGGAAGCCGCCCATTGCGTCGATTTTCTCAACAATTTCGGCAAAAATGCCCGCGCTGAGCATAATCTTTTCCTTGCGTTCCTCGTCCTTCCACGCCCAATATCTCATAAAGGGGTTTACAAGGTCGTATACAGCCGCGCCGCCAAGTGCGTTATATTTCTCTATAAGGCGAACCTTTTTTCCCTCTCTCGCTGCCGCAATAGCCGCACCAACGCCTGCAAAGCCACCGCCCACTACTACTACGTCGTACTTTGTCTTAAGTTCCATTGTTATTCTCCTTTTTTCTCAAGTCTGTTTCTGATTACCGTAACAGCCTTATCAAGATAGTCATTTTCCATAAGCTCTATCATTCCCCTATCAACGAGAGCCGCAAGCTTATAGTCCATGGGAATCTGACCGAGCAAGTCGTAATTGAACTCCTCCGCAATGCTTTCGATATGGCTGTTGCCAAACACGTCTATTCTCTTTCCGCAATCGGGACAAAGAACGTAGCTCATGTTCTCCACCAAGCCAAGCACGGGAATATTCATAAGCTGAGCCATGTTTGCCGCCTTCTTTACTATCATGGAAACAAGTTCCTGGGGGCTTGACACGATAACGATTCCGTCAAGCGGAATAGACTGGAACACGGTAAGCGGAACGTCGCCCGTTCCGGGAGGGCAGTCGACAAACATATAGTCGATATCGTTCCATATAGTCTCGCTCCAGAACTGCTTTACAGTTCCCGCGATAACCGGTCCTCTCCAAACTACGGGCTTTGCCTCGTCCTCAAGAAGAAGGTTTACCGACATAACGTCGATACCCGTGGTGCTGTGTGCGGGGAACATTCCCTCGGGTCCGCCCTCGATTCCCGCTTTAAGGCCAAACGCCTTGGGGATAGAAGGACCCGTGATATCGGCGTCGAGAATAGCCGTTTTATAGCCCTCTCTCTGCATAAGAACAGCCAGCATAGAGGTAACGAGCGACTTACCAACGCCGCCCTTTCCGCTGACTACGCCTATTACGTGCTTTACGTTACTGAGCGCGTTTAAAGGTTCGTACATGCTCTCCTGCTTTCTCTCGGAGCAGTTGCTTGAGCAAGTTGAACAGTTGTGTGTACATTCTGACATTTTTATAAATTCCTTTCGGGTTATTTTTAATCATCTAATTATACACCATATTTTTGTCTTTTGCAACCCTTTTGATAAATTTTAGAAATTTTTTATTTACCCCCTTGATATTTTCGCAAAAAAATTGTATACTATAAGGTGATTGTAAATATTTACGGAGGTTTCAGATATGAACACACTTAAAAAGCTTGCAGGCTTTGACGGCGTTAAGGGTCCTGTCCTTACTATCGTTATGGACGGTATCGGACTTGCTCCCAACACTGCTTCAAACGCCGTTGCTACTTCCTACACCCCCACACTTGATATGCTTATGGCAAAGTACCCCATGGTGGCTCTCAAGGCTCACGGCACCGCAGTCGGACTTCCCTCTGACGACGATATGGGTAACTCCGAGGTCGGTCACAACGCTCTCGGCGCGGGACAGGTTTTCGCCCAGGGCGCAAAGCTTGTTTCTCAGTCTATTGAGTCGGGCAAGATGTTTGCTTCCGAAACTTGGCAGCTTCTTGTTTCCAACGTTAAAGAAAACAACAGCACACTTCACTTCCTCGGTCTTTTCTCCGACGGTAACGTTCACTCACACATCGACCACCTTAAGGCTATGATAGTACAAGCTAAGGCTGAGGGCGTAAACAAGGTCAGAATCCACATTCTTATTGACGGACGTGACGTTGGCGAAACCTCGGCACTTGACTACATCGAGCCTTTCGAGGCGTTCATTGCAGACCTTCGCGACGCAAGCTTCGACATCAAGATCGCAAGCGGCGGCGGAAGAATGCAGATCACCATGGACAGATACGAGGCTGATTGGTCCATGGTTGAGCGCGGTTGGCACACGCACGTGCTTGGCGACGCAAGACAGTTTGCTTCGGCTGCGGAGGCTGTTAAGACCTACCGCGAGGAGCTTAAGGTTATCGACCAGGATCTTCCTCCCTTCGTTATCGCGGAGGACGGCAAGCCCGTTGGTACTGTTGAGGATGGCGACAGCGTTATTTTCTACAACTTCCGCGGCGACCGTTCCATCGAGATTTCCAAGACCTTTGACGACGCTGACTTTAACAAGTTTGACCGCGTTCGCTACCCCAAGGTAGTTTACGCAGGTATGCTTGAGTACGACGGTGACCTTCACATCCCCTCTCGCTACCTTGTAAATCCCCCCGAAATCACAAACACCATGAGCGAGTACATGGCAAACACCGGAATCAACGTTCTCGCCATTTCCGAGACACAGAAATACGGTCACGTAACATATTTCTGGAACGGAAACAAGTCGGGCAAATTCTCCGAGGAGCTTGAAACATATATCGAGATTCCTTCCGACACAGTTCCCTTTGAGCAGAGACCTTGGATGAAGTGCGCTGAAATTACCGACGCGCTTATCGAGGCACTTGAGTCGGGCAAGTACGCTTATCTCCGCGTAAACTTCCCCAACGGTGACATGGTTGGTCACACAGGCTCGCTTGCGGCAACACGCTGCTCTGTTGAGGCGCTTGATATTCAGCTTGGCAGAATTCTCAAGGTGCTTGACAAGATGGGCGGTGTAGCTCTTATCACCGCAGACCACGGAAATGCTGACGAGATGTACGAAATGGACAAGAAGTCGGGACAGCCCAAGGCTGACAAGAACGGCAACTTCAAGGCTAAGACAAGCCACACGTTGAATCCCGTTCCCTGCATCATCTACGACAACGTATGTGCTGACAAGTACACGGTAAAAGCCGACAACGGTCAGTTCGGCCTCTCCAACGTAGCGGCTACAATGGTAAACCTTATGGGTTACGAAGCGCCCGATATGTGGGATGAATCAATTATCGAAATTAAATAAATCTTAAAAAGCTGAGCCTGACGGCTCAGCTTTTTTTGTACACCTCACATTTCGACACCTCACTTCATATATTGACATTGAAGGAGGTGAGTGAATGAAAAGTTGTACGGCGGCAATAGGGTCTTTGACTCTTGCCATGAAAGCGGCTTCGGTGCTTGGAGCTGAGGGGATTGAAGGCAAAATAGTAAAGCTTGCCCCCTCTATGACAAGGCGAGGCTGCGCTTACGGAATAGAATATTCCTGCGAAGAACACAAAGCAGTTCGCTCCGCCTTTAACGCGGCAAAAATAGCGGTAAGCAGCTATATAAAGGGCGGCGGAGGTGAGATGATTTGAATTACGTCTATCTTGACAACGCCGCAACAAGCTTTCCAAAGCCGCGCTCGGTAACGCGGGCGGTAAACGCGTGTATCACTCGATACTGCGGAAACGCGGGGCGCGGGGCGCATTATTACGCCATGGAAAGCGCGCGGAAAATTTACGAATGCCGCGAGCTTATTTCCGACTTTTTCGGTGTAGGCGCCCCCGAAAGGGTTATTTTTACGCAAAACACCACCCATGCTATAAACACCTTTATAAAGGGGGGGCTTAGGCAAGGAGATCACGTTATTATAAGCGACCTTGAACACAACGCGGTTTGGCGTCCGCTTTACAAGCTGGCAAAAGAGGGGGTAATTGAATACGACGTTTTTCCCTCTATGTGCGGAGATCCGAGAGCCACTCCCACAAGGATAACCGCGGGGATAGCGCGGCTTTTGAAAAAGAATACAAAGGCTGTTATATGCGCCCACGCCTCAAACATCTGCTCCTACTCCCTTCCAATACGTGAGATTGGGGCGTTCTGCAAGCGTCACAAGCTGATTTTTGCGGTAGACGCGGCACAGTCTGCGGGGCATTTGCCGATTGACATGGGTGAAATGAGTATTGATGCGCTCTGCGTTCCTGCTCACAAGGGGCTTTACGGAATACAGGGTGCGGGTTTTCTGGCAATTTCCGAAAATCTGTCGCTTGACACGCTGACAGAGGGCGGAAACGGGCTTTTGTCGCTTGAGGGTGAAATGGGCGACAGCTATCCCGAAAAACTTGAGTCGGGAACGCTTCCAACTCCGTCTATCGTGGGCTTGGCAGATGGCATTAGGGTGGTAAAAGAGCTTGGATTTGACAGCATCCAAGCCCACGAAAAAGCGTTATTCAGATACGCGCGCGAGCGGCTTTCCGCCATCCGTGACATCACCTTGCACTGTCCTGAATACCCGGGAGCTGTATTACTATTTTCGCACGCCGCCATTCCGTCAGAAAAGCTCGTCGCATCGCTTGGAGACGCGGGAATATGCTTGCGAGGCGGATATCACTGTGCGGCACTCGGGCACAAAACGCTCGCCACCCCTGAGGGGGGCGCGGCACGGGCAAGCTTTGGAATTTTCAACACCTCAGCCGAAATAGACCGACTTACCGACACGCTGAATGAAATTTTAATGTAACAATTTATGCAAAAGAGCCGACTCACGTCGGCTCTTTATTTTTTTCATTGTATTTTTCAATCATTATAAAGTTGACTACCGCCAACAGTTCATACGGCAGTGGGCAAAATTCACCGGGGTTTACCTGCGACATGAGCAAAAGACCCACGTAGGAAAGCCCAAGCGTCAACACGTACGGCGACGGCTTTGAAAACATCATTCCAAACCTTTCAACCATTTGTTTGCCGTAACAGAAGATACCAACCAAGCCCAGGCTTCCGACTATTTGCGGAATCATCATATGATACCACGTAATAGTTCCCTGCTTTCCGTCATATATGTCGGCGTTTCCCCAGTTGCCAAGTCCGCTTCCGAAAACAGGATTATTCAAAAAATCCTCAAAGGAACGAACAAAAAGATTAACTCGCGAATCGGAGCGGTGAATAATAAGGCTTGCCTGTTTCATGTCTTTTGCCATCAAAAACACGCCTACCAAACCACCTACCACAATGAGAATACCAAACACGGAAAGCAATGTTTTCTTGGGCTTTTCGAGCTTAATAAAGAAAATACCCACCACCAAACAAATACAAAACTCAAGCGTTCCCATAAGCCAGCCACCGCGTGAAGCCGCAAGCAGAATTGCCGCGTAGTTCGCCACAAAAAAGGCTATATACCCAATACCTTTTTTCATTTTGTAAATACCGAAAGGCATTGTTATCATAAGGATTGTCGCAATATTATTGCTCCACTGTACGTCCGCCAGATTTCCCACAAACAGCGTTTCCTGCAGATTTCTGACATAATGCTCAAACACAACGAAGGAAGCAAAAGCCCCCACCGTAAGCATCATATCGGCAAAGCGCTCAAAAACGTCGTATCCGACGTTTTCGACCACGTGTGAGCGAATAAGCAGATACGCCGCCAGCATACCAAAGCCAAGCATTATAACGTAATACATTGACGCGCCCGAAAAATAATCGGCAGGCGACAGGGTAAACGCGCCGCCAAGCGTTACCGACACGGCAACCGCCAAGATACCCCAAAAGCTCTTTCCCACCGTTAGCTTTCTTTTGTAAATAATAAGATACGCAACTATCGCTGCCACGGGAAACAGTGCCGTCCACCAAAGCGGAAGAAAAAGCGAAGCCGAATCGTAGCACTTTATAACAAACGTGCTTGCAAGCAGCGCAGGCAAAAAGGCAGACAGTATATTTTCGCAAAAAAGCAAAGCAACCGCGCCGATATTCAAAAGAATTATAGCTCCGTAAGCCTCCCATTTAAAAACCACGAAGCAAGCAGACAAAAGCACCAGAAAAGCGTAAAAAAGCTTACCTTCAAAAAAGCGTCGGGCTTTTACAACAAAATCCATTTTACAGTCTCTTTCGATTTATTTGCGGAACTCCGCTTTTATCATTTTACCACATAGCACCGCTAAAATCAAGAGCTTTTGAGCTAAAAAAGCTTTTTTATAAAATTTTCGGTAAACCCTTCTTTAGCGTCAAAATCCATTGCCGCCGTATATATTTCTTCAAGTGCGAAGTGGTACTCTTTTACCTCTCCGAAGCTGTCAAGGGCTAATTCTTCAATCGCCTTTACCGTTGACTCGATTTTTTTGATTTTTTCTTTTTCTGACCTTAATTCACCCTCATTTACAAAACGTTTGGGATTGATTATCCGCTCACCCTCATCGCCAATAACAAAAGCCATGCCAACGTCGCAAAGCTCAAGGGCGTCTACTCGTTCGGGCATTATTGGGTCATATGAGATTTTACAGCTAATTCCAAGCCGCCGCGCCTCGCTTGCTATCTCCCCAAGCACGAAATGAGACAGGCGGTATTTATCGGGCAAGGTAAAAACTATGCCGCCGCATTTTTCATAAGTATCGAATTTGGTTTTTCCGTTCATTCCCACAGCGCGGCAAAGCGCGGTTTCAAAGCTTGGTTTTTCGCCTGACGGCAGCTTATGAAGCAGCCTTTTTACCGCTCCCGAAAGCTTTTTGGCGTTAAGATACGGCAAAATAATTTTCTCCTCCGCTTCAAGCAAATTTCCCACAGCCGAAAGCATAGCGTACGCCCTTGCGTAAGCGTCAGATTTTCTTGCCGCCAAAAATTCTATTTCTTTTTGGTTTTCCTTAAGGATTCTTTCATTCCAAAAGTCGCCAAGATTGATTATCTGCTCAAAAGCTCCCGGGGTTAACGGCTCACAAACGTGGGGCGCTGTTCCGTCAAGCAAGCCTACCGCCATTTCTTCTACGATTATACCGTCAAGCGAATCGGAATCCGAGGAACAGTAATAATATTTAACGCTCATTCCCCTTTTTTCGGCTTCGCTTGCCACCTCACGCATAAAACGGCTTTTTCCCGTACCGGGGCCTCCCTTTATTACGTAAAGCTTTTTACAGTTTTCCTTGTTGAAAATTTTAGGAAAATAATTAACAAAGCCGTTTTTTCCGTTTGAAGCGGCAAAATACTTTTTGCAACACCCGATACTCATAAAACACCAAGTCCTCTCTTTCTTAAATTTCAATGATATGATATGCCGTTTTGTGTCTGTCGGTGTCAAAATAAATTTTTCACTTTTTTCACTAGGCTATTGACAAGACACTGTATTAGTGCTATAATACAGTTGAACTGTATTACACATGTAATACATTCGACTTTGCAAAAAAGGAGCGGCAGTATGATATCATTTGACGGTCTTTCAATAAAAAATGACGTTCCCATATATCTTCAAATAATCCGTCACATTAAGCGCGGCGTGGTGTCGGGAGAAGTAAAACACGGCGATGAGCTTCCTTCAAGACGAGTTTTGTCGGCTCTTTTGGGGGTCAATCCCAATACCATACAAAAGGCGTACAAGTTACTTGAGGAAGAGGGGCTTATTGAGTCACATC
>JAZKYO010000031.1:0-11985 GCA_045612185.1 Eubacteriales bacterium
CAACGCATAAAAATTTAGCTGTGCAAAACTCTGTAAATGTGTAGAATAGTTAGTTTATTCCCCTTGTCCTTTTTTCTTTTGGATAAGTAGGCGCGAAAGAAAAAAGGACCAAAAAAGAAAGACGCCGATTAAGAGTTTCGCTCGTTGCGACGAGCGACAAGGGCTACGCGCCCTTGACTCGAGCCACCTCGCCGGTGGGGGCTTCACGTGGCTGCTGTGCGAACACACCGACAAACTACAATAAAAACAAAGGCGGAGCATCGCTCCGCCTTTGTTTTTATTATTTCGCGTATTTTGCGTCGAAGTACTCGATAAGGTGGTAAACATTCTTGTTTATCTCCACCATCTTGCTTGTAAGGTCGGTGTACTCGGTGTGGGTATTTGACATAATTCCCTTATTGGAGTCCTGACTTGATACGTCTGTCTGCGTTCCGTCGGGGTCGCAGTCAAGATATTGGAACCAATGCCAACCGATTACGTTTTTGCACTCAAGCAGACGCAGGGTGAAGTTCTGATAGAAATATCCTCTGTCATTCTGTGTCTGCACAAGCCAGCCCGCGCTGGTGTCGGTGTGCTGAAGGTTACCCTCGTTTTCCTTTGCCTTTGCGTAAAACTCGGTAATGATAATGGGAAGCTGTCCGTAGGTGCACATCTGCCAAAGATCCTCGCTCTTGGGCTCCCAAGCACTGTACCAGTTGATGGTGATAGCATCAAGGTAGAGACTGGCAAATCTGAGAACCCACTCGGCGTTCTTAACACCCGTAAGAAATCTCGTACCAAGAAGAAGATGCTCGTTATCGTATTTTCTTACAGCACCGCAAACCACGTTGTAGTATCTGTCCCACACGAAACCGCGGAAAAGCTCTTTAAGCTCCTCGGTAATGTCGCTGTTTTCCGGGTTTTCCTTACCTGTAATATTTATAAGCCAAGTCCAAGCGCAAGCATATGAATAATAGTTTTCCTTAAGCGAAGGGTCTACGTTAAGGTAGTCTATAAGCATATCCTTTTGCATGGGAAGCTCGTTATCGGTGGTAAATCCGATAATACGCTTGTTGCCCGCATACTGCTCGGCTTTTTCCTTCGCCCTTTGGTCGGAGTAAGTCTCAAATCCGGGATCAAATACGGGCATGGTATTGTTGTTGTGGAAGACGGTTGAGCCGCCCTTAGAAGCGTTTACGCCTATCTGAGAGCCGTAGCCTCCAGCAAAGCCTCCGATTCCCACCTGTCCCATAATTCCGCCTATAACGTCGGTAACGTAGGAATTGGTGGTAGTGCTGAGGTTAAAGTAAAGGTCATCCTTAACGTGTCTTATAGCAGAAATAGCCCACTTGTCAAGACTGCCGTACTTTTTCATTACAGAGGGCTTCTGTTTCGGCGAGTTTGCGCTGTATTCGTAAGTAATACCGCTGAGCGCTCTGATATAGCAAGGATATCCGAGCGGGTCGATAAGCCACCAGCGGTCGCCTATCTTTTTCGTGTAGAATCCGCCCGTAGCCTCCTGCCTCATATCGGGGTCTATAAGTCCGCCGTAAACATCGTACTCGTACTTATCATTAATATTTACATACTGAGAAAGGTCGTTAAGCGCACCAAAGGTTCTTGTGTCGTTCACCTTTTCGGTACGCGAGCCGTTGGTTCCGAAACTTGAAACCTTGAGAGTATACTGGTCCTTATCCGACTCGATAAGAGGAACCTCGGGGTCGTTTGTCTTCTTTTCAAGCAGATACTGATATCTCTCATACCACTCGTCGTATACCTTTTTGGCATGCGCCCAGATAGCGTCGTTTTCGGCAGGGTCGGCAACAAGCTGCTTTATGTAAGCCGAGCCGTCGGCACTACTAGATACCGTAATAAAAGGAATATCATCACCTATACACTTGATGACTCCCTCTCCTCCTGTTTTAATCTCCGGAACGAAGCGAAGGGTAAGCAGACCGCCGTTTGTCTTGATAGCGTCCTTAACGTAGGGCGCAAGATTTATGGGGTTAAGCGCGCGAATCGCGTATCCGGTTTCCACCAACTCGCCCATAGGACGGTCTTTCCACGTAACCTTTTGAAGGTCAACGTCCTCTTTTACAACGTATACGCTGAAGGAGTCTCCCGAATCGTCAATTGACGTTACGTTCAAACTGAGCTTAGCGTCGTTTATCTTGTCGACCTGGTCCCGAAGAGCAAAAAAGTCAAACTGAACGAAGAACTGACGCGAATAGGCGGTATCCGCCTCAATGTCACTTTCCGCGTTACACTTGAAAACAAGCTTGTCAACCGTGTTCGTTGCCTCGGCAAGCTCTTTGTAATTCATTTTAGCGTAGCTTCCTCCTCTGACGTAAGCCCAGTCGGTTGCCTGAACGCGGTTTACGTACACGCTTTCAGCTGCAAGCTGTTCCACGTCGCCGTCAGACGCAAGAAGCGCACCGCCCATGTCGGGTGTAGCGACCGCGGCGCAAGCGCATTGAAGCAGCATCAAAAGCGCAAGCAAAAGCACTGTAATTTTCTTCATATCATATCTCCTAAATAATAATTTTATTAATGTATTTTACCACATTCAGGCACTTAAAGTCAATACCGCCGAAAAAATTTCGGCGGTATTGACTACTGTATGATTAATTATTTATGCGTATTGACCAATCATTTAAGTATTATCTCAATTACGGGTACGATTACGTCGGGCTTGACTACGGGAAGCTTAAAGTACACCGTTTTTTCACCCGCTGACACAACGTCACCACAAGTGCCGTGGCGTGTTCCAACGCTGTACTGTATCTCGCTGGCGTCGTGCAAGAACTGAACGTACTTAATCTTATCCGCAAGATTTTCCACGGGAAGATTTATAAAAGGATAAGAGAAAAGGTGAATATAAAGTCTTTTTCCGTCCTCGCTCTGTGTCATTACCGTACCGTTTGGAGCTTTGAACTCGGGCTCCGCCATGGTACAGCCGCAGATTGAGCGTGAATTATACTTCATCCAATCGCCGTAAACCGCAAGGGCATCTACCGCGCGCTTGTCAAAATATCCACGGGCGCAAGGACCTACGTTCATAAGCAAGTTGCCTCCGAGAGCCACGGTTTTGCAAAGCATTTCAACAAGCATCTGGGGCGATTTCCATGTCATTTCGTCTCGGTAGTATCCCCAAGAGCCGGAGAAGGTCTGGCATGCCTCCCAAGTAAGAAGCTCGCCCGTTTCCGCGTGTCTCGGCCACTCGTCAACCTGATACTGCTCGGGGGTGGTAATGTCCTGCTCCACGTCGGCGCGGTTGTCTATAATGATTTCGGGCTGAAGCTCACGAGCAACGGCTATGAGCTTTTCGGACTCCCAGTCCTCCTTGTTCTTTCCGCCACCGCCAAGATGCGCGTACTTTGGATCGGGCTTGTAGGAAAAGTCAAACCACAGAATATCTATCTTTCCGTAATTGCTGAGCAATTCCCTAACCTGATTTCTCATGTACTCGGCGTATTTCTTCACGTCGCGCGACTTATTGATTTCCGCCGCATTCGGAAGGTCACGCATAGGGTGGAACTTGTCGATGGGAAACTCGGGGTGGTGCCAGTCTATAAGCGAATAGTAAAATCCCACCTTAAGCCCCTCGGCTCTGAAAGCCTCGACGTATTCCTTTACAAGGTCGCGTCCAAAAGGTGTGTTTGTGATTTTGTAATCGGTATACTCGCTGTCGAAAAGGCAAAAGCCCTCGTGGTGCTTTGTGGTAAGCACGGCGTATTTCATTCCCGCAGCCTTTGCGGCCTTTGCCCACTCACGTGCATCGAAAAGGTCGGGATTGAAATTATCAAAATACTTTTGATACGGCTCGTTGAATATTTTCTCCCTTGATTTTATCCACTCGTGGCGTGCGAGCATTGAGTAAAGTCCAAAGTGAATAAACATTCCAAAGCGGTCGCGAACGAACCATTCGGTGTTTCCGGGGGTTTTTCTTCTTACGTAGCTTGACATAATAAATCCTCCTATTGACATTTTCCGCCCATTGTGGTACACTAAAGGCGGTTTATGTGTTTTTTATAATAATACCACAATTATTGACAATTTAAAATGAATTTTTTAAATATTATTATGGATTTTTAGAGGTAATTTATGAATATTGAGCGTTACGCGGGTTTCAACAATTTTTTTCACAGCCATGAGCTGTCGGTTTCGGAAAACGGATTTGCGATAGTTGGATCCGATTGGAAGCAAGCCGAGCTTCACTCTCCCTGGTCGCGCCTTTATTACGTAATAGACGGTGATGGCTGTTTTGTTTGCCAAAACGAGGAGATTCCCATAACCCGCAACAGAGTATATCTTGCGCCCTGCGGTATTCCATACGGATTTTACACAAAGGGTCTGATTACAAAGCTGTATTTTCACGTCAATATCATCAAGCCCGACGGATACGACCTTTTTTCATCGCCCGATATGCGTATAACAAGCATTCCCTACGAGCGCGAAAAAAGCGAACACCTACTTGAGCTTTACCGAGCGGACGACCCGATAAAGCAGTTACAGCTCAAAGCGGAGATATATCGCACGGTGGCGGAGTTTGCCTCTATTATGCTCAAGCGCGAGTCAGCTCGCGCGGCTCGTTCGCAACGGACAGAGGCGGCTATTGCCTTTATCCGCGGCAATCTTTCGGCTTCTCTCTCGGTGGGAGAGGTGGCGGGCGCAGTTTTCTGTTCTGCGGGTCATCTTACCGAGTGCTTCAAGCGCGAGATGGGAATATCAGTGGCAAAATACATAGACGATCTGCTTATGTTTGAGGCCAGGAAGCTTCTTGCGGATGACAAAACAGCGGTAGGAGACGTAAGCGCGGCACTTGGTTTTTGCGACCAATTCTATTTTTCCCGTCTTTTCACCAAACGCTTTTCAATAACGCCAAGGGAATACAAAAAAATCAAAAAGTAAGCTTGGTGTAGGTGTGTTCGCACAGCAGCCACGTGGCTCCCCCACAATCTACAATTTAAAAAAATCAAGTGCGGTTTCTTTATCTTTTGGGGTGCGGCAAAGAAGCTTTTGTACCGAATACGATATCCTTTCCGAAAGCTCCGAGCCATATCTCGTCGCGTAGCTTAAGGCTTTGCGCAGGTCACAAGCAAGATTCTGCGAGTCCAACCGAGGCGACAGAACGTCGGGAATGGCGCACTCCTTGGCGAAAGCTTTAAGCTTGGGGTCGCGGCACAGCGCCACAAAAGGTATGCCCGCCGAAGCCGCAAGAATAAGCGCATGCAATCGGCTTGAGATTACTACTTCGCTTGAGGCAATAAACGCAATAAGTTTTTCGGGGGTATCAAACAGCTCAAAGCTCGATTTATATGGCATACGTTCAGCTAATTTTTTAGCGGCTTTTTCGTCCTCTCGTTTGTTCATTGACGCAAAAACAACCTCACGCCCATTTTTGCCGCAAAAGCCCGAAAGCGCCTCTGAAAGCGCGGAAGCAAGCTCTTCTTTGCAATCTCCGCCCCTGATAAACACCGATATTCTCGGCTTGAACTCACGCGGCGAAAGCAACGTGAGTGCGGGGTCACGCGACAGATAAATTTTTGCTTTTTGGGGCAACAAATCTTTAACCGCCGAAAGCGAGTCGCGGTCTCTGAAGCTTGCCGCGTCAATTGCCTCCAAAGCTTTCTTGCAATCCGAAACTGCCTTTTCACCGAGAACAGGTCCAAAGCCGTTTGCGTAAAGCATAGTGCGCCTGCCAAAGAAAAAAGCGATTTTCAACAAGGAGAGATAATACTTTAGCGAGCGGTTACTGGTATCGTTTTGCAACAGCGAGCCGCCTCCCATAATAAGCAGACCCGACGAGCGTATCGCGCTGACAACGGCGGGGATATTGAACCGCCAAATCCGTCCGTCTCCGTGCGCGCCTATTACTCCTACACGGAGTTTGCCAAGGTCGGCAAGTATATTATTTAACACCACCTCGTCTCCAAGATTTCCAAAGCCGTAATAACCGCAAACCACTGCGTCGTATTTCTTCTTTTGCTTTAATTGGAGAACTGCTTTTTTGTATACCTCAAGCGTTTTTTCAACCATAACCGCCGAAGAAAAGTCCGCCTCTATCAAGTCGCGAACAAAGAATCTTCGGCGGTTTTCATCTTGCGCTATAAGCGTGATTTGCTCAATCAGTTTTTCTCCGTCATCCTCCGCGTAGCCTCTGGCACAAAAGTTTTCTTTGGCGCACAAGGCGAAATTATCTCTTTCACAAACACCGAAATATCCCTCGCTTCCGCATATTACGGTGGGAATACCGCAGCTCATCGCCTCAAGCGCCGCCCGCGAAACACCAACGAAAACATCGGCTTGTTCAAGATAAGGCAGAACGTTGCTCCGCGCACCAACGCAGATAATTACCGCGCGCCCCGCCTGCCTGTTTGCGCTGTCGGCAAGCGACTTTATGCGTCCAAGGTCGCTTCCGCCCCCCACAAGCGTTATTTCGCAATCCTCAAAAATCCGAGAAAGTCTTAGGGCTATATGGCACAAAAGCTCCGCCGCCTTTGAGCAGTCTTTGTCAAGTCGGCTGACGTGAAGTATCCGCATTTTCTTTCCTGCGCCATCAACAGGCGCAAACCGCGCGGTGTCAATTCCGTTTTCGATAACCGTTACGTCTTTTGCCGAGAAACGCTTGATAAAATGCCCTTTTATGTCCTCGCTGACAGCAATCGTGTATTGGGGCGTTTTTGTAAAAAAACGCTTGAGAGGCGCGCTTGAAAACTTGGCGTGAGCGGTGAAAACAAGCGGAAAAGGCATTACCTTAAGCACCGCTTTCGCCAAAAAAAGCCCTCTCCGCGTGTGCGCATGCACCAGGTCGGGCTTAAATTCTCGCAAGGCGCGGGCAAGGTCGCGGGCGGCCCGAGAAAACGAGAAAGGAAGCTTTTGGAGCGAGTCGGTGTAAAACAGCCTTGCGTCCTCGCAAAGCATGTCCGCGGTAGCGCCTCCGCCCGAAAAAATTCCCACCTCGTGCCCCATAGAAAAAAGAGAGCGCGAAAGCTCGTAAATGTGAGTTTCCGCGCCCCCGATATTCATTGTGTCGGCAAGCATCAGTATTTTCATAAAAACCCCCGAAAAGCTATGTAAACTCAGAGGGAGAGCGCCAGGTTCACCACCGAAATTCCTTTACCCAGTGCGTAATTGACGGTATAAGCCGTACCGCCCCTTGACTTGTTACAATAGGCTATGCAGGCGGAGGAAGCGTCAGCCATTGCGCGGTCTCGCTTGAACATGCACTCTCGGCTGTATTCCTCGCTTACGTAAAGCGTGCGGTCGGCGGCTCTCATTATGCGTTTGTATTTATTTTGCTCCCAATAGCTCCATTTTTCGGTCTGATTTTTGCAAGGGAGCATAAGGATAAGCTCAATAGGCGCGCCCTCGCTTTTAAGCTTAAGCACACATTCGGCAGCCATCGTGTCAAAGCCCAGCGCGCCGCCCGTTATGAAATATCTGTAACCTTTATCTATATATGAGCGCATGGTTTCAAGCAACAGAGTAAAGGCATCCGAGCCCTCGGCACGGTACATGTCTCTGTGCCCCGTGAAGAATAGTGTTTGCGATCTGTCCATAAACTACCTTTCAAAAAATCTTTTTTTGCATATCTTTATTATACCCCTTTTGTGGAAAAAATAAAAGGGGTATTTGCAAATTTTAATAATTTTGCGGAAAAATTTTTATGGCTATTACCGAAAGGTCGTCCTCTCTGCCAAGTCTGCGCGAAAGCTCGATTACCTCGGCGGTTATGTCCTCGGGAGAGGATGCTCGATGGGAGTTGAGATAGTCAAGCAGAGGAATACTGTCTGCCTCGCACTCCGAAACTCCGTCGCTTACCATAAGGAAAATATCGCCGTCCTTAAGCTCAAATTCGATTTTTTCATAATCGGCGCTGTCAAGAATTCCCACGGGAACGGTTCGCGCGCTCAGCCTTACTATGTCACTTCCGCGTATAATATAGCTTGGCGCAGAGCCGCTTTTTATAAGGCTTGCCTTGCCGTCGTAAAGGTCAAGAGTAAAAATATCGGCAGTGGTGGTTATTTCCTCCTCGGCGCTGTTGGCAAGCAAAGCGCAAAGCTCTCTGTCCGCTTCGGCGGGCGAAAGGCCGCCGAGAATGAAAGCCTTCAGCAAATCAGCCGCCTTGCGTGAGATTTTGCCTGCCGCCTCACCGCTTCCCATTCCGTCGCAAATCAAGGCGTGCAGTCTGTTGCGCCGTTTGTCAAAAAACAGCTCGGTCGTGTCACCGCAGACCTCGTCCTTTGATGAAGATGCCACAGAGTGGTGGTAGGAAAGCTTGCTGTCGCGCCGCATGACGAGCGCGCGTCCATCAGCCTCTACCTTTGGCGGTGTGAGAGGGAAATTCACAAGTTGCTCCACTCTGTGACGGATAAAATCAAGCCGTTCACGGCTTCCCGTAAGTCTTTCACCCCTTAGCTGTATTCTTATTTGCCGCGTACCGATTACCGAGGTTTCCACCCTGCCAAATCCAAGCTCATAAAGCCGTCTGGCAATGGCTTTCGCAAGTCCCGGGTTTTCCTCGGATTCCTCGGATTTCTCTTTCGACATGGCGGTATTTAGCGCCTTTGCGCAGCTTAATGTCGGAATTTTTTCGGAAAGGGCGGATAAGGACTTTTCAATATCCTTTATTATAGAGTCGGTGAGAGCGAGACTTTCGGTGTCCGCAAATGGACGGTGGCGGCCTCCCTTTTCCTCGGGCTTGGTTGATATGCCCGAGGCGGTCAGCTTTTTTATCAGCGCGTAGACAGCGCAGCCGAGAAGCAGAGAGAGAAAAGGAGAGGTCATAAATGAAGCGCCGTTAAGCACCGTTCCGCAAATACTGCCCGCGATACATGCCACCGCCGCCGCAAGCACCTGCGAAACGTCAAGCACGCAATAGGCGGTAAACGCGGAAATGATGAGAATAGGTATAGTTTCAATAGAGCAAACCGCGCCGCATATAAGCGCCGCCGCACAGGACCGGGGCAGACCGCCCGTGGCGCAAAAATGAACTGTAAAAAGAAAGGCGGCGGCAAGTCCCAGATTTAATCCCACAAAGCCTATCGAGCCAAGCGAAAGACAGATAGCCGCGGATATTGCAATCCGCGCGATAGCGGCGTGGAATTTAGACAAGCCAACGCCTGCTTTTCCCCCCTCAAACGCTCCGTAAAAAATCAGCACTCCGCTTACGCTGACCGTTATCGAAAAGATAGCCCCAAAAAGGTCGTAATAGCGAAATCCCCCCGACACGATGGAAAACAGAGAAAGCAGAAAAGCCGACACCGCCGCCGAGGCAACTCTTAAAGCAAGCGCCTCGCAAAACAGATTTCCGTGTATATATTCAAGCAAAGACGTAAGCCTCGGTTTGTCCTCAATCCGCACGGGAACGTCTATAAAAAGCCTTGTCAGAATTCTCAGCGCGACGGCAAACAGAGCCGAGATAAAATACGCCGTCGGACTTGCCGCCGTGCAAAGAGACGAGGCAAGCAGCCCAAGCGCGGCAAAAACCGCGCTTCCCGACGAGGCGCAGAAAAAGGCAATACCGAGAGGATAAACCGACATGGGCAGAGGGCATATTCCCAGCAAAAACGAGGTAAGCGCCGCAGCCCCTCCGCGAAGCAATTCTCCGCGGGCGAGACGAGGGATTCCTCTGCCTTGCAGTTTCTTTAGAAAGCCGGTGCTTTTTTGGGAATTCATTTCGTACCTCCTTTGGAATCTTCAACAATATTTTACAATAAACCTAAGCAATCGGGTGTCGAAAGAGAGAGGGCGAAAGCTGTAAGTGACTGCCGCCTTTTGTCGTTTGCGGGGGCAATCGCTCGCAAGTGCCGCAAAGCTATCGGGAAAGGCAAAAAAACGCCGTCGTTAAAGCAAAAAAACGGTGGAAATATTTCGCATTTTGAGTACAAATTGTTTTACTTAGATTTAATAACCTTTTAACTTGACTTTATCTGCCTTTTGTGGTAATATATAGTCAGACGAAACGAGTAAGAAATGAGGTGTTTTTATGTCAAACGGACACGTAAAAATGGTGATGGAGGCGCAAAAAAACATAGCCCTTATCGCCCACGACAACAAAAAGCAGGAGCTTATAGCATGGTGTCTTGAGAACAAGGAAATTCTTGAGCATCACTTTCTTTGCGGAACAGGAACCACAGCTAAAATGGTGGCGGAGCGCACGGGTCTTCCCGTAAGAGGCTTTAACAGCGGACCTCTCGGCGGCGACCAGCAGATAGGCGCGCGCATAGTTGAGGGAAAGATTGATATTATTATTTTCTTCTCCGACCCGCTTACCGCGCAGCCTCACGACCCTGACGTAAAAGCGCTTTTGCGTATCGCGCAGGTCTACGATATTCCCATCGCAAACAGCCGCGCCACTGCCGACTTTATTATCACAAGCCCTTATATGGACAGCGAGTATACCCATACTTTGCTTGATTTTAAAAGCGTTGTAAACGAGCGTGCGAAAAATCTTTAAAGCCTTTTGTGCAAAAAGTAGAAAAAAGGGCAAAAATTTTATTAAAAAAATATCATAAAAATTATTGCTTTCTACTTTACAAACAGAAATTTTTTTGATATAATAGATTGTAAAAAATATTTTCGGCTTTCGCGTTTTCGCGAGCCAATAAGGAGTTGTTGTTTATGAGCCGTATGGTCGGTACAGTATCCCGTGGCGTTCGCGCGCCTATTATAAGAAGCGGAGACGATATAGTTGAAATCGTTGTAAACTCGGTTCTCGAGGCATCCGCTGATGACGGGTTTGAAATTCGCAACAGAGATATAGTCGCTATCACAGAGGCTGTCGTAGCCCGCGCGCAGGGTAACTACGCGTCGGTAGACGATATCGCCGCTGACGTTCGCGCAAAGCTTGGCGGAGAAACTGTGGGTGTTATTTTCCCCATTCTCAGCCGTAACCGTTTTGCTATCTGCCTTCGCGGAATAGCAAAGGGAGCTAAAAAAATAGTCCTTATGCTTTCCTACCCCTCCGACGAGGTTGGAAACCACCTTGTAAGCCTTGACGCCCTTGACGAAAAGGGAGTTAATCCTTACAGCGACGTGCTTGACCTTGCAAAGTACCGCGAGCTTTTCGGATACGAGAAGCACCGCTTTACGGGAGTTGACTACGTTGAGTATTACGAGAGCCTTATAAAGGAGTGCGGCGCTGAGGTCGAGATTGTTTTCGCAAACGACGCGCGCGCTATCCTTAACTATACAAAGAACGTTATTAACTGCGACATCCACACCCGCGCGCGCACAAAGCGTATTCTTAAGGCGGCAGGAGCTGAGCGCGTCGTAGGTCTTGACGAGATTATGACCGCGCCTATAAACGGAAGCGGATTTAACGCGGATTACGGACTTCTCGGCTCTAACAAATCCACCGAGGACCAGGTAAAGCTCTTCCCCAGAGACTGCCAGCCTGTTGTAGACGCTATCCAGAATAAGCTTCTTGAAAAGACGGGTAAGCTTGTTGAGGTTATGGTGTACGGTGACGGAGCGTTCAAGGACCCCATCGGAAAGATTTGGGAGCTTGCCGACCCGGTTGTTTCTCCCGCTTATACCGAAGGACTTGAGGGAACACCCAACGAGCTTAAGCTCAAGTATCTTGCGGACAACGATTTCGCAAGCCTTTCAGGCGAGGAGCTCAAGGCGGCTATTAAGTCAAAGATTATGGAAAAGGACGAAAACCTTGTAGGAAAGATGGCGTCTGAGGGAACAACCCCCCGCCGCCTTACCGACCTTATCGGTTCGCTTTGCGACCTTACCTCGGGCTCAGGCGATAAGGGAACACCTTTCGTTTATATCCAAGGATATTTCGATAACTATACAACAGAGTAAAAATAAAAAACCTCGGCTTAGGCTCCTTCTCATAAGGATGTTTACCGTAGGGGCGACCATTGGTCGCCCGCAAACAACCACAAAACCAAAACGGGCGACCATTGGTCGCCCCTACAAACAAATTTCGGCAGAGAAAACAACATCTCTGCCGATTTGTGTTATAATGGGGTGGGTGACAACAATGGA
>JAZKYO010000032.1:0-9145 GCA_045612185.1 Eubacteriales bacterium
ACGTCTTGACAATTATGATTATAGTTCTGCGGGCGCATATTTTATAACGATATGTACGAAGGATCGAAAGATGTTATTTGCACCCGTAGGGGCGGATTCGGAAATTGTACAATCGTTCAAGAGATATTCCACTATAGAATATATAAAAATGGTCAGGGACGGAATAGTACCTCCCTTTGACAAACAAATATGGCAAAGATCGTTTTATGATCATGTTATACGCAATCGGGACGACTACAACGAAATATATAAATATATTTATGAGAACCCTATGAAATGGCAATTCGATCAATTATACACAGAAGAATAGGGGTATGGGCTTTGCCCAAAGCATTTGTAATACAAATGCGAAACTGGCGATAAAGGAGGTTATATATGTTTTCTATCAGTGTATCCAATCTTCATTGGATGGAAGGGATAGATCCCGCCGAGGATCTGTGTCTTCACGGCAATGCAAAAGCGATCATAGGACATGAAGTTTTGGAATATGATGACGCAACTGTCAGTTCTACCGCATTGTATTTGCTGAAATCATTGAAGGAAGATCATAAAATATATGAGAGTAATCAAATGCTTCCTTGCTGTGGCTTTTTTATGATTGCAAATGAAGAACTTTCAAAAGTTGATATTTGCGGTTGCCCTAACGGAGTTGATTGGTCGGTTTTGCACGAAAACGGCAATGTTGTTTTAGTTACAGAAGCAGGAGAAAGAACGGAAATCTTATTTGAGGAATATAAAACAACCGTCTTTGCATTTGCAGACCAAGTAGAAGCATTTTATAATGCCGCTGCGAATAAAAAATTACCCGAAGATGAATTTGATCGAAACGGTTATATTGCCTTTTGGAACGAATGGAAGGCAATACGTTACAGAATATGATAAAACCCCAACAGATTTTGTTGTAAATCTGTTGGGGCAAATTATTTGTTTAATGCGTAGCAAAATATGTCTTGGACCGTCGAGGACGCCTGTTCCCACAGGTAAAAATATAAACTTCCTTATGGGAAGGAGCCTTTAGATGGCGTTTTTCTTTCGTATTAACAGAAATGATTTTTCAAATTGTAGTTTGTCCTCACCGCAGGAACTTTCTGCCCGTGCCGCGTTCAAGAAGCTCCCATGAAAGGTCGATAAGCCTTTGGTCATCGGAAGAATTAATCATCTGTATCTCCCCCTCCCCCGCAGAGGGATTGAGCAGCCCCGCCACTTTTAAGCGCCTGAAGGTCTCGCGCGCAGTGCCCTCGCCACCGTCAAGGATGGTAGTACGCAGGGGCAGACAGCGTGCAATGGCGGTCTTTATATGGGGATAGTGGGTACAACCAAGCACCACTGCGTCAATTTTCTCCTCCATGTATGGGGCGAAAAGCTCGCAAAGATACCCGTCGGTCTCCTCGCAGTCCAGCTTGCCCGCCTCTATAAGCTCCACAAGCCCCGGGCAAGGAAGAGGAATTATCTCCTCATAGTCGGCGTACTTGCGGCAAAGATTCTGAAACTTTTCTTCGTGCAGTGTCAGCGGAGTTGCCATAACAAGCACCCTTGGATTTGAAAAAAGAATCGACGCGGGCTTTATGGCGGGCTCTATGCCTATTATAGTGAAATCGGGATACTCAACGCGAAGTTGCCCCGCCGCCGCGCTTGTGGCGGTGTTACAAGCTATAACCGCCGCCTTGACGTCAGCCTCCATAAGCGCCTCAAGGTTGCGCCGCGTAATATCAAGCACCACCGACTTGTTCTTTGTTCCGTAGGGGGCGTTGGCAGAATCGCCGTAATAGATATAGTTTTCATTGGGCATAAGCCTTACAAGCTCCGACAGCACACTGATACCGCCTACGCCCGAATCCATAACGGCTATGGGACTTTCTTTCTCCATTTTAGCTCCCCCTTTCTGCACAAATACAAAAATACATATTAATTTTATCACGGTTTTGAAAAAAATGCAATATGTTTTTGCTTATTTCCTGCCACTACCTATTGACAAATTGCGCAAAAAAGTGTAAAATAAATATGTATATCATAAAATATGTATTATTGATGATAGAAAATTCCAAAGACAAAAAGAAGGAGGTGTGTTATGACACTCGAACAACTCTTGTCGGAATACGGCATCATTCTTGTAGCCGCCGCAGTTGCGGTTGGCGCGATTATCGGTATTTTTATCGGTATGGGTATAAGAAAGAAGTTCGGAGAAGCTAAAATAGGCTCGGCTGAGGCTGAGGCAAAGCGTATCGTGGCAGAAGCGCAGAAAACCGCTGAGTCCGCGAAAAAAGAGGCTCTTATCGAGGCTAAGGAAGAAATTCTTCAGCTTAGAAACGAGGCTGAACGTGAGCTGAAGGAACGCCGCGCGGAAATCTCCAGAAACGAGCGCCGTATTGCGCAAAAAGAAGAAAACATTGACAAAAAGTCCGATGCGCTTGAGCATAAAAACGAGCTTCTTGATAAGAAAATCAAGGAAGCCGAGGTAGTTCAAGAGCAGATTCAGACAGTTCTTACCCAGCAGCTTAAGAGGCTTGAGGATATTTCGGGTCTTTCGGCAGAGGACGCAAAAGCAGAGCTTATGCAGAGAGCTGAGTCCGAAATCAGACACGAGCTTGCACAAAGACTTGATGAGCTTGAGGCAGAATTCAAGGACGCTGCTGACGAAAAGGCAAGAAACATCATCTCGCTGGCTATCCAGCGTTGCGCCGCTGACCACGTGGCGGAAACCACTATTTCTGTCGTTCCTCTCCCCAGCGAGGAGATGAAGGGACGCATCATCGGCCGTGAAGGTCGAAACATCCAGAAGCTTGAAACTCTTACGGGTGTTGAGCTTATTATCGACGACACCCCCGAGGCTATTACCCTTTCGGGCTTTGACCCTGTAAGACGCGAGATAGCGAGACTTTCGCTTGAAAAGCTGATAGCCGACGGACGTATTCACCCCGCCCGCATTGAAGAAATGGTTGAGAAAGCGACCCGCGAGGTCGAGGCAACCGTTAAGCAGGCAGGTGAGCGCGCTACATTTGAGGTTGGTATCCACGGCATTAACCCCGAGCTTGTTAAGCTTCTCGGTCGCCTCAGATACAGAACCAGCTACGGTCAGAACGTACTTAAACACTCCGTTGAGGTTGCGTTTATCGCAGGCATGATAGCGGACGAGCTCGGCGTTGACAGCGTTACGGCTAAGCGCGCGGGACTTCTCCACGATATCGGTAAGGCGTTCCCCCACGACGTTGAGGGCTCTCACGTCCAGATAGGCGTTAACGCTGCCAAGAAGTACAAGGAAAGCCGCGAGGTTGTTCACGCAATCGAGGCGCACCACAACGACGTTGAACCCAAGACCATTATCGCAATTATCGTTCAGGCGGCAGACGCCATTTCAGCGGCACGTCCCGGAGCGAGACGCGAGGATCTTGAAAACTACATTAAGAGACTTGAAAAGCTTGAGGAGATCGCCAAGAGCTTTGACGGAGTTGAAAAAGCGTTTGCCATTCAGGCAGGCCGTGAGCTTCGCGTAATGGTTAAGCCCGAAGACGTAACCGACGACGGAATGAAGCTTATTGCCCACGACATGGCGCTCAAGATCAAGAACGAGGTCAAGTACCCCGGACAGATCAAGGTCAATATCATTCGCGAAAGCCGCGCAGTCGACTACGCCAAGTAGTCCTATCCGGACGGGCTGGTTGCCTTCGGCGTTCACGATTTATAATTAGTGCTAACAACTCGCACGCAATACGAAAACCGCTGTTTAGACAACAGCGGTTTTCTTGCATATTATATAGATTTTTTCAAATTACACAAAGAGGCTGTCTCTTTAAGAGACAGCCTCAAAATTATTTATTTTGCGGGAACAAGGTCGGGAAACTCCGCTTTGATAAACGCCGCAAGATCAGCGCCCTGCACCGCCGCGCCCTCTCTTGTGGGGTGTCCCTCATATCCCGTACGATCGGGGGTAAGGTGAGCCACCTTTATAACGTGCTCGCCATAAACTCCCTGCCACACGTTTTCTATAATATCGGTCATGTGAGTTACTGAGGTATGGTAAAGCTCTGCTATAGGATCGTTTGCGGCTCTCTCCATCATGCCTCTTGCGAGAACGATGGGAACTGTTTTGCCGTGGTTTTCCTCTATCTCGGCAATAAGTGCCTTAAGCTCCTTTGTAAGCAACTCAAGCTTTGATGCCTTGAACTCATTCATATGAGCGCTTATCTCGTCCTCGGTAGCCGTTGGATTAGCCCCCTTGAAAGCCTTAAGCTCGTTATTGTACATAAGATACATACGGTAGTTGTCGTTAGTGCTGAGGCCAATAACCACAAGGTCAACATCTTCACCGTAACCCGTATAATCCTCCCCTGCTCTCTTAGTGTCGTTAAGGAAGGGGTACTTTTCCATAGAACGGTTGATATTTAAGCCGTCGTAATCTCCGCCCCAAAGCACGCCCATTCCGCCGTTTGCCATAATGGTATAGTCAGCGCCAAGCTCCTTTGCCGCAAGGTAGGCATAGGTAAGCGTACCGTCGTTTGTACCGTCTGAATAATCGGCGCGTCCGAGACCGCAACCGTGGGTTATAGAATCACCGATAAATTCGATAAGAAGCTCACTTGACCGAGGAGCTTCACCGAAAGTACCAAACACAGCCGCACCCTTTATATCCACAGTCTGGCTGTAGCCCGACTGATTTTCAATCTTAAAGGTATAAGTGCCGTAAGGCAGCCCCGATGCTATAATCGCTCTGCCCGAGCCAAGCTTTACGTCCTTTCTTACGGAGTCGTAAGCGTCGTTCTCGGCATCAACGGTAACGGTAAAGAGCGAAGTGCTTGTAAGGTTAAGGTATACGTCGCCCACGCAGGTAGCGGTAAACTCGATACCCGCCGCCGACCAGTCGGCGGTAAGCGCGCCGTTAAGCATCTGTGTTCTTCCAAGCGCCTTATAGGGGAGTGTGCTTATATCCTGATAGTTGAAGCTTGCCGATTGGCTTCCGTTTTCTGTAACCATGCCGCCCACATATCCTCCGTTTCCGTCGTATTTAACAGTATATTTAGCTGCCCCGCCAAGCAGGACGCGCTCAATCTTACCGCTTAATGGGTTGTACGCGGTGATGTAGGGAGTAACCTCAAAGATATAAGTAACATTTTCATCGCTAAGCGGAACGTCCTCAACCGCGAACACCGAGAAATATTTACCCTGATCGTACTTATAAGCGTTGACGGCTTTTCCGTCAGCCACGATAGAACGGTAAACGGTAGACTTTGAATCGACCGTCTTTATCTCGCCCACATCTCCGTCGGTGGAGGAAGCCTTGATATCGTACTCAATGTTGTGAACGTAAATATCGTCGACTCCGAATACGAAACGCACGTCAAAGCTCTCGCTGTCGTTATGCTTTTTAACCTGAGAGCCGACAAGCTCCACGCCCTTGTCAAGCTTTTCCACCTTAATGTCCTGAACGCTGAAATCGTACGCGCTCTGAAGGAATCTTATATAGCTTGTGTTTTTCAAGCCGCCCGAGTGCGTCGTTCCGTCAGCCTTTGCGCGAGGAATGGAGGAATAGAAGCCGTCCCAAGTGCTGTCACCGTAAACCAGCGAAGCGCTGGATGCGGTAACCTTCATAGCCACATTGACCGCGGGAATAAGATTGTCGTTTGCGTCCTTGTAGTAAAGCAACTCGCCGTTAGCGTAAGCGGTATATGTGTTAGTGGCCTCGTCAACTACTGCTTTTACGTTAAGGAAGCCGTTTTTGGGCTTTCCGTTTTCATCAAAGGACGAGTATCCGTTGGGTCTGGTGCCATTCTTATAATAGGCGTTCAGAGTTCCCGATGCAGTGTGAATACGAAGTCCGTTTTTAGTGTTGTCAAACAGTCTGCAAGCGTTTCCGTCGGTATATTTCGACAGACGGATAACAACGGGGGTCAAGCTGTTATAGAAGTTGAAAGATGTGCTGTAATCGGTAGCGTTTGCTTCGTTATTGGCGTTGTAATGCTCAATCGCTTCTATTTCTTTTTCTGAAAGAGAGGTCTTATCCTTGTTAAGAGCGTAGCTTATCTCGATAGAATACTTTTTGCCCTCAAGCAGATTGATAAAGCTTCCGTCGCTGAGAGTCGCCGACGTGCTTAGGTTAAATAAATTGGTTGCGCCACCCTGCACCGCCGCGGGGTTGACCGTAACGTGGGAATATCCCTCAGTATCGCCCGAGTCTCTGTAAGTAGTAAAGCCTGTAACACCCTCGTAGCTCATGCTCCAGTTCGTGGCGGTACCGCCGAGAATGGGGTTGTTGTTTGCCGCTATTCCGGGGTTAACAGCAAGGCTCTTACCGAAATCCATGTGGAAGATTTCGCCCGATGCGGTCGTTTCAAGCAACGACTTGGGTGTAACGTCTACCTCAACGTCCTTTACAGCCCACGGGAACACGAATCTTCTGTAACTGTCACCAATGCGGATTGAAGATTTTGTAATTCCCGAGCCAAGCTGATACGCATCGCGAATCGCCATTCCCACAAGCTCGTCGTTTACGTAGAGGTAAACCGATTTGTCGCGAGGATGCACTGCAACGCTGACTCTTATCCACTCGCCGGGTGTAAGGTAATAGACTGCCGAGGAATCGTCAGCTTCGCTATATCCCTTATTCATAACGAGGAAATACTTATCAAGCGAGCCATCGCTGTCGGTATCCTGCGCGCCCACGCGGACCATTGAGCCGTATTTTATGGCCGTTCCCTCGGTTATCAAGCTTACAAGTGACAAATAATACGTATCGGTGCTGTTGGTGGCAACGAACTTTCCGCCTTCTCCCACCATGTAGTCAAAGGAAACGGTGTAAGGCGTATCCAGCAGGACAAGGTTGGTATCTCTTATCCATACGGGAGCGCCCTCATACGCTTTTTCAACCGTCAGATCGTCTTTGTCTGCCGCCGCATCAGAGCCGAGAAGCACTCCGTACTTTTCGTCACGGAAGAAATCGGGTTTGTATGTGTTTATATCATAATTGAAGTTGTATCCGTATGTATGCTCAAGCAAGTCGTAAACGCACTCGTCCACGATCTTTTCAATTTTGCACTCCTTTAAGGTCATGTTAAGATCCAGACCGTCACCTATGCGGAAAGCGGGGTATCCCGCGGTCGACGATGCGGTCGGGAAGTTTGACAAGTATCCCTCCCCAACATAAGTTCCGTTTACAGAGAGCTTAACGCTGCTCTTGGCGGGGTCAAAGTCAAACGTAAAGGTGTAGTCGGTGTTAAGCGCAAGGGTTACGCCCTCCACCTTTTCTATTTTGTTCCAAGCATCTATCTGATTCTTGTCGTTAAACTTTACCCAACCCGTAGAATCAACCGCCTCTTGATTCTTCTCCGTGCCTCCGTCAGCGTTTCTACCCATACGCAAATAAATATAATATCCGCTCGTGCTACCCGTCATAAGGGTAAGGAAGGAGCCGCCGTCCTTGGTGCTTTTTCCGTCGGACCAGTCCTTCGGGAACTGCTTGAAATTTGCCTTTATAGTAAGACGGAAAGGTGATTTATCGGTAATGGGCGAGGTTATCCAGATCTTTGAGTTGGTGGTATTGTATTCAATTCCTTCACCCTCCGCAAAGGTGTATCCTGAGCTCGCCGCGGTGATGTGGCTTGTTTTGAACGAGTTGTACTCCGCCTCGGTAAAGCCGTCAAAATCTCCGTGCATAAGAGTCTCGATTTTTTCGTAAACGTAATACTCCGCGCCGCAGGCAAGGCACTCCATAAGCTTGTAATCCCCTACGGTGTCGTTGCTTGCCTCGGTCTGCACAACAGGCATCTGATGCTCACCCAAGCACTCGCCGAAGGTGGCAAATTTCATGTTGTCAAAGGTATAAGTAGTAGAGTTTTCCGAAACTCTTATAGTATTATTTGTGGTAAGCTTAGTCGTATCAAAGGTATAGGATGTTTTTCCCACGTAGGTAAACGCGCCGTTTGAGCCTACGGGTCTTACGTAGGTGCTTGCCGTAACCTCGCCCGAGCTTGAAACCGAGAACAGCACTCTTATAGTATACTCCTTGCCAAGCTCAAGCTGATAACCCTTACCAAGTATCGCCACCTTGTCAAAGCAGTCTGCGTCACCAGAGGAAGCACTGGAAGCCTTCTCTTTTCCGTACAAGCTTCTGAGCGTTTCCCAAACCTCTTGGGTCATGGGTTGATAAATCTCGGTGGATACTCCGTTAACTTTTTTGGTATATACGAAGTATTCAAGATTTGTGTTAGCTCCGTCGGCAGTAGAGAACCGAACGGTTGACCGAAACATGTCGGCGGTGTATAGCGTACCGTTGGGAGAAACCTTGAACAGCCACTTGTTATAGCCATTTCCGCCGTGCATGGGATTAAAGAAAGAGTCACCGCGGTATGGCGAATAGACGGTGTAGGTCACGGTATCACTTCCCACGGTCACGTTGCCAAGCGAGTAGGCTCTGGCATAGGTGCTTGTCTTGATAGAGTAATCAATATCCATGTAGTACTCTGTCACTGCGTTACCCTTGGCGTCCTTATAAAGGCCGTAATAAAGATCACGGAATTTGTTATCCTTAGCGCCGTTTAATTGCCACACGTTTGTAACAATATTAAGCTTTCCGTCGGTAATAGTGTTATTGCTGCTGAAGCCTGACAAAGAAGACGTAAAAGCCTCAGCGGTATACGCAGACACCGTTTTTCCGGAGCTTGCGAAATCGTCAAAATCGGCGGACCACAGAACGCTTCCGTCAATTTTTTCCGTCTCGGTGACGTCAAGCGTCTGTGCGCCCATGGGAACGGCAAAAACCGACACCGCCATAAGCACGCAAAGAAGCACCGCTGTAAATTTGGTTGCGAACTTTTTCATAAAAATTTTCCTCTCTTGAAATATATATTTTGGTTTCAAAAGTCTACTACTATTATAGTATAACACAACCGTATGATATAAATCAATACCATTTTTCATATTTTTCACAAAAAAAGAGCTGTTCCTTGTATCATTTGTGTCAAAAAGACCAACCGGAAGCTTTTAGGGGTGTTTGCACAGCAGCCACGTGGAGCCCCCACCGGCGAGGTGGCTCGAGTCAAGGCTGAGTAAGCCTTTTCGCTCGTCGCAACGAGCGAAATCCCCTTTGGGCGTCTTTCTTTTTTGGTCCTTTTTTCTTTCGCGCCTACTTATCCGAAAGAAAAAAGGACAAGGGGAA
>JAZKYO010000033.1:0-4641 GCA_045612185.1 Eubacteriales bacterium
AACAGCAAGTAACTATTAACAGCACATAAAAATTTAGCTGTGCAAAAATCTGTAAATATGTAGAATAGTTAGTTTAACCCCATCGTCCTTTTTTCTTTCGGATAAGTAGGCGCGAAAGAAAAAAGGACCAAAAAAGAAAGACGCCGATTGAGAGTTTCGCTCGTTGCGACGAGCGACAAGGGCTACGCGCCCTTGACTGGCGCCACCTCGCCGGTGGGGGCTTCACGTGGCTGCTGTGCGAACACACCGACAAACTACAATTTATCTTTTAAGCACGCTGCGTCAGCTTTGAAAAACGACGTTTAGTATTTTGTTTTGCTTTTCGGCATAGGTTATCGTGTGTTTCGTTCCTTTTGATTCCCCGTCCCAGATTACAAGAACGTAATCGGCTAAACCTACCATTATTTCGTTACGCTTCAATGGAGCGGCTCTGCCGTAAAGCTCATAACGTGGGCGAAGCACAAGCTTAGAAATATTATGCTTGTCCGCATATTCCTCCGCCAAGGTATCAACTCCTTTTGCCCCGCCGCAGATTATAAGCTCGGTGTCCTTTGGAATATAATCACTTAAATCAAAATTTACTATTTTTCTTGAACCTGCAATTAATACTTTCATCTTATACCTCACTTATGAAATCTTATGTCTAACATAGAGATTATTATTTGATACATAATATCATTTATATTCTATCATATTAATTTTGATTTGTAAATAGGTTATAATATTTACGATAAATAAATTTATGTGGAGGAATAAATATGCTTGATAGTCAGTACAAAATGAATCTAATTAAAATCGGACTAAAAATAGCGTATTACAGAAAGCTTCAAGGCATGACGCAGGAAGAATTGGCTGAAGCTTGTGATTTATCCCACGGATATATTGCGCAACTTGAAGGCGCGAACTGCTTTTTCTGTCCTTCGCTGAAAACGCTGTTTAAGATTGCCGAAGCGCTTGGAACAACCGTGTCCAAGCTAACAGATATCGACGACGATTAAAAATTTTAAAAAATTTTTCTATTTTCGGGAACTTTTACAAAAAACCTCCGTCTATTTAGGTGAAAACTAAAAACGGAGGTTTTTGTTATGAAAAAGAAAATACTTATTTGCACACTTGTTTTAGCACTTTTGCTCTCGGTTCTTGCCTCTTGCGGCGGCGCGAAAGGCACTGACGTGCGCGACGAAATGTCGGAAGGAATTTACAACGGAGCAATGACAATGGCTCCCTCAGAGATGCCGGAAATGGAAGTCGCCTACGACTCCAAGTACGGCTACACCAACGTTTACCTTGACAAATCCCCCCAATACGACAAGGTGATTGACGATTCGGTAAGCACGGGCGCAAACAACGGAAATTACAGCGAAAAAATCATCAAAAACGTTACCGTAATTGCGCAAACCAAGGAATACGAAAAAGCCCTTGACGGTATACTTGCTGCGCTTAAACAGCACGGCGGTTACGAGGAATCGGTAAGCAGCTCGGGCAAAAGCTACTATTCAAACGATTTTTACACTCGCACCGCGCGCATGACTCTCCGAATTCCCTCTGAGAATCTTGACAACTTCTTAAGCGAAATAGGCAGCATGATAAACGTAACCTCGCAGTCCTCAAATCAGGCAAACGTCACGTCTTCCTACTACGATATCAAGGCGAGACTTGAAGTTCTTGAAAGCGAGCGCACCGCTTACGAAGAAATGCTTAAGATGGCAAAAGATGTTACAGAAGTTCTCGAAATCAGAGATAGACTTTACAAAACAATAGAAGAAATTGAGGCTAACAAAACTCAGCTTAACATATACGACAACAAGGTTTCCTTCTCTACCGTACACGTCACACTTGACGAGGTAAGAGAGTACGTAGAAGTTCCCACCCCCAAAACAAGCTTTGGTGACCGTATTGCGGGCGCATTCAAGGACAGCTGGATTGGCTTTGCAAACGGATTCCAAAACTTTATAGTTTGGTTTATCTCGGCAATTCCCACGATCCTCGTTCTCGCGGTATTCATAGGTGGCGGCATCACAATAGGTATTGTGGTATACAAAAAGGTAAAAAAAGCGAAGAATGACGGTGAATAAAATTTAAGGGCTGAGTCAATTGACTCAGCCCATTCTTTTATATTTCAATTGTCATTCCGTCCTCAGCGGCTATTAAGCCCACCTCAGCGAGCGCCTCTTTTATAGCATTATCGTCCATCTTATAAACAACGGGTGCTATATGATTAGCTATCATCGTTCCGTTTTCGTCCATTACTTTGTTTTGCAAAAGCGCCGCCACAAGAATTTTAAGCATAGGGATTGAGTTGTGTGTTCCTATTCTGAAATTGCCCGCGTCATCGCCAACCGTTGCGTCAAGCACGATTGCGTCAAGCTTTATTTTTCGCATATACTCCCAGGTTCTCGCCATAAACCAACCGCCGTCACAGCCGTAGAAAAGCGACTTTCCGTCCTTTTCAAATACGTAGTGCAAGGGCTGCTCGTTTCCTGTGGTTAAATGGTTGGCGGGAAGCGCGGTAACGGTTACTCCGCCCGTTTCCCATTTATCCATGACATCAACGGGAGTAAGATTAATTTCTGCCGCTTCATCGGGAGTGAGCCCAAGATTCTCTATCGCGTCCTTGTGACACCACACGTTGATTTTGTTGGGCGCTAACTTAGCGAGTCTCAGCAACACCGACTTCTGAAAATGGTCTCCGTGGGAATGTGTAATAAACAAATCGGTAATCTTTGATATATCCACACCGAGCTTTTCGGCAAAATCCACACACTGAAAAGGGATATCAATAAGAATATTTTCGTCAACAAGCATTGACGAGCATCTGCGCTCTTCTTCTTTAATTTCATTTTCGGGCGTTTTTATACAAATTGCCGCGCCCGTTCCAAGAAAAGTAAGCTTCATAATATATCCTCCCTAAATTTCAACAGTCATGCCGTCATACGCGGCAACAACGCCAAAACGCTCCAATTTTTCCGCGATTATAGCGTGAGGCAAACTGTCGTGCGTAAGATTTCCCATGTGGCTCGCCATAATGATTCCGTTTTCTTTAAGCACCCCGTTTTCACGTATTCCCATAGCAAGAAGCTCTACCATCGGCATAGTGTTATGTCCGCAAAGTCGCACGTCTCCGCCATGGTCGCCGACCGTACATTCAAGAATCATACAGTCAAACTTCTTTTCTCTGATTTTATTCCACGTGCGTCCAAAAAACCAACCGCCGTCACAGCCGTAAAAAAGTGTTTTTCCTTCTTTTTCTATTATATAATGCAATGCCTGTTCTTTGCCCGCCATTTCATGATTTGCGGGAAGCGCGGTCACTTCACAGTCTCCCACAGCAAAAGTTTCCATTTCATTTATGTGCTCAACAGTTATATATTCCAATTCGCAAGCAGTTATTTTCATGTTATCAACAGCATGATCATGGCACCAAACCTTAATTTTTCGTCCTGCTGACTCGGCAAATTTTACAAGCTGAGAAAGATTAAAATGGTCGTCATGACTATGAGTAATAAAGACGTCGGTCACTTTTGAAGTGTCCAACTCCAACTTTTGAGCAAATTCAAAAGACTGCGGTGACACGTCCACGAGAAGGCTATCGTCCACAAGCAACGTCGAACAGCGCCTTCCTTCCCCGATTTTTTCTTCGGGAGTCTTGTGATTCTGCGCCGCGCCCGTTCCAAGAAAAGTAAGCTTCATTTTGCACCTCATTTCAAAGAAAAAACACCAAGCCGAAAGCTTGGTGTTTTGATTTGGTGCCGGAAGCGGGGGTCGAACCCGCACGGTATCGCTACCACTGGATTTTGAGTCCAGCACGTCTGCCAATTCCATCATTCCGGCAAATCACGATATATATTTTATCATACTATCGTGAAAAAATCAAGCCCTTTTGCAAAAAAATTAAGTATATCAGCCAAAATTTTTGCTATCCATATTCTTTACATCGCCAACAAGGGCTTCTTTTTTGCCAAGCCTTTGCGAAAGCAACCACTCCCAAACCTCTGGATTTCCGTAAGTCGGGTCCCATGCGTTATGTTCTGTATTGGGATAAACTGTAAGCTTTGCGTTTCCGCCGCGCTTATTTATTCCCTCAACCATTTTTACGCTTTCTTCGCAAAAGACAACGGGGTCATTCTCACCGTGGAAAGCCCATACAGGCATATTTTTAAGCCTACCCGAATTCCAATACATTCCGCCGCCGCACACAGGAAGAACTGCCGCAAAAAGATTATTTAGGCTCATAGCCAGCTGCCAAGCTGCGTATCCTCCCATACTACCGCCCGTAAGGTAATATCTTTCTTTGTCAACAAAATCAAAATCAAGTAAGGCTTTCGCAAAAGCCTCAAGCTTTTCAAACAGGTCAAACCAAACCTTTCCGCCATCACACTGGGGAGCAAAAACCACACAAGGCAAATTATGCTTGCGCACGTGATTCCAAAAAGGATTGTTCTTAACTTTTTCTATATCGTCGCCTATCGTACCCGCTCCGTGAAGATAAAGCAGCACCGGATATTTACCATCTTTTTCAAAATTATTCGGATAATTGACAATACATCTCAACCCGCATATAACACTTTCTTCCATGTACATAAAGTCACCTCAAAAGAAACGGCGGCACAGCTGTGCCGCCGCAAACTATTTTTTGATTAC
>JAZKYO010000034.1:0-4400 GCA_045612185.1 Eubacteriales bacterium
AAGTACTGCCAAACCTTCTCTGCAAGTCCGTTCTTGTCGAACTCGTCACGCAAAATTGCGTCAGCCTCGCGGAGCGCGTGAAGTCTGTCGCGTGTAATAGCGCCAAGGCAACGGACACCAAGTCCGGGGCCGGGGAACGGCTGACGGTAAACCATTGCGTGGGGAAGACCGAGCGCCTCGCCAACTACGCGCACCTCGTCTTTGAAAAGAAGCTTGATAGGCTCAACAAGCTCAAATTTAAGGTCCTCGGGAAGTCCGCCAACGTTGTGGTGGGACTTAACCGCCTTTTTGCCCTCAGCCTGCTTGATGCTTTCGAGAATATCGGGGTAGATAGTACCCTGAGCGAGAAACTCAACGCCCTCAAGCTTGCGTGCCTCGTCTGCAAACACTTCTATAAACTCTTTACCGATAATTTTTCTCTTGCTTTCGGGGTCGGAAACACCTGCAAGGAGATTGAGGAATCTGTCGGTAGCGTCAACGTAGATAAGGTTTGCGTCAAGCTGATTTCTGAAAATTTCAACAACGTTTTCCGACTCGTTTTTACGCATCAAGCCGTGATTAACGTGTACGCAAACAAGCTGTTTTCCAATTGCCTTGATAAGAAGCGCGGCAACCACGGAGGAGTCAACACCGCCCGAGAGAGCGAGCAAAACTTTTTTGTTGCCCACCTGCGCGCGGACTTCGGCTACCTGTTCTTCAATAAATTTTTCTGCAAGTTCGGGCGTAGTGATACGCTCCATGCTTTCGGGTCTGATGTTTGAGCTCATAAAAAATCCTCCACAAATATATTCTTGAAGTGTAAAAAATAAACACTTTTCTTTATACATGATATTATACCAAAAAAACTCGAAAATTTCAAGGGCTTTTTGCCGATTTATTGACAAAAAATGTAATTTTTTTTGCTTTTGATATGTATAATCTGCAAAAAAGCTATTGTTTGACGGCAATTATTAAAAACTCTGCGAAAAAAACTATTGATTTTTTTGCTGAGATAGTGTATAATTATAATGTATCAATATGTTTATGGAGGAATCTGATGAACACAAACGAACTTTACAGCGTGTGGAAAAAAGCTGTTGCCGATAACGCGGAGCTTTCCGCCGACCTTGAGGGCTTGGGTGAGGACGAAATATTCGATCGCTTCTACCGCGAGCTTGATTTCGGTACTGCGGGACTTCGCGGCGTGCTTGGTGCGGGTACTAACCGAATGAATATTTACACCGTGGCGCGCGCGTCTGTCGGCATTGCAAAATATATATGCGAAAATGTAAAAGAGGGCGCAAGCCTTGCTATCGCTTACGATAGCAGAAACAACTCCGAGCTGTTTTCAAAGACCGCCGCTGCGGTTTACGCGGGCTACGGAATAAAGGTTTACCTTTACCCCTACCTTATGCCCACCCCCGCACTTTCTTATGCGGTCAGAAATCTCAAATGCACCGCGGGCGTAGTCGTTACGGCAAGCCATAACCCCGCTAAATACAACGGATATAAGGTTTACGGTGCCGACGGCTGTCAGATAACCGAGGAGGTCGCAAACAAGATTCTTGCCAAGATAGGCGAATCTCAGTATTTTGAGGAAATCCCAAGCTTTGACAATCTTCTTAGAGAGGGAATAATAGAGTATATCGGTGAGGATATTATAGGCGGCTTTATAGACGACGCGCTTGCTTGCGCAAAGGCAGAGGACGACGTAAAGCGCGACCTCAAGCTTGTTTACACCCCTCTTAACGGCGCGGGTTGTATGTGCGTTACCAAGGCGCTTGAAAAGTGCGGATTCAATGACGTAACGATAGTTGCCGAGCAGAAAGACCCCGACGGCAATTTCCCGACCTGCCCATACCCCAACCCCGAGATTAAAGAGGCACTTGCCCTTGGATTGAAGCTTCTTGAAGAAACGGGTGCGGATCTTCTCCTTGCAACCGACCCCGACGCCGACCGCGTTGGAACGGCTGTGCTTGAAAACGGAGAGTACCGCCTTATCAGCGGTAACGAAATGGGAATAATGCTCCTTGACTATATTTGCCGCAAAAAGCTTGAAAGCGGAACAATGCCTAAAGCTCCCATGGCGGTAAAGACCATAGTTACCTCAGATATGACGGCAGCCGTTGCCGAGAAATACGGAGTAAGACTTGTTGACGTGCTTACGGGATTTAAGTATATCGGTGAGCAGATAGCTATTCTTGAAGATCAGAACGCGGTTGAAAATTACCTTCTCGGCTTTGAGGAAAGCTACGGATACCTTTGCTCGCCCTTTGTAAGAGACAAGGATGCGGTTTCCACCTCCGTGCTTATCTGCGAAATGGCTAATTACTATAAGGCGGAAGGCAAGACTCTTGGCGACAGAATGAACGAGCTTTATGCCGAGTTCGGTTGCTACAAAAACTGCGTAGACAGCTTTGCCTTTGAGGGCAGCGCGGGAATGGATAAGATGAAGGCCATTATGGATAATCTTCGCCAAAATCCGCCTAAAGAAATTATGGGCTGTAAGCTTACAAAGGTAAACGATTACCTCAAGAGCGAGAGCGTTGATATGGACGGTAATAAGGAAGTAATTACGCTTCCCAAGTCCAACGTTCTTAAGTTCGCCTTTACAGGCGGTCTGGGTATCGTTGCCCGCCCCTCGGGAACAGAGCCAAAGCTTAAAATATACTACACCGTTAAAGCCGATTCCGAGGAAAATGCAAACGAAATCGTCGCAAAGCTTACGGGCAAGAACGGTGAGTTCGCAACAAAATTCGTTAAATAAAATTTGAAATATAAAACCGAAAGGAAACAAAAATTATGAAAATGACACTCAGATGGTACGGTCCCGGTCACGACACCGTAACCTTGAAGCAGATTCGTCAGATCCCCGGCGTAACAGGCGTTATCACAACACTTTACGACACAGTTCCCGGTGAGGCTTGGAAGATGGAAGATATCCTTGCTCTCAAGAAAGAGGTTGAGGACGCAGGTCTTAAGATCCACGGTATCGAAAGCGTAAATATCAGCGACGATATCAAGACTGCGGGTCCCAAGCGTGACGAGCATATCGCTAACTACATCACAACACTTGAGAGACTCGGTCAGGCAGACATTCACATGGTTTGCTACAACTTCATGCCCGTGTTTGACTGGACCAGAACCGAGCTTGCGAGAAAGAGACCCGACGGCTCTACGGTTCTTGCATACACCCAGGAGGCTGTTGACGCTCTTGACCCCGAAAAGATGTTCGACTCTATTGCGGGCGATATGAACGGTACCGTTATGCCCGGCTGGGAGCCTGAGAGAATGGCAAAGGTTAAGGAGCTTTTCGAGCTTTACAAGGATATTGACGACGAGAAGCTTTTCGCTAACCTTAAGTACTTCCTTGAGGCAATTATGCCCGTTTGTGACAAGTACGATATCAACATGGCAATTCACCCCGACGACCCCGCTTGGAGCGTGTTCGGACTTCCCAGAATCATCATCAATAAGGAGAACATCCTCCGCATGATGAAGATGGTTGATAATCCTCACAACGGCGTAACTTTCTGCTCAGGATCTTACGGAACAAACCTTAAGAACGACCTTCCCGATATGATCAGATCTCTTAAGGGCAGAGTTCACTTCGCACACGTGCGTAACCTTAAGTTTAATTCTCCCACAGACTTTGAGGAAGCTTGCCACCTTTCTTCTGACGGTACGTTTGATATGTACGAGATCATGAAGGCGCTCTATGAGATAGGCTTTACAGGTCCTATCCGTCCCGACCACGGACGTATGATCTGGGACGAGGTAGCAATGCCCGGCTACGGTCTCTACGACAGAGCTCTCGGCGCTTCTTACCTCAACGGACTTTGGGAAGCAATCGAAAAGAGCCACGAAAGAGGCGTTTGATAAAAAAAGAGGACGGAATTACGCTCCTTCTCATAAGGATGTTATCGTAGGGGCGACCATTGGTCGCCCCTACAAACAAATTTCGGCAGAGATGTTGTTTTCTCTGCCGATTTGTGTTATAATGAGGCTAACGAAAAGCCTTCCTCCGGGAGGAAGGTGGCACGCGGCAGGGGTTCCCCGAAGCGAATGAAATGAGCTTTGGGGGTTCGCTGCGTAGCGTGACGGAAGGAGCCCGCGTGACTTTGAGCTTACACCTACTTTATCATAACGCACTCTCCCTCAGTCACCTTCGGTGACAGCTCCCTCCCAGAGGGAGCCTTTGGAGTTGATTTGTCTTTATGATTTTGAAGACAACTACTATGAAATTGATTTTGAGGGAAACCATATCAAATAATCAACAACCCCAACAGACTTTGAAAATCTGTTGGGGTTAATTTTTGTTTTCTGCGGATCAAATTTGTTTATCCGTAGGGGCGACCATTGGTCGCCCGCGGGCGTTCGATGAACGCCCCTACAAAACAATATCAAACTTCCTTATGAGA
>JAZKYO010000035.1:0-21261 GCA_045612185.1 Eubacteriales bacterium
AAATGAAAATCGGAACCGCAAGCGGTTCCTGTTACAATTGACTTTTGCGGCTAAACACCGCAAATTTGCTTCGCAAACCGCCAATTGTAAAGGACCAAAAAAGAAAGACGCCGAAAGGGCATTTCGCTCGTTGCGACGAGCGACAAGGCTTACTCAGCCTTGACTCGAGCCACCTCGCCGGTGGGGGCTCCATGTGGCTACTGTGCGAACACACCTACAAACTACAATTTATCTACATCTCCATGCGAGAAAAAAGGAGCTGATTCAATAAGAATCAGCTCCCTTTTATCTATATTTATTTCACAACAACCGTTGTTACACCGAGAACCTTTCCAAGCTTCTCAAGTGTGCCCGCATACTTACCTGTACCGAGCGCAAAGTGGTGTGTGGGGCCTGCCATGCACCAATTTTTGATAAAGGTAGGGGTATCGGGCGCGAAGGACGCGCGCGTGTTTGTGTTACCCGTAGGCGGGATAGGTCCGTCGTTGGAGATTCCTTCCCCGATAACAAATCTGAAGCTGCCGTCAGCGTTCTGATTAATGCCGAGCATGGTGAAATCTCCCTCTTTAAGCTTAAACTCAACCGAAGCGCCGCTTCCCTCTTTACCGTGGTATTTCTTCAAGGAGCGCACAATGGGCTTACCCTCGGCAAGCTGAATATGGTGAGGTCCGTCGTGACCCACGAGAATACAATCCGAGTCGAAATCAAATGGATGTATTTCCGCAAAGCTTCCACCGATTCCTATGCTGTCCATAATGTACATAGCAAGGCAGGTCTTTATATCGTACTCGCCGCACATGGGAATACCGCGAGCGATAAGCATTGAGTTGCCGAGAATAAGCGAGCTCGCAAGCATTCTGTGCTCACTTCCCTCAGCGCCGTTATAGAAGTAGGCAAGACCGTCAAGGCTGTGCTTTAACCTGAAACGCTCAAGCGCAACAGAAGCTCTCGCGGCGCGGTAGAGGTCCTCGTCTGTAAGCTTCATTGTAAGCGGGTCGCTCTTGGGGTCGGGCATATCGAACTCTTCGCGTATTACCTGCTTTTCCTTCTCTATCTCCTCATCGGTAACCTTTTTATACTCGGCAAGAAGGTCGTCTATCTCAAGAAGCGGCACGTGAATTCCGAATGCCGAGAAAAAGGCTGTGGGATCGGTGTGCATATCGTACATAGCCTCGAGAACGTGACCCATAAGACCTATTCTCGCACCCTTCATAGCGCGGAGCGCCTTGGCAATGGTACACCATTCTTTGATTTCCTGCTTTGCCTTTTCGTCGTTGTAAAGCTTGCCTATAATAACGTCATGTATCGTCTTATTCATACGAAGCGCAACACCGCAGAACTCGGGAACAGAGCAAATATTATCGTTTTCAAGCTGCATAAAGGTGTTTGCCTTTTCGTAGTCCATAGCGCTTCTGGGCTGAAGCGCCACCAGCACCATAGGCGCGGAACAGTTGCGAAGCACGGGAGCAAACACCGACGAGGTAGCGTATGTAATCATATTGCAGAAAATCAGGTCCACGTTTTCGGCGTTAAAGCGCTCAGCCGCCTTGAAGCCGGCCTCACTTTCGTCAACGATACCTAGGTCGACTATTTCCACCTTGTTCTCACCGATAAGTGAGATAAGGTCGGCATGGTATTTTTCCATATTTTCTTTAAGTCCCTCAAACTGCGCCCAATAAGTGCCGTGCGCCACGGCAAAAACACCTATTTTCGGAATTTTTTTGGGTATTCTTTCAAGCATAATAATTCTCCTTTCGTTTTTTACAAATCTATTATACCGCTTAAAAGGATTTTGAAAAAGGTATACTTTAAACATAAAATTGGAAAAAATAAACTCTTTTACTCTTGACAAATTTTGCTTTGATGCTATAATAAAATTAAAACTGCGCAAAAATAAACCTTGGCAAGGAGAAAACTATGAACGCGAATTCACTCACGCCGTTTATAAGATACATTCATTACATAGAGCCGCAATATATGTACAATCCCCACACCCGCATAGGCTACGACCATCGCCTCTTCTTCTGCGAAAGCGGTCGCATACAGATACATGCAGGAGAACAGAATTATACACTTGACCAAAACTCAATACTATACGTGCCTTCGGGCGAGGCGTATATTCTCGGAACACATGAGGAAAACACCAGGCTTGTGGGAATCAATTTTGACTTTACGTATGCGCACGCTGACAAAAACGTTCCGATTTCACCTGCCGCAATCCGCGAGAAATACGAGCTTTCCAAGCAGTTTGAAAAGGTTTCTTTTTCGGATTTAAAATGCTTTGAATCATCCTTTGCATTGCATGGACAAAGCGAACTTGGAACAATTATTTACAGAATTTTTGAAGAGTTCACCACCGCAAGAATATTCCACTCGCAAACTGAATCGGCAATGTTGAAGCAACTGCTTTTGCTTGCCACAAGAGTGCTTACGCTTGGGGCGGACAAAGCGCCGCAAAGAACTGTAAACGTAGTTATAGCCTACATTCAAGAGCATTATATGGAGAACGTTTCAAACGCCGACATCGGCGCGGCGCTTAGCTTCCACCCTAACTATCTCAACCGCCTTATGATCAAACACACGGGGCGCTCGCTTCATCAATATCTGCTTTATTACAGGCTTACCAAAGCCCTTGATAGACTGCAATCGACCTCATTTTCAATAGCTGAAATAGCCGAGCGCAGCGGTTTTTCCGACACGGGGCATTTTACAAAGGCATTTAAAAAGCAATTCGGAAGCTCTCCAAAGAGTATGAGAGAGAGGATAATATAATAAATCCCCCGCAGTTCACTATCACGTGGTTTTCGTTATACAAAAAGAGCTGATTCGCAAGAATCAGCTCTTTTAGATTGCTTTAAATTCAGTAATCCCTTGAACGAGGGCACGATCTATCTCTACCACCGCGTGCCACGACGCCATATCACATGTTGAAGGAGTATTGGGAGCTTGTGGGATTGCCGAAATTCCCACGGTAAGAGTATTATTGACTGTATATATTTCCGATACGTAAAAACGAGTCGTCCCACTGCCCGACTTTATATGGATTACTAAAATAATTTTATCCTCAAAAAAATCTTCGTCCAGCTTTTTCGCATAGCCGTTAAAAGACTCAATACTCAACACGTCGCTTTTGAAAGGAGTGGAATAAATCTTGTGCTTTCTTTGAAATGCCCTCAGCTCGGATAAGGACTCAATTTTTGTAAGCTCTCTATTATCGTATTTGTCAAAATAGTAATTGCTTCGCAACACGGCATATTCTGCTTCACCATCTCCGAACGGTATTTTTTCCATTGGGTATAAGTCCTCGCCCACAATGTCATAACCGTCAAGATAAGGTTCTTCGGTAGGAGCGCATGACAGCAACAGAACAACTGTCGCTACCAACAGGCTCAACAGTTTTTTCATAATTTTCTCCCTTATCAATATTCTTTGGATTGAAGTTGCACCATTACGGCGTCGAGCGCGGGAATATTATCTATAAACTTTTTCTCAACTTCAAGTGTGAGAATCCACTTTTTTTCTTCGTCGGTTGCTACTTCGTTTAAAGTTGACAAATCCCTTGCTATTCCTACTACAAAGCCCCCGTCCTCGAAAACATCGGAAACGTAATAAGTGTATGACGAGCTTGGCGAAGTAAAGAAAGCGACAACCAGATAATATTCCTCAAAAAAGCTTTTATCAAGTGTATCAAAGTATGCGAAAAGCTCTTCATCGGCGTTCAGTCTGCTTTTCAAGCCGTCAAGCTCCGCCTTTGAGCCAAAGCGCTGTATCGGAACGTGCTGAACGGAGCTTAAATAAAGCTTTTCGGCGTTTTCCCCCAGCATAATGCGGTGGTCGGTTGACACGTATTCCCCTACGAAAAATCGTGAATTGTAGGGCGTGCTGTAACAAGAAATAAAATCGGGATTGCTGCCGCAATACACAAAAGTCGTAACGGTAATTAAAAGCGCAATCAGAAGTATTATGGTTTTTTTCATGATTTTCTCCTAATTCAGTTCAAATCGGGTTTTGTCGCCAAATGGCAGTTCGTCATTGAATTTTGATTTTTTGCTATTGTACAAACAGTCTCCGTAATTCAGCTCAAAAACCAATTTGTTTTTACTGTCTCCATCGGGTAAAAGCGTAAGAATGCCGTCGCCAAGCTCAAAGCGTCCGCGCAGCTCGTATCTTTTTATTGTTTTATACCATTTTTCACCGCTTAGGCTTTCGTCCTGATCGGTAAAATAACAAAGAATAAATTCGCCACTGTTCATGTCAAGGCTGAGGGTATGCTGCATATGAAGCCCCTCCAAGTCGGTATAGTAATGCCTGTGGCGAGTTTCCATAACAGCTTTAAACTCGCTCACTTCACCAAGCGCGTCGCGGTCTATCTCAAGGTATATTCTGCGGTATTGCACGTCGTCGGTAACATCAATATCGGATGCGGTCATAACAAGCGACACGCCCACCGCAAGCCTTTCCTCGCTTTTATAAATGCTTGAAACGTAGTATCTATGAGAGCCGCTTCCCGCCTCAATACCTATTATCACAAGGATATTGTCGTTAAAAAACTCCTCGCCGTATCTTTCGTTATTTTCCAAATTATCTGCCGAATCGCAGACTGTAATATCCAAAAAGTTGGTGGTGTCGGGAATATAGGCGTAAGATTTAAAATTAACGTTTCTATCTTGCTCGAGGTATATATTCTCACCTACAAAAAATATACCGTAACCCTCGGCTTTATAGTTTGGCTCTGAAATCGAGCCGTTTTCCTCTTTTTTCCCGTCTCCGCAAGACAAAAGCGAAAATAAAATCATTAAAGCTACCAAAACAACCGAGCCAAGCTTGCAATATTTACTCATACCGCGCCCTCCTTTTTTCTCTTTTGTTTATACAGACGAAAAAATTTTGAAAAAGTTCCGTTTTTTCGCAAAAAAATCAGCGTTATGCAAAATAACGCTGATTTTCCTTCTAAATATCGCCGGGTAAGCGGTAATATTCAATTATTTTTGCCGCGGCTTTTATCTCGGTCATGGAGAATCCGTGGCGCACTATTGCCGCAATAATTTTCTGCCTTTCGGCGTTGTCCTTAGGCAAAGTTTTATATTTGGCTCTGACAAGCTTTACGCACACGTCGACAAAGTCAATAGTTGACATATATTCCTTTGCCGCGTTCACAGCTTCGTTTCCGTAGCCCTTTTCGTGCAGATGCATCAAAATTCTGCGGCTTCCCCACATTTTTGCCACGCAAAGGTCAACCTCTCGCTTGGCGTCGTCGTCCTCGTCAATATAGCCGTTATCCCTCATATAGTTGGCAATATCGTGGGCGATAATCGGCTTAAATCCGCGGTGTCTCAGCTTATCCTCAAGCACCCTTGCCGAATTTCTGCCAAATCCGAGTATCTCAAACGCCTTTTTCAGCGCGCGGTAACGCTCATCGGCGTCCATAATTTCGCTGACGTCCTCGCGTGTGATTTCGCCCTCGGATATGCCCATTCTCTCAAAGACAACAAAGGGCATGGTAAACATTCGTCTGTCTGACTGTTCCCCCTCGCGAAGCTCGACCTCAATTCTCGCTTCTTTCCCCTCGTTGAAAACGAGAACGCTAACAAGATTAATTGTCATCGCCGTCGTCACCGAGTGTACGGATATCGAAATCGTCGTCTCCGTCCTCATCAAGATCGAACTCATCATCGTCAAGATCAATCTGCGCACTCATAGAACGAATCTTTGCGTCGATCTCGTCAAACATAGCCTGATTGCTTTCAACAAGCTTTCTTACGTTCTCCTTACCCTGGCAAAGACGCTCGCCGTTATAGGAGAACCATGAGCCGCTCTTCTGAATAATATCAAGGGCAATACCGATATCAACAACCTCACCCGCGCGAGAAATTCCCTTGCCGTAGAGGATATCAAACTCGGCAACCTTAAAGGGAGGCGCAACCTTGTTCTTAACTATCTTACACTTAACTCTGTTACCGTAAATATCGTTTCCGTTTTTAAGCTGCTCGGTCTTTCTGACGTCAATTCTTACAGACGCATAGAACTTAAGCGCGCGACCGCCCGTGGTGGTTTCGGGGTTTCCGTAAATTACGCCCACCTTTTCACGGAGCTGATTAATGAAAATAACGACCGCGTTAGTTTTGGAAATAACCGCCGAAAGCTTACGCATAGCCTGCGACATAAGTCTTGCCTGCGCACCCACCTGAGAAGAGCCCATATCGCCCTCTATCTCGCTTCTTGGAACGAGCGCCGCAACCGAGTCGATAACCACGACGTCGATAGCGCCCGAACGAACGAGAGTCTCGGTAATCTCAAGGGCGTCCTCGCCGCAATCGGGCTGAGAAACGAGAAGATTGTCAATGTCAACACCGATAGCTTTGGCGTAAACGGGGTCGAGAGCATGCTCCGCATCGATAAACGCCGCTTCTCCGCCAAGCTTTTGCACCTCGGCAACGATATGAAGCGCAACGGTGGTTTTACCCGAGGACTCGGGACCGTAAATCTCAATAATTCTTCCTCTCGGAACACCGCCTATACCAAGCGCCATATCAAGTGCGATAGAGCCGGTATGCACCGCCTGCACCGCCATATGGGTATTTTCGCCCAGCTTCATTATAGTTCCCTCTCCGTAATTGCGCTCAAGCTGAGAAATTGCGGTACTGAGGGCCTTAGCTCGTTCTTCCTTATTATCTATTACAGATACTGTTTTCTGTACTTTCTTTTTTACTGTTGCCATATTACAAAAATCCTTTCAGGTTTTCTCATTACGGTCTCATTATACACTCTTTTTTTGCGTTTGTCAAGAGCTTTTTGAAAATATTTTTCCCGATTTGGAAATTTTGTTCCAAAAACGCCCGAATTGATAGAAATATTTTTCCGAAATCGAGTTTTTGACTTCAAAACGACATCAAATTCCGAAATTGGAAAAAACGGCCTTGATTTTGCAATTTATCCAACAATATTTTTCCAAAACAAAAGAGGCTGTTGCCAGCCTCTTTGATTAATATTCGATAAGTACAACGGTGTTGTCGTTCAGGGTTTTAACCTCCGGCGACCAAGAGAGAAGTCTTTCGTCATCTATAACGTGATAGCGCGCATTTGAGAGGTCGACTCCCTCTATTTCAAGCTCCTGCGCTTTTCCGCTTATATTGGCGACCACAAGCGCGTTTTTCTTGCCGTCACTTGCCGCCACCGCGTAGAGCAGACCGGTGTCAGCAGTCAGTTCAAGCGACACCTGATTGCCAAGCTTATAAAGCTCGTTGAACGCCACCAAAGCGTAGTACGCCTGCGTAGGCGTTGAGGTCATGGGGTGGAAAAGCCCTGCGTAAACCGAGCCCTGAAGCCGCGCGTCGTAGAACATGCACATATCCACGTCGGTGTTCTGCATACCGAGCATCATAGCCTCCACGTTTGCGCCATGCTCTCCCGTACATCTTTTGTCGGGTTTGGGATTCCACTCGTTGAGATGTATCTCTATATCTCCGTAGCCGCTTTCCTTAAGCCTTTCGCTAATCCATTCCGCGCGCTGAAGCATTTTGGGAGGAGTTTGGTAGCCGTGCCAGGAAAAGAAATCGATGGGCGGCTTTTTCTCTTTAAGAAACTCAATAAATTTATAGAAGAATTTGAGCCAATCCACCTGCAACGGGTATTTTTCTTTCTCCTCTTCGGTGAAGAAGAAAGCCTGAATACCACAAGCGGCGTATCCGCCTATTTTGATGTCGGGAAACCTTGCTTTGAGGTGGCGAGAGGTTATATCATACAGCTCAAAATATTGCTCAGCGCTGCCGTGCCACATTTGAGGATAGCCTCTGTTTTCGGTGTCACCGTCGGGCTCGTTCCAAATTTCCCAATATCTTATATTATAATGGAAACCGTCGGCCCAGCCCTCGTTGTAGTGGGCAACAATATGCTCGCAAATTCGCGCCCATTTGTAAAAATCCTTGGGCGGCTCAGTATGATAAGCCTTGATAGCCGCCTGATTTTCGATAGTTATTCCAAGTCGGTAATACGGCTCGACTCCTGCCTCCACAAGAGCGGTTATAAGCGCGTCCGTGAAAGTAAAATCGTAGCTTGTCGGGTCATTCTCGTCCGCATCAAAATCACGGAACACGTTGGGAATATCCACAAAGCGATTACTTCCAAAAGGTCCGTTTACGTCGTGAAGTCTGGACGCGGGCACTCCCGCCTCGGTAAGGTAGTGAAAATGCTGAAAAAACTTCTTTCCGAGACCGCCGAGGGGCGCTTGCCCCACCGCGTGCATGGGCTTTATCTTACCAACAAATTTTGAATTGTCTATCTTTATTACTGCCATAATTACCTCCAAGGATTGGTTTTAATTGATTTTATCACACAAACACGGGTTTGTCAACCGATAAAAATTTCTTTTTTCACTTTACAAAACAAATATTATGTGATATAATGAAATTGCCAAACAAATCGAATATAAGTTTTAGGGGTATTTTTTCTTTTGGGGATACTATACCTTTTTTGTCTATCATGTTAAGAATTTGGTAAAATCGCAAATTCCTCGACATGGTAGTGAGGTATTATATCCCTCTCCCTATTCGATTTGTTTGGCGACAATTGGAGTTTGCGTTTTTCGGTGCGCTGACTTCGGTTGGCGCACTTTTTTTATTTTTTCATCACGAAAGGAAGGTAACATGAACAACCAAGAGATTTTGACACACCTGCAAAATTACATAAGACAGGAAGAGGAAAAAAATGGTAGCAAAAAGCCATCAAAGCTTCTTGAAGCACTTAAATCGGTAAGCGAGGAAGGAATAACGCTCGGAGAAGCACCAAAATATTTTTGCGCGTATATGGAGTGCAACTCTACCGGTGTAGGAGTCAGTAGCTTTGAAGGTACACAAACACAAAGAACCGTTGCAAGAGATTATATAACCGACGAGCATCTGTTTATTGACGGTCATGTAGGAGCCGGCGCAAAGGGCTTAAGCATCTTTTATTGTAAAGAAGGACAGGTTGTACATTATTACCAGAAAAGCGATATGATAAAGGTCGCTAAGGAAACCGGATTCAAACTTCATCTTCAGCATTTCAGCGATTTAAATATTAGAATGAGAGACCACAGACTTAACAGATACACAGCCAAAATAACAAAAGGTCCGTTCTCTTACCCCATACGTCCGATTTTAGCAGTCATATCAGAAAAAGGAGATCAAATGACAATCGGTTATCTTTATGAAAAAGACGGCTGCGAGTATATTATAATCGAACCCGAAGAGAAGGATATAAAAGGAGGGGGAGGCAAGCTTGGGTGTTTAGCAACAGGACTTATATGTATGTTTTGCCCTCCGGCTATCCTTGTTTTTGGTTTTATATGGTTGGTAAAATACTTCAAGGAAAGAATGGTAGGATAAATCTATTAACGGGAGACTATTGAAAATGAACAATTTGATTAATGCTATTAAACTCATGATTAAAAACTTTTTTGAACAAAAATCCGCTGCTATAGATGTTGGTGACTTAGCTTCATATAGAAAGGCAAAAAGTTGGCTCAAAAAAGCAATTACACTCTACTCGTTTTTTTCTGTTATGGGAATAGTAGTAACCGGACTTGTGATTAAACTTGTAACCGCCGTCCAAGGGTTTCATCCTATAGTTATAATCTTACCGATCCTTCTGTTGCTCACATTTTGGGGATACGCAACGCTGATTATGTATCTTCCGGAAATAATCAAGAACACTCTCAAAGCCGGTAAAGCCGGATTTGAAGTAGGACAAAATGTTGAAACCACTCACGTTGATGTTGAGCATGTATATGGAAACACCTACAAGGTGTCATCTCATACAGAAAACAAGGGGTGTCTTTTCGCCTTTATAGCAGGAGGAGCAAAGCTTTTTGTATGGTTGTTTTTCTGCGTATATATCGGTCCGTTTCTTACCTTAAAAAAAGCAAAAGGAACTTCAAAAAACATAAAAGAATACGAAGCAATAGAAAGATAAAATCAGGGCTGACCTTTAGGTCAGCCCTGTTTGGTGTCCTTGGGATTGAAGCCTTCAAAGATGGAACAATCGCCGTTTTCTTTATTGATATCGAAATGCTCTTTTTTTCTCACAGTCCAGACGAACAGCTTCGCGCCAAACATTGAGGTACAGATAAGCACCGATAAGTCTCTCAAGCATTTTTCATCCACCGCGATAAAATCGGGGCGGGATATAAAATTGGTAAGCATTGCCGACAGGGCAAAATTTCTGAAGATATTCCCTGCCGTTTTCGACTTCATCAGGTTAGTCACAAGCTGTCCGCGCGCCACGTCGGGGCGGTTCTTTTTAAACCAACGCAACAAAAGCGGATTGAAGGATTCCACCGAATACGCTCCGTCGTAAAGGTCAAGCATTTCAGCCGCCGCTTTGCAAAGGGCGGTGTTTCCGTTTTCGCCCTTAAGCTCCACGAGAAGCGGCACTTTTCCGCCTACAAGCTCAAGCACCTCGCGAAAGGTGGGAATGCGGTATTTGGTGTCGAGAAGCGTATACTTTCTCAGCTCCTCAAGCGTAAGTGAGGAAAGCTTTACGTCCTCTCCGCACATTCGTTTAAGCGAATAATCGTGAAAGACCACTACCTCTCCGTCGGCAGTAAGCTGAAGATCAAGCTCTATTCCAAATCCGCCCATTATAGCGTACTTAAACGCCGCCAACGAATTTTCGGGAACCCCCTCCTCGTTTGAAAAAAGTCCGCGGTGGGCGTAATCGGTAAGGATATTTTCCATATTTGGGCGCATAGTAACGCGCGGCATTATCATAAGCGCGTATCCCGCCACCAAAATTACTATTATAAGAAACGCTATTGCCATATCAATCCCCCACGTCAAGAGCCTCTATGGAAATATTGGCTTTGGGTTTATTGTCACCGTGCTTTACAAAGAACATTGTGACAAACGAGCCGAACACGAATATGGCGGCGTATGGGAACAGCGTTGTAAAATTGATGTCAAGGAACACTCCGCTGAGTACAGGCGTAACCATCTGCGCCGCCATTGACGCGGTATAATAAACTCCCGTATATTTTCCAACGTTTGAGCCCTTTGACAGCTCTACAACCATAGGATAGCTGTTTACGCTAATGGTAGCCCAGCCAATGCCTGCCATGGCGAAAAGAATATTCATCACCGCAAGTGAGCTGCCCGCGCGCATAAACGCCGCCGCAGCGAATGCCACACCGAGAATTATAACGCCCGCAAGTATGCACTTTTTGCGTCCGAATTTTGAAGAAATAATTCCGACGGGCAAATAAGACACGATAGCAGCGCCTTGGGCGATTATGAGAGTCGTGTTATAGTCGAGGGCAAGCACTCTGCCCGCGTATACCGAATATTTGCTGATTACGGCGTTATAGCCCATAAACCAAAGCACCACAGAGGCGAGAATAAGCACAAGCGAAATCATCTCACCCTTTGTGAGCTTTCGGTCTCCGCTTTCGTCAGCCTTCTCCGTCTCTCCATCGTAAGCGAGAGCCTCGGACGCCCATCGGTTTTCTTTTACAAAGGCGGTAAATACCGCAAGCGCCACGAGCATAATACCTGCGATAACGGCAAAGAACGAGGTATAGCTCATAAGCAGGTTTTCGTTTTTACCAGTTCCGAAAACAATTCCAAGCACAAGCACTATTATTCCGCCCACAGCGCCCATAAGATTAATTATGGCGTTTGCCTTTGAGCGAAGCGGTTTTGGGGTTACGTCGGGCATAAGCGCCACCGCGGGCGAGCGGAATGTTCCCATTGCCACGAGAATTATCATCAGTATCACCGCAAACGCCACGAAGGGGGTGGGGTTAGCTGAGGTAACCCTCGCAGCGTACGCCTGTCTCGCGGGAACTACGTAGCTTGTATATTTTTCTTTATAAAGTTTTTCGTCGGTGTCCTTAAGCTCGAAAACAGAAGTGAAATCCTCTCTTGAAACCAGCTCGCAAAGAGGCTTCTTTTCAACCGAATCGCCAAGCGTTATCTCAAGCGCGGGCTCGGCGTCATACAAGGTCTCAAGCGCCGCCGCGTTATCCCTACTCACCTCTCCGAGGTTGCCCAGCTGTGCGTTATCGGCAAACGACAGAAGCAAAAACGCCACGCAGGCTATTACCGTTCCGACAAGCACGAAGGGCTTTCTTTTTCCAAAGCGCGTAGAGGTACGGTCGGAAATTGCCCCAAACCACGGAAGCAAGAAAAGCGCAAGCAGGTTATCTATTGCCATTACCGCTCCCGAAACGCTTTGAGACATTCCGAATTTGTCGGTCAGGATCTTGGGGATAATAGTATCGTAAGCCTGCCAAAAAGCGCAGATCAAAAAGAAGGCGAATCCGACGAGCAGGGTCCTCTTGTAGTTAAGTTTCATGCGTTTTTCTTTTCCTTTTCAAGAATATAATAAGTTTTTAAAACCGCCGCCTGAGTTTTGGCGTCGCGTATCTCACCGCTCATAACCATTTCTACCATTTTGTCAAGCGGTATTTTTACTATTTCGATAAACTCATCATCGTCAAAGTCAGTAGCGCCAAAGCTGAGTCCTCTGGCAAGGTACATATGAATCACCTCTGTAATAATGGCGCAGGAAGGAATAAGGTCGCCTATAAACTCAAGCTTTTCGCAGTTTATTCCTGTTTCCTCGCGAAGCTCTCTGACAGTAGCCTCGATATAATCCTCGCCGTCACCGTCAAGCTTGCCCGCGGGGATCTCAAGCATTGCTCTGCTGTGGGCGTATCGGTACTGACGCACGCAAACCACCTCGTTATCGTCGGTAAGCGGAAGCACGCAAACCGCTCCCACGTGCTTACAATACTCGCGGAAGGCAGGCTTTCCGTCGGGAAGCACTATCGAGTCCTTATACACGTCAAGCACCTTACCCTTATATATACATTCGGAATCCACTTTTTTCTCAAAAAATCTTCTATTGTCCATTTTTAATCTCCGTTTGGTTTTATTGTTCGGAATTTATCATCGATAGCATTGTTCTCCATTGTTTATTATAAAACAGTTTCTTGCTTTTGTCAAGTTTTTTGTAAAAATCTACTGCCCCCTATTGAAACTTCAAACGTATTGTGATATAATTATTAAAAGTAAAAAACGGAGGGAGTTATATGAAAAACATAAAAAGCCTGATATGGGGCGCTTTGCTTATCGCGCTTGGCTCGGTTTTCGCTTTGAATTCGCTTGGCGTTACCGATATTAACCTGTTTTTTGAAGGTTGGTGGACGTTGTTTATCATTATTCCCGCAATCGGTGGAATTATCAGCGACCGTGACAAAACGGGGGCTGTTATAGGATTGCTCGTCGGTGTGGCGCTTCTGCTTTCATCGAGAGGAATCTGGGATTTTTCAATTCTTCTGAAGCTGTTTTTCCCTGCTGTACTCGTTATTATCGGCATTTCGATTATTACCAAGAATTTCAAGAAAGAATCCGAAAACAGCACAGACGGCGCGCACAAGTCAAGCTTTGAGCAGGCAAACGGCACTTCAAACCGCCAGGAATACGCGGCTACCTTTTCGGGGCAGGACGTAAACTTTGACGGTGAGCTTTTCGAGGGTGCTGACCTTTCGGCGGCTTTCGGCGGCATCAAGCTTGATTTGACAAAGGCGATAATAGAAAAAGACGTTACAGTAAACGCTTCCGCGGCGTTTGGCGGAATCACGGTTATTCTTCCCGATGGCGTAAACGTAATAATCAAATCCTCCGCGCTTTTCGGTGGAGTTTCGGACGCAAAAAAGCGCATACACATTGAGGGCGCTAACACCGTTTACATCAATGCTGACGCGGCTTTTGGGGGTGTTGACGTAAAATGAAATCGGTAAACAAGACAATCCTCGTCTGCGCAAAAATACTTGCGGCGCTTATTATCGCGGGAATAGTTGCCTCCGCTGCTTCGGTTATTTCGGGAATTTCCTTTTTCGTTTCTCCGAAAGCAGAATACGAAACGGTAAAAAGCGAAAGCTTTGAGGAAATCAGGTCAGTAGACATAAGCGTTGACGCCGCTGAGCTTATAATCAGAAACGGCGACCTGCACAGCGCCGAAACAAACAACAAAAACGTAAGCTTTTCTCTTGACAACGGCACACTGAAAATAAGAGAGCGCTCAACCTTCGGAGCTAACAAGGATTCTATAATTATAGTTACGCTTCCCTCCCTTGCCATTTACCATGAGGTCGATATAGACACGGGCGCGGGCAAGGTTACCATTGAGGATATTTCGGCAATGCGCTTTTCACTTGAGGTTGGCGCGGGGGACGTGGAAATTGACAAGCTTAACGTATATTCGCGCGCCGAGATAAGCGGAGGAGCGGGCAACGTTAAAATCGGAGACGGAAGCATACACAATTTGGACCTTGAGCTTGGCATGGGCAACACAGATATTATTGCCGCAATTTTCGGGGAGTCGGAAATTGAGTGCGGAGTTGGCAAGGTCAATCTGATGTTAAGAGGCGGTGAGTCGCTTTACCGCTTGGCTTGCTACTCGGGTCTCGGAGGCATAAAGGTTAACGGACAAAGCCCCAAAAGCGGTGAGCTTATAGGTCACGGCGCAAACTCCATAAAAATCGAGGGTGGAGTCGGGGCGGTCAACGTTGGTTTTGAAGAGATGCCTATTATAGATTAGTTGGCGGCAAATCATTTGTATTAAATTAATTAAATTAAGGAGCTATATTATGAACACTTTAACTCTCGGCAAAAAAATCACGATGAAAAAGAAATACGATGTTATAGTCTGCGGCGGCGGTGTTGCGGGCGTAGCGGCGGCAGTTACTGCGGCAAAAGAGGGCTTTTCCACCCTTTTACTTGAAAAATCCAACATTCTCGGCGGTCTTGGCACGCTTGGTCTTATCAATCTTTTCGTCCCCATGTGCAACGGACGCGGAAAGCAGATTATTTTCGGCCTTTGCGAAAAGTGGGCAAGACTTTCGGCTAAGCTTGGATACGACACAATTCCCGAAGAATGGAAAAACGGCGAGCCCAAGGAATACACCGAGGTAAGATACATACAGAGATATTCCCCCTACATTTTTGCGCTTCAGCTTATGGACGAAGTAACCTCTACGGGCGTTGACTTGCTTTACGACTGCATCGCCTGCGACCCTATTATGGAAGGTAATATTTGCAAGGGCGTTATTACCGAAAGCAAATCAGGCACAGAGTTTTACGGTTGCAAGATGCTTATTGACACCACGGGTGACTGCGACGTACTTCGCCGCGGAGGCGTTCCCACCGTTGCGGGCGAAAACTTCTTCACCTACGCGGGAAAGATGATTACGCTTGCAAGCTGTCAGAAAGCCATTGACGCGCAGGACATAAGAATGGCGTTCACCGGTATTTCGGGCGGAAACATCAATCTTTGGGGCGACAAACAGCCTGATGACGTTCCCAAGTGGTCGGGACTTACCGTTGAGGAAGTAACAGACTACCTTATCACCAATCAGAAGGTTATGCTTGAAAAGCTTAAAGAAGAAGAGAGAAAGACCCGTGAAATCACGCATCTTCCTATGATGCCTCAGTTCAGAACGACCTGCCATATAAAGGGCGATTATTCGCTTAAAATTGCCGATGCGTACAAGCACTTTGACGATTCGGTATGCGCTATAAACGACTTTGAGCACAAGGACCACCTTTGGGAGGTTCCGCTCCGCACGCTTACTCGCCGCGACTATCCCAACATGCTTACCGCAGGCAGAAGCGCTGACGGCACGGGACACGCATGGGATATGCTACGCGTTATTCCGCCCGCAATCCTTACGGGTCAGGCGGCGGCTCACGCAGCTTGCCTTGCAATAAGAGAGCAGACCGCAGCGGCAGACGTTACAATCGGCACGCTTCAGAGCAATCTTGAAAAGGACGACGTGATGATTCACTTCCCCGACGAGTATATTCCCGAGGACAGAACGGTTATTCTTCACGGCAAAAACGCCACCGAAATCGAAGGCGGTCACATGTAATCCTCGCCGGTCCTTGCCGGACGGGCGTCACGGCTTCGCCCCCACGATTTAAAATTTGTGCAAACAACTCACACCGCAATACGAAAACCGCCATCTAAACAATGGCGGTTTTCTTTATAAAAATAGAAAAACTTGTTTTTCGAATTGTAGTTTACCGCCTCACCTGCGGTTGCGTCTCGGCAGAGCAAAACCTGCGGGAGCTATTGTTTTTGCTGTACACAGAATAAATCTTGCGTTTTTGCAAACCACCTCTGTGGCACAGATAAAAAACAAAACACATAAAAGCTTTTTACCAAAAAAGTTTTTCGGTTCCTTTTTTCAAAAAGGAACAAATCGTTCCCGATTACCTTATATTACGTACCCGTTTGAGGTCATATATTCACGAACCCGTTTGCCGTCTATTTGCGACGGAATAAGGTTTTCTTTAACGCAGATGGCGGCGGCAAAGCCCGCGGCTTCTCCCGTGGGAATAACGTTTCCTACAACTCTGTACGATGCGTGAGCGTAGAAGTCCCCCGATATACATCTGCCCGCAAGCAAAAGATTTTTACAAGCGAGCGCCACAAGTGAACGGTACGGAATATTATACTTGCTTACCCGCTTTCCTTTTTTATGGTCGGTCTTATCACCCGCCGATATTTTGTGAACGTCTACGGGAAAGCTTACCGTACAAATTCCGTCCTCAAAGCGTCTGCCCTCTGTAATATCATCAAAAGTAAGGGTATATTCTCCCTCTATGCGCCGTCCCTCGCGTACGCCTATGTGCGAGGAAACAGCCAGGATTTCCATATTCTCAAAGCCTTCAATACACTTCATTTTTTCGGCAACCTCAACGCACTCTATACGGGAGTATCGGGAAGCCTCGGACATCGCCAACGGGTCGTCCACGGGCACGTTATACTGATTGTTAAAGGAAATCAAACAGCAATTTTCTTGCGGAACTTTTATCACGCTTATCCATTCTGCCGACACCTTTATACCCGCTTGCTCAAACTTCTCTTTAAGCGCCGCTTTATCGGAATTGGTATCGGTATACGTAGCCTTTTCCGAAAGCCCCATAACCAATACACCCCCACTGCAAGGCTGAGGCAAGCCGCTGTTCGGGTCACCAAACTCAAAGCCGCAACCGCACATAGCGCCAAGGGCGCCGTTACCCGTAGCGTCAACAAACACCTTGCCCTCCACAAGGCAAAGCCCAAACTCGCTTGCCACCAATATTTCTTTTATCGTACCGTTTTCGGTATTGGCGGATGCGAGATTGCTGTGGTACATCAAATCCACGCCAGCGTCAACACAAATCTTGTCAAGATAATACTTAACGTATTCAATGTCAACCATGCTTCCGCTCAGCTTTTTGCCGTTTTCGTCAAACCGCGCCCCCTTGCGTACGCAGGTTTTTTCGCGCAAGTTGAGGAATTCAAACATGTCCCGCACGATACCGCCCTTATCCTTCGTATCCAAGATCTGCGGAACGATAGACTTGGTAATATCACCGCCAAGCTCTCCTCCGCTTTCAATCAACAGCGTGCGAGCGCCGTTTTTTGCCGATGACACAGCCGCCGAAACGCCCGCAAAGCCGCCTCCGCAGACAACCACGTCATATTGCAACGTCTTGTTTACTTCTACACTAATATTTTTACTCATATTTTTCACCTCACGGTCTGAAATCTTTGGGTGTTCTTCCTGTTTTTTGTTTGAAATACCGCGAAAAGTGCGAACGGTCGGAAAAACCGCAAGCCACGCCGATATTCTCTACGGTCATATCACTGTTTTCCAAAAAATATATAGCCTGCGTAACGCGCAAGTCCTGAAGATAGGCGTATATCGACTTGCCCACGTGCTTTATAAACATCTGATTAAGATAATTGGGGTGATAACCAAACACCGCGCCAAGCTCGCTTATACTAAAGCGTTTACTGTAATTGGCGTTAAGGTACTCAATTATTTTGTCGGTCAGCTTATCGCCTGCCGAATTTAACGCACCGTTTTCGGCAAGCGGCACTATTTCGGAAAGCAACTGCATCAGCATACCCGAGCATTTCAGCTCAAAGCAGTTCTTTTTTCTTTCAAACTCGCTGTTTATCTCCTCAAGCCGTCTGTGAAAGCTTTCGCTGACGTTTTGAAGCACTATAACGCCGTTAAGCCTTCCGTAATCCTCAAACGTCGGGGCCTGAACGGTGAAAGAATTTTCGCTTAAGCGAGCCTGAACGGGTGGGAGAGGGAGAGTTATATCAGAATGCTCCCAAGTATAATCAAAATTTACGCCCAACAGAAGCATGGGCTTTTCCACGTTTGAAAAATAGGTATACGGAACTCCCGCACGCCACAAAAGCAGAGTTCCGCGCTTCACTCGATACTTTTCGCCGTCAATGTCTACTTCCCCGCTACCGTCACAGCAATACAGCAAACGGCAGTCGCAACCGCAAAGCGGATAGTTGAAGCGCCTGAATTCTCCGCCGCCGAAACGTCGGGAAAATCTAACAAAGGGCTTTATTTCCGACAATTTCACCGCAACACCTCCTTACGTTTTTGTGAAGGATACGGCTACATTTTATCACATATGTCCCCTGCTGTCAATAGAAATTACAAAGTTTGTGTAAACCAAAAAAGCTTTATTTTCTCCACAACCAACTTTATAATGTTCATTGATAAAAAGAGAGATATAAGCTATAATTATTTTAATATCCAACTAATATCAAACAATTAGAAAGGAGTTTTCTATGAGCTTAAAAAACATCACACTTGAAATCAGCCTTAAGCCCTTCAAGCAAACCGACGACACCTACGTTGAGTCGGTATGCAGAACCGCTTTTGAGCAATGGAAAAATCTTGTAAAGACCGCCGAATGTGTTTCGGTCATGTTCTGGACGGGCGACGGAAGCGAGCTGCTTGACTACGACGGCTGTGACGACACCGCATTTGAGTGGGCTTATATGGTTGGAAACGCCAATCTTTCCGAGGGAAAAAGCCACCCGACAATTGACCCGGATGGCGTAGAGCTTCATTACCACCCAAGAAAATATATGAAAGATCCTCCCGTAATGACTTACGGAATATTGAAAAGAATTATTGCCACCTTTAAGCGAGTGGGTAAAGAGGTACTTGGCGACAAGCAAATACGGGTGGGAACAACCTTTGACCCCGGTCCTGAATTTGCCATATCTGATTTTAAATACAACCGCCACCCCGAAATCTGCACAGGACATGAAATGGGAAGAAACATTTTCGTTTGCTCCTACACAACCCTAAAAGGCGACAACCGCTGCTACGCAGGCTATCCCAACGGAATACCCGACGGACTCCCATTTGGAAAATTCTTTGGCAGACAGTCACAGCATTTCCTTAGTGACATGGGCTTTGACTATATCTGGTTTTCAAATGGAATAGGCTTTGGACGCGACGTGTGGTCAACCACGGGCGCAACCTTTGACGGAGAAAAATTCGACACCACCGAGCTTCCGGCCGTCAAAAAGCTCGTATTTGATTTCTGGGGCGATTTCAGAAGCGAATGCCCCGACTTCCCCATTGAGGTGCGCGGAACAAACATGACGATGGGTATTGACATGGCGTCAGACGGCGTGCCGCTTCGCGACATATACAAAAGCGGATTCAATATTCTTCCGCCACCTAACTCCCCTTGGGCGGCGCTTGACGGTGACTTTGGACTTGAATTGGCGGGCTACATGTCGCGCATGGCGGAAATTCCCGACAACAGATATCTGTTCAGATACTACGTTCACGACCCGTGGTGGCTCAATTCTCCTTGGTACGACAGATACAACGGAATGCCGCACGATATCTATCTTCCGCTTTCGGTGACACGCATTGACGAAAACGGCAAAACTCAGTCTCCCACCAACATGAACCTTCTCAGCATTGACAACTCCTACGGAGACCTTATAGAGCAATGCGCCAACGAATGTATTCCCCACCTGCTAAAGGGCATAAAGGAAAGCCCCGACCGCCCCTCTCCATTCGTGTGGGTATATCCGTTTGACGAATATTCGGGAGCATACAAAAACGAGCAGATAATGCAAATGTTCTCGGGTGACTGGTTTATAAGAAGCGCCATAAATAACGGACTTCCCCTTTCTACAGTAGTTTCAACCTCAAACTTTGCCAAGCACGACAAATCAATATACGCCGCAAGCATACTTATCACCCCCGTACCCGAAGCGGGTGGAAGTCACGAGGCAACAATGCTCGATTACGTAAAGGCGGGCGGCAAGGTAATATTCTACGGAAGCACCTCACTCGCAAGCGAGGAATTCAAGTCGCTTATAGGTGTTAAGAGCGCTGACGGAGTAAGCGGAGAGCTTGACGTAACCGTAGACGGAGAAAGCTTTGGAAAGCTGCTGCACACTCCTTTGGTTTGCGGCGGTGAGATTACCGAGGAGTCGGTATCCGACAACGTAATAGCCACCGCGGGAGGCAGACCGATTGTTACGCGCGGTGAGAACTTCGTTTGGCTTCGCGCGACCACCTCAAACGATTACGTAAAGGGGTGCAAGCTGTTAATGCCACACCACGAAAGGAATTATTTTGTTGCTGACAGACTAATTCTCCGTGCGCTGAGAGAGTTCGGATACGACATAAGATACGAAAAACCGATTGGTCAGAAAATGCCCGTATTGATGATACACCGCCATAACGGAGCGTTTATTTTCTCTACCTTCCAAAGCAGCACAACAGTCAAAACCTGCTTAAAAACCCCTTTGGGCGCACCTATACTTGACGGCTACACCGCCATTATGGAAAACGGCTGCGCTACCTATCATTTTCCTAAAGCCGAGCGCAGGGAATGCCGAGTTTTCGTAGAGCAGAACGACGGTTCTGTAACCTGCCGTGAGCTTCCCCCCGGAAGCTATTATCTCAGACGCAGAATTGAGGTAACGGGACTGAAAAACGCAACCGTACGCTTCTTCGCTGAAGATTACTGCCGAGACGACGTTACGGTAAAGCTGAACACCAAGGGAGCTTCCCGCATTGTCAGCGATCCATTTGACTTCCGCTACGTTACCGAAAACGGAGAAACCTATTGCGAGATTTCAAACGTCAGCGGAACGCTCTTGCTCTCAATGCCAATGAAAAAACAAATGTTTTTCGATCTGTAATCAAAAAGGGAGCTGTCTCATTAAGAGCACAGCTCCTACTTTATTTATACGTTAAAATTGTAGTTTGTAGGGGAGTTGTTCGCACAAACCCAATAGAGAAAAGTTTTGCGGAGCTTTTTCAAAAGCGACCGCCCGCGCCCGCAGGCGCACCGCGGTTTTTCTTTTTGGTCCTTTTTCTTTTGACGCTCCTTTATCAAAAAGAAAAAGGACGAGAGGCAGTAAGTAACTATTAACAGCACA
>JAZKYO010000036.1:0-5548 GCA_045612185.1 Eubacteriales bacterium
CCTTAGCTGTTCCCTCAGATGTAGCGCCGCAGGGATTGATACCTACGTGACGGAACTTGAGACCGAGCATTGTACCAACAGCCTCACGAACAAGTGCGGTGATTCCCTCAAAGTCGCCTGCGGCAATCATTTCGGGCTTAACCATCCAGCTACCGCCGCAGCAGATGATCTTGGGGGATGCGAGGTAGTCGTTTACGTTCTTGGGGTTAACTCCGCCCGTGGGCATAAAGGTAACGCCGCCGTAAGGAGCGGACATAGCCTTGATCATCTCAATACCGCCCGACTGCTCTGCGGGGAAGAACTTAACTGTTTTAAGACCAAGCTCAAGAGCCGCCTCGATACCCGAGGGGTTATTGATACCGGGAACGATGGGGCAACCCTTTTCCTGGCAGTACTTTACGATTTCGGGATTGAAGCCGGGGCTTACGATAAACTTAGCGCCCGCCTCAATAGCGTCGTCAACCTGAGCCTTGGTGAGAACTGTACCCGCACCAACGATCATGTCGGGATATTCTTTAGCGATAGCAGCGATAGCGTCCTTAGCGGCAGCTGTTCTGAAAGTAACCTCAGCACAGGGAAGACCGCCGTCAATAAGAGCCTTCGCAAGGGGTGCGGCGTCCTTAGCGTCATCAATCTTGATAACGGGAACGATACCGATAAGGGATAATTGCTTTAAAATGTCCATTTTTTTGACCTCCAAAAAAATCAAATTTTTACGAATACCATTATACACCTAATAACTTACGATGTCAAGTGATTTTTTGCTTTTTCTTGCTTTTTACGGATTAAATAGTTTTCAACGTCCGCTCCCTTTGAACTCCCCTTCGTTGCTTACAGTAAACAGTAATAGGTAATATTCAAGCCGCAAACACAATTGTGCAAAATATTAAAAACTCGGAGTTAGCGCAGGCTAACGGAATGTGCAAAGTGCCAAAAAGTGAGTTTTTAGGTGAAAAATTTGGAAAAAAGGTTGACAAATCAAAGCTTTTAGCATATAATATTAAAGTAAAACGCAGTTAGCCTGTGCTAACTAATGAATTTTTCAGGAGATTTTCTATGAATTTGCGTGAAGCTGCGGAAGGAATAGAATATATCATCAAAAGCATCGAAACAGACGACGAGGAGCTTGACGCATTCCTCTTCTCTCTCGGTTGCTATGCCGGTGAGCCAATTACCGTTGTCTCGCGTCTTAAAGGCAGTTGCGTTGTCTCCATTAAGGACGGCAGATACAACATCGACAACGAGCTGGCTGAGGCGATAATTATCTGAATTTCGAAAAATAATCTGCGGATTATTTTTTTGGGCAAGAGTTAGCCATGGCTAACTCGCTAAAAAATGATTTTAACAGCAAGACTGTAAAATAATAATTCTACTACAATATCGGAGGAAATAAAATGAGAATTGCACTTGCGGGAAATCCCAATAGCGGCAAAACCACTATGTTCAACGGTCTGACCGGACAAAACGAAAGGGTTGGAAACTGGGCAGGGGTTACGGTTGAAAAAAAGGAATCACCCATTAAGAAAAATCTTTGCGGAGGCGTTGAGGGGCTTATGGCGGTCGACCTTCCCGGCGCTTATTCAATGTCACCCTTTACGTCTGAGGAGAGCATCACCAGCCTTTACGTAAAAAACGAAAATCCCGATGCCATAATCAACATCGTTGATGCCACCAACCTCAGCCGAAGTCTGTTTTTCACCACACAGCTTCTTGAGCTTGGTATACCGGTTGTAGTAGCTCTTAACAAGGCTGACGTAAACAAGAAAAAGGAAACCAAAATAGACGCGGAGGCACTCTCAAAAAAGCTGGGATGCCCTGTGGTTGAAACAGCGGCTCTTTCGGGTAACGGGTTAAAAGACGTGGTTTCGGTTGCCATTTCGGTTATCGGAAAAGCTCAAAAAGCCCCATACACGCAGGACGGAGTAGACCTTTCCGACAAAAACTCCGTTATGGAGGCGGACAAAAAGCGTTTTGCCTTTGTTAACGAAATAGTTAAAGCCGTTGAGGACAGAAAAATTCTCACCAAAGATAAAAACTATCAGGACAAGATAGACGCTATTCTCACAAACAAGTGGTTGGGTATTCCAATCTTTGCCGTGGTTATGTTCCTTGTATTCCAAATCTCTCAGGCTTGGCTTGGCGTATGGATAGCCGAGGGCGTAGAGGTTGGCGGCGTGGCTATTCCCGGTCTTGTAACCCTTATAGATATGTTCAAAGAATGGATTGGCGGTCTGCTTGAGGGGGGAAACACTTTCCTCGTTGCTCTGCTTACCGAAGGAATTATAGGCGGTGTAAGCGCCGTTGTAGGCTTCCTTCCTCTGGTTATGGTAATGTACTTCCTTATCGCTCTCCTTGAGGATTGCGGTTATATGGCGCGCGTTTCGGTAGTCCTTGATCCCATATTCAAAAAGGTAGGTCTTTCGGGCAAATCGGTAATTCCCTTCGTAATAGGTACGGGATGCGCTATTCCAGGCGTTATGGCTTGCCGTACCATAAAAAACGAACGTGAGCGCAGAGCCACAGCAATGCTTGCACCCTTTATGCCTTGCGGAGCAAAGCTTCCGGTTATCGCTCTCTTTGCGGGCGCATTCTTTGGCGAAGCTTCATGGGTGGGTACACTTATGTACTTTGCCGGAATTATCATCATTCTCGTTGGTGCGATTATTGTAAAGAAAATAACAGGCAGCAAAAAGAAGTCATACTTCATTATGGAGCTTCCCGAATACAAGTTCCCCAACCTTTGGACAGCTTGCAAATCCATGCTCAGCCGCGGCTGGTCTTACATAGTAAAGGCAGGAACCATAATCCTACTTTGCAACGCGGTGATTTACGTTATGCAGTCCTTCAGCTGGAATCTCCAATTAGTTGACGAGGCAAGCGACTCTATCCTTGCCACAATCGCAAGCCCCTTAGCCGTTCTCCTTATTCCAATCGGCGTAGGCGCATGGCAAATGGCGGCAGCGGCTGTTACGGGATTTATTGCAAAAGAAAACGTAGTTGGAACGCTTGCGGTTTGCTATGGAATTTCCAATCTTATTAACACAGAGGAGCTTACGCTTGTGGACGGCGCGGCGACAGAAGTGGCTGTAGTGTTTGGAATCACCAAGGTAGCTGCTCTGGCATACCTTATGTTCAATCTTTTCTCTCCTCCCTGCTTTGCGGCTATCGGAGCTATGAACTCCGAGATGAAGAGCGCAAAGTGGCTCTGGAGCGGAATTGCTCTTCAACTTGGGGTAGGTTATACGGTAGCTTATCTTGTTTACACGGTAGGAACTCTTATTACAGCTCCCACAACACTAAACGTAGGCGCGGCAATAGCAGGCGGTGCGGCAGTTGCCGTTATGGTTGCCATAGTGGTGTATCTGTGTGTGAGATCAGACAAGAAAACAGACAAGAAAACAGACAACAAATCAACACCTAAAAAAGAAGCGGTAATCGCTTGATTTTAAAAACATATGAAAGATATTATTATTATTGCCGTAATTGCTGTGATTATAGGTCTTTCCGCGTTCTACGTATACAAGGCGAAAAAAAGCGGAAAGAAGTGCATCGGGTGTCCTGACGGATGCTCCTGCGGATCAAAAAACAATGCTTCCTACTGTGGAAGCTGCGGTTGCTGTTCGGGTGCCGCCGAAAAAGCCGAACAAAACGATTTGACGTAATCATTTGTACGTCAAACCTCCTGATGATGCGGTCGGTGCCTTTTGGCACCGACCGCTTTTTTGTTAATTATTTCATTATTTTACACGGTATATTTTATCAAAAAGCCCCCAAAATAATTATATACAGTAAACATTCTGCTGTCCTCGGAGGCTTTTATGAAAACTGAAACAAAAACGCGCCCTTTCGGTTTGCGCGATAAAATAGGCTACCTTTTCGGTGATTTTGGAAATGATTTCACGTTTATCTTTTCTTCCAGCTTTCTACTGAAATTTTATACCGACGTCATGGGCGTTTCGGCGGCTGCGGTGGGAGTTGTAATGATGATTGCCCGCTTTGTTGACGCCTTTACCGACGTAACCATGGGGCGAATATGCGACCGAAGCCGCATTACACCCGCGGGCAAATTCAAGCCCTGGATACGCAGGATGTGCGGTCCCGTGGCAATATCCTCTTTCCTTATTTACCAAAGCTCGCTTGCTAACATGAGTATGTCGTTCAAAATCGGATACCTTTTTGTAACTTATATTCTTTGGGGGTCGATTTTTTACACCTCAATAAATATTCCCTACGGCTCGATGGCGTCGGCAATTTCTCCGGAATCAGGCGACCGCCAGTCACTTTCCACCTACCGCTCAATAGGCGCAACCCTTGCGGGGCTTTTTATAGGCGCGGGAGTTCCTCTGCTCGCCTACGACAAGGTTGGGGCGCAATCGGTGCTTAACGGTCCTCGGTTCACGCTTATTGCGGGCATCTTCTCCGCCTTTGCGGTAGTATGCTATCTCCTTTGCTACTATCTGACCACCGAGCGCGTAAAGACTACTTCCACCACCGAGGCAAGGGAGAAAAACAGCTTTAGCTCGATGATTAAAAACGCCCTTGGAAACCGCGCGTTGCTTTCGATTACCGTTGCGTCAATAATGATGCTGTTGGCACAGCTTACGCTTCAGTCGATGTCAAACTACGTCTATCCAAACTACTACGGAAACACCGACGCGCAGGCGGTTTCCACCATTCTTATGACAGTAGCAATGCTGTTGGCGGCGGCGTTCGCAAAGCCGTTAGCCAAAAAATTCGGAAAAGCCGAAATAAGCATTGTGGCAAACTTTGCGGCAGCGGCAATTTCAGTTCTGCTCTTTTTCTTGCGCCCGCAAAGCGTGTGGGTATACGTTGGACTTACCACCGTTTCCTGGTTGGGACTTGGGTTGTTTACCATGGTTTCGTGGGCACTGATAACAGACGTTATTGACTACTCGGAGCTGAAAAACGGAATTAGAGAGGACGGCTCGGTCTACGCCCTTTATTCATTTGCGAGAAAGCTCGGACAGGCAGGCGCGGCGGGGCTTTCCGGGGTTCTTCTTGAGCTTATCGGATACTCTGACGCTACCGCCTTTGACAGCGGTGTGGTAAATGGAATTTTCAATATTTCCACCCTACTCCCCGCGGCGGGATTCGTTATCCTTTCTCTCATACTGTGGTTTTGGTATCCTCTCCACAAAAAACAAGTGGAGGAAAACATCAGAAAGCTCAAAGAAAAACACAACCTATCCTAACCGCACCTGGCGGGCCCTCGCCGGACGGGCCTGTTGCCTTCGGCGCCCACGCACCTAGCGGTGGGCCTATGCGCTTCGCGGCTCACGATTTAGGGATTGTGCTAACATAGCTGCCGCACACCGAAAAATGTCGGCTCGACACCGCCATTTTTCTGCACACGAATGGGATTGATGTGTTCAAATTGCAGTTTGTAGGTGTGTTGTAGGCAACGCTTTCATAAGGCTCCCTCCGGGAGGGAGCTGGCGCCGTAGGCGACTGAGGGAGAGTGCGTTACAATAAAGCCAACCGAAACTCAAAGTCACGCAGGCTCCTTCCGTCACGCTACGCAGCGAAC